>JABFFZ010000001.1 GCA_013112725.1 Chloroflexota bacterium
CGGTGGGGCCATTGGCGCCGCCTTCATCCCTACCTTCACCGCTTATTTTGAGCGGGACGATGCCCCTGGCGGTTGGCGGCTTTTTTCGGCTATTATCAATCTGGTGCTGGTAGTGATGACGGCCGTGTGCCTGCTCATGGCCCTCTTTGCCCCCCAGGTCGTCCGCTTTTTTGCCGGGGAACAAATCCAGCAATACCCGGAAATTTTGCCGCTGACGGTGTTGCTCATGCGCATGATGCTGCTGTCGCCCATCATTTTTGGCGTCAGCGGCGTCATCATGGGCGCGCTCAATGCCCGGCAGCATTTTCTTTTGCCTGCCTTAGCGCCGACCATTTACACGGTGGGCATCATCATCGGTGGGCTGGCCTGGCCGTTTTTCAGCGACACTACCCCGGCCATTGGGTTTGCTATCGGCACGGTGGTGGGGGCATTGGGGCATTTGCTGGTGCAGGTGCCGGGGTTGCGGCAGAAGGGGGGGCGGTATACGGCCGTGTTCACCCTCCATGATCCCGGTGTCGTCCAGGTACTCAAGTTGATGGCCCCCCGTGTCCTCGGCCTCTCTTTCAGTGAAATCAACAAATTCCTTTTCGTCTACCTGACTGACCTGATGACTCTGGGCAGCTACCCGGCGCTCATCACCGCCTCGCGCATCATTTTGCTGCCGCAGGGCATCATCGGCCAGGCGTTGGGCATCGCTGCTTTTCCCACTATGGCCGCGCTGGCGGCGCGAAATGCCTTAGCCGAACTGCGCCAGATTTTGGCCGATTCGCTGCGCATTGTGCTGTTTTTAGGGCTGCCCGCTTCTGTGCTGGTGATGTTGCTGCGCGAACCGCTGGTGGTGCTGCTCTTTGAACGTGGCGCGGTGACGCCGGAGGGCAGCCATCTGGTGATGTGGGCGCTGCTGTTTTTTGGCATTGGCCTGGTGGCGCTGACGGCGTTGGAAGTGGTCGCCCGCGCCTTTTACGCCCTCAGCGACACCTTGACGCCGGTTTTAGCCGGTGGGGCGCAAATCGTGGTAATGTGGCTGCTCAGTTGGTGGCTGGCGTTTACCGTCTTTCCGCAGCAGGGTTGGGAGCCGTTGGGCGGGCTGACGCTGGGCTTTAGCCTGTCCAACATTTTGGAAGTGTGCCTGCTGCTGTGGCTGCTGCGGCGGCGGTTGGGGGGGATTCACGGCCGTGTCCTGTTTGATGGTCTCTGGCGTATGACGTTGGCGGCGTTGTTGATGGCACTGGCAATGTGGTGGACGTTACAACAGATTGTCGAAACGTCGTTATGGCTCCAGGCGATTGTTGGGGGATTGGTTGGTGGTCTGGTTTATTTGCTGGCCTGTTGGGGGCTGCGGTTGAAGGAAATGCGGCAGTTTGTGGCCTACGGCCGTGAGCGAATCGGTAAACGATAAACAAAAAACCCGGCTTGCGCCGGGCCGCCGTTTACTGATTACTGCCAACCGATTACCTGCTTAGTTACCGGCTGACAACACCGAGCCGGTCATGGTAATATCGGCGCGGGTAAACAGTTCGCCGTTTACCCATACTTCCAAAGAGTATTTACCGGCGCGGAAACCCTGTTCCGGGTTGAGATAGATGTAACCAGGGCCATCCTTGCCGTAATTCCACAGTTCATTGCCGCCTTCCACCACGTCACCTTCATGCCGCCAGACCCATGACCAGGCCATGCCATTAGCCATACCTTTATAATCAAAGGTGGCAAACAAGGTATACCGGCCAACAGAGAAAACAGTATTGGGGTTGATGGCTTTGTAATCGTCATCAATTTGGGTGGAAAATACCAGGGGCGTTAAGAAGGTGTCATCGTTCAGGTCAACTGTCGGCTGAACCTGGTCATATTCTTGGGGCAAAGTGAGAACTGATTGTAATAAAGCGGCGTCGGCTTCCCCAAATGATTGAATAATGGTGGAAATTGATTGCTGTGTGAGATCATCCCTGGTGACGGCCGTCACCACAGACGCGGTATCCAAAAGGGCTTTGATTTCACTGCTGGCCGGTTTGGCGTTGGTGAGAATGGCAATACGAATGGTCTGGTCTGGGGGTTTTTGTAAGGTGGCGGCGGCGGTTACGGCCGTAGCCAATACCAGACACAGGCTGGCAAAAGAGTAAGTTTGCAATCTCTTTTCCGCCTGGCGGCGCATAAAATAATAAGGTGAAGTTTTCACCTCGCGCCATGATTTAACAACAATGGCCAATGCCAGAGCCATAAGCACGAATAACGTGCCTAAAACCCAAGGCGTAATGGTACCTGCAATATTCGGAATCAAACTACCAAAATCCTCTTCCCATAAAAATCGTTGCCATTATATGGATTACTTAAAGAACGGGCAATACTTTTGTTTACATAATAGCATTATTTGGCCTGTTGCCACCAAACTGTCCCCATCAGGGCATGGTACTTTGGTACTATAACCCCCCAATTTTTATGAGTATTTTATGGTCAAACATCGGTTCATCAGTATAGCCGAAAAACTAATAATGTTTCTGGCGCAGGCAAACGGCCTCGATTGGGGAGATTTATAGGCTCCCAAAGATCCCCTTGCTCTTAACAGGATTTGCAGGATTTTCGAATCAAATAAAATCCGGCAAATCCATTGAGATGAGAGATTAGAGATCGGTTGGTCTTCAATCTCTCATCTCTCATCTCTCATCTCCCTATCCCCTAAGGCTTGAACACCACAGGCAAATAGATAATCCGTGCATCATCAGGTGGAACAATTGTTGTTTCCAGCCGTACCTGAGCCAGGTGTAGGGGCTGGCTGAATGTGGCGGGCAAGTTGAAGCCGTAACCCCATACCTCCGTCAAAGCCAGGCCATCATTTGGCGCGCCCGCCGGCTGGCTGGCGCTGCGTTGAAAGTCGCTGAAGGGCAGGAAGATTTGCCGCCAGCCGTTGAAGTTGTCTACAAAGGAGGCTTCAAATCGTTCGGCCGTGTCTGCGGCCTGGTAGACGCGCACATAATCCACCGTCATCGTCTGTGGAAAAATGGTGGTGTCGTCTGGGTAGCCGGGCCAGGCGCCGCCGACGGCTACATTCATCAGCAGGAAGAAGGGATGATCGAATACCCATTTCGTACCCGGTGGGATGTCGTTGATGGTGGCGGTGAAGAAGTTGGTATCGTCAATGTACCAGCGAATGGTTTCCGGTTCCCACTCAACGGCGAAGATGTGGAAATCGTCCGACAAGTCACCACTGGGCAAGGTGTAGCTGCCGCCAACACCGCAGCAGCCGGAGTAGCCGGGGCCGTGAATGGTGCCATGTACGGTAGCCGGTTCACGGCCGATGTTTTCTATGATGTCCAGTTCCCCTGATTGTGGCCAGCCCACTGTGCCAATATCGTTGCCCAACATCCAGAAGGCGGGCCAGAGGCCCTGCCCATAGGGTACTTGCAGGCGGGCTTCCACACGGCCGTACTGCACTTCAAACCGCTGCGAGGTGATCAGCCGGGCCGATGTGTATTCGCAAGGGCCGTAGTAACATTCCAGATCGCTGGTGGCGGTATTCACTTCATTGGCGGTAATAACCAGGTTGCCGGCGCCATCCATCGCCGCGTTATCCGGGCTGTTGGTATAAAATTGCAGTTCACCATTGCCCCAGCCGGGGATGCCGTTGAGGCTGCCGTCGCCCAGTTCGGGCCGCCAGACGTTCCGGTCGGGGCCTGTACCGGCTGTGCCCGCAAACTCATCGCTCCAGACTAGCACCCACTCGTCCGCCGGGGTGGTGGCGGTGCTGGTGGCCCGGTTATCTTGCAGTTCCAGGGTGATCGTTTCGCCGCTGTTACGGCCGTAGACCCACACACTCAGCCCTTCATACGCTGACCAATCTTGCGCCTCGGCATAACTCTGGCTGAGATAGGTTGTCCCGCCATGATTGGCGGCAGTGTTGATGGTTAGCACTGTTTCATATGGCCCCTGGTTGGGCAGCGCCATGCCAGATCCCGCCAGGATTTCGGTGAAGGTCAGTTCCACGCCGGCGTTGTCATAGAAGCGGTGGAAACCTTCAAAGTCATCCAGCAGGTGGGGATCGGCCGTGTCCGCTTCCGCGATGTTCAGCAGGGCACGATACGGGTAGCTGCGTGCGGCGTTAACCGGGGTATCCAGTACCAACATCACCAGTTGCTCGCCTTTGGCTTTGCCGTTGTGCAGGGTTTGCACGGTAAAGGTGTGGCTGGTTTCGCCGGGGGCAAAAACCAGCACGCCGTTGGTGGGCACATAATCATACACCGGAGAGGCATGGCTTTCGGCGGTACGGTAATTCACCGTGATGGGTTCGGTGTGGGTCATGTTGAGTGTGACGGTGATCACGGCCGTGTCCCCCTCTGCCACCGCAAAATTGGCCGCTGCAAACGACACACGGGGCATGGTGTCACCGCCGGTATTGCCGTAAATGGCTACCTGGTCTACATAGTTCGTCTGCGCCCCCATGGGCACTGAGCCGTAAACGCCAAAGGCATACCCATGCACCTCTGTCAGCGTGAAACCATCGTTGGGTGCGCCGTTGCCGATGTCCTTGCGGTTAAAATCGCTGAAAGGGATGGCGAAAAAGCGCCAGCCATTAAAGTTGTCGGGGATGTCAATGCTGTACCGTTCGGCGTCGTCGCTGGTGGCGCCTGGATTGCGATTGTCCAGAATGTCCATGAAGAGTGTGCCGCCGGTATTGTTGCCATAAAGCCAGAAACAAACGCCCTCATAAGTACTCCAATCTTGTGGCGTCCATTGTGTCACCGTCTCATCTTCAAAGGCGTGGGTGAAGCCGGCCCATTGGCCGCTGCCGACGGTGGTGTCTAGCTGCAAGACAGTATTCGGTGTGCCCAGGCCGGGAACGGGTTCTGGTGTGCCATTGGTGACAACTTGCGTCAGGGTGATGGCCGAACTGGCGGTGGGCGCGTTCCAGGTGAGCCAGCCAATATCGGCCGTGCCGTCTTGCCCGCTCACCAGTTCCGTCAATTCATAATCGTCAATGATGGTGGTGCGCACAATGACCGCCACCTGGTCTACATAGTTGGTCTGTGTACCCATGGGCGCCGAGCCGTACACACCAAACCCATAACCGTGAACTTCGGTGAGGGTGAAGCCGTCATTCGGCGCGCCGTTGCCAATCTCCTTGCGGCTAAAAGCGGTGAAGGGGATTTCAAAGTAGCGCCAGCCGCTGAAGTTGTCGGGGATGTCAATGCTGTACCGTTCGGCGTCATCGCTGGTGGAGCCGGGATTGCGGTTATCCAGGATGTCCATGAAGAGTGTGCCGCCGGTATTGTTGCCATAGAGCCAGAAGGCCATACCCACGTAGCGGCTCCAATCCTGCGTTACCCACTGGCTGACGGTTTCGTCTTCAAAGGCGTGGGTGAAACCGGCCCATTCACCGCTGCCGACGGTGGTGTCTAGCTGCATGACGGTGTTGGTGATGCCCAAACCGGGCACAGGCGGGGGCACACCCGCGCTGATGACGGGCGTCAGGGTAATGGCGACGGCGGCAGCCGGGGCGTTCCAGGTGAGCCAACCAATATCGGCCGTACCATCTACGCCGCTAACCAGTTCAGTCAGTTCAAAATCATCAATCACTACTAGTTTGGTGTTAGCCGGATTCGGTTCTTCGTTGTCCAGAATGGTCAGGGTAGCCTGGTGGGGATAACCGAGCGTGGCGCTGACGGGATCGGACAGGATCAGACTTAGCTGGCGGCTGCCGTCGGCGCTGCCATTGTCTAGCGTGGCGACGGTGAAGGTTTGCGCCAGGGTGTCTGGCGGGAAGGTGAGGGCGCCGCTGGCGGCGGTGTAGTCGGTATCGGCTACGGCCGTGCCGTCCACCGTCTCATAAGAAACCATCACCGGTTCGCTGCTGGTCATGTTCAGGGTCACGGTGATCACGGCCGTGTCCCCCTCCGTTACCTGAAAACCGGCCTGCACAAAAGCCACCGCCAGTTCGGCCAGGCTGGGATCGCCATACACCGCCAGATCATCCAACACAATGGCCGCATTGGCCATCGGCAGCGGGAAGGCCCAGGCGCGCATCTCCACCAGATTCAGCCCATCATCAGGCGCGCCTGGCTCCTGGAAACTGCCGCGGAAAAAGTCGGCAAACGGCAATGAGATCAAGCGCCAACCGCTGAAATTGTCCGTAATGGTGGCCTGGAACCGTTCCACCACCGGATTGCCAGGGGTGCCATCCTGAATTTCTACGGTGTAAACGACGCTGTTGTTTTGCCCATATACCCACAGCGTTACCCCGTCCAGGGCGCTCCAATTTTGGGCCGGGGTGAAGAGAGCGCCAAAGCCACCAAAATCGGTAACGTTGTAGGTGCCGGAGAGGATGCCGTTATCCCCCACCTGGCCGGGCAAGGCGTAGGGGTGGGTATCGCTAATGGTGGCAAAACCGGGGGCGACGGTAGAGCCAGGGCCATTGTACTGGAACCAGCCGGTCGGTGCGCCGCCGGTAAAATCAGCAAAGGGGATGATTTCAACGACGGCCAGATTGTCCAATATAAAACCGGCGTTACCCACCGGCAGGGGGAAGACCCAGGCGGCGATGGCTGTGAGTTGGAAGCCGTTATCCGGCGCGCCGGGGTCCTGGAAGGCACCGCGTACAAAGGTGGCGAAGGGTAGGGTGATCTGCCGTTTGCCGGTGAAGTCATCGGTGAAAAAGGCCTGGAACCGTTCTACGACCGGGTCAGAACCATCTTGCAGTTCAAAGACATAGGTGAGGCCGGAATTTTGGCCGTAAAATTCAAAGGTGATCGCCTGGTAATTTGACCAGTTGGCGGCGGGCAGCAGGGCGCCAAAACCGCCCCAATCGGTAACGTTAAATGTCGCAGATAGGAGGCCATTCCCATTGATGGTGATGAAGGCGGGGGTAACGCTGGAGCCAGGGCCATTGTATTGGAACCAATCCGGTGGCGCGCCGCCGTCAAAGTCGGCGATAATGGCGGTGGGGGCGTGGGGGGATTGGGCCACGGCTGCACCGCCTTTATCAGTAGCCCTTTCTACCGGCGCCGCCAGCGTCAGGCCGGTAAATAACAAAATGGCTGACAGCAAGGCAACGGCCGTCAGCCATAAAACGGTGAATGCTCTGTGGATTCTCATGGGGTTTCTCCTTCTGTTTGTAACATCAATTGACGAAAGGGGTGAACTTTGTTACATTCTTTGAAACCGATTTCGCTATTATATCGATAAAAGGTGCTATTTCTGAAACCGATTTCAGAAAATGTAGCATATTTCTATTTTCGTGTCAACGAAACGGCCGTTGACAGGATATAATCTCCACCGAGGTATGGCATGTCCCTGAATGAGAAAATTACTATTGCTGATATTGCCGCTCATGCGCAGGTGTCTAAAAGCACCGTCTCGCGGGTGCTGAATGAGACTACCCCGGTGGCGGCGGATAAACGGGAGGCGGTGCTGGCAGCCATGGCCGCGTTGAACTACAAGCCCAATGTATTTGCCCAAAGCCTGGCCAGCGGGCAGTCGCTCAGTATTGGCGTGCTGACGCAAAATTTTGGCTCGCCGGTGTATGACGTGATCATGCGTGGTGTTTTGTTAGGGTTGGAAGAGACGCCCTATTCACCGCTGTTTGCCGACGGCCGTTGGCAGCCGGAAACGGAACAAAAAGCGATAGAAACCTTCCTGGATCGGCGGGTGGATGGTCTGATCCTCATTGGCGGCTACTGCCCGGAGGAGGTATTAGTGGAAACAGCGCGGCGGACGCCGTTGATTATTGTCGGCCGCGAAGTCCCTGGCCTACATAACCACTGCCTGAATGTAGATAATGAGCAGGGGGCGTATGCTATCACCCGTTATCTCATTGATTTGGGGCATCAGGATATTGCGCATATCACCGGGATTCTGGCGCATGAAGATGCGGCGCAGCGGTTACAGGGCTACCGGCAGGCGCTGCTGGATGTGGGTATTGAGCCGCACCCTGACCTGGTGATCGAGGGTAATTTCCGCCGCCAGTCTGGCATGATGGCCACGGAGATGCTGCTGCTGCGCGGACGGCCGTTTTCCGCCATTTTTTGCGCCAATGATCAGATGGCGTTTGGGGCGCGGCTGGCCTTATACCGACGGGGCATCCGCGTGCCGGATGATGTGTCGCTGGTCGGTTTTGATGACCAGCCGGATTCCGCTTTTATGACGCCGCCGCTGACGACCATACGCCAACCGGCGGAGGAGATGGGGCGAATGGCGGCCATGGCCGTGCTGCAATTGATCAAAGGCGGTTCTCCTGATCTGCCGCTCTTTCAAACGGAGTTGGTCATTCGGGAATCGGTGAGCCGGCATCATTAAGAACGTGAGGCGTGACGAGTGACGAGTGACGAGTGATTGGTTGGTCACGCATCACTCGTCACTCGTCACGTGTCACGTGTCACGCCGAAGATCGGGTCATAATATGAGTGGTAAATGGATACGGCCGTTAATTTGCCCGGTTTGTGCACAGCCGTTGGGTGATTACGGGCAGGTGTGGCACTGCCCGGCCGGCCATTCGTTCGACGTGGCCCGCGAGGGGTATGTTAACCTGCTGCGCCGTCACAAAAAACTGCCGGACACGGTGGGCGATGCCCCAGAGATGCTGCGGGCGCGGTGGGAATTTTTGGCGCGGGGGTTTTATGAGCCGTTGTCTGATGTGGTTAATGGGGTGGTGGCTACGGCCGTAGCTGACCACTCGGCCCCGGTAATTGTGGATGTGGGTTGTGGCGAGGGGTATTACCTGCGGCGGCTGGCGGCGCGGTTGGCCGGGCAACCGGCGGCGTTGTTTGGCGTGGATATTGCCAAGACGGCCGTGCGGTTGGCGGCGAAGGGTGGTGGCGGGCACGGCCGTTACCTGGTGGCTGACATCAATGAACAGCTTCCCTTTGCCGACCACTCCGTTCACGTGCTGTTGAATTTGTTTGCGCCACGCCACCCGGCCGAATTTGCCCGGCTGGTAATACCCGGCGGCCTGCTGCTCATCGTCATTCCCGCTCCCGATCATTTACAATCATTGCGTGACCGGTTTGCTTTGATGGGTATTCAGGCGCAAAAAGAGGCGCATATTACCGCGCAGTTTGCCAGTTTGTTTGCGGCGCAACCGGCCCAAATGGTGATTTTTCCGCTGCAACTGGATGCCCTGGCCCTGTCCTGGCTCATCCAGATGATGCCCGGCGTCCGCCACCTGACGCTGCCGCAGCAAGAGGCGATTGTGCAGACGCCAACGATGGAGACGGTTGCCCGTTTTGTAGTGCTGACGATGAGGCGTGAAGCGTGAGCCGTAACCCGTGTGCCGTAATCTGTAATCCGATTATCGATAACGGATTACCGATCACCGGGCAGCGCCTCGCCGGGTAGTGAAAAGAGGTCAGGTGGGGCGGTGTTTGGGGCCAGCAGGCGGAGGGCGCGGGTTCTGACGGAGAAGTGGAGTGGGGTATAGCCTGCTTTGTCGCCATCGGTTTGGCAGGCGGCGGGGGGGGTGGCGTGGATGGTGATGGTACGGCCGTTGATCCGTGTGATGTTGGGATGGTGATGATGCCGCTCGAATTTGGCTTCGTATAGAAATTGGATGGTATCAGCTAACCCTTCGCCACGGAACAACCATACTTCTACCTGTCCATCATCCAGCCGGGCGTCTGGGCTGAGGATAATTTGCCCGCCAGCGTATAAACGGCAGTTGCTAATGAGCGCCAGCACAAAGTGGTCTTCATAACAGACACCGTCCACCTCCACCACACCGTTCATGGTGGGCACATAAGGGGCGGCGGCCAGACTTTGCATGTAGTAACCCAGGCGCCCCAACCGTTTAGACCAGCGGGGGCGCGGTTCGACGCGGTTTACCAGGTAGCCATCTACACCGGTACCGGCCCACAGCAGCCAGTTACGGCCGTGACCCTGCTCATCTTCCATCCAGCCCATATCCATATACTGCACCCGGCCAGCTAACAATGTCTGGGCGGCTGCCAGCAGTTTGTGTTTTTCTATCCGGTTAGGTAGAGGCATGTGCAGTTCGCGGGCGAAAGAGTTGGCGGTGCCAATGGGCAGGGGGGCCAGGATGGTTTTGGTACTGGCCAGGCCGTTGGCTACCTCCCCCAACGTGCCATCGCCGCCGGCCGCTAACACAAGTTGGCGGCCGTCTTGCGCGGCTTGTTGGGCTAAGATGGTGGCATGACCGGGGGCGTTGGTGGCCTGGGTAGTGACCTGCCAACCATGCGCCTGCCACAGATCAGCCACTGAGGCTATCGGCGCGGCTAAGTTGGCGGGCCCAGCTAGAGGATTGTATATCAGGGTCGCTTGCAGCAGCTTTTTCACAATTTACCCAGTAATGATACAGTTCAGCGGCCAGTTCGGCAGCCGGCGTGCTGCTGGTATCTATAATCAGGTGTTCGCCCACAACGGGTTCTTGGGCTTCAACCATCCATTTATACACAGACCAGTCGGCATCTGACAAGTCAGTTTCACGGCGATTACCGCTGTTGCGCTGCTGCAACCGTTCCCGGATCACCTCTTGCCCGGCCTGAACGTAACAAACGGCCACGGGGGCGCCGGCCCGCTGCGCCAATTTTTTGAGATGTTCACGGCGCGCCGCCAGATAATTGGAGGCGTCAAAGACCACCCGCTGGCCTTGTTTGAGGCGGGCTTCAATGATAGAGTAACAAACTTCATAGACCAACATCATTTCCGCTGCGGTATAGGTGGGTTTGTTGCGCATGAGGAGACGAATGTTGTCGGTGCTGACAACAACACAGGAGACTCTTTTTTGTAATTTCTCGACGACTGATGATTTGCCTGTACCGGGCAACCCGACCATCATCAAGAGGCTGCCCCCATCCCGAACATAAGGCGCCTTTGGCAGGTAGTCGTCAATGTCACTAACGATACTATGCAAGTACATGTATAAATCCCTGGCGGCGGGCATTAACAAAGATTCTGCATACATCTAATCGTTGTGAATTGCCATTTTGTAATGTACCTCAAGGGTTGAGGTGTCGGTGCATTTTTACAGAAGTTTGGTTAAGAAAAGGATTACTATTTTGCCTTTTTGCGGAGGCTTCCGGCAGGTAGCAGTAGGATAATGGTCATGTTAGGCGTAGAGTGGCTACGGCCGTGAGCCGGCGGCGTGCACTTACAACACGTCTGTTTTATCTTCCTGATCGGCAGGTGTCTCGCCATCCCGAAGCGTAGCATACAGCCGGTCTACGTAATTCCCGCCCTCTATAAATAAGTCATTTATTTCTGTCGCGTCCATAAAACGATCCCAAGTGGTGTGAATGAAGGTGATACGCCGCCATTGTAAGCTGATGATGGGGCGCTCTAGCAGTTGCAGGGGACCAAGCTGCACTTTGTAATACCAGGCGTCTGCCTGAGGGTGATCCCTTTCCTCTGGAAATAGGCTGCGCCGTGTGACGAGTTCGTGCCCCAAACGAGGCGCGTAGTAGCGAATGGACCATTTATGGTCCCCGAAGCGCCGCCCAAAATAAAAGGCATAATACTCGGCAAATAAACCTTTGGGCGCATGGTCTTGGGGAATGCGGTACCACCCCTGCTCTTGCAGAATGGCGAAATCGGATGGTTTCGGCATATATGTGACCAAAACGCGATCTTCAGGATACATCTCTTACCGTTTGAAGTAACTGCAATGGTATTGGGTGGAGCAAGCAGTTTTTTGATGAAACAGATTTTAGATCAGAAGCGTGGGAGCTGTCAAAAGTATAGAGGGGTGGAAATGATTGCGATATAATCAGGGCAATGATTGGATTTGATGGGTGAGATATGCCGGAGTTACCAGAAGTTGAGACAACGGTGCGGGCGTTACGGCCGTACCTGGTGAACCGCATCATGACTTATGTGCAAAATAATTGGCCGAAGCATGTGGCTACACCCACGCTGCCGGAGATGCAGATGCGGCTGTACGGCCGTACCATCTCCGCCATCAACCGCCGCGCCAAATATCTGGTTTTTTCCCTGGATGGCGATGAGACATTGATCATCCATCTGAAAATGTCCGGGCGATTGCTGGTGGTGGAGCGGGATGAACCGGCTGATAAACACGTGCATACAATCTTTGGGTTGGATAACGGGCAGGAGCTACGCTTTTGGGACCAGCGCAAATTTGGCCGGGTCTATCTGGTGCGGGAGCCGGAACAGGTGTTAGGCGGCCTGGGGCCAGAGCCGTTGGCTGAGGATTTTACGGTGGAACGGTTAGCAGAAAGGCTGCACGGCCGTAGCCGCATACTCAAACCCCTTTTGCTCGACCAGACGATGATAGCCGGCATTGGCAATATCTATGCCGATGAGTCGTTGTTTTATGCCCGCCTGCACCCGCAGCGCACGGCCGATTCGCTGACGCCAGATGATGTGGCGGCGCTGCACGCGGCCATACAAAAATCATTGCGTTTAGGCATTGACCGCGAAGGCGCCAGTATTGATCTTTATGTAAAGCCAGATGGCAGCAAAGGGGATATGCAAAATGCAGTAACTGTTTTTCGGCGTACCGGGCAGCCGTGTGTGCAGTGTGGTACGCCGATACGGCGCATGGTGTTGGGTGGGCGCAGTACACATTTTTGCCCGCATTGTCAGGTTTAATCCGCGCACACTGTGGATTACTTTTTACGAGGAGATGCTATGAAGAAAGAAGTCGAAGTCATGCGCGTATTACGAGTACCACCGATGGGTAAACTGGTGGTGGAGTTCCGGGGCAATCGGTATGAGAATATCGCCCAGGTGAGTGAGGAAAAGGTGAAGCGGTTTTTGCTGACGGCCGTTGGGGAACTGATGGCTTTCAGCGGCGGTTATCAAACATTGGTAGATGAAGGGCTGGCGCCGCCCATCATCACGAGCGACAGCAAGACCCAAAGCGACGAATCCTTATCTGAGCAACAAGCCAGGTTTTTAGCCAGCCTGGAAGCATCCCGTGATGCCCTGAAAGCTGAAAAAAAGAGGATCAGCAGCCTGTCCGGCATAAGCCATGTGAGTGCCGCCCCTTCCTCTGCGCTGAACCCGGTGGAACAAATAGACCGCATCTTACAGCAATATGTGGAAGCCGACCCGGCGTTATCGGGCCGTTCCATTCATCTGGTGCAACATCCCGCCGGCGGGCTGCAAATTGACGTGGACGGCAAACGGTACCAGCGCCCCAGCGAAATTGACGATCAACGGATTCAAATTTTGATCAAAAAAGCCATTAAGGAATGGGAAGCGGGGTAGGGATAGGGGAACGTAATTGGTAATCCGTAATCAGTAATCGGACTTCGGTTTACGGCTTACGGAAACGGCGTGTGGCCGTTGTCGCTAAAGGCGGGCGGCAGCCATTGTTCAAACCGGGCAATGAGTGTGCCTCGTTCTTCTTCGGGCAAAAAGGCTGCCTGAGCTGCATTTAGCACCATCTGGCGCAAGAGGGGGTAGCTTACCTGCAAAGTTTGCAAGGCAATTTCGTATTCATCTGTCAGGGTGACGTTACTGACGGCGGGGTCGTCGGTGTTCAGCGTGGCTTTGATGCCCAAATCCAGCATATCACTCAGTGGGTGGTGGGCCAGACTGTGTACGACGCCTGTTTGCAAATTGCTGGTCAGGCATACTTCCAGGGCAACCTGGCGTTCGCGTACCAGGCGCAGAATACGCGAATTTTCAATGGCGCGGATGCCATGCCCGATGCGGTCAGCATAAAGTTCTTCGATGGCTTCACGTACACCATAGGCGCTGGCCCATTCACCGGCATGGATGGTGATGCCCATGCCTACTTCTTTGGCTTCTTTGAACAGAGGGGTGAAAGGGGTGGAAGGGAATTTGACTTCATTCCCGGCTAAATCCAGGCCCACAATGCCTTTGCCAAACCGGTCGAAGGCAACGTCGGCCACTTCGCGCGCCTGGGAGATGGGGTCATGCCGTACCAGGGTGATGATGAGGCCAACGTCAATATCGTAATCGTGGCTGGCTTGTTGCACGGCCGTTGTCACCCAATCCGTCACATCCCCCAAACTAAAGCCACGTACACGGGAAAGCGCCTGAGGGCTAAAACGCAGTTCCAGATATTTGATATTGTCGGCGGCGGCATCGGCGACGGCTTCGTAGGCCAGCCGGTAAATTGTCTCTGGTGAGCGATAGAAATGTCGCAACACCTCAAATTTGCGCAGGAACGCTTCGTGGTGAGCGGGATCGTCGGTGACTTGCACATACGGCCGTAGCTGATCCAGGTTCTTTACCGGCAATCCCAGGTTATACTCCAGCGCAATTTCATACAGCGTTTGCAAACGCAGAGAACCTTCCAGATGACGGTGCAGGTCAATCTTGGGCAAATCTTGAATCGTGGTTAATCCAATTTGAAAATTTTTATTTGACACTGGTTTCCTATCCCAGATACGGCAGATAGGCTAAAAGGAGGGATAACGGGTTTGTTACCTGTTACCCCTCGGCTACATCTGCTTGCGCTTTTGGTAATGTAAACAGAAAAGAACTACCTTTGTTGAGTTCACTTTCCACCCAAATCTTGCCATGATGAGCATCAATAATCCGCTTGACAATGGCCAGACCAATGCCGGTGCCGCCAAAACGCCGCCGCGATGACCCATCAATCTGATAAAACCGTTCAAAGATGCGCTGGTGTTTGTCTGTGGCCATGCCAATACCCTGGTCCGTCACCGAAACGCATACCACGTCATCTTGTTCTATCAAGTTGACGGTAATAACGCCCCCATCCGGGCTAAATTTAATCGCATTGCCGATCAAATTGTCAATCACCTGGTTAACACGCCCTTTATCAATGTTAACGATCCCTTTAACCTGGGTAGGGGCCATGCGCACGGTGAGACCTTTCTTTTCGGCAACCATACTGTGTCCAGCCACGGCCGTTTGCAGCAAATCCGCCATCGCCACAGCCTCTAACTGCAAGTTGCCCGAATCAATCCGTTGCAGTGTGATAATATCCTCAATAATGCGCGTAATGTCATCCGTCTTGTCAGATACAATCTGCAAATACTCTTGCTGTTCCGGCGTCAACAACCCCCGGTCGCCATCCATCAGCAAATCCACATACCCCTTCACAAACGTCAACGGCGTGCGCAGTTCATGGGACACATTCTGTACCAATTCATCCTTTAGCCGGTCGCTTTCCTTCAATTCCTCATAGGCCACTGCCAACTCTTGCGCCCGCTTTTCTAATTCTTCAAATAAGCGGGCATTGGCAATGGCCACGCTCACCTGGGCGGCGGCAATGGTCATCAACTGTTTGTCCGATTCCGAAAAAGCGTTGGGTTGGTCGCTGTCTACCGTCAGCGTGCCTACCGGTTCATCCCGAATTACCAGCGGTACTGCCAGTAAACTGCGCACCACCAGGTCAAAAAAGAGGAATTCCGGGTCTTTGTGCGCATCACGGGTATATACCAGCTTACCTTCTTTGATCACCTTACCGGAAACGCTGCCTTCCAGTGTCATGTGGGCGTGCATAAACTCCGGTTCCACCCCATCGGCCGCTTTTACTGTCAACTCAGTCTTATCTTCTGTCAGCATGGTAATGGTGCTGGCGCGGGCATTGAGCAGGCGGCGCAGGCTTTGCACAGTGGTCTGTAAGACCGATTCCAGATGTAAATTACCGGTGACATGTTTGGCCATCTCCACCAGTGCGGACATATCGCGCAGGCGGCGCTGCGAATCGGCATAAAGGCCGGCATTACGCACGGCTACAGCCGCATGTTCCGCCAACAAATTGAGCAGCAGCATCTCCTCCTCGCTAAAGACATGCGGCTCTTTGTAGGTGGTGGTAAAAGCGCCGATGACCTCATCGCCAAATTTGAGGGGGAAGCCGGCAATGGCGCTGATGCCCCAGGATTTGGCCTGCGGCGTTTGGAAAAATGGGTGGCTGGCGGCATCGTTGATGACAATAGGATGTCCCTCGCGGACGACGGTAGCGGTTAGCCCTTCACCGGAGGCGCGTGGCTTGGCTACAGCCGGTTTGCGGCTGCCATCGCGCCACAGCGCCGACGAGAGCGAAAACTCCCGGGTGTCGGCATCATAGAGGTAAATGTGCAGGTTGTTGGCGTCAATCAGCTTAAGGGCCGCCTCGCTAATGGCATCCAGCACCGCGTTCAGGCGCAGGGGCGAATTTAGCTGCAACACGATGCGGTGAAATGTGGATAGCTCGGCAATACGCCGGTTGGCCTGGCCAAACAGGTGAGCGTGTTCAATGGCTACGGCGGCCTGTCCGGCCAGATTTTGGGCTAGACGCAGTTCTGCGGGGCTGTAGCTGCGGGGTTTGGTCATCTCGCCCAGAGCCAACAGGCCAAATATGTTGCTGCGCCTGACCAGCGGCACCAGCAGTAGTGACCGCAGTTTAGCTTCGCGCAGCAAGGTGAGGTCTTCTTCTGTCCAGGCTTCATCTATGCGCAGGCTGCTTAATTCCTGCGTATCTAAAACCCGCTGCACAATGCCATAGGATTCCAGGTTGTTAATCTGGCTCAACCCCAGATGGGGCGGGTTATCGGTTTGATCATCGAAGTGGAATTGGTTTCGGTGAGCAGCAGGGTGCAAACTGTGCTGGTCTTTGTCCCAAACAAAAATGGTGCAGCTGTCCACCTGTAAGGCGCGTACCATTTCAGAAACAACGGTTTGCAGGACAAAATCCTGGTCCAGGTTAGCGGTCATGGTGGCGCTGGCCTGGTATAGGGTGCCTAATTCGGCAAGCTGTTGCTGGGTCTGCTGGTAGAGGCTGGCGTTTTGGATGGCCACGGCGGCATGAGCGGCTAAAGTAGAGGCCAGCCATTCGGCACGGCCGTTAAAAGCATTCACCTCGTGGCTATCAAAAACAAGGATGCCTTGCAGTTGGCCGCCGGAGAGTAAGGGGGTGGCCATCCAGGAACGGATTTTGTTACCTTCGGGGTAGGGCTGCCAGCGGTCGTCTTCACGCACATCATCTATGCGGATGATTTCTTTGTGGGTATGGATTTCTTTGATAAGCAGGGCATCTCGCCAGATGGCTTCAATTTGGGCTGGCGTGAGGCGGATGGGACGATCATAAAAGTCGCGGCTGGCAGCATATTTGAGGGTTTTGTCTTGCCAGAGAAAGACGAAGGCGTTGTTATAGGTGACAACGTTGCCCAGCGCTAGCAGCAGCCGTTCCACGACGACATCTTTTTCCAGCGAGGTGCTGATGATGGCGATGGCCTGGCGCAGGGCAACGGCCGTCTGGTAATCCTGTGTGCCTTTATCTACCAATTCCTGGGTGAGGGTATAGTGGCGGATGTTTTGCACGATGGTGGCGATGTCGGCGGCGACGGCCGTGAGTACCTGCACATCATCAGCCGTATAACGGCCGGCGGTGGCGCTTTGCAGGCAAAGCGCGCCCAGCACCTCATCTTCTTGGCGCAGCGGCAGGCATAACATGGATCGCGGCTGGAAATGCCCTGGTAGGGTAGGCGCTGGCGGGGTGGCGCTCTGCCAGTCGGCCGTGAGAAAGGGCATGTTGTTCTCAATCACCCAGGCCGTCAGGTGCGATTGGTCGAGCAAGGAGAGGGGATGCAGGCTCAGTTTCTGCCCGTTTTCTACGGCCGTAGCAAATTCAATCGTATCCGTTTGTGGCTTTACCAGGGCAATAAAACTGGCGTCTGGCTGGTAAATGTGAATCAACTGCTGGTGGATTTCGGTTAGCGCCTGAGCCAGAGGTTGTAACGGCCGTGCCCCTTCCGTGATACGGTAAATCGTTTCAATCTGGGCATTGGAGCGGAAACAAGGGGCGCTGGCCATCATCAGGGCGGCGATGGCTGCCAGTTCTCTGGTATTTTCGTCCAGCACATGACCGGACACAAACAACCGGTAGCCAGATTGGCCGATGGGGAAGGTTGCCTCTTCAGGAGGGAATGGGGAAACGGCTGTTTCCACCACATCCACCTGTGTTACATCCAGATATTTCCGGGCAAAAGAGGCGGCCACATCCAACAGCGCCGCGACCGTATGGACGCGCTGCAAATCGTAGCGCAACTCCTTGAGAGCAATAAAGTGAGTCGTAAAGTCCGGCATAATCAAGTCCGTATTATGAAGAGGAGTGAGCATGATTCAAATAGGAATTTTTAGTAATCGTTCAAAACAACTTCATGGATTTGGATATTGAGATATTGGGGTATTAGTCGAGTGCAATATCCTAATATCTCAATATCTTAATATCTTAATATCTTAATATCTTAATAACGAACGGCTACTTAGTAACTTGATCCCTAAGGGTTTGTCCTTGAGTAATTTGCCTCATAGGATGCCAAACCTTTAGGGTCTATCCACATCTTGTTTCAGGCGAATCATTCCATGTTTTGTATGTGCCGTCAATCTGGCCTGGTGAAAGTGCCGTAAAAAGATAGTGAGGCCAAAAAGAAAAAGCAGCACATGACAAACTGTGCTGCTTTTGATCTTATGTCAAAAAGAACCGGGTCGCAAAGTTAACATGACCCGATTGTAACACATTATCGGCGCGCTTTACTGCCAGCGCCAGATTTTGCCGGTTGTTTTTGCCCGGCGGGGGTAGCCTGACGCTGCTGTTCATGGCGCATGTGGCAATTTTTGTATTTCTTGCCACTGCCACACGGACAGGGATCATTGCGGCCCACTTTGGGCACATCGCGGCGCAGTTCCACCCCCTTGCCGTCTTCGCGCCTGACCACGGCAAAACCGGCGTCACGCGCCTGTTCCTTGTAACGCTGCTCCGCTTCTTGCTGCTGTACAAAGGCCTGGTGCTGGGCAATATCCCGGAAGAAGCGGTCGGCAATATCCTTTTCGATATTGTGGCGCATATCCTGAAACATTTCCGCCGAGCGGATTTTGTAGATGACTTTAGGGTCGCGCTGGCCCAGGGCTTCCAGGCCAATTTCGCGGCGCAGGTCGTCGGCGGCGGTCAGGTAATCGCGCCATTCGCGGTCAATGGCGCTCAACAGCAAGGTACGTTGGTAGTTGCGGTATTCCTGTTCACCGATGTGTTTGCGCCATTTCTCTTGTTGGCTATGTACGTATTCAACCAGGGCAATTTCTAGCTGCTCCGCATCCATAGCGGCGATGGTTTCCATCAGGAGTTTGTGCAACGCTTTGTCGGCGTTTTGTTTGAAACGCTGCTGCCGGTTAGGGGCGTTATTGGCGTTTAGACCTTCCACGTTGAACTGGTTGAAAGCGGTGGTAAGGTCTTCAACGGCCGTGCCCCATATCCGCTCTCGTTCCGCCGGTTCCAGTTCGACCTGTTCGGTCACAAATTCGTTGAAAAACGTTTCCACCAACTCCAGATAAGCGCGGCGGGTGTTTTCCCGCGCTTGCTGCTGTCCCGTTTTGCGCAACGCCAACGCCCCCAGGTTGGGCACGGGTGGGAATAGCGGCAAAAAGCGGTTCATCGCCTGGAAAAGCTGGTACAAATTATGCCCGTTTTCAGCGTTGTCATAGACCAGTTCCATCAATCGGGTGTTCAGTTTGGCCGGGCTCAGAGCCGCCAGTTCGTTGCGGTCCAGATTCACAATACCGGGCAGCAAACCACGCAGGCGGGCAAGTACGGCCGTGAGATGCACCTGATCCGTCGCGTCTGTGCTGAAATCGGAAATGATGCGCTCAATTTCGCCCCGGCAATACTGCTCGTAGTTGGTGACGTAGTTCTCTACCAGTTCGGCGATGGACTTGGCAAAGGCGTCGTTGATCTTGTCATCATAGTCCACCCCATCTGACAATAAAATCATTCGTCGTTCGTTGTAAATGGCCTGGCGCTGCCGGTTCATCACATCGTCATATTCCACGATGTTTTTACGCATGTCGAAGTTGTACCCTTCCACGCGCTCCTGGGCGTTTTCAATCATCCGGTCAAGCACGCCAAACTCCAGCGGCATATCTTCCGGGATGTTTGCCAGCAGCCCTTTGCTCATCCAGCTTTTCAGCCGTTCCCCACCAAAACGGCGCATCAGCTCATCTTCCAATGAGAGGAAGAAACGGGAAGAGCCGGGGTCGCCCTGGCGAGCGGCGCGGCCACGCAGCTGGTTATCAATACGCCGCGATTCGTGCCGTTCGGAGCCGATGACGTGCAGGCCGCCAAGTTGCCATACTTCGTTTCGTTCCCTTTTGGTCTGGTGTTGTATTTCTTCAATTTGTTCCACCAGGTCAACGGGCATGCCCGGAATTTTGGCCACAATCTTTTCGGCTTCGGCGCGATTACCGGCCATAACCGCCCGGATAATAGCGGCGCGGGCGTTGTAATGTTTGTCGAAGACGATCTCGGCCAGGAACTGGGCTGACAAGCCATTGTCAGCATGAACGCGCTGGTAACGGCCGTACATATCGGCCTGGCGGGTGGCGTCTTCCACCAGGGCCACATCCACGCCAATCTCTTCCAGATATTCGCGGGCTTCGCCCAGAAAGCCGCTGTTCACCAATCGCAGCACTTTCATCAAATTGTCGTAATCAATGTCATACGTCTTGCGTAATTGTTGCGAGAGGAACCCCATCACCTGGACGCGCTCGATTTCGGCCAACGCCTCGTCCATCTCGTGTTTAACTTCCAGCAGCCAGTCCACCAGATTTTCGGACAGTTTGCTGTGTTTGCGCGCCATCTCGCGGGCCACTTCTTCACCGTCGTCCAGCAATTTGAAGGTGAGTTGGTTGAGTAACGGCCGTGAAAACAACTCATTCTCCATCATCTCTGCGGCAAGCCCTTCGGGGTTGCCGCCCAACAAAATGTCGGTACCACGCCCGGCCATATTGGTGGAGATGGTCACGGCCCCTTTGCGGCCAGCCTGGGCCACCACCAACGCCTCCGACTGGTGCATCTTGGCATTCAAAACCGTATGCGGAATGCGTTCCCGCTCCAGCATTTTGTGGATAGTTTCCGAATGTTCTACCGAGGTCGTGCCAACCAGGATCGGCCGGCCTGCTTCCCGGTACCGTTTAACTTCATTGATGATGGCCTTGTCTTTGGCCGCCTCATTGCCGTAAATCTGATCGGGGAAATCGAGACGTTTGAAAAAGACGGGTTTTTGGGTTTGTGGATCAGCGTAAGCCACGCGCTCACCACTCTCTATCTTCTCTTTTTGCTCGATTAGCCCCATTGCTCCCGTATCCACAATGTATTGCACATTTGTGGGCAGCGGCGTCACCCCTAATTCATAAATCTTGTCAAACTCTTCCGCGTCGGTCAGCGCCGTACCAGTCATACCGGCCAGCTTTTCATACAGGCGGAAGTAATTTTGCAGGGTGATGGTGGCTACCGTCACCGTTTCCCGCATGATCTGAACGCCTTCTTTGGCTTCAATCGCTTCGTGCAGCCCTTCAGAATAACGGCGGCCCGGCATCAAACGACCGGTGAAATCATCCACAATAATCACCTGCCCATCATTGACCACGTACTGCACGTCCCGCTTGAACAAATACTGCGCCTTGAGGGCATTGTCCAGGTAATAGGTCAGGTGAAAAAAGCGGGGATCATACAGACTGTCGCCGGCTTCCGTGTCCAGTTCGGGGATGCGCTTTTCGATTTCGGCAATGCCCATCTCTGTCAGGCTGACAGTGCGGCTCTTTTCGTCCAGGTCATAGTGGCCGTTGGGTTCGGCGTCCTCTTCGGCCGTGTTCCGCTTCAGGCCACGCACGTAATCGGCAAAACGGGCGTAATCTTGCCCGGAGCGGTCGGCGGGGCCGGAGATGATGAGCGGCGTGCGCGCTTCGTCAATGAGTACGTTGTCCACTTCGTCAATGATGGCGTACACCAACTCGCGCTGCACCAGCTTTTCACGCACGGTGACCATGTTGTCGCGCAGGTAATCAAAGCCGAATTCGCTGCTGATGCCGTAGGTGATGTCGGCCAGATATGCCTGCTTGCGGGTGCAAGGCCGCCAGTGGACCAATCGTTCATCTTCCAATTCGGCGCCCGGGTTCACATAGTTGGGGTCATACAGTGCTGAAAATTGCTGCGGGCCAATACAGCCGATGGTGAGGCCCAGGGTGTGGAAGATTTTGCCCATCCAGCCACCGTCACGCCGCGCCAGGTAATCGTTTACCGTCACCAGATGCACGCCGCGCCCGGTGAGCGCATTCAGGAAGAGCGGTAACGTGCCGACCAGGGTTTTGCCTTCGCCGGTGCGCATTTCCACCACTTCGCCGCGATGCAACAGCGCGCCGCCCATGATCTGCACGTCGTAGTGGCGCAGACCGGTGGTGCGCACGGAGGCTTCACGCACCAGCGCAAAGGCTTCAGGCATAAGTTCGTCTAATGATTCGCCCTCTTCCAGGTGCCGCCGCCGTAGTTCTTCCGTTTTTTCGCGCAGTTGTTCGTCGCTGAGAGTCTGCATTTGCGGTTCCAGGTTATTCACGGCCGTGACCAACGGCTGTAAACTTGCGATAATTTTTTTGTTGGGATCGCCCACAACTTTTGAGACCAGTTTTTTGAACATTGTTATTTTCCCAAGAAAGAATAGCGAATGAAGTAGCCTGTACGAGATTGGCGATCAGAGATTGAGCAAAGCTCTAATCTCTGATCGCCAGTCTCAACTTTGCCACAGATTTGCCTGAGTTTAACCAGAAATTGGGCAAAGGGTAGCCCGGTTTCGTAAGTTTTATATTATACCAGGCCAGGGGCGACGCACTTTGAAAGAGCGTTGCACCTGGCTTGACTCAACTTATTCGTTGAATAGTTCGCCCACGCTGCGCCCTTCGTGCGAGCGGATGATGACTTCGCCCAATAAAGGGGCAACGGTGAGGACGGTCATGTTCGGCAGCTTTTTCTCCGGCGGAATGGGTAGGGTGTCGGTGGTGACAATTTCTTTTACCGGCATTTGGCGAAATCGTTCAATGGCCGGGTCTGACAAAACGGGGTGGGTGAAGGTGATGTAGACATCCCTGGCGCCAAAAGATTTTACCAGTTGCACCGCCTCTTGCATAGAACCAGCCGTGTCTACCAGGTCATCTACAATAATCACATCCTTATGCTGTACGCTGCCGATCAGACTGAGCGCCTCGCGCCCCGTTTCATTGCCAGCGCGCCGCTTTTCTACAAACGCTAATGGCAAGTCCAGTGTAGCGGCAAAATTACGCCCGCGTTTGGCAAAGCCCAGATCAGGCGTTACCACTACTGCATCCAACTGCTTGGCGTGGAAATAGTCAGTGAGAATGTGAAAGGCCGTTAAGGAGTCACCGGGAATCTTGTAAAAACCCTGGATTTGTTCGGCGTGCAGATCAATCGTCACCCAGCGGTCTGCCCCGGCAATTTCGATCATATCGGCCAGTAAACGGGCGGAGATGGGCACACGCGGCTGGTCTTTTTTGTCGCTCTGGGCATAGGCCATGTAGGGAATAACAACCGTTACCCTGCCGGCCGAATCCCGCTTCACACAATCAATGGCAATGAGCATCTCCATGATGTTCTGGTGAATGGGGCGGCTGTGACTTTGAATAATAAACACATCCTGCCCGCGCACACTGCCATGTAACTTCACAAACAGGTTCTCATTGGGAAATTGAATGATGTCCCAACCGCTCAAAGGTACATTCAAATAGGCCGCTATTTTTTGGGCTAATGCGGGATTGCCGGAACCGGCAAAAAGTTTGATGCCTCCGTAGGCTACCATGTCGCTCATGTTGTACTCGCACTTTTCCCGGAAACCTCATGGTTTGCGGGAAAATGGTTTAAAAGCTGCCGCACGGCCGTATACGGGTCAATCTCTCTGGCGGCAACGGCCGTTACCAGCGCATCCTGTTCATTTTGGGAAACGGCCGTGTCTAACCGGGCCAGCAGCCGCATTTGCAAAAGCTGGCGTAGTTCGTGGCGGCAGCGTTCCTGTTCCCGTTCTTGCCACTCCCCGCTCATCTGTAAGTGGGCCAGATGTTGTTGAATCTGGGTCACTAATTCCGCAGTGCCCCGACCTTCGCTGGCAGTCGCCGGCAATACTGGAATTTGCCAGCCGCTCGAGGTGCCGTTGGCGGCAGGGATGGTGGCGGTCAGGATACGGCCGTGATGCCGGGTGCCCCCCATTGGCCCCAAATGCAGCATCAACTCCAACGACCGCACCACCCGTTCACTGCCAGGGCGGTCCGCTTTGTTCACCACCAAAATATCGGCAATCTCCAAAATACCCGCCTTAAAAGCCTGCACGTCATCGCCCATACCCGGCGCTTCCACCACCAGCGTGGTATGCGCTGCGCGGGCAATATCCACTTCTGCCTGGCCCGCGCCTACCGTTTCCACCAGAATCTTTGCAAAACCTGCCGCGTCCAACACCTTAATTGCCGCCCATGTTGCCTGCGCCAGCCCACCCAGGCTGCCCCGTGAAGCCATGCTGCGTATAAAAACGCCGCTGTCACCCGCCAGGTCACGCATCCGTACCCGGTCACCCAGCAGCGCCCCGCCGGTAAAGGGGCTGCTGGGGTCTATGGCAAGAATGCCTACCCGCTGCCCTTGCTGGCGCAGCCGTTTGGCAATTTCGTTGACCAGGGTGCTTTTGCCGGAACCAGGAGGGCCGGTAATACCAATGATATGTGCCTGTCCGGTGTGGGGATAAAGGGCAGTCACGGCCGTTTCCGCGGCCGATTCACTGTTTTCCACCAGGGTGAGCAGGCGGGCAATGGCGCGGGCACGGCCGTCTAACACGCCCGCAATCAACTCATTCACACCGCCCGATCTCCTTGCGCCGCCGCCAGTGTATCGTTGATAAAGTGGACAATCTCCTGTGTACTGGCGCCAGGCCCAAAAATACCGGCAACCCCCATGCCTTGTAGGGTGGGTATATCATCAGGGGGAATGATGCCGCCTAGAAAAACAGGCACATCGTCCATCTCATTTTCGGTTAACAGCTCCATAATGCGCGCCACCAGCGGCAGGTGCGCCCCGGAGAGAATGCTCAGGCCAATGGCATCCGCATCTTCTTGCAGCGCCGACTCCACAATCATCTCCGGCGTCTGGCGCAGGCCGGTGTAAATGACTTCCATGCCTGCATCCCGCAGGGCACGCGCCACCACCTTCGCGCCGCGATCATGGCCGTCCAGCCCTGGCTTAGCAATGAGGATGCGTGGTTTAATTTCCATAAGTTGCTCCTGGTTGTTATTGCGATAGTAAGTAAGGAGATTGAGAGATTACGTTCCCCAGTCTACCAATCTCTCAATCTCTTGATTGCGCAATCTCCAATTCTGGGAAGTGGATTATAGCGGCTGCCAAAATGATTTGCGAGTTGCGCCGTTTTTCTTTTACATAATCTCTACTTGCAGAATTACCCAGTTTTAGTCTATACTATGTAAAGTGATTTTATGTCATCTTGCTCTCTGAAGGAGGTTCAAGACATGAGAACAAAATTGGCTTCCGGTAAATTATGGATCATCGCCCTCATGCTGCTGGCAGGCCTGTTCCTGACCAGTCAGGTGTTGGCCTATGATACCCCGGCCCAACTCACAGCCCCGGCCATCGTCAACGCCAATTCGGCCACCGTCCATGCCAATGCAGATGCCCAGGCGTCCATTGTGGATGTGGTCTCTTTGAATCAGGTGGTGACGCTTATCGGGCGCAACGCAGACGCCAGTTGGGTCTTTGTGCGTACACCAAATAATATTTTGGGATGGATGCGGCCCCAGGTCCTTACGTATACCATCAATTTGTTTGACCTGACGGCCGTTAGCACCACCCCCGTTCCCACCGTTACCCCCCTCCCAGGCACAGCCACTGCCACCCCCACGCCTATCAGCCTGGCCAATGCCACCGGCATCGTGAACACCGGCGCGTTGAATGTGCGTTCTGGCCCTGGCGTGCAGTATAACGTCATCGCCGCCGTTTATTTTGGTGATGTGGTAACGTTGCTGGGCCGCAATGGGGATGCCACCTGGTTATACATCCAGACCGCTGCGGCTGTGCGCGGTTGGGTGAATGCCCGGTACATCACCCCCAGCGTTGCCGTTACCTCACTGCCAGTGATAGATAGCTCCGTGTCCACACCCGTTCCCGGCATCCCCACTTCGACGCCGGTAGGGGCCACCACGACGCCAACGCCGGTTGGACCTACGGCCGTACCGAATACGGCCACCATCAACACCAGTTCGCTCAATATGCGTTCTGGCCCTGGTGTGGGGTATGTGCGCGTGGCTACTATAGACAGTGGGCAACTGGTCTGGTTGTGGGGGCGGAATCTGGATACCACCTGGGTTCAGGTCGCCAGAGCAGATAATGTGCAAGGCTGGGTCAACGGCCGTTTCCTTGTTACCAGCTCCAGCCTGTCCAATCTGCCGGTCACCTCCCAGAGTGGCACCGGCACAGTGGTTGCGGGCAATCTAAATGTACGCAGCACACCCGGCGTCAGCGGTAGTGTTGTCACCGTTGCCTCTTATGGTTCGGCAGCCACCCTGTTAGGCCGCACCAGCGACAACGCCTGGTTGTACATCCGCGCCAGTGACGGCCAGGAAGGGTGGGTCAATGCCGGTTATATCAGCACGGGATTGAACGTTGGCCTGTTGCCTTCGTTGGCTGGCCCGGTGCCAGGCCAACCCATCGCGCCGGCGCCGCCGGTAGCTCCGCCACCTGTGAATCCGGGCAATACGGCCAGTTTGCGCGCCTGCCCTAACCTTACCTGCCAGATTACCGGTACCGTTTATTCCGGTTTGGCGGTAACGGCTACGGGCCGCACAGCCGACAATACCTGGGTTTATGTGGTTTTAAGCAATGGTCAAGAGGGTTGGATTCAGGCTCAATTTGTCGCTTTGGGTGTGCCCATTACGACATTGCCTATCAGACAGTAACTCGTCACTCGTCACTCGTCACTCGTCATTCGTAATCCGTAATCCGTTAACCGACGGATTACGGATTACGGGTAATGAATTGCGTCACGGCAGTTGGCGCAGCGGCCGTAAAACTCCACCAGGTGCCCCCACACCTCAAACTGAAAGCGTTCCGCCACCACCCGTTCAATCTCCGCCACCACACAATCATCAAATTCAATCACGGTATCACACCCGGCACAAACCAGGTGATGATGGTGGCCGCTGTCTATCAACACATAATGCGCTGCGCCGGTGCCCTGGTATACCGGGCGTACCAACCCCACCTGGCTCAACAAATCGAGTGTGCGATAAACGGTCATGCGGCCAACCTGGGGCGCCGTTTCATGCACCGCTTCCGCCAGGGTGTCGGCGCTGAGATGGCCGCCGGTTGCCAGCAAGGTAGTGATGACTGCCTGCCGCGCCGGGGTTAGCCGGTAGCCATGTTGGTGTAATCGTTCTGCAAACAGGTTGTATCGTTCGTTTGCCATCGTTATTCCTTCGAGAATGGTGGCTGGGGCTGGCAACGCGCCAACCACGAGCCACCAGCTACCATCAGGCGCGTTGCCAGACCATACCCCGGTGAGGGGCAAAGAGAAAGGTGAGGATGAATACGGCCGTGGCCACCAACACCACCGCCGGGCCAGAAGCAATATCCAGATAAAACGAGAGATACACACCGGTAACGCCCGAAAAAATACCAATCCCCACGGCCCACACCATCATGGAGTGGAGGCGGCGTGTCAGCAGCGAGGCGGCGGCGGCCGGCGTTACCAACATTGCCAGCATCAAGGCAACACCCACCACCTGTAACGAAATCACAATGGTCACCGCAATTAATATCAGCAGCAGGTAGCGCAAGAAGCGTTCCGGCAGCCGCAGTGTAATGGCCAGCATCGGATCAAATGAAATGACCATAAACTCTTTGAAAAACAAGACAATCGTCAGCAGCACAAAGGTTGCCAATAAAAAGGTGATGCGCAAATCAGTTAGGGTTACGCCCAGCAAATTGCCAAAGAGAAAATGAGTCAGGTCAACGGCATAATTGCCGGTAGCCGACAGCATGGCCACACCTAACGCAAACAGACCGGCCAAAATGACGCCAATGGCGGTGTCTTCTTTTAATACTCGCCGTTCGGTGAGGGCGCCGATGCCGACGGCGGCCACAGTTCCCATGATCAACGCCCCCAATGCCAGCGGCCAACCGAGCAAATAGGCAACGACGACCCCAGGCAAAATGATGTGTGCCAGGGCGTCCCCTAAAAAGGCCATGCCACGCAGCACAATGTAGACGCCGATGACGGGGCAGACGATGCCCACCATCACCGCCGCCAGCAGCGCCCGCACAATAAAAGCGTATTGCAACGGCTGTAAAAGCCACTCAATGGCCATGAGGCTGCTCTTGTAGGGCTGCTGTGGGGGCCACTGTTTGCATGAAGACAGACATGCGCCCGCCGTAGGCATGTAAGAGGTTTTCGGGTGTGAGTACGGCCGTAGGTTGCCCAAACGCCACGACTTCCCGGTTCAACAGCATGATCTGGTCAAAATGCTCGGCCGCCAGAGTCAGATCATGGGTGGCCATCAGCACCGTTACCCCATCGGGCCTTAATGATTCCATGATGGCGAAGATGGTTTCCTGGCTGGGCATATCCAGCCCGGTTAATGGTTCGTCCAGCAGCAGCAGTTCGGCTTTCTGGGCCAGAGCGCGGGCGATAAAAATGCGCTGCTGCTGCCCACCAGAAAGCTCACCAATCTGTTTATGTGCCAGCGGCAGAGCGTTCACCCGCGCCAGACTTTCTTCGACCACCTGTTTATCCTGGCGTGACGGCCGTCGCAATAGTCCAATTTGCCCGGCGCGCCCCATCATCACCACATCTGCTGCCGTCACCGGGAATGACCAGTCAATCTGGCTGCGTTGCGGTACATAGGCGATGCAAATATGTTTGCCTGGCCCGGTGCCAAATATCTGCACCTGCCCGCTGGTGGGTTGGATGGTGCCGGCGGCCAGATGCAGCAGCGTACTTTTACCAGCGCCATTCGGGCCAACGATGGCCACGCGCTGCCCGCTTTCTACCTGAAAGGAGATGTGTTGTAGCGCCAAGTCACGGCCGTTGCGGGTGGTACGGCCGTGTGATCCACCGGCATAGGCCACCGACACATCCACAAATTGCAGACAAGGGCTGGCCGGTTGATGACTGATACCACGTATACTTCTCTGCGTCATAATTGATATTTTATACCATAGCAGGTGGCAAACAAAAAGCCTGCGAGGGTGCTGGCAGGCTCATTTTCAAACAAAGTCTAATCGAATTGGTTGACCCTGAGAGCGAAGCCCGATAACCGATTGCGGGTTACGGATTACCGTGTTTCACGATAAAGCACATGGCGGCGCAAAGTCGGGTCAAATTTGCGCAGTTCAATACGATTGGGGGTATTGCGGCGATTTTTCATGGTGTAATAGACATGCGAGCTTTCGGTACTGCGCAGTTTAATAACGCCACGAACATCTTTCTTCTTAGCCATCAGTTTTTGTTCCTCTTGCTAACCTTGGTTCAATCGCTAAAGATTGAGCCAATCTAAATGACATCCTGTAGTTTTAACCCTTCTTTATTCAAATAAGCCATCAAACCGACTTTGTCCACGGTGCGCAATGCGCGTGCCGACATGCGAATACTGACGGTACGGTCTAGCTCAGGTACATAAATCTTTTTTGTCTGCAAGTTGGGCAAAAAGCGCCGCCGTGTTTTCTTCTGCGAGAAGGAAACATTGTTACCGGCCATCGGGCCTTTCCCACTTATTTTACACTTTCGGGCCATGATCAATCCTCTTGTTGCAATTTGAAATTAACGGCGCCTCCGGGCGCGAAGAACAAGTCTACCGGATTTTTACAAAATTTCAACCACATCCGTGATTTTTTGCCAATAACTTTTAATCTACTGACCTGGGTCTCTTGATTTGAGGCAAGCGCCAAAAAAGGATTTTATCGTACGAAAAGGGAGTTGACCACTTTTTTGCAGAGGCCGGTAGGTCAATCGCATATTCCTCAATGTGGCAGATAAATCTGCACTAACAGAAGGCAAAGTCGGCCTTTGCCGACTGAAACCCAGCCCACGCAGAGCCTGCCCTGAACCTGTTGAAGGGTGGGCTTGGCCTTTTGTAGTCGCGATTTTAATCGCCGGGAACTGAGTATGCGATTGCCCTACAGATGCCGGTTATCAACCGTCAGTGATGGTTTGATTATTGTTGTTTTGCGTGTGGAAATATTCGGCTGCGGATTCTGGCGTGGGAAATTGTTCGTTCAGGTGGGCGTAAATTTCAATATGTTTTTTGCCAGCAAGGATGACGGCGGGAATCCAACCATATTGAGGGGTAGGGGGATGGACGGCGCCTATCAACCCGCCATTTTGTTGCCGGGGGAATTGCCAGATCACCCAGGTATATAGCTCTTCGTAGGCCAGTCTGGTGGGCTTATCATTACTAAGAACTATGCCGGCAATTGTGCGCTGTGCTTGGGTTTGAGCCATTTGCAATCCTGTTTTTATAAGCGGGTGTTCTAGCTTGCTTACTTTGCCAGCAAAGTTTCAATTACCATTTGGGTGTCTGTCAGGTTTTCGAAGAGATGGTCGGGCTGATATTTGGCCAATGTTGCTGCGGAATGCCAACCACTAGCCACAGCAACGGCCGTTACTTTTCCGGCCCGGGCACATAATATGTCTGCAGGGGTGTCGCCAATGATGACTGTATTGTAACCACTGAATTCGTGTCCGGTCAACTGATTTGCTCGCTCAATTCCGATAGCCGGTAACTGATTCCGATCCAGAGCATCCGAACCATAAACGCCCACTTTGAATTGCACCGGGTCTATTCCGGCGGCGCTCAGTTTGAGCGGCGCAGTGAGGTGGACGTTGCCGGTTAACAACCCCAAGACCACCCCCTCATGGTGATGCAGAGCGGCCAACAGTTCGGGGATGCCGGGGCAGGGGTGCATCTCCCGGTGGGGGAAAATTTCGCGCCCCCTGGCGGCCATATGCTCGTATACCTGGGGCAGTCTAGCGGTGATCTCGTCGGCTGAGAAACCTACGGCCGTCATCAAATCCATCACGATGCGTGGGTCAGTTTTGCCGCTCATGTGGTAGTCGGCCAGCGGCCCGGCTGTGCCAAATACCTCTTCCAGAGCATAAGCCATCGTTTCCCGGCCTGCGCCCTGGCTGCGGATGAGGGTGCCATCAATGTCGAAGAGGAGGAGTTTCATCATTTTGCGTGATGCATGATACGTGATACGTGAGCGGTCTTTGGTCACGCATCACGCATTATCTCTACCATCACCGGCCATATCGGTTTATCTGGCATGGCGCGAGGAGGTACGGCCGTGCCCACATCCAATCCCCGCTCGGTGAGGATTTGTTTGATGCCGCCGATGCGCGCCCCGGCGGGCAGGCAGGGCAGCAGCCGGTTGATCAGCCGGTGCTGGCGCTGCGCTTCAGTCAGATTACCTGCCGCAAACGCCGCTGTCAGGGCGACAAAGGGTTCGGGCACGGCCGTACTCAGCCCACTGATCAGCCCATGCGCCCCCATGGCCAATGACCCCAACGCAATCGCTTCGTTGCCCACCAGTACCATGGCCCGTTCCGGCGCGGCCACGATGTGGCGGCGGATGATTTGCGCGTCACCCCGACTGGTTTTGATGCCTGCCAGCGAAGGGATGCTGTTGCCCAGCCGGGCAAACAGTTCCGGCGAAATGCCGTTGGTCGCCATTTGCGGAATGTCATACAGCAGCAGGGGCAGTTCGGGTACAGATGCGGCTAACGTCTCATAGTAGGCGGCCAACCCGTCATCATCCATGCCATAAAAGTAGGGCGTGACCACGGCAATGGCGTCTGCGCCCAGTTCAGCGGCATGGCGGGCCAGGGTCACGGCCGTGTCTAGCCGGTTCGTGCCAATGTGCAGGATGACGGGCACACGGCCGTCGGCCGCCGCCAGCGCGGCCTCATGCAGCCGCATCCGTTCCGTTTCTGCCAACAGCACCCCTTCACCGGTGGTGCCGCCCACAAACAGACCACGCACACCGGCCTGAATGAGAAAGTCGGCCAGTTGGGGGATAACGGCCGTGTTCACCGTATAGCCATCGGCCAGCACCGGCGTAGCCATCGCCGGCGTCACCCCCCCGGATAACTTGTTTTTTAATTCTGCAATTCGCTTTATCACCGCATCACCTTTGGAATTATGAATTATGAATTAGGAATTATGAAGGAGAGGGGCTTCACCCCCTCACCGCCTTACCTGCTCACAGGTATCGCGCTTCTGCTTCGGTCACGGCCGTTTCCAGAATATGCAGCCCCTCTTCCACCAGCCCCCGCGAGATGTTCAGCGGCGGAATGAAGCGGATGGTATTGGTGCCACAGGGCAGCAGCAGCAGCCCTTTCTGAAAGGCGCTGTGAATGACGTGGTTGCGCAGTTCTACGGCTCGTTCCTTTGACTCCCGGTTCTTCACAAACTCCGCGCCAATCATCAACCCGCGCCCGCGCACTTCGCCGATGCTGGGGTGGCGGCTTTCCATTTCCGCCAGCGCATCTTGAATGAATTGGCCGGTTTGCGCCGCCTGATTGAGCAACCCTTCCTGTTCAATCGTAGTCAGCGTAGCTACAGCTGCGGCAATAGCCACCGGATTGCCGCCAAAGGTGCTGCCATGGGCCCCCGGTTTCCAATCCATCACTTCCTTGCGGGCGATGATGCCGCCCAGGGGCAGCCCACTGGCAATGCCTTTGGCAAAACAGACGATGTCTGGTTCTACCTCTTCATGTTCCGTTGCCCACCATTTGCCGGTGCGGCCGACGCCGCTTTGCACTTCGTCCACAATCAGCAAAATGCCGTAGCGGTCACATAATTCGCGCAGGCGGGGCATGAAGTGGGTCGCGGGCACGATGTAACCGCCTTCGCCCTGGATGGGTTCAATCATCACCGCCGCCACGTCGTGGGGGGCGATGGTGGTGCGGAACAACTGCTCTTCCAGGAAGTTGAGGACGGCGTCGCCGTACAGTTCGCCGGGCTGCTGCACAATGACGGGGCGGTAGGGGTTGGGGTAGGGCACATGATACACCTTCACGCCGGAGAGATAGTTGGCGCGCTGCACCGCTTTGCTGGCGGTGAAGGAGAGCGCGCCCAGGGTACGGCCGTGAAATCCGCCTAGAAAACCCACAAACCGGGTGCGTCCCGTTTTGTACATCGCCAGTTTGATGGCCGCTTCCACCGCTTCGGTGCCGGAGTTGCTGAAAAAGACGCGCGTCTCATCAGACATGGGGGCGGTGGCTTGCAATTTTTCGGCCAGTTCCACGGCATTGGGGTAATAAAAGTCGCTCAGGCAAATGTGCCAAAATTTGTCAATTTGCTCCTTTACCGCTTCCACGACACGGGGATGGCGATGACCCACGTTAAGGACGCCAATACCGGCCATGAAGTCAATGTAGCGACGGCCGTCTACATCCCACACTTCCGCCCCCTCTGCGCGATCCACCACCAACCCATACTCGCGGGTGTAGGATGGCGACAACGCGCCTAAATCTCGTTCAATGATCGCCCGGCCATTTGGCCCGGCTTGCTGCAAATGTAATTCCATCTATTTAACTCCTGGGAGTAGGGCGATTTATCAAATCGCCCTACTCCGGTTCAATGGTAAATCGTAGGGGATACCCCTCTAATTGCGCGGCAAAGTGGGCTTTGCCCACGCGGGATTTCGCTTCGCTCAGTGGCAGGGTACATACATATGCCATGCCGGTGTAGTGAGCCATAATCATCACATGCTCCGCCTGCAAAGGTAGCAGTTCAAAGATGCGCTGCAAAATCATCACCACAAATTCCATCGGCGTCACATCATCATTGTGGATGATGACGCGCCACAGACTTTCTTCTTCTGTTTCCTCCACCTGATCTAAATGCGTGTCTAGTTCCCAATCCACATCTGGTTGGCCAATGAGCGCTAGCGGCTCACCGTTTTTTTGCTTGCACATTCTCGTATTCATTGGTGATTCGATTGGTTTCGTTTTCAAGATTGAACCAATCAGCATAAACAGCTACCAGCCAATTCTATCTCAACCCATCGCTGCTAACACATAGTCCCTTGCCACTTGCTACCTGTCACCTTCTGAATTTGAATAGAAAAAACAGGCTATCATTTGTTTGTCACCTGCGGTTTATGACATCTGTCATTGGTAAGTTGCTATTCAACAACTATACTTCGGAAAAGTTAGTGCGCATCACAGTAAATGGTTACCGCCCTGATAACCATTTCTTGGGAGGAAGATTGGTATGAAGCAGAAGCACTGGCTGGTCATTTTAGTATTGTTGGTCACGGCCGTGTCCCTCACCCTCGCCGCCTGCCAACCAACCCAAGGCCCCGCCGGCCCGCAAGGCCCGGCTGGGCCACAAGGCCCGCCCGGCCCCGAAGGACGCTCTGGCGCACAAGGTTTACCTGGCCCCGCCGGTTTAGACGGCCTCAGCTTTACGCCGCCAGCTTATGTGGGCAGCCAGGCGTGCGCCCGCTGCCACCAGGAAATCTATGATGTATTCCAAAACAGTGGTCACGCTTATCCATTGAACCTGGTCGTAGATGGACAGCCACCAACTTATCCTTTTACGGCCGTGCCCGATCCTCCCGCCGGTTATACCTGGGATGATATTCGCTACGTCATTGGCGGGTATAACTGGAAAGCGCAGTTTATTGGGCAAGATGGGTTTGTGATCACCGGAGATGGCGCTCAATATAATTTACCCAACAGCGAATTAAATTTAGGAAATGAATGGGTAGCTATGCACAGCAGTGAAGAACTGCCCTATGACTGCGCCGGCTGCCATACCACCGGTTATTCCCCCATTGGCAACCAGGATAACCTGGCCGGACTACGCGGCACCTGGGCGCAAAGTGGCGTGCAGTGTGAAGCCTGCCATGGGCCGGGCAGTTTGCACGTCAATTCACCCATCGTCTGGCAAATGCCCATTGACCGCGACGCCCAGGCGTGTGGCGCCTGCCATCTGCCGGGTGACGCAGCGGCTATTGTGGCCGAAAATGGTTTCATCCAACACCACGAGGGGTATGAGGACTTTTTCCAGGGCAAACATGCGGTGATGGATTGTGTGTTGTGCCATGAGCCGCATACCGGCGTGGTACAGTTGCGGCAGGCCGGGGTGAGTACCACCCAGGTAGCCTGCGAAAGCTGCCATCTGGATGTGGCCGCGAACCGGGAAAACGAGATTCACCGCCGCACGGAATGTATAAGCTGCCACATGCCGCGTGTGATCCAGAGCGCGGTGGCCGACCCGGCGCAGTTTACCGGCGATATGCGCACCCATCTGGTGACGATTAACCCCACATTGGTGAACCAGTTTAATGAAGATGGCACGGTGGCCGGGTATGGCCTTTCTTTGGAATATACCTGTCGCAGTTGCCACAATGGCTCATCCAATTCTTTTGCCTCAAATAAGAGTGACGAGGAATTGGTGAATGCCGCGACCGGCTACCACAACCCACCGGCGCCTGAACCGACGCTGGCGCCTGCCCCAGAACCAGCCGAAGGTGGTGGAGAAGAAGGTGGTGGATGAGTAGGGCCAGGATCACCAGCGTGGCGGCCCTGGCGGGGCTATGTTTGTTAATGGGGGCGGTGTTCACGGCCGTACCCACCCTCTCTGCTCGCGGCGAAAACAAGGGGCCGGAAACGGCCGTGCCCCCTTCCACCGCTTTGTGGCAAACCGAACCGCCGGACAGCCACCCCCCGTTTGATAGCAACGCCTGTTTGTTGTGCCATACCGATACCGACGAGACCATCACTTTTCCCTCCGGTGAAGAATTGAGTATACAGATAGATGCGGCGACACTGGCGACTTCGGTACATAGCAATATGTCGGCGTCGCCTCTGGCCTGCCAGGAGTGCCACCAGCCGCCCAACAATTACCAGTATCCCCATGTGCCGTTTACGGCCCAGAGTGTACGTGACTACGAGATCATGAATTCGTCGGCCTGTGAGCGCTGCCATATGCAGCCCCATTTAACGAGCCACCCCGGCCCCAGCAGTGAAAATCCGGTGGTCTGCACCGACTGCCACGGCGGCCACGATGTGCAGCCGGCAGCAAGCTGGCACACCGGGGCCAATGTGGAAAACTGTACGGCCTGCCATGAGCAGCAGGGGGTACAGGTGACGGCAGAAGGGGCTACGGCCGTGATCCAGGCCGGTTTGTTCGCGGCCCAACAAATTGACAACGCCTACTGTCTCAGTTGCCACAGCCAGCCTGACCAGACCATGACTTTTGCCAATGGCGATGTGGTTTCCATTACCATTGACGAAGCCGGGCTTCATGATTCCGTGCATGGCGCCAGTAATGAGTGGGACGAACTGCTCTGTGCGGACTGCCACCAGGATTACACCTTCCCCCACGAACCGGTCAGCGATGTCAGCGCCCGCCAATACAGCTTGAACCAGAATAACCTGTGCCAGCGCTGCCACGAAGACCAGTTCGCCAAAGCCCTCACCAGCGTTCACAGCGCTGCTTTGATGGAAGGCAATCTGGATGCTGCTCTTTGTACCGACTGCCACAGTGCCCATGATATGCCCGTGCCAAATGAACCGCGTTCGCGTATCAACGAAACTTGCCGCCAGTGCCACAGCAGCATCTTTGATGAGTACGCGCATAGTGTACATGGTGAGGCGCTCATTGAAGAAGCTAACCCGGATGTGCCGTCTTGTGTAAACTGCCATGGCGTACATGATATTCAAGACCCCACTACCGCCGAATTCCGCATCAATTCGCCCAACCTGTGCGCCGACTGCCACGCGGATGAGGAGTTGATGGCGCAATATGAAATTTCAACCGACGTCTTTGAGACGTATGTGGCCGATTTTCATGGCACCACCGCGCTGCTTTTTGCCCACGAAGGGCAGGAAGGGGCGCAGTTGAACGCCGCCGTCTGTTATGACTGTCACGGCATTCATAACATCAAAGCCCCCGATGATCCCGAATCGGGGATCAAAGCCAATTTGCTGGAAACGTGCCAGCAGTGCCACCCCAACGCGACGGAGAATTTCCCAGACAGTTGGACCAGCCATTACAAACCATCGCTGCAAAACAATACGTTGGTGTACCTGGTGGAACTGTTTTACAGCATCGTCATTCCGGTTACGGTGGCATTTTTTGGCCTCCTGGTGGTGGTGGATGTGTACGGCCGTGTGCGGAGGCGAAGACGTAATTGAGTAATTAAGTAATTGAGTAATTACCCAATTACCCAATTACCCAATTACCCAATTACCCAATTACAAAATATGACCACCAAAGAAAAACAACCACAATACGAACGTTTCCGCATTGGCGCGCGCATTGAGCATATTATCTTGCTCGTCAGTTTTACCGTGTTGGCCGTTACCGGGCTGCCGCAGCGGTACGCGCAGCATGAGTTGGCGCAAAACATGATCTGGGCGATGGGCGGCATTGAAACGGTGCGCCTCATTCACCGCTATGCGGCTTTTGTACTGGTGTTGGGGTCGGTCTATCACCTGTTCACCAGCGCCTACCGCCTCTATGTGCGGCGGGAACGCAACCGCATGATGCCAGACCTGAAAGACGCGCAAGACCTGGTGGGATATGTGAAGTACAACGTGGGGTTGCAAGAAGAACGTCCCAAGATGCGCAAATTTAACTTTGGCGAGAAGCTGGAGTTTTGGGCGGTGGTGTGGGGTACGGCCGTGATGGCTATCACCGGTTTTATGCTGTGGAATCCCATTGCCACCACCAATGTCTTGCCTGGCGCCATTATTCCCGCGGCCAAAGCGGCGCACAGTTACGAGGCGCTGCTAGCGGTGGTCTCCATTGTCATCTGGCATTTTTACAATGTGATGATCAAACATTGGAATCCCAGTATGTGGACGGGCAAATTGCCCCGTCACCAGATGGAAGAAGAACATGCTTTAGAACTAGAACGTTTAGAAAGTGGCGAGACACCATGGCCACAGGTACCGGCCCCCATCCTGCGGCGGCGGCGCATTATTTTCACCGTCACCAGTGTGATCGTGGGCAGCATTATCCTGGCAGTATTGGTATGGGCGTTTACGTTTGAAGAGACGGCGCTCATTACGGTGGTGCCGACCAGAGAGGTGTTTGTGCCATTGGCAACGGCCGTGCCGTAAATTCGCCTCAAGGAGTGTCAAGCACAGGGCAGCCAGTAGCTGCTAGAGACTAAACTGTTTTGCCCTGTGCCTGGCACTACTCAGCCAGCTTTACTCATTTCTGGCCTGATCTATGGGGCACACCCCTGGATATACCAGAAAAATTCCTAAAAAAGGAGGAATTTCTTATGATACACCCGAAATTCAGACGTATTTGTCTTATCGTCGGGTCTTTACTGATGTTCTCCATTGGCATCGTTGCCTGCTCGCAAGAGCCGCAAACGGTAGAAGTGACGCGCATTGTCGAAGTGCCGGTGGAGGTGCAGGTGCCGGCGGAAACGGTGGAAGTAGAGGTGCCGGTGGAGGTCACCCGCATTGTCGAGGTGATGGTGGAAGCAGCAGCGCCGGAAACGGCCGTATCCGCCATAGCCGTTGTCCCTTTTGAAGAGCAATGGGCAGCCTCGCCCCATGCCGATGCCTCGGCCGAAGCCTTTGTCCACTGGGATGGTGACGACCCGGCGGAAGTCCCGACCAACTGCGCCAAATGCCACAGCACCACCGGGTTCATGGACTTTGTGGGTGCGGATGGCAGCGCCTTCGGCTCGGTGGAAGCGGCCGTACCCGTCGGCGAAGTCATTCAATGCCAGGCCTGCCACAATGACGCCACTATGGGACTCAGCACTGTTACTTTCCCCTCCGGAGCCGAAGTAACCGGGCTAGGCCCAGAAGCGCGTTGTATGACCTGCCATCAAGGGCGCGCTTCCACCGTCAGCGTCAATCAAAGTATCGAAAACGCCGGACTTGATCCGGCGGCCGACCTGGACACGGTCAGCGCGGATTTAGGTTTTACCAACATCCATTACTACCCGGCAGCCGCCACACAGTATGGCACCATTGCCATGGGTGGCTATGAATATGATGGCAAAGCCTACGATTCCAAGTTTGACCATGTGGAAGGCGTGGATACCTGCGTTGACTGCCATAACCCGCATACCCTGGAAGTGAAGTTCGACACCTGTACCACTTGTCACCAGGGGTTGAACAGCCCGGAAGACCTGGCCAGCATCCGCATGTTTGGTTCGTTGGTGGATTACAACGGCAATGGCGACATTGAAGAAGGCATTATGGCCGAGATTGCCGGGTTACAAGATGCCTTGTATCAGGCCATCCAGGCGTATGCCAGCGAAGTGGCCGGAACGGCTATCGTTTACGATTCCCACGCTTACCCCTATTTCTTCATTGATACGGATGGCGATGGCGCTGTAAGCGAAGGCGAAGCCGCTTTCCCCAATGCCTTCAAAAGCTGGACGCCGCGCCTGGCCAAAGCTGCCTACAACTACCAGATGTCCCAAAAAGACCCTGGTGAGTTTGCACATGGTGGCAAATACACCATCCAACTACTGTATGACTCCATCGAAGACTTGAACCAGGCCCTGGCTACCCCGGTTGACATGAGCGCCATGCGCCGCATTGACCATGGTCACTTTGCCGGTTCGGAAGAAGCATTCCGCCATTGGGATGCCGAAGGTGAGGTGCCAGGCTCATGCAGCAAGTGCCATTCGGCCGCCGGACTGCCGTTGTTCATCGAACAAGGTGTTAGCATCAACCAGCATCCGTCCAACGGGCTGAACTGCGCCACCTGCCACAATGACCTGACCACATTCACCCGTTATGAAGTAGCCAACGTGACGTTCCCCAGTGGAGCCACGTTGACGATGGCCGAAGGTAATGATGACGCGGCTGGTTTGGAAAGCAATCTCTGTATCAATTGCCATCAAGGGCGTTCGTCCACGACCAGTGTGAACCGGGCGTTGGCTGACCTGCCGGGCGATGAAGTGGCGCAGAGCATTCGCTTCCAGAACATTCACTACTTCGCGGCTGGGGCGACCTTGTTTGGCAGTGAAGCACAGGGCGCTTATCAGTTTGCGGACAAGGAGTATGTGGGCCGTAACGAGCATGTGAGCCGGTTTGACTCTTGCGTGGAGTGCCATGACACCCATGCGTTGGAAGTGGTGGTGACTGCGTGTGCGGATTGCCACGAAAACGTCAGTACGCAAGCCGATCTGGCGAACATCCGTGACGAGGACAACACCACTGATTGGGATGGTGATGGTGATGTGGCTGAAGGGATGGCCGGTGAAATTGCCACTATGGCCGAGTTGCTGTATGCTGCCATGCAGGCATATACGGCCAACACGCCTGGTGCACTGCCTATTCTCTATGACTCTCATCGTTATCCCTATTTCTTTGGTGATGCTGATGGTGATGGCACCGTCAGTGAGGGTGACGCCGGGTATAACACCTGGACGCCAAATCTGCTGCGGGCGGCATACAATTACCAATATGCACAGAAAGACCCCGGCGCGTTTGCGCATAACGGGCAATATGTATTACAGGTCTTGTATGACTCCATTGAAGTGATGGGCGGCGATACCAGTGGGCTGACACGGCCGTAACCATAAGCATTCAGACTTGACAAGTTTATTACCAGAGGCAGTTGCCGCTATTCAGGCACAAAAACTTGTCAAGTCTCTAGAGGAACTGAACGGTTACGCCGTAACCCCATCAATATAGAAATAGAAGTTCAACTTTTGTGCAAAAGTTGAACTTCTGATGAGACCTCCGGTTTCTGCCAGAAACCGGAGGTCTTTTTTATGGTAGTTTTGCCAGGATGGGAGAAAATCAGCCCACATTCACTTTTATGGAGGTAAAAATGGGTAACTTGTTTGTCTTTGCTTTTGATAACGAAACCGATGCGTTCAAAATGCGTGACGCTTTGGTGGGGATGCAGAAGCAGCATATTATTGAGTTGGAAGATGCAGCTGTGGTGGTGCGCCGTCAGGATGGCAAGGCCAAAGTCAGCCAGGCCACCAGCCTGGTGGGCGCCGGGGCGCTGGGTGGCGCTTTCTGGGGTATGTTGATTGGTTTGCTCTTCTTGGCACCCTGGTTAGGTATGGTTGCCGGGGCCATCGGTGGTGCGCTGGGCGGCGCGTTTACCGATATTGGCGTGGATGACAAATTCATCAAAGAAGTGGGCAACACCATTCAGCCGGGTCAGTCCGCCTTGTTCCTGCTGGTGCGCAGCGCTACCGCAGATAAGGTGCTGGAAGGATTGCAGGGTTTCAACCCGACCATCCTCCAGACTTCTCTGTCGGCCGAAGATGAAGCCAAACTGCGTGATCACTTCGCCGCCCCGGAGGAACCCGCCTCATGATCCGGTTAATAACGGATTCGGGGGAAACATCCGATTTATGGAGAAATCGGATGTCTGATTTTTACGAGACGGGCAGATTTTGGTATCAGAGGAGGTGAAGGTCATGCAAAAATGGGTAGCGGCCAACTGGCGTTGGGTGGTCTGGTTGGGTGGTGGTTTGCTGTTACATCTGTTAGTTGGTAAATGGAAACGGCCGTGCCCCCAACCACCTGCCAACCAACAGCCGCCACACATGCCGGCCGCCGGAGACGAGCAAATTTTTACGACCTTTATGGAGCAGGTGCCGGCGCTGGCGTTTATTAAGGATGAGTACGGCCGTTTGCAATACGCCAACAGCGCCATGCAGCAAACGATGATTTCCAGCGCATGGCAGGGCAAAACCACCCCTGAGTATCTACACTCGACGTTAGCCGTGCAGGCTATGGCCGATGACCAACAAGCCAGGCAGCAAGGCTCCCTGGTGGTGGAGCGCCAACTCCCCGGCAATGACGGCACAGTACACACCTATCGCACCCACAAATTTGTCATTCGCCAGGGTGATGGGCCAACCCTGTTGGGCGGCCTGGCCATAGACATCACCGAGCGCAAACAGATGGAAGAGGCGCTGCGCGCTTCCGAGGAAAAATTCCGCAAGGCTTTTAATACCACCCCGACGGGCATGGCCATCCAGCGAACCGATAATGGGCACTTTGTGGAAGTGAATGATGCCTTTGGCCAGATTACCGGTTTCCACCGGGAGGAGGTATTAGGGCACAATGCGCAGCAACTCAGGTTATGGTATGACGAAGCCGAACGCGATTATGCGCTGGATATCCTGCGCCGGGATGGCATTATTCAAGATTTGGAAGTGCGGTTCCGGCGGAAAAGTGGGGCGATGGGTATAGGCATCCTGACGACGGAACGGCTGTATATCAATAACGTTTTCTGTAATCTCATCTCTCTTCAGGATATTACCCAACGGAAACAGGCCGAGCTGTTATTAGAAAACTACAACCGTGAATTGGAGCGCAGCAACAGTGAACTGCAAGAGTTTGCTTATGTGGCTTCGCACGATTTACAGGAACCGCTGCGCAAAATTCAGACGTTTGGCAATCGGCTGCAAACCCGGTATGCGGCGGTGTTGGATGTGGCGGGCCAGGATTACCTGGACCGCATGATCAAGGCGGCGGCGCGAATGCAGATTCTCATTACCGATTTGTTGGCTTATTCCCACGTGACAACGGAGGCGCAGCCTTTTAGCCGGGTGGATTTGCATGAGGTGATGCAGGGGGTGTTATCTGATCTGGAACTGCAAATTCAACGCTGTGAAGGGGAGGTGTTGGTGTCCCCTCTGCCCACCATTGAAGCTGACCCCATTCAAATGCGCCAACTGCTGCAAAACCTGTTGAGCAATGGATTGAAATATCATCAACCGGACAAACCGGCGCGGGTACAGGTCACGGCGGAAATGATGGCGCAACACGGCCGTCCCCTCTGCCAGTTAACCGTTGCCGACAATGGCATTGGTTTTGACGAGCAATATGCGGAGCAGATTTTTGGTATTTTTCAGCGGCTGCACGGCCGTCACGAATACGAAGGGAGTGGGGTGGGGTTGGCGATCTGTAAAAAGATCGTGGAGCGGCATGGGGGAACAATTACCGCCCACAGCTTGGTGGGGCAGGGCGCGACGTTTGTCGTCACCCTGCCCGTGGGGAGTGCGTAATCTGTAAATGTCGCTCAGGCGACGCTTCGTCCTGCGGCCACAAGCAACAAAGCCCACCCTTCACAAGGCTCAGGGCAGGCGCTTCGTGGGCTGTATGCCAGTCGGCGAGGGCCAACTTTGCCTCTTGTTGGTGCAGATTTATCTGCCGCCGCAAGCCCAAATTTCAAATTGCTGCGTAATCAGTAATCAGACTTTGGTTCACGATTCACGATTCACGGGTAACGGATAACGGATTACGGATTACGAATGTCGGTTCAGCCAGCGATTTTCCACATAGCCGGCGCCCACTGTAAAAACCAACGGTAAAACAAACCGCAGGGCAAATAACAACACAATCACCAGAATAACTGTCATCTCGTTCATGACCATAACCTCCGGGGAGTCCGTAATCCGTGAGTCGTAATCGGTAAATCGGATTACGGATTACAGATAACGGTTTACGAAATCCAACCTGTTGATACCGACAGCATACCGGGGTGGGACACGGCCGTCTATCCGGCAGCCTCCCATCTTCTTCTGGGGCAACTCCCCATGCCATATGGGGTGTTCACCCCATACCCAAATGGGGTGGCCGGCCAATTGTGAACACTCCTCCGCAGACCTACACTTTCCTTGTATGAATCTGTGAACCGTGAGCCGTTATCTGTAAACCGTAATCGGAATACGGAATACGGATTACGGATTACGAAATACGACTTACAGCTTACGAAATACGGCTTACGGCTTACGGACAAGGGAGGAAGATATGCACACCATCAAACGACTACTCATCGGCCTGATTTGTGCGCTGGTGTTGGGGGCGGTCACGGCCGTGATCGTCCTGGCGCAAAGCGACGAACCGCCCACCACCCCCGTAGAGCCGGAAGATTGTGGGAGTTGCCATGAAACGGCAACAGCCATGTGGGAAAACAGCACCCACAGCCAGGCGTCGGCGCTGGCCAGTTTTGTGAAAGCCTGGCAAGAGCAAGGCAGCCCCGCGGAATGTTTGGTCTGCCACACCACCGGTTATGACGCCGCCACCGGTCAATATGAAAGCGAAGGCGTAGACTGCCAGGTATGCCATCCCTCATCCCCCCATGAGCACCCGCAAAAAATTATGTACACCGATACCTCATCCCGGTTATGTGGACAATGCCATACAGACACCTTTAGCCAGCTTGAGGGAAGTCATCATGGGCAAGAGGGCATGGCCTGCATTCGCTGCCACAACCCGCACGACAATAGCCTGCGCGCCGGTGGTGTAGAAGATACCTGCGCTGCCTGCCACCGCGAGCAAACCCATTTCTACAGCTTCACCAACCACGCCATGGAAGGGCTGCTCTGCACAGATTGCCACTTCCAGCCCGCCGATGGCGCGATGGGGGATGGGCATGGCAGCCGCCAGCACAACTTTACCGTCGGTGAACAGAACTGCATCGAGTGTCATGGCAGCCAGATGCACTACCCCGTAGAAAGCCAGACTACCATCAATGCGGCGCCGGTTGCCAACCCCCAGATGGTGCAGGCGGCCGTTGTGCCTCTGCTGGGTGATAACGACAGCCAGGCGCTGAACATCCAGTCGCAAAGCGGCACGAATACGTCGCTGAATTTCATTATTCTGGCGGCGCTGACCGGCATGTTATTTGGTCTGGTAGGCTCTCCCTGGGTGGAAAAGCAATTCCGCCGCCACGACAAAGACGATGAAGGGAGGAACTAAGATGCGCGAAAAAACATTTCCCCGCCGCGAATTTATGATGATGGTGGTGGCGGGCACGGCCGTGACCGCCCTGGCTCTCAATGCCAAAGGTTTGCCCAAATTCACCGAATCCACCTCACCTGAAGACCAGGTGGGCAGTGAGCACCAATGGGCGATGGTGATAGACCTGAACCGCTGCGTAGGCTGTGGCGACTGCCAACTGGCCTGCCAGGCGCGTAATGACACTGCCCCCGGCGCTTCTTGGGTACGCATGGTGGAATCCGGTGAATTGAACGGTAAGCCCATCAATGTGCCTGTGCCCTGTATGCACTGCCAGGAAGCACCCTGCGTCAGCGTTTGCCCGGTCAAAGCTACCTATAAACGCGCCGATGGCATTGTGGTCATGGATTATGATCGCTGTATTGGCTGCCGCTACTGCCAGTTGGCCTGCTCCTACGGGGCGCGCACCTTTAACTGGCAAGAGTTCACCGGCGAAAATCCAGCCGTGCCGGAATGGGGTGAACCGGAAATCCCGCGCCGCCCGCGTGGGGTGGTGGAAAAATGCTCCTTCTGTGTGCAGCGCATTGATCGTGGTCTGGCTGAAGGCCTGATACCCGGTGTAGATCCGCAGGCGACGCCGGCTTGTGTGGTGGCCTGCCCCCGTAAGGCGCGCTACTTTGGCGATCTAAATGATCCTGATTCACCAGTGAGCCAGGTGTTGAAAAACCATCAGGCGGTGCAATTACGCCGCGATTTGGGCACCGACCCCCGCGTCTACTACCTGCCCGCCGCCAACCGCCCCGACCCGGAAGCGGATTTGACATGTGGGTAATGGAAACAGGCCCTAAGGGTTTCAAAAACCCTTAGGGTCTCCAACACGGAGGAACACCATGAAAACAAAAATCCAACGCTATAGTTTCCCGTTGTGGATGATTACCTTGCTGCTGTTCATGGCCTGGGGGTTGGTGGGGGCATATCAGGTACTTACGCAAGGGTTGGTGCTGACCAATCTGACGGATCTGACGCCCTGGGGCTTGTGGATTGGCATTGATCTATCATCCATCGCCCTGGCAGCGGGCGCTTTTTCCCTCTCGGCAGCGGTTTATTTGCTCAAGAAGGATGAACTGAAACCGGTGGCGCGCACGGCCGTATTCATCGGCTTGCTCGGTTATACCATGGCCATGATGACGCTGCTCATGGACATCGGCCGCCCCGACCGCTTCTGGCACGCCCTGGTGTATTGGAATATCCATTCGCCGCTGTGGGAAGTGACGATGTGTGTGGCCCTTTACTTCACAGTGCTGACATTGGAAGTGATTCCCATTTTGGGCCGGGCGGATATTGTACAGCGCCGTTGGCCCCGGTTGGGGCAGGGCATGGAGTGGGTGCATGTGTTAGCGCCCATCCTGGCCGTGTGTGGCCTACTGTTATCACTCATGCACCAATCTTCGTTGGGGGCGACGTATGGGGTGTTGGCGTCACGGCCGTTTTGGTACAAATCCACCCTCGCCATCCTCTTCCTCGTCTCCGCGCTGGCCGCCGGCCCGGCCCTGACCGTGTTCGCCTCCAAAACCGCCGCCGCCATTACACCCCGCGCCTATGTGGAGAACTGGCGGCTGGACAGAGTTTCCCACTTCATCGGTTGGGTGCTGGTGGCGCTGCTGTACCTGCGGGTATGGGACACCTTGAGCATGGTTTACACTCACCAGCCTGGCCGCACTGAAGCGTTGCACATGCTCACCGGCGGCCAGTTCGCCTTCAACTTCTGGGTGCTGGAAATGTTCCTGGGCATTATCGTCCCGATGGTGATTCTGCTCACTGCCCAGCTGCGGGAACGGCCGGCACTGCATTGGTTAGCTCTGCTCTTTGTAGTCATTGGCCTGGTTGCTTACCGCTGGGACACCAATATGATCGGCCAGCTGGTGGTCTTTAGCTATCTGCCGGAACAAATCGTCCCCCTATTTGCCAGTTACACGCCAGCCCTCATCGAATGGCAGGTGGGGTTGGGCGTGATTGCCTTTGGCTTTTTGGGGTTTAGCATGGGCGTCCGTTACCTGTATGTGGTTGACCATCGCCTGGTAGAAACGACCCATGAAACCGCGCCCGTTCGTAGTGGGCACTTGAGTGCCGCAGAAGGGCGATAAATCGCCTACTACAAACAGGCGAGAGGAGGTTGTGATGAACGAGTTTCAAGCCACAGGTGTTTTGATGATATTGTTTGCCCTGCGCTGTCTGGTGCCGGCGGCGCTGATCTTTGGCGTGGGTTATCTGATGAACTGGCTGGTTGACCGCTGGAATCGAGAAGATGCCGCCCGCGCCCAGGCACAAGGGCTGTATTGCCCGGCCTATACCCGCTTCGGCGATTGCTGCTGGTCTAAACGGATGACGGCCGAAGGCGCTTTGCCTGCCGTTTGTGTGAACTGCCCCATTTACCGGCAGGCCATGAAACCTGCTTGAAAGAGCGGTTGGTCTTCCGACCGCCTCTTCCTCCCTCCCCTGCGTCCGGGTGATCACCCGATTACCCGGACGCATTTTGTTGTAACGCGATTTGCCAAATCGCGTTACAGTTTATGATCTTCTGCCAGACAATTTGTGATGAATTTCACTAACAAAATTAGCGTAAACATGCTTGGCTGACACCAATACCGCGCATTGTAGCCTGTATTGTTCCATGATCAGAAAGTGGGGTACAGCATGTTGGCCGTCAGGCACAATCATATGCTGAGGGGATTGAGCGCCACTGTTTGTGGCTGGACGACCAGCCCGATGATTCCCTTTGTTTGGTCGTAAAGTAAGCTTCACCTTGTGTGGAGCTTTTTTGTTTCCTAAGGTGTTTCCCAGGCGTGGGGCGCACGGCGAAGGGCGAAATTCATAATTCATCCTTCATAATTCATAATTTCAAAGGAGGTGTCCTTTGTCCACCCAACAATTTCCCACAGAGACCTGGACTCCCGCTAATTTTCTGGAAAGGGTCATAGCAGCCACACCAGGGGAGTCTCGCCTGGAAATGTGTATTCAGTGCGGCACGTGTGGTGGTTCCTGCCCGTCTGGTGATGATATGGACAACACGCCGCGCCAGATTTTTGCCATGATCCGGGCGGGCATGGAAGAAGAAGTGCTGGCCAGCAATACGCCCTGGTATTGCGTTTCTTGTTATTACTGCGCCATTCGTTGCCCACAAGAGGTACATATTCCAGATATCATGTATACCCTCAAGAACATGGCCATTGCTCAGGATCGTTACGTAGACAGCGTGGCCCCGGACTGGTCGCAGACGTTTGTGGATTATGTGGAGAATTACGGCCGTAGCTTTGAATTTGGCCTGGCTACCCGTCATTTTCTGCGCCACCGCCCCACCGGGCTGCGCGATACGGCCCAAATGGGGTTGGGCTTGTTGACCAAAGGGCGCATGGATTTAATGCCGCAGCGCATTGAGTGGCTGTCGCAGTTACAGGCGATCCTCAACCGGGCCAAAGAATTGGAGGCGGAGGGGGCGTGATACGTGACGTGTGATGCGTGACGTGTGATGCGTGACGTGTGACGAGTGATTCTCTCACATGTCACACGTCACGCATCACTTTCGGGAGATGTTACCATAACCAAATACCTCTTTTACCCCGGCTGTTCGATGCAGCGCAGCGCACGGCCGTATCTGGATTCATTGCTGGCCATTCAGCAAGATATTGGCTGGGAGTTGGAAGAAATTCAAGATTGGAACTGCTGCGGCGCGACGGAGTACATTTCGGTTTCCCGTTTACCGGCGTATGCGTTGAACGGCCGTAACCTGGCCCTGGCCGCCCAACAAGCCAACGGCGTCAATACCGTCCTGGCCGGGTGCAGCGCCTGTTACCTGAACCTGGCCAAAACAGACCGGTATATGCAGAAGGATGGCCGTCTCAATGCCCAGGTGAATGAAGCGTTGGCCGCCGGTGGGCTGCATTACGACCCTGGCACGGTGAAAATCCGCCACTTGCTGGACGTGATTGTGCATAAAGTGGGGTTGGAAGCGGTCAAGCGGAAGGTGGTACGGCCGTTGACCGGACTGCGTGTGGCCCCCTACTACGGCTGCATGGTGGTGCGCCCTGACCCCGAAAACCGCTTTGGCAGCCCCGAATACCCCACCATCCTGGACGAACTGATGAAAGCATTGGGCGCGGAAGTCGTAGACTTCCCGGTCAAGACCCACTGCTGTGGCGGCCACATGACCCAGATCAGCGCGCCCGTAGCCTATGAACTCATCCGTCGCCTGCTGTATGCAGCCGACCAGTACCAGGCTGACATCATGGTGACGCTGTGCCCCATGTGCCAGCTCAACCTGGACGCTTACCAGGACGACGCTAACAAACATTTCCGCACCAACTACACCATGCCCATTGTCTACTTCACGCAGCTCATGGGGCTGGCATTCGGCCACGACCCGGCCGAATTGGGGTTGGGCAGAGAGTTTGTAAACACGGCCCCGGCGCTGGCAAAAATTGGCGTGGAGGTGCCAGAAGAACCCGCTGCTGCCAGACCGCGCACCCGCCGCGACGACCCCAGCCTGCCCATGCCGCAGCCGTTGTTGAAGAAGTAGAAATGTTCGTAGTAGGCGATTTATCGCCTTCTGACGGCACTAAAGTGCCTACTACAAACCTTTTCGAGAGAGAAGCCTATGAACGATCAAGCAGAACCCAAAGAACGTATCGGCGTTTACGTGTGCCACTGCGGCAGCAACATTGCGGCTACGGTGGATGTGGCCGACGTAGCCGTCTGGGCCAAAGAGCGGCTGGGCGATGAAGGCGTGGTGATTACCCACGATTACAAATTCATGTGCTCCAGTCTGGGGCAAGAACTGATCGAGCGCGACATCAAAGAGGAAGGGTTGACTCGCGTTGTCGTCGCTGCCTGTTCGCCCCATCTGCACGAAAAAACGTTCCGCACCGCCTGCGCCCGCGCCGGGCTAAACCCCTACCTGTGTGAACTGGTCTCCATCCGTGAGCAGGTTTCCTGGGTACACAGCGACCGGCAGGCGGCCACCGAGAAAGCCAAAGCGGTCGTGGCCGGCGGCGTCGAGCGCGTCATCCATAACGAGCCATTAGAGCCATTGCATATTCCCATTCACCCGGCCACGCTGGTGGTGGGCGGCGGCATTGCCGGCATTCAGGCGGCGCTGGAACTGGCCGACTCTGGCCATCAGGTGTACCTGGTGGAGCGAGAACCGTCCATTGGCGGCCACATGGCCCAGTTTGACAAAACTTTCCCGACGATGGACTGCGCCGCCTGCATCCTGACGCCGAAGATGGTGGATGCGGGCGGACATCCACACATTGACCTCTTTACCTGGAGTGAGGTGGTGCGGGTGGATGGTTTTGTGGGCAATTTCACCGTCACCATTCGCCAAAAGCCGCGCTATATTGACACCGATTTGTGTACCGGCTGTGGCATTTGTTGGGAGAAGTGTCCCAAGCGGGTGATTGATGATGTGTATGAGGCCGGGTTGGGCTATCGCAAGGCGGTCTATACGCCATTTGCTCAGGCTGTACCCAAATACCCGGTGATTGACCCGGAAAATTGCACTTATTTTATCAACGGCAAATGCCGCGCCTGTGAGAAGTTCTGCCCTACTGATGCCATCAAGTTTGACCAAGAAGAAGAGTTTATCACTGTGCAGGTGGGCAACATTATTTTGGCGACGGGCTTTGATTTGTTTGACGCTCGCCGGGTGCCGCAATATGGCTACGGCCGTCTGGCCAATGTCTTCACCAGTCTGGAATTTGAACGGTTGTGTAATGCTGCCGGGCCAACCAACGGCCAGATCGTGATGCGCGATGGCGTGACAAAACCGGAATTGGTGGCCGTGATTCACTGCGTGGGCAGCCGCGACCGCAACTACAACAACTACTGCTCCGTCATCTGCTGCATGTCCAGCCTCAAGTTTGCCCATCTGGTAAAGGAGCGCACCGGCGCCCGTGTCTATAACTTTTACATTGACATGCGCACCGCCTTCAAGGATTACGACGAGTTTTACCAGCGGGTATTGGAAGAGGGCACGATTTTTGTACGCGGTCGGGTGGCCGAAGTGACCGACGCCGCCCGCCTGCCCAGCGAAGATGGCAAATTGATCGTTCAGGTGGAAGATACCCTGGCCGGGCGGCAGCGCCGGATTCCGGTGGACATGGTCATCCTGTCCGCTGGGTTGGAACCCCGGCACGACGCCAAAGCGGTGGCGCACCAGTTTGGTATTTCATGCAGCGCCAATGGCTGGTTTATTGAGCGGCATCCCAAACTCGACCCGGTGGCGACTATGACTGAGGGCATTTTTATCGCCGGGACGGTGCAAGGGCCAAAAGATATTCCGGCCAGCGTGTCTCAGGGGGCGGCGGCGGCGGCGCGGGTGTTGGGGCGGATTAACAAGGGCGAAATTGAGCTGGAACCGGTGCGGGCCACTATTGACGCCCGCCACTGTTCTGGCTGCCGCATTTGCAACGGCCTCTGCCCGTTTAACGCCATCATTTTCCATGAGGATGCGATGGTGTCGGAGATCAATCACGCGCTGTGCCAGGGGTGTGGCACTTGTGTGGCCGCCTGCCCGGCCGGGGCGATTAGCGGCAGCAGCTTTAGCAATGAGCAGATCATGTCGCAGATTGAGGGGCTGTTGTTGTTCGACCGGCCCGTTCGTAGTAGGCACTTTAGTGCCGTTTGATGGCGATAAATCGCCTACTACCAACGTTTGAGAGGAGACAGAATATGAATGACCAATTCGAACCTGTCATCATCGGCTTTACCTGCAACTGGTGCAGCTACCGGGCGGCCGACCTGGCCGGCACGGCCCGCATCAAATACCCGCCCAACATCCGCCTGATCCGGCTGATGTGTTCGGGGCGCATGGACCCAACCTTTGTGCTGAAGGCGCTGGCAGAGGGGGCCGATGGGGTGATGATCACCGGCTGCCATCCGGGAGAATGCCACTATCTGGACCAAAATTACAAGGCGCTGCGGCGGGTGCTGCTGCTGCGGCGCACCATCGGCCAGATGGGGATTGAGCCGGGGCGGGTGAAGCTGGTGTGGGCCAGCGCCGCCGAAGGGGTGAGGCTGGCTCAGGAAATTGGGCATTTTGTGGAGGAAATCCGGGACATGGGGCCGCTGAACTGGCCGGGGCGGCTGGCGGCGGCGCATGTGAATGGTCACGGCCGTGACGACCGACTAATGCCTGCGGACATGATGCTTGAGGAGGTGCCAGCATGAGCAAAAATGGACAGGCTCCGAAAGAAAAACCAAAGTTTGCCATGTATTGGGCGGCAGCCTGCGGCGGCTGCGAAATTGCCGTCTTGAACATTGGCGAGAAGATTCTGGACGTAGACGCCAACTTTGACGTGGTCTTCTGGCCGGTGGCCATGGACGCCAAATACAAAGACGTGGAGGCAATGCCGGACAAATCCATCTTGCTGACACTGTTTAACGGTGGCATTCGCAATGAAGAAAATGAACATATGGCGAAGCTGTTGCGGCAGAAGTCGCAGATTTTGGTGGCGTTTGGCTCCTGCGCCAATGAGGGCTGCATCCCCGGATTGGCGAATCTGTCTTCCATGCAGGAGGTGTTTAACGCGGCCTATGAAAGCGTGAGTACGGAAAATCCACAGCATATTCGGCCGCAGTTCAGCTATCAGGTTCCTGAAGGTATGCTGACGATTCCGCTGTTTTACCCGGTGCTGCGTACGCTGGATCAGGTGGTGGATGTGGACTACTTTATGCCGGGCTGCCCGCCGGAGTCGCACCAGATTGCGGCCGTCATTGACCTGGTGATTGCCGTGTTGCATGGCGAAGCGGAATTGCCGCCCAAGGGGGCCGTCATCGGCGTGGGCGATTCCACTGTGTGTGAAGAATGCCAGCGCGCCCGCAACATTAAGAAGATCACCAAGCTGGTGCGTATTCACGAGGTGGCCGAGGTGGACCCGGATTTGTGCCTGCTGGAGCAGGGAATTTTGTGCAACGGCCCGGCCACGCGCAGTGGTTGTGGCGCGCGCTGCCCCAGCGTTGGCGCGGCCTGTATTGGCTGCTACGGCCCGGCGGTGGGGGTGGTGGATTATGGGGCGCGGCTGATGACGGCCGTAGCCTCCGTCATTGACAGCACCGAACCCGACGAAATTGAAGCCATCCTGGACGGCATCCCCGACCCGGCCGGCACGTTTTACCGCTTTAACCTGGCCCATTCGCTGCTGCACGCGGCGCGGCCGGCGATGGAGGAGGTAATTGGGTAATTAAGTAATTAGGTAATTGAGTGATTACCCAATTACCCAATTACCCAATTACTTAATTACTTCCTTATCAAGGAGCAGACAACCATGACACGAATCACCATAGACCCCATCACCCGCCTGGAAGGGCATGGCAAAATTGAGATATTTCTGGATGAGGCCGGCGACGTGGCCAATACCTATTTCCAGATACCGGAGCTGCGTGGCTTTGAGCGGTTTTGTGTGGGCCGGCCGGTGGAGGAGATGCCGCTGCTGACCAACCGTATTTGCGGCGTCTGCCCGGAGGCGCACCACATGGCCGCCGCCAAAGCGGCCGACGCGGTGTATGGCGTGGAGCCACCCTCGGCTGCCAAGAAACTGCGCGAACTGCTGTACATGGGCTTTTATTTCACCGACCATACCACCCATTTTTACGCCCTGGGTGGGCCGGACTTTGTGATGGGGCCGGATGCGCCCGTGGCCGAACGCAACATCCTGGGCGTCATTCACAAAGTGGGGCTGGAGATTGGCGGCAAGGTGATTCAGGCGCGCAAATATGGGCACACGATTGTGGAGATGTTGGGCGGCCGTAAAGTACACCCTTGCACTTCCATTCCCGGCGGCGTGACCAAAGGGCTGACGGAAGCGGAGCGGGTGGAGATTGAGCAGATGGGGCGGTGGGGCATTGCGTTTGCCCAATTTAGCCTGCAACTATTCAGCGACATCGTGCTGGGCAATCCGGTCTATCTTGACCTGATCCTGGGCGACATTTACACCCACCGCACCCATTACATTGGGTTGGTGGATGCGCAGAACCGGGTGAATTTTTACGACGGCCGTGTCAGCGTAGTAGACCCCGACGGCAAACGGCTGGGCAAATATGGCCCTGATGAATACAACGATTGGATCGCCGAGCGGGTGGAACCGTGGACGTACCTCAAATTCCCGTACCTGAAAAAGGTGGGCTGGAAAGGATTCACCGATGGCAAAGAATCCGGCATTTATATGGCCACGCCGCTCTCTCGTCTAAATGCGGCCGACGGCATGGCTACGCCGCTGGCGCAAGAGCAGTACCAAAAGTTCTATGAGACATTGGGCGGCAAACCGGTACACCAACGGCTGGCAACCCACTGGGCGCGGCTGATTGAACTGCTCTACGCGGCCGAGCGGCTGGTGGAGCTGGCCACGGACGAAGAGATCACCTCGCCGCACATTCACACCGTGCCCACTAAGACACCGACGGAAGGAGTGGGTATTGTGGAAGCGCCGCGCGGCACGCTGACGCACCATTACTGGACGGATGAGCGCGGTATCCTGACAAAAGTGAACCTGATTGTGGGCACCACCAACAATTACGCGCCTATTTCCATGTCCATCAAAAAAGCGGCGCAAAGCCTGATTCACAAAGACACGGAGGTCAACGAAGGGCTGCTGAACATGGTAGAGATGGCTTTCCGCGCCTACGACCCCTGTTTTGGCTGCGCCACCCATTCGCTGCCAGGCCAGATGCCGCTGGAAGTGGCCATCCGGGATGCGGCAGGGGAACCGGTGCGGGTGCTGCGGCAGCATTGTTAAGTAATTGGGTAATTGGGTAATTACTCAATTACCGAATTACCCAATTACCAAATCTCCAAACCCATCAACATGAAGAGTTTGATTATCGGCCTGGGCAACCCCATTTTGGGGGATGATGGTGTGGGGTGGCGGGTGGCGGAGGCGGTGCGGGGGTTACAGCCGTCCCTGGAAGTGGAGTGCCTGTCATTGGGCGGCCTCAGCCTGATGGAGCGACTGGTTGGTTATGACCGGGCGATTATTGTAGACGCCATGCACACGGGACACGGCCGTACCGGAACCGTCACCACCTTCCCTTTAAGCGAGCTGCCAGACCGGAGCGCCGGGCACACCACGGCCGTACACGATGTTTCCCTACCCACCGCCCTATCCCTGGGGCGGCAAATGGGGGCGCAGTTGCCGGAAGAAATCACCATCGTGGGCATTGAAGCGGAGCGGGTGTATGACTTTTCAGAGGAGTTGAGTACGGCCGTGCAAGAAGCGATACCGGTGGCGGTCACGGCCGTGTTGCAGGAGATTGAGAAATGGATACACGGATTGGACAGATGAGACGGATTTTCACGGATAAATTGTCAAAAAATCCGTGTAAATCCGTCCAATCCGTATCATCCGTGTATCCATTAAGTGAGGAAGAAATGGTTTCCACAGAATTACTACGACGGTATCCGTTTTTTGGCTTTTTGAACCCGGAGCAACTACGCCAGGTGGCGATGATGACCGAGGAGCGGGAACTGCCGAAGAACACGATCTTGTTTACGATTGGTGAAAAGGCGGAGATGTTGTATTTTTTGGTCAACGGCCGTATAGACCTGCACTACATCGTCGAAGACAAACACCTGCCCGAACTGCGCAAAGATTTTCATATTGGTTCGATCAACCCTGGCGAGGTGTTGGCCATTTCGGCGCTGGTGGAACCGTATGAGTTGACGAGTACGGCCGTGACCACCACCCCCTGCACCATCCTGCAAATTCACGCCGCCAGCCTGCACCAACTGTGCGAACAAGACCACGACCTGGCCTACGGCCTGCAAAAACAGATCGCTAAAACGGCCATGGAACGCCTCCACGCCACCCGCATCCTCCTGGCCGCAGCAACGGCCGTTTGAGGTAGCAGGTTGCAAATGAGGCGGCCTGCTACTCGCCACCGGAAGTCTTGACTAGGGGATGGTAGCAGAGTAAAGTAGCTTTCATATCTCAATTAGGGTTCGATTCATGCCTCGCATTAAGCACATTCCTGGCCCTTACCACATCTATTTTGTTAGCTTTGATTGTCATGAACCGGCCCACGTTCACATAGCGCGGGAAAAAATGGAAGTGAAATTCTGACTTGAACCTGTGGGCATAGCCCGGAATCATGGTTTTAGTCAGCGTGAGTTAAACAAAATCACACAGCTAATTGAAACACACCTGGTTCTGATTTTGGAGGCATGGCATGAGCATTGCGGTCAAAACTAAATCACCGGTTCCTTCATTTGAATATGAAGAACCCCGTTTTCAAGAGATAGACGTAACAGACGAGCGTATTGTAGCTTTTTTCTCAGACGGCCGTATCGTTAGTATTCCTCTGTGGTGGTCATGGCGGCTGGAACAGGCAACACCGAAGCAACGGGCAAATTGTGAAATTATTGGTTCGGGTCGCACTGCTTATTGGCCGGATGTAGACGAGCACCTTAGCGTACAAGGTTTTTTTACCGGGATGCCCGCCCCACGTCTCAAACAGGATTAACACGATATAGACTTTTTGTTATCGTTGTTTTTCTCACTCCGTTTCACCATTAGCCGCCTGGCGCAGTAATGGATTGAACTTCCTCCAACAGCCAAAAATTGACCAGCGTTTCTGTGTTAACGCCCCGTTCGGCGGCCACTCGTAAGGTGATAACCGTCATCACAAACGCATGACGAAAGGGAGGGGGAGCGGCGGCTAATGAGTGTTACACTGACACTATGCACGAATTGGCCGTGACCGGGCAGATTTTGGAGATAGCCGAACGCCACGCCACAGAAGCTGGCCGCGGACAGGTGACAGACCTCTACCTGGTCATCGGTGAACTTTCCACCTTTATAGACGATTCCATCCAATTTTATTGGGACATCATCAGTCGTGGTACATTGTGTGAAGGAGCGCGGCTGCACTTTACCCGCGTCCCCGCTCGCCTGCGCTGCCAGCATTGTAGTTGTGAATATGGTCTGGAACAGGGTGAATTGATGGTGTGCCCCGCTTGTGGTCACGGCCGTGTCACCATTCTCACCGGCCAGGAGTTCAGGCTGGAAAGCCTGGAACTTGCCGAAAAGGAACCTTCTTAATGCAAAACCTCAAACAAATTGACCCCCCTTCCGATGATAAACGGTGGCGGATTGTGCAGGCCACCATGCGCCGCAATGGGCATAAACGCAGTGGCCTCATTGAAACGCTGCACACCGTCCAGGAATCCTTTGGTTTTCTGGATGAAGAGTCGCTGCGTTACGTGGCCTTTTCCCTGCGCACGCCGCTCAGCCAGGTGTATGGCGTTTCCACCTTTTACCACCTGTTTAGCCTGAAACCGGCGGGCAAACATAGCTGCGTCGTCTGCACCGGCACCGCCTGTTACATCAAAGGCACCCCCCAACTATTGCAGGAAATCCAGGAAATGTATGGCATTAAACCGGGCGAGACCACCGAAGATGGCGCGTTTTCGCTGTTAACGGCGCGCTGCGTTGGTTCGTGTGGGTTAGCGCCGGTGGCCGTCTTTGATGGCGAAGTGTTGGGCAACCAGACGCCGGACAGGACAATGGAAACCCTGCGGAGGTGGTACGACGATGAATGAACAATTTGAACAAATCACGGCGAAGGAACAGGCAGCAGCAGCTAAATTTGACAATGCGGTGCATGTGTGTGTGGCCGCCAGTTGCCTGTCTTCGCAGAGCGACAAGGTGCTGGAAACATTCCAGCAGCAGTTGAAGGAAAATGGTCACAGCGCCAGTTGCCAGGTGAAAGGGGTAGGCTGCCTGGGCTTGTGTTCACGCGGCCCACTGGTAGCCGTCAGCCACCGCGACCGGCCGGAAAGCAGCGAGCTTTACCAGCACGTGACGCCGGATAACGCGCCGCAGATTGTGGCCGCGCTGGTGGCCGGCGAAACGGCCGCCGACCTGGTCTGCGCCACCGATACCCCATTTTTCCAGCGGCAAACCAAAATTGTGCTGGAAAATAGCGGCCATATTGACCCGGAACGGATTGAGGAGTATGTGGCCGCCGGAGGGTACCAGGGTTTGCTCACGGCCGTGACCGAAATGACCCCCAACGATGTGATAGACGAAGTGATGCGCAGCGGTCTGCGTGGGCGCGGCGGCGGCGGCTACCCTACCGGTCTCAAATGGACAACGGTGGCCAAGGCCGACGCCAAACAGCGCAAATACGTCATTTGCAACGCCGACGAAGGCGACCCTGGCGCATTTATGGATCGCAGTGTGTTGGAGAGCGATCCACACCGGGTGCTGGAAGGCATGACCATTGCCGGGTATGCCATTGGCGCGGACAAAGGGTACATCTACGTGCGCGGCGAATATCCGTTGGCCGTCGCCCGGCTGAAAAAGGCCATTAACCAGGCGCGGCGATTGGGCGTCTTGGGCAGCGGTGTCTGCGGCACCACCTTCAACTTCCAGATTGAGATTCGGTTGGGGGCGGGGGCGTTTGTGTGTGGTGAAGAGACGGCGCTGATTGCCTCGGTGGAGGGGAAACGGGGACAGCCCCGGCCACGCCCGCCTTACCCGGCAGAATACGGGTTGTGGGGGGAACCGACGCTAATTAACAATGTGGAAACCTTTGCCAACGTGCCGCCCATCATCCGCAACGGCGGCGACTGGTACGCGGGCATGGGCACGGCCAAGAGCAAGGGCACGAAGGTGTTTGCCCTGGCAGGAGCCATTAACAACACCGGCCTGATTGAAGTGCCCATGGGCATTCCGCTGCGGGAAATTGTGTATGAGATTGGCGGCGGTGTGCCGCACGGCCGTGTCCTGAAAGCGGTGCAAACCGGCGGCCCCTCTGGTGGCTGCATTCCCGAAGCATATCTGGAAACGCCGGTTGATTATGAATCGCTGCAACAACTTGGCTCCATCATGGGGTCGGGTGGGCTGATTGTGATGGACGAAACGTCCAACATGGTGGATGTAGCTCGCTACTTCATGGAGTTTTGCATGACGGAATCGTGTGGCAAATGTGTGCCCTGCCGCGTGGGCACGGTGCAAATGTATCACCTGCTGGACAAAATTTATGCCGGGCAGGCCACGACGAAAGAGCTGGCGCTGCTGGAAAAGTTGTGCAAAATGGTGCGCGAGACGAGCCTGTGTGGGTTGGGGCAGACCGCGCCCAACCCGGTGAACAGCACGCTGCGCTACTTCCGGCAGGAGTATCTGGATTTATTGCTAGATGGTGAACGGGTTACGGCCGTTGCCACCACCCCGGAGGCGCAACCATGAAACGCTCCCAAATCATCACCTTCAAAATTGACGGGCAAGACATTGCCGCCCGCGAAGACGAGACCATCCTGGAACTGGCGCGGCAAAACGGCATTCGCATTCCCACCCTCTGTTACCTGGAAAGCGTCACCCCCTGGGGTGGCTGCCGCCTGTGCATGGTGGAAGTGAAGGGTACCACACGCCTCTTCCCCGCCTGCATGACCTATCCGCAGGAAGGCATGGAAGTCAGCACCGTCACCGAGCAACTGACCACTTATCGCAAACAGGTGCTAGACCTGCTGTTTGCCGAGCGCAACCACGTTTGCTCGGTCTGCGTTTCCAACGGCGCGTGTGAGCTGCAAGGGCTGGCCTATGAACTGGGCATGACCCACGTGGGCGTTCCCTATCTCAATCCCAGCCTGCCATTGGACGCCAGCCATCCTTACTTTGGCCTGGATCACAACCGCTGCATCCTCTGTACCCGCTGTGTGCGCGTCTGCGACGAAATCGAAGGGGCGCACACCTGGGATGTGATGGGGCGCGGCGTGGACGCCCGCATTGTGGCCGACCTGAACCAGCCCTGGGGCGAGGCCATTAGCTGCACCAGTTGTGGCAAATGTGTGCAGGCCTGCCCCACCGGTGCGCTCTTTGAAAAAGGCAAGTCGGTGGCCGAGATGCAAAAGCGGCACGAATTCCTGCCCTACCTGGCCCTGATGCGCGAAGGGCGGGATGGGGATAGTGAGCAGTGAACGGTAATCGGTGAACGGTAATCGGTAGTGTTATGACCGATTACCGTTCACCGATTACAGAGAGAAAACTATGAGCAATAAAACAAAACTGGCGACGGTGTGGCTGGATGGCTGTTCCGGCTGCCATATGTCCTTTTTAGATATTGACGAGCGGCTGGTTGACCTGGCGCAACTGGCCGACCTGCTCTACAGCCCGCTGGTAGACCACAAAACATTCCCGGACATGGTGGATGTGACTCTGGTGGAAGGGGCGGTCAGCAGCGAGGAAGATTACGAAAAAATCCAGAAGGTGCGCGCCCATACCAAAATTCTGGTGTCATTGGGCGACTGCGCCGTGACGGCCAATGTGCCCGGTATGCGCAACCCGTTCAAGGTGGCGGCGCTGTATGAACGGGCTTATCACGAAAATGCGCAGCTAAACCAGCAAATCCCGGTGCAGGTGATCCCGCCGCTGCGGGAGATGTCCGTACCGGTGCATCAGGTGGTGGCGGTGGATGTGTTTGTGCCCGGCTGCCCCCCGTCGGCGGACACCATCTTTTTTGTGCTGACGGAACTGTTAAACGGCCGTAAACCAGACCTGACCGGGCGCACAAGGTTTGGGGCATAAGAACGTGATGCGTAAAGCGTGATGCGTGACCAACTAATCACTCGTCACTCGTCACGTATCACTGACGAGTGACGAGTGACAAGTGACTAACTTATCACGTCCAAAGGATTGAACAATGAGCAAAACAATAACGATTGATCCCGTGACCCGGATTGAGGGGCACAGCAAAATTACCATTCAGCTGGATGACCGGGGGCAGGTGGCGGATGCCCGTTTTCATGTGACGCAGTTTCGCGGGTTTGAGAAGATGACGGAGGGACGGCCGTTCTACGAAATGCCCGCCCTCACCGCCCGCATCTGTGGCATCTGCCCCGTCTCCCACCTGGTTGCCAGCGCTAAAGCCGGGGACGCGCTGCTGGCGGTGCGTATTCCCGAAACGGCCGCCAACCTGCGCCGCATTATGAACCTGGCCCAAATCACCCAGTCACACGCCCTCAGCTTTTTTCACCTGTCGTCGCCGGATTTTGTGATGGGGTTTGATGCTGACCCGGCGGAACGAAACATCTTTGGCGTCATGCAGCGATACCCCGACCTGGCCAAGGATGGCATCGCCCTGCGCAAATTTGGGCAATCCATCATCGAGCTATTGGGCGGCAAACGCATTCACCCCGCCTGGGTGGTACCCGGCGGCGTCAGCGCCCCCCTGTCCGAAGAAGACCGCGATACCATCCTGGCCTATGTGCCGGATGCCAAGGCGCGGCTGCTGCGTACTCTGGACTGGTACAAAGGCATCTTTGGCAACTTTGACGCCGAAATTCGCAGCTTTGCCAATTTCCCGTCGCTGTTCATGGGGCTGGTGCATCGGGACGGCCGTATCTCCATGTACGGCGGCAACATTCGCATCGTAGACGCGGTGGGCAACATCGTCGCCGACCAACTGCCGCCGGAGAAGTACCAGGAGTACATCGCCGAAGCAGTGGAGCCGGACTCCTACCTGAAATCCCCCTACTACAAACCGCTGGGCTACCCGGACGGCATCTACCGCGTGGGGCCGCTGGCGCGCATGAACATCATCTCCCGCTGCGGCACCCGCCTGGCCGACCAGGAATGGGCCGAGTTCCGCGCCTTGCAACGTGGGGCCGTCCTCAGTTCCTACATGTACCATTATGCCCGGCTGGTGGAAATGCTCTACTGCATTGAACGGCTGGAGCAAATCCTGAATGACCCGGACATTTTGAGCAAACACGTGCGCGCCTTCGCCTCGCCTAACCAGTTGGAAGGGATTGGTATGTCCGAAGCGCCGCGCGGTACGCTGCTGCACCATTACAAGATTGACGAGAACGGCCTCATCCGCTGGGTCAATCTGGTCATCGCTACCGGGCACAACAACCTGGCAATGAACAAGGGGGTACTGCAAGTGGCCCGCCAGTTCATCCGCTCCACCAAAATTGAAGAGCCGATGCTCAACCGCGTCGAAGCCGTTATCCGTGCCTTTGACCCCTGCCTGAGCTGCTCCACCCACGCCATCGGCCATATGGCCCTGCATGTGCAGTTGCTGGCCTCGGATGGGGAAGTGGTGGATGAAGTGAGAAGAGGATGATGCGTTGGTCACACATCACTCGTCACTCGTCAATGATACGTGACGGGTGACGAGTGATTGGTTGGTCACGCATCACGTTTACTTATGAACGCTCTGGTCCTCGGCTACGGCAACCCCCTACGCGGCGATGATGGCGTGGGGTGGGTGGTGGCGGAACGGTTGCAGGGGATGGCGGGGATCACGGCCGTACCCCTGCACCAACTCTTGCCCGAACACGCCGATCTAATCCACACGGCCGTGCATGTCATCTTTGTGGACGCGGCGGTGGCGGGTGAGCCAGGTGCGGTACAGGTGCAAACCCTGGCTCCTGACCGGCACGGTCTGGCGGCGTCACACCAGATGAGTCCGGGGGTGTTATTGGCGATGGCGGCGGAATTGTACGGCCGTTGTCCAACCGCCCACCTCATCACCATTACCGGCCAAAATTTTGCTTATAGTGAGACTCTCTCCCCACCTGTGCAAGAGAGTGTTTACCAGGTCGTTGGCTTTCTTGTAGCACAATTGATAGGGGAGTTGGTATCTGAAGATGCCAACGGGCGCATTTGAGAATGCGCCCTCCTTCCGCAAAAGGATCAGCGATGACGAAAGTAACTATTGTTGAAGAAATTATGAGCGCCAATGACCGGTTGGCGCAGCAAAACCGGGCGCTGCTGGACGCGCATAGCGTCTTTGCCATCAACGTCATGGCCTCGCCGGGCGCGGGCAAAACGAGCCTGATCCTGCGCACGATCACGGCCGTAGCCCCCTACCTCACCCTCGGCGTCATCGAGGGCGACACCGCGCCCGTCACCATTGACGCCGACAAAGTGTTGGCCGCCGGGATGCCCGCCGTGCAGATCAACACCGGCGGCTCCTGCCACCTGGAAGCGAGCATGATGGCGAAGGCGTTACCGCAACTGCCACTGGCCGACCTGGATTTGCTGGTAGTGGAGAATGTGGGCAACCTGATCTGCCCGGCGGGGTTCAAGTTAGGCGCCCACGCCAACATCGTTGTTGCCAGCGTGCCGGAGGGGGACGACAAGCCCTACAAATACCCCGGCATTTACCGGGGCATTGACGCCCTCATTTTGAACAAAACGGACTTGCTGCCCTACGTGGATTTCAACATCCCCTATTTCCGGCAGGGCATTGAACTGCTCAATTCCGAAGCGGCCTTTTTCCCGCTCTCCTGCAAAACAGGCGAGGGCTTTGCGGCGTGGATTGAGTGGCTGCTGGCTAAAGTGGGCGTGATGCGTGATGCGTGACAAGAGGTTTCACGCATCACGCATCACGGATTACCGATTACGCTCTTCACCGCCGCTATCGCCGCCGGGTCATATAGTAACCAACGAGCAAATTCATCATGGGGTAGTGTCTCCCGCCACTGGCGGTAGGTGGGCTGGGGCAGGTCACGGAAGAAAAGGATGACGACGATGGGCGTCACCTCTTCCTTTGGATAGGCATAGTAAGCAGTGGCTAAAATGCCTGGCAGTGAGCCATTTTTATAGCCCAGGTTGCTAAACAACTCCTGATTATCGGCAAACACCATCGGCCATTCCAGATATTTACGCGCCAGGAAACTGCTCTCCGGGTTGCTGAGGCCGTTTTGGGCAATACGGGCCATGAGCGCGGCGTACTCCTGGGCGCTGCCGTGCGCGTTCAGAGCGTGGCTGAACAATCGCTGTGTCTGCACCGTCGGGCGGCGGTTTTCCTGGTGCCAGGCGCGTTCCGCTTCCCGAAACGCCGGGTCATTGATGTAAGCGTCGGCGAGTTGGCCGGCCTCACGGCCGTAACCCGCCCCATCGCTCATGTAGCTGCGCACGGCCGTGTCATCACTGCCGCTGCGGGTATGGTTGCTCATGGCCATAAACTGTCCTAACCAGGTACAGGGCGCGGTCTGGCTGGTCAATCCTAAGGAAACGGCCGTTTGTTCCATCCGCTCCTGCCCCAACAACAAGTGCAAATAATCGGCGGCGGCATTGGAACTGTGCCGGATCATCATCCAGGGCACATCGGCCAACTGCGCCTGGGGCGGGTTGCCGTTGATCAACCCCTTGTCTGTCAATTCTGCCAGCGCCCGGTTGTGTGATCGCAAATCGTAACCGGGCAAATAATAAGCGTCGAGTGTGTCCACCGGCACTGGCGCGGCGGGGTCGAGCTCCCCATTGCTCACCGCTTCCACATAAGCCACCAGGGGAATGAGCTTGACCACCGAGGCCAGCGGCATTTGCACGTCGGCATTCAGGTAGACGCCGTTAGCTTCGTTGCCCACGCGGTAGGCTACCAGTCCAACGTTGTCCGGGTGGTTGAGAATGTATTGCCAGGCAGCTACGGCCGTTTGCGGAATGCGGTTTTGCACGGCCGTCAGCGCCGCGGCACCCGGCGTCAGCGCCGTCGTTTGTGGCGTGGTGTGCGTGGGCAAGATGGGCAGCAGTTGGCCGCAGACGGGCGAGAGGGGGCCGGTGTAATAAGGCGTCGGTGTGGGCGGCACGGCCGTCGGCGTGACCGGGGTCGGGCTAGGAATGGGGGTGAGCGTGGCCGGTAAGGGGGTGGCGGTGGCTGGGGGCAGTGTGGGCAGGGGCACGGCCGTGAACAATTCGGGCGCAGCCACAGGGGGCACAATGCCCACAGAGGAAGTTGCCGGCGTTTGCTGGCAGGCTGCCAGCCCGCCAATCCCCACAAACAGCAAGACAAACAAGAGGCGATGTATCATGGGGCAAGATTGTAGCGGGTACGGCCGTGTGCCCCAACTTCTGCCAACAAACGCTCACCAATAAATTCTGGCTTTACTGGATTTCATGGGGTTCCGCGGGACATGTGATGCCTCAACTCTCCTCGGTCACGCATCACGCATCACGCATTACGCCCTGTCCGCCCTCTCGCCAGCCCATATCACTACCACCAGTTGGCAAAGTTCGCAAGATTACGTAAACTTGCGGCATGGATCGCCTTGATTTCCGCTCGGATACCGTTAGCTGGCCCACCCCGGCCATGCGCCAGGCCATGGCCGCCGCCCCCGTCGGCGATGATGTGTATGGCGAAGACCCCACCGTCAACGAATTGGAAGCGTTAGCCGCCGCCAAAACGGGCAAAGAGGCCGGCCTTTTTGTGGCCAGCGGCACCATGGGTAATCTGGTAGCCGTGCTTACCCACGCCACCCGCGGCGACGAGGCCATCATCGGCCAGGATGCCCACATCTTCTGTTATGAAGCAGGCGGCATGGCAGCGTTGGGCAGCGTCATGCCGCGCCCGCTGCCCACTGACCGCATGGGCCGTATGAACCTCGACCAGATCGAGGAAACAATTGCGCCGGATGATGCCCACTACGGCCGTACTCGCCTCATCCTCCTCGAAAACAGCTACGGCAGCCGCGCCGGTTATCCCCTGCCGCCTGACTATTTTGCCAGTGTGCAGGCCATAGCTGCCCGCCATAATCTACGCACCCACATGGATGGGGCGCGCCTGTTTAACGCCGCTGTTGCCCAGAACATAGACGCTACCACCATTACCCAACACGTAGATAGCGTCACTTTTTGCCTCAGCAAAGGGCTGTGCGCCCCGGTCGGTTCTGTATTATGCGGCTCGGCCGAATTCATCCACCAGGCCCGCCGCACCCGCAAAGTGGTGGGCGGCGGCATGCGCCAGGCCGGTATTCTGGCTGCCGCCGGTATTGTCGCCTTGCATGAGATGATCGAACGGCTGGCCGATGATCACCAACACGCTCGCCAACTGGCCGAAGGATTGGCGCAAATCCCCGGTATTCACGTGGAACTGGATATGGTGAAGACCAACATGGTCTTTTTTGCGCTGGATGAAGTTGTGCTGTTGACGGCCGACCAGTACATGGCCGAACTGCGCCAGCGCGCCAACATCTGGCTGGGGGACATTGGCCCCCGCCACTTCCGCGCCGTCACCCATTACTGGATTGGCGCCGCGGAGATTGAGCTGTTTCTGGAAACGACCAGAGCTATCTTAAGAAGTAAGCAGTAAGCAGTCAGCAGTCAGCAGTGAGCCGAACTGCTTACTGCTCACTGTCTACTGGCAATGGAGGCCACATGGCCAGTCTTATCGGTCAAACCATCAATAATCGTTATCGGTTAGAAGCACTGCTTGGTGATGGCGGTATGGGTACCGTTTACCGCGCCTACGACGTGAACCTGGATCGTCAGGTGGCGGTGAAGCTGATGCACGCCCATTTTGCCCGCAACGAAGAGTTCCGGCAGCGGCTCATTCAAGAAGCGCGCACCGCCGCCCAACTGGATCACCCCTCGGTGGTGCGGGTGTATGACTTTGGCGAATCAGAGACCGGGCTGTTTATTGCCATGGAGTACGTCAACGGCGGCAGCCTGCGTGACCATCTGCGCCGTTTGCAGCGCATGGGCAAATATCTGCCGCTGGCGCAAAGCCTGCAAATTGGGGCGCACATTGCCGATGCGCTGGATTATGCCCACCAGCGTGGCATCATCCACCGCGACATCAAGCCCGGCAACATCATGCTCAAGCGGCTGACGCGCCCAGACGAGCCAGGCGAGCAGCCTTTCCGCGCCCTGCTCACCGATTTTGGCCTGGTGAAACTGCAAGAGGGCGCCGAATTGACCCAAAGCGGCACGGCGCTGGGCACCCCCATTTATATGTCGCCGGAACAATGCGCGGGGGAAACGCTAGACGGCCGTTCTGACCTCTACGGCCTGGGTGTGGTGCTGTATGAACTGTTCACCAACCGTCTACCCTTCAACTTCCAGACCCTGGCCGAAGCGTTGGCCGCTCACCGGCGCGGTGATATGCCGCCACCGGCCCGCGAATTTCGGCCCGACGTGCCCGCCATCATAGACAACATCCTTACCCAGGCCCTGTCCAAAAGTGCCGATGATCGCTACGAAACCGGCGCCAAAATGAACGACGCCTTGCGCAGCGCCATCATCTCCCTGGAAGGCGCGCCCACCCAGGTAATGGTGCGTGAAGAGCTGGACATTTTAGAGCGCGTCAGCGATCCACCGCCCGGCCATGAACTCATCATCGAAACGCCCGGCCATCCGCGCAGCATTGTGCAGCTCAGCCAGGCGGTCATTACCATGGGCCGCCAGGCGGATAACGAAATTGTGCTGCCCGCCGAAGGCGTCTCCCGCCATCATGCCCGCCTTCAGGCGACGGCATTAGGGTGGGAAGTGGTAGACCTGGGTGGCATCAACGGCACTTATTTGAATGACCGTCGTCTGCGCCCGGATGATCCCACGCCCATCTTGCCCGGCTCCCATTTGCGCGTGGGGCCATATGAACTGACGCTGCAAGGGCCAGAAGTGGCCTTGCATGAACCGGACCCGGCCGAAGCGCGCACCGTCATGGGCGGCACGGCCGAACAAATCACCGTGCCGCCGCTGGTCGCCGCTGCCGCCACCGTGGCCGTGCCCCAGGAGCCATTAGCCATTTTCCTGGCCAATGATTCCATTTCCGTAGACCCTGGCCAACAGGCGGAACTGGTGGTGGAAGTGGTAAACCGGAGCGAGGTGGATGATCGCGTCAGCCTGCGGGTGCAGGGGATTCCGGCAAATTGGGTAGCCGCGCCTGGTCAGTTTGTCACCGTGGCGGCCAGGGCCACCGTTTCCATCCGCATTGCCATCCGGCCGCCGCGCCACCGCAGCACACCCACCGGTCGCCAGCGTTTTCGGTTGGAATTGGTGTCGCAGCGCCACCCCAATTTGAAGGTGGCGGCTTCGGCGTCGCTGGTGTTGGGTACATTTGTGGCCTTTGAGGCGTCGCTGGACAAGCAGCAGGTACGGATGCCGGACATTCTGACGGTGACGGTGCAAAATGTGGGTAACGCGCCCGGCGAATTTAGCGTGGTGGCGCGTGACCGGCAGGGTGGGCTGCGCTTTAAGGGGGAACGCGGTCGTATCCGGCTGCAAGCAGGGCAGGCGGCGCATATTGAATTGGAAGTGACATCCGAACAAACCAGCCTGTTGGGCAGCAATGAACTATACCCATTTGAGGTGGAAATTGCGGCAGCCGGGGGTGGGCGGCAGGTATTGACGGGTGAGGCGTATGCTGGCGCGGCCATTCCCCCCTATCTGGTGTATGCGCTTGTTTTGATAGTGACATTTGCCTGCGCTATTGTCCTGATGGCTTTGATCTGGAACCGGGATGTGTTGTTTGGCGGGTCTGCACCGACGCCAACGCCAACGATTGACGCCACGCAGCAGTTTTTTGCCACAGAAACGGCCGTGATCCAATCTACCCAAAACGCTTTTGGCACCGCTGCCGCCATGACCGCCACCGTCATGGGCGACTCCGATGGCGATGGTCTCAGCGATGCCGAAGAAAGATTGATCGGCACCGACCCCTTTAACCCGGATACGGATAACGATGGTTTGCGCGATGGCGAGGAAGTGAAGATATACGGCACCAACCCCTTGGAACGGGATACGGACGGTGATTTGTTGAGCGATGGCGACGAGGTGCGCATCCATCGCACCGATCCCAAGAACCCGGACACGGATCGTGGTGGTGTGCGGGATGGCGTGGAAGTGGATCGTGGCACCAACCCGCTGGACCCCACCGATGATTTCCCGGCGACGGCTACGGGCACAGCTACTACTGGCCCAACGGCGACCTGGACGAATACACCGCCGCCCAGCGCCACGGCCACCTGGACGAATACGCCGCCACCGTCGGCTACCTTTACGGCCACGCCGACGGCGTCGGCGACGGCTACCGCTACCGATACACCCACCACCACGCCCACGCCCAGCCCCATCCCGCCGCCGAATCCGGCGGTGGGCTGCCTGCCGTCGTCGCCAACGATTGATGGCATTTTTAACCCGGCGGAGTGGCCGGGCGCGCCATTGGCGCAATACAGTCCGGTGGGTAATCCGGGGGCGCTGGTGCAGGTTTATGTGGGGCGCAATGGGCAAAACCTGTATCTGGTGTTCCTGGTGAATGACGCCACGAATAACCCAACGGATGCGGTGCAGGCGTATGTGGATACGCTGGGTAATGGCGGCGACCCGGATGCGGCGGATCGGGTGTTTGTGGTGCAGCGTGATGGGGTCACGGCCGTGCAAGCCGGCATTGGCAGCAACTCGGACGGGCTGACATGGAATCTGGCCTACACCAGCACCAACTGGAGTGCGGCTTCTGGGGAAGCAGCCGGGGTACAGTGGGTGGCAGAAATGGAGATCAACGTGGTCGCCGAAATACCGGCGCTGGCGCCTACCTATGGCCTGATGTTCCAAACGTTGTATCCGGTGGAAACGGCCGTGTGGCCCACCGATGCCAATCCGATCAATGTGAATACCTGGCAGTTGGTGGATGGGGCGGTGTGCCCGTAATCGGTAATTGGTAATTGGTGATGGGGGTGGTGAGATGATGCAAGATGTTGATCTTCTGAAAATGCAGGCACGTTGGCGCACCCTGACGGGGGCGCTGGGTGTGGACGCAGCCGCGGCGCAGCCCGTTTTTGCGGAATTGGTGGCGCAGTATGAGGGCAACGGCCGTGCCTACCACAACCTGACGCACGTCCGGCAAGTGCTGGCTTCGGCGATGGAGTTGGCGGATGAGGCCGTGGATTGGACGGCCGTACAGCTGGCCATCTGGTTCCATGATGTGGTGTATGTGCCCGGTGCACCCGATAACGAGAGCCAAAGCGCCCGCTTTGCCCGCCGCATTTTGCACGGCTGGCAATTGCCCGATGAACTCATTGACGCGGTGGAGCAACTGATTCTGGCAACAGCATTAAACGGAACGATTCCCGATCACCCGGATGTTTCCTTGATTCAAGATGCGGATATTGCCACCTTAGGTTGGCCGCCAGACGCTTACCGGCGCTACGCCCAGGCCATTCGCCGCGAATTTGCCCATGTGCCCGAGGAGGCATACCGGCACGGCCGTAGCCAGATCCTTACCTACTTTTTGCAGCAAGAGCGGCTTTACCGCACCGACCACTTTTTTACCCGCCTCGAAAAACCGGCGCGGACGAATTTGCAGCAAGAATTGATGGAATTGGGTAATTGAGGGTAACCGTTCAGATCTGACAGGTTTTTACCAGTTCAACTTGAAACTTTGCAGGCCAAAAACCTGTCAGGTCTCTTGAGGGACTGAACACTTACAATTGAGGTATTGGATAACTGGGTAATTGAGTAAATTTCGCCTTCAATTACTCAATTACCTGGTTACCCAATTACGTTCTTAACGTGAGCGGCGGCCCAGCCAGAACGCGCCGCCGATGACCAGCCCCAACAGCCCCAGGCAGCACAGACCAACCAGCAGGCCGCCCAAAAAGCTGCGCCCGCCAAAGCTGCTGCTGCCACCGGCGCTGGCCGGTTGATTATCCCCAAACACGGTGGAGAGGATGCCGCCGCTGCCATCGCGTTCACAGTCATATTGTCCGCGGCTGGTGGATAGGTCGTGAATGTTGAAGACGTTGGCGCGGTCTTCAAATTTGAAGACGGGGTCAACGGTCATTTCTTCCGGGGAGATGACGGTGTTGAGGCGAGTGAGGTATTTGTGACGGCCGTTCAACTCCTGTAACAGTGGGTCTACAAAATCTGTTTCGCTGGTGGGGGCGGCGTATTCGGTGATGAATGCCTGCCCGTTCATCTCGTCCGCTTTTTCGCCCATCAGTTGCCGGTAATTGGTGCCGCCAAAGGTAAAAAAGGTGACCTCGCGGTCGGCAATCTCAAAGTGGCCGTAGTTGGCGGGCACAGCCTGTTTGTCGGCAAAGAACCAGGTGATGACGGCCATGTCCGGGTTGGCGGCTACGGCCGTGAGCCGCAGCGGAATCATGGGCGCTTCTGATGGGTAGGTGATGGCAATGGGGGCAATGTCTTGCACGCCAAATTCTGGGGCCAGCCGCATGGCCAGAAAGACAAACTGCTCCGCCACATACACATCAATCAGCGGCTCCATTTCTGGCGTGACGCGGTAACCATTGTCAATGAGCCAGTTTGTCAATTCATCCGGGTTTTCCGAGCCGACCACCACAAAGCCGTATGGCCCCACTTCACCTTCCGCATACACCGATACGCCGCTGGCAGGCATAGCGTCTTCAGCCATTTCTACTGACATCATCACCTGGGCGCACTGGGGCGTGGGCGGAGGGATGAAGACGGGGTTGGTGGCCAGTTCCAGTTCGGTGAAGGCGGTCACGGCCGTTTCTGGCACAGCAATATCCTCATTCCCAATTGGCTCCGGCAGGGGCAAAATCCAGCTAAAATCCTCGTCAAAACCGGTGTACTGAATTTGCACAATGGCCGTGACCGTGCCATCGCCATTGTCGGTGAAAATGATACGTTCCGCGTTCTGGTCTACCGGATTATTCCGGCAAAACAGCCCGCCGCAGGCAAACGCCGGGCGCGCCAGCACGATAATAACCAGGGGCGCCATCAACAATGTCCCCAATCGAATCCACTGCTTTCTGTTCATCAGTTGCCTCCTCGGGTTGTGGGTTACTGGGCCGGGATGATCGGCTGCCAGATAAGATTCTCAACCCCGGTATGATATGCTGCCCGAATGGGGTGTGCAATGGGTACTTCTGCCGGGAAATAGACAACTAGACACGGGCGTTTTTTATATCACCAGAGAGAGTTGTCAAATTTCACAGGTTGTTTTCTTGTTCGCTACTCGTGAGACAAATTTGACAACTCTAGAATTCGCCAGACTCCAGTAGACAATTGCCAGACCGTTATCAAATGTGCGCCCGTTGTGCCATGGGCAAGGGGAAAATATAAGGGCTTGTTAGAATACCCCAGGCGGCCCTCATCTGGCGGTGACAGCCAACAATTCCCTCTTTATAATCTCCCCTCACGTTTTTATTGAACGCCAAGACGCGGAGGCGCAGAGACATGTTTTCGCGTTTCTTCGCGTTCTTCGCGGATATCCATCTTACCAAGGAACGCTTATGTCTCAGAAAATACGTTTGTTCACGGCCGTCCTCTTCCTCCTCTTGTTCTTAGCTGCCTGTATCGGCGAAAAGGGGGCAGCACCCACGGCCGTGCCCACACCGATAGCCAATAAGGAATTGTCCACGATCAGTTTGCCCACGGCTGAAGCCAGCAGCCCCACGGCCGAAGGCGGCAGTTCAGGTTCTGAAGACCGAAGCCAGATGCCGGAAGGCGAGTTACTACCCACTAACTCTCCCACACCGATTACAGATAACCGCTTACCGCTTACCGCCCCCTACCCCAACCTCAGCCGTGCTCCCCTCACCGATGCCGAACGGCTGACGGCCGTACAGCTTGAAACCAATTACCCGCCAGACCGCGACGACGTTGCCCTGTTTGTGGCTTACAAGGGGGCCACACCCCCTTCTGATGACGACACCCCCCTGGCCGAAGTGCTGCCCGTTGGCACACGGCAAATAATTACCGTCAATAACACCGATACCAACGTCAATACGACCGCCGAATTTATCCTGCAACACGTCAGCGACCATGCCTACTTCTGGTTTGACGCCACCCCTGGCCTGGACGAACCGTCCCGACGAGACCTGCAAGAGATGGGGGACGGTTTTGATGAAATATATGAGCGCAGCCGCCTCTACTTTGGTGAAGAAGCCAGCCCTGGCGTAGATGGCGACCCGCGCATTCATATCGTCAATGCTTCGCCGCTGAATTTGTGTGACATTGGCCCCACCGAACTCGATTTTTGTTATCTCGCCGGTTATTTCAGCAGCCATGATCTGATTCCCCAAAGCGTTGACCCGACCTCGAATGCGCGGGAGATGTTTGTCATGAACGGCCGTGGTTTTGGCTACCCCGGTTATCTGGACACCCTCGCCCACGAATTCCGCCATATGATCGAGGCCAACTATGACAGCAATGATTGGGATTGGGAAGTGGAAGGGTCGGCCATGCTGGCCGAGGAACTGGTAGGTTATCCCGGCGATGGTATTTATCGCGCCAATCTCTTCCTGCAAAACCCCGACCAGCAGCTCAATCGCTGGACTGATGGCAACACCATTCCTTATTACGGGCAGGGGTATTTGCTCAATCGCTACATCTTTAACCGGCTGGGGGGGGAGTTATACCGCGCCTTTGCCACCTACCCTGGCCCCGCCTTTACCGCGCTGGATGATCTGGCGCAGCAATATGATCTCGATTTTGCCGGCGGGCTGGAATTATGGCTGGATTGGCTGGTCGCTTTAGCCATCCATAACCGGCCTGACGCAGCGGAAAAATATGCCCTGGCTGATGGCGTCCATACCGTGAGACCCGACGCTTTGCCCACATCCGAAACCACCGTTTACCAGTATGCCGCCGACTATTACACCATCCCCGCCGGGCAAAAAAGCGCCCTCACCTTCACCGGCAGTAACCATGTGCCCCTGCTGCCGGTGCTGCCTACTTCCGGCGGGCACATGTGGCTGGCCAACCGCGCCAATTACAGTGCCGCCCGGCTGACACGTGCTTTTGACCTGACGGCCGTCACCCAGGTCACCCTCACTTACGACCTCTACCACGACATCGAAGTCGGCTACGACTTTGCCTACGTCTCTCTCTCCACCGACGGCGGGCAAACGTGGCAGCCGCTCGCCGGGGCGCAAATGCAGGGCGAGGCCGTTGACCACGACCCCTCCGAATCGGCCCTGACCGACCGCTTTTATACCGGTACAAGCGACGGTTGGGTGCAAGAAGCCATTGATTTGTCACCCTACGCCGGGCAGGAAATCCTGCTGCGCTTTGAATACGTCACCGACCCCATCCTCACCTTTGGCGGCCTGGCGCTGGACAACATCGCCATCGCCGAAATCGGTTACGTGGATGACGCCGAATCGGATATGGGCTGGACGGCCGAAGGCTTCATCCGCGCTACCGGTTACGTGCCCCAAACCTGGCATCTGATCTTCATCACCTTTGACGCGGCCGGGCCGGTGGTAACGCCCATTGCGATCAGGGAGGATAACACGGCCGTAATCATCCCCCCCAACAGTACCCAGGACAGCATCCTCATCGTCGCCGCCACCGCCCCTATGACATTGCTGCCCGCTCATTACCAGTTAGCAGTGGGTAGTGAGCGGTAAGCAGTCAGCGGTCTACTACTCATTGCTCGCCGCTCACTGATTTGAGGTACAATCTTTCTATGTAAGCGTTCAGGCTTGACAAGTTTACTACCAGAGGCAGTTGCCGCTGTTCAAGCGCAAAAACTTGTCAAGTCTCCAGAGGAACTGAACGGTTACCTTTCTATTGAGAAAACCACTACCAAAAGGAGAAAATTATGAACCGCCATGACGTGCAATTGCTACAGCAAGTCAGCAGCTATCCGGCCATCACTATAACCATGCCCACCCACCGCACCGCGCCCGATAACAAACAGGACCCCATCCGGCTGAAAAATCTGGTGTTGGAAGCGGGCAATCGCCTGCTCCAGGAATTCAGCAAACGCGAGGCCGATCCCTTATTGGCCCGGTTGGAGCAGTTAGCCAAAAGCGTGGATCACCCCCGCACCCTGGATGGGCTGGCGATCTTTGCCAATCGGGATTTTGGCCGCATCTTTAATCTGCCCTTCACCTTGCCCGAACGGGTGGTCATTGACGAAACGTTCCTCACCCGCGACCTGGTTTTTGCCCTGAACCGCACCCCCCGTTACTGGGTGCTGGCTCTCAGCGAGCAGCCCACCCGCCTCTTTGAAGGCATAAAGGCCGATCTGGTGGAAATTGAAGACGAAGGTTTCCCCATGATCCACGAAGGGCCAGGTGGCACGGAACCATTGCCCGGCGGTTTTGGCGTGAACATATCGGCCCACCGCGACGAGCGCCACCGCCAATTCTTCCGCCAGGTGGATAACGCCCTCAAACCGTTTCTGGCCGATGACCCTCTACCGCTGGCGGTGGTGGGGGTAGATCGCTACCTGTCCTTTTTCAACGAAGTGACCGCCCATAAGGAGGCCATTATCACCACCCTGAACGGCAATCACGACAAAACGTCGGCGCATGAACTGGGCAAACTGGTCTGGCCTTTGGTCAAAGAGAATCTGGCTGCGCAGCGGCAGCAGGTATTAGTGGAATTGGACAGGGCGGTGGGCGAACGTAAATTTGTCTCTACGCCGGGCCAGGTATGGCGGCTGGCGCAGGAAGGGCGCGGCCGTTTGCTGCTGGTGGAGGAAGATTTCCACTACCCGGCGCGGGTAGATGAGACGGGGCTGATCCTGTCCCCGGCCGATGACCCCACCGCCCCAGATGTGATAGCCGACGCCGTAGATGACATCATCGAAACGGTGCTGGATAAACAGGGGCGGGTGGTCTTTTTGGACAACGGTCAGTTAGCCAACCACCAGCGCATCGCCCTCATCCTGCGCTATTAAAGGTTCGTAGTAGACGATTTATCGCCTGCCAATGGCGATAAATCGCCTAATACAAACGGATGTAAATGGAGCACATATGCCACAAGATGCGGGAATAACACGCGAGGAGGCGATCACCCAGGTTACGGCCGCGCTGGACGGCCCTATTTCTCTGGATGAGTTTGTAGCGCGTGTATTGGCCATCTGGCCTTCACAGGCCAAAAACCCCAAAACATCCGTTCGCCAGATGATTCGGGACCACTACCTGGGCAAAACGCTGATCATGACAGACAAGGAGACACTGACGCCGATTCAATTGGCGCTGGCGGGCGTACAAATCCGGGTGAGGTTGGCGCACGAGGAATTGAAAGAGGGAATGTTGTTTGTTTACCCTGCTTTTCAATTTTTTCTGCCACAGACGAAGCCGGTCACCGAATTGCAACTGGTGGATCAGGAAGATCACATCATCCCGACTGAAGTGACAGAGATTACGATACAGCGTCAAAGCATTCTGGGCGCTTATAGCTATAAACAGGAAGCCTTGCAGCTGGGCTGGTGGTTCAAAAAATTGAGATTATCCCGGCAAGACAATTTGCTGGTCACCATTCTGGACATCACGATCCCTAAATTCCGTCTGCAAGCCGAACCTCATCACGAATACCGCCATCATCACAAAGAGATTGCCGCAGCCAACCAACAATTGGCCGACACGCTCTTTTCTATGCTGGAAGCAGCGCGAAATGAACACCTATGGGGCAGCACGGCCGTTCCCACTGCTTATGCCTTGCTCAAAGACGCCACCCCCTATCCGGCTGATCATTGGCTGGAGGTGGTGGAAAAGGATCAAAGGCTGCGCTGGAATGGCACGTTTATCACCTACAGTGATAGATTTAGCCCCATAGAAAATTTACTTCGTGTCCATAAGCCAACTGCGCGCGGGCAACGGCCGTCTCGCCCCCCCAAACTCAGCAAACAACAAAAGCAGCAAGTTTACCGTTTTCACGTGGCGTACAAACGCCGCAAAGGGTTGTGGCGGCGCATTGAAATTCAGGGCAGCCAGACTCTATCCGATTTTAGTAGTTATCTGGTGGATGTGTTCAAACATGACTTTGACCACATGGCCGGTTTCTGGAAGTTAGTCCGGCGTGGCCAGACGAAGAACTACCGCGAAATTGAGATAGCCACCATTGACCCCTTTGGCGGCGGCGAAGGCGCTCACACTAAAATTGCCGCCCTGGAGATGCAGCCCGGCGACAAAATGAAATACGTCTTTGACTTTGGCGACTGGCACGAATACGTGATCGAACTGGAAGCAATCGAAGCTATCACTGAGCCGGACAGCGCTCCAAAAAGAGAGTCACCCTATCCGCGCGTGGTTGCTCAAAACAGGCCACACTATGAATACTGCACGGACTGTGCTGAGGAGGAGCGCAAAACGGTTGCCGTTTACTTCTGTTATAGCTGTGCAGCAATACAGGGTGAGCCTGTGTATGTCTGCAAAGCGCACGCCTCGCCTGAGCACGATGACCATTATTTTTTAGAAGAGGTGGTTTTTTAAGGCGGCAACCTGTCGCCAACAATCAGGATTCACATGAACTATAAATTACTTATCCCCGTCCTCATCATCATGTTGTTGCTGGCAGCGGCCTGCACGGAGCCAGCGGCCACCCCCACGCCGGAACCGTCGCCCACGGCCGTACCCATCACCGTACCCCCAACACCCACCCACACGGCCGTGCCCACCGCAGAACCAACGGTTACGGCCGTGCCTCCGGAACCCACACCCACTACCGAACCAATTACCCAATTACCAATTACCCAATTACCCATCACGAACGACGAAGGCGGCCCCGTGGCCATCACAGGCCTTGTCACCTACACCAACCCCTTTTTCACCCTGGGCGTGGCCGCCCCGGTGGTCATCCTGGAAGACCAGGCCGGTTTTGTAGACCGGGACAAAAATTACATCTTCCCGGTGGAGTCACAAACCCTGGGGCAAATCACCTCCGACTTCTACACCTCCCCCTTCTCCTACTCCATCGCCCTGCCCATCGAACCGCAGGGCGCCTGGCGGGACGTGGACTTTGACGATGAAGAGGAACAGGGCGTCCAGATTTTTGCCATCGCTTACTGGACCAACACTTTTGGTGACCCCTTCCTGGAAGAGCGTGACCTGGGCGGCGGCGGCTGGTCAACCGCCTACGCCTCCACCAAAATCAGTCGCGACCCGGCCCACGACCGGGAGATCAGCGGCGGCAAGCTGCTGGTTTATGCCGCCGATGACCAACAGAGTTTCCCGCAAAATTTTGGCCCGGATGACCTGCTTTTCACCGGCGATGAGGAGATGATCAGCCTGCCCGCCGGTTACACCCTGGTGGATTTAGACACCGACCCGTTCACCTTTGACCGCGGCCGCCGTCCCCGCGTAGACCTGATCGAACCAGAGGGAGCGGCATTGGTGGATTATTCTGACCTGGGGTATGCTGCCGCGTTTAATGCCCTGGTAGACCAGTTGATCAACGAATATGCCTTCACCGAATACAAGAACATAGATTGGGAGGCGCTGCGGGCCGAGTTTGAACCTCGTTTTAAGGTGGCAGAAGCGGCCGGGGATGCCCTAACTTACCGGCGCGCCCTGCGGGATTTTGCCTGGCGCATCCCTGATGGGCACGTTTCCGGCCCCTTTGTGCAGGAAGATTTCCGCGACGCCGTGTTAGGCGGCATTGGGTTAGCGATCAAGGAGTTGAGTGACGGCCGTAGTCTCGTCACCTTCCTCACCGCCAACGGCCCGGCCGCCCAGGCCGGCATTGAACTGGGCGCGGAGATTATCGCCATCAACGATGTGCCCATCACCGAACACATCAGCCAGACCGTCTCCCACTTTGGCCCCTATAGCACTGCCCACAGTGAACGGCAAGATAAACTGCTTTTTGCCACCCGCTTCCCGCGCAACAGCTTTGTCACCGTCACCTACCAGAATCCTGGCGGCGCGGTGCAAACGGCCGAACTTAACACCAGTTCCGAACTGGAAAGTTACTTTTACTGGGTAGACACTAAATTTGGCGACGGGCTGCAACTGCCGGTGGAGTATGAACTGCTGGACGAAGGCATCGGTTACGTCGCCATTTACAGCTTCTCTGACAACGACGTGTTGACGGTGCAGTTGTGGGAGCGCATGATCCGCGATTTCAAAGAGGCAGACGCCCCGGCCATTATCATTGACATGCGGCGCAACGGTGGCGGGCGCGGTTTCCTGGCCGACCAGATGGCCGCTTACTTCTTCGACGAGCCATTGGAATTGGGCAACACCGCCGGTTATGACCGGGATCGCGGTGAATTCCGCATGGACGAAGAGCCGCAAAAATTCATCTTGCCACCCGACGAAAGTCTGCGCTATGACGGTCAGATTGTGGTGTTGGTGGGGCCAGATTGCGCCAGCGCCTGCGAATTTTTCAGCTATGACATGACGCTGCAAAACCGGGCGACCATCATCGGCCATACGCCCACCGCCGGGCTGGGCGGTCCGGTGGACGAGGTGGCCATGCCGGAGGATGAGGCGTTCCGCTTTACCCAGGGGCGCGCCGTAGATATGGCGGGCAACATTCACATCGAGGGGATTGGCGTGGTACCGGATATTTTTGTGCCCATAGATGAGGCTGCTGTTTTAGGGGATGGCGACCCGGTGCTGGACACGGCCGTGCGCTTCCTGCTGGGCGAAACCATAGACGGCGGCGTGCTGGCGCTGGGCGATGAAGCGACCGGTACGCTGCTGCCCAAGAGCCGGGTGCAGTACACCGTCACCCTCAGTGCCGGCGACGTGGTCAACCTGATCTTGGAAAGCAGCACCGCCGGGCAGAACATCATCATGCGCATCCTCGACCCCGATTCCGGCGAAGAAATCGTGGAAACGGACCCGGACACCATTACCGGCTTTGTGGGCATTGAACTGGACGAAGACCTGACCATCCTCATCGAAGTCCGCGCGGCAGAGGACACGGCCGTAGTGGAGTATACGTTGCGCATTGAGGAGGGGGGGTGACGGCCGTGAGCCGTAATCCGTTATCGGTAATCAGTCAACTATCATTCCGAGCGTAGTCTGCGGAGCGAGGAATCTTTCACCTTGCAGAACGCCAGCAATTCTCAATTTGAGGCCAATCTGGCGTAGGGATGGGACGGCGCGGGTTCTGTTTGGGCCAAACATGGGGCCTCGTCTCCGCACCGTCTCACCCCACCCACAAGAATTAAAATCAGCTTTGCAAAGGCAAAATCCTGGCGCGGAGTTTGTGTTCGTCAATGATAATCAGCGCGCCTGTTTCCAGAATGGTCTGATGCTGTCTGATGGCGGCGAAAAGTAAATCCTGGAGGGCATCTGGCGTCACATCCTGGGTGCGAACCTGGATCACGCTGGGAGATTGTGCCCGCGTCGCAGCCAGGATAGCGCCAAAATTCAGGTCATGCGTGAAAACTACATACCCGTTTTCCCTGGCCCACCGCATAATTTCTTCGTCGGTGGCGCTCATTGCGCCTATGCCTGACCAGTGTGCGGCCTCTCACCCCTCATGCTGAAATGCCTCCACCCAAAGGGGAGCCAGATTCATGTCAATGACAAATTTCATACCTGTGCCAGCGGTAGGTCAATTTCTTCGGCTCGCCAGGCTGCATAAGCCAATGCCTGCGTAATATCATCCGCTTCCAGATAGGGGTATAAATCTAATATCTCGGCGGTGGTGTGGCCCGCAGCCACCAGCCCAACAATTGTGCCTACCGTTACGCGCATCCCGCGAATGGTGGGTTTGCCGCCCATCACTTGGGGATTAAATGTGATGCGTGTTAGCGTGTTCATGTAGTGAATCCTTTGTGTTTCCAGATAAACCAGAGTGCGGGCATTGTACCACGATTTGGGAATGACCGGCTGGGGCAGTGCCAGGCACGCCGTTAAACACCTGGAACGACCAACCTCTGAATCGGCGTGCCGGGCACTACCGATTACCCATCCGGGGGGACGGAGGGGTGGCGGGGCAGGTGGGGCAGGTCTGGCGGTAGGGTTGGCCGGGCAGATAGCGCTGCCACTCCTCCCAATTCAGATTGCGCCCCACCTGCTGGCAGCCAATTTCCATTAACCCTTTTAATGTCGGCCATAACCAGATTGTGCCATCACCACTGCCACTGGCTAACGTCTGCCCATCCGGGGCAAAGGCCACTGATTCAACCTCGCTCGTGTGGCCGGTCAAGGTTTCTGGATTGTAGCCATATTCCTGCAAGATGGAACGCAGTGAATTGTCAACCAGAAGAGAGGCCCCTGCCTGGTTACTCTCGTTCAGCCAGGCAGCTTCAATGCCCAATAAGATAGCCAGTTCCGGGTTCTGATCCCGTTCATAGGTCACGGCCGTGACCGATTCACTCTCTCTGGTCAACGTCACCGCCAGCGTTTCCAGCGGGCGGTGGGGGTGATCAGGTGGATGGGCCAGTTGGTCTGGCGGCGCAGGGCGGGGATGAGAGCGGCGCGGACGACGGAGGATTTGCCGCTGCCGGACGCGCCGACGAGGGCGAGGAAAGCACCCTCATCCCGGCCTTCTCCCTCTCAGGAGGAAGGAGAGAGGCGGTGGAGGAGATCGGTGGTGAGGGATTCATGGCCGTAGAAAATGGCTTCATCTTCTTCTTGAAAGGCGAGCAAACCTTTGAAGGGCGATTGGTCGGTACGGCCGTCCCGGATCAGGCTGTGGCGAGGGATATGAGGGCGTTCGCGGAGGACGGCCTCGAGCAGTTCGGGCAGATGGCGCTCCCGTTCGCAGCGCTGCACCAGGCTCAATGCCTTGTCTGGCTTGCTGCCGGGGGGCAAGCCTTCATACCCGATGCGCAGTTCATAACAAAGCGCGCGCAGTTCACTCTCGTCAAAAGCGTCGCGTATGGCAATGAACAGCTTTTGGGTGTCTATGTGTACGGCCGTTGCTGGCATAAACGTTAACCTCGCCCTGCCTGATATAACCAATCGACCAGCTCATTGTAAACAGGTTTGCCGGTTGGGGTAATCCTGTATTTGCTGCGCATGATCTACCGATAAAGCCGTTTGCCGGGGGCGGGGCAGTCTGGTAAAATGCCTGCCGGTTACGAGTTACCGCCCATTGCGGGATAGTTTAACGGCAGAACCGGCGGCTCTGAACCGTCTAGTCCAGGTTCGAATCCTGGTCCCGCAGTCAGCAAAACCACCCTGAAAACGGGTGGTTTTTTTGCATTGATGCGTGAGGCGTGACGAGTGAGGCGCGTGGTCTCTCTGGTCTCGCATCACTCGTCACTCGTCACTCGTCGCGCATCACGGCCTGGCTTCCTGGCGGAGGCGGTGCAGAAAGTCTACTGATTTCAGGTTGCGCTCCAGAATGTGGGTGAGGTAGGTGTGCATGATATGTTCCAGTTCGGTATGCACGGGGCGGCGCAGATGGAGTTGTTTAACGGCGTCATACGGCCGTGTCTGCAAAAAACGCAACACTTTCAGGGCCACGGCCGTGATCGGCTGCGCCCGCCGATCAGCAGTCTGGCATTTGGGGCACAATACCCCACCCAACTCCGCGCTGAAAAATTGATCCTGCTCGGCAATGGTTTCGGCACAAGAAACACAGGTAAACAACTGCGGCTGGAAGCCGGTCAGGGAAAGCAAACGCAGTTCGTAATAACGGGCGGGCAGCAGCATCTCTTCATCGGCGGCAAACCAGCCCAGGGCATCGGCCAAAAGCTGGTACAGGCCCAGGTGTTTGTCATGCTCCACCGTGAAGCGATCCAGCAGTTCCACCGCATATGAAGCGTAAGTGGTGCGTACCAGATCGGCCCGCAGCGCTGCATACGCTTCCACCATCTCCACCTGGGTGATGATGTCCAGGTCATGCCCTTTGGCAAATAGGAAGTTACTGCGCATGAACAATTCCACATGCCCTGTTTTGCGGCTCTGCGGTTTGCGCGCGCCTTTGGCGATGGCTTTCAGCTTGCCCTGTTCGCGGCTGAACAACGTCAGCAGCCGGTCGGCTTCGCCAAAATCGGAGCGCTTCAATACAATGGCTTCACTGCGGAAAGTTCGTTCTCTGGTCATGGGAGTGGTTGGGTAATTGCGTAATTGGATAGGATAATTACGCAATTACCCAATTACGCAATTACATTCTCATCCAAGTGTAACACCAAGCAGGAGGTAGAGAAAATGGCAATCACAATCCAGCCAATTGAGGCGAGTGACCAGGAGTGGGTGCGAGGGTTTTTATGGCAGCAGGCGGGCAATACACGCATGGTGTCACGCGGGCGGCTGCACCAGTGTGACGAACTGCCCGGTTTTATCGGCAGCCTGGATGGGCAGCGGGCGGGGTTGGTAACGGTGCGGCTAGACGGCCGTAACTGCGAAATTGTAACGCTGCATACGGCCGTACACGGGCAGGGTCTCGGCTCTGCACTACTGGTTGCCGCGGCTGACTATGCCCGGCAGCACGGCTGCCAGCGCGCCTGGCTGATCACCACCAACGACAATGAACCGGCCATTCGTTTTTATACCAATCGCGGGTGGCGGTTGACGGCCGTGCATAAAAACGCCCTGGCCCAATCTCGCCTGCTCAAGCCGGAAATCCCGCTGCTGGGGTTGGATGGCGTCCCGATTGAAGATGAGTTGGAGTTTGAGTTGCGGTTGGAAGAGGGAGATTGAGAGACAGGTCACGCATCACCCATCACGCCTCTACCGATCATACCCCGTCAATTCCACGTAACCCCGCCCGGAAATAGCTTCACCGGTTAGGGCGCCGGTGTATGCTACCGCCCCTTCCCAATAGGTGGTGTTGAGGCTGAGTTCCTGGTTGGGCATGAGGGGCACGGCCGTTAACTCCAACCCAACTCTCGGTATTTTCAACTCCCACCCGGCGGGGTAGGTAATGCCGGTGGCCGGGCTGCGCCACGTATCCGTCACGGTCAGTTCCATGTCGGCTGTGGTCAGGGTAGTGGTTTCGCCGTCAGCGGTTATCCAGGTACCGATGGAGTAGGGGCTGGCACGGCCGTCGGCCTCCCGGATTTGCCCCACCATCAGCGCCGCGCCATTGTCTAACTGTGCCGCAAACCAATCCCAGCCCACCGCATCCCGCGTCAGGGCGCTGGTGCCATACTCATGGTCTTTCCAACTCACGCCGCTGACGGTGAATGTCTGCTCGCCAATTTGCACCGTGCCGGTGGTAGGCTGCTGCACAAAGGAGTAGTAGTAGCTGGCGTTGCCCGGCTCTGGCCCTTTCTGGCTCAGCCCGGCGTCGCCATGCAAAATGGGCGGCAGCGTTTGGCGCAGTTGCAGTTCAATGGCGACTGCGCCGCTGCGCGCCGCCAGTTGCACCACGCCCGGTTCTATTTCCATCGCCGACCAATCTTCAATCCATACCCGGTACGGTTCCGCCTGCGCCCCGGCCAATCCGGCGCTGCCCCGGCTGAACTTCTCCTGCTGGTAGAACTGCCCGCCGGTGATGTCGCTGACCGTAAAGTGGGCGAAGTAAACCTGGTTGGTGCGCCAGTTAGAGGGAGGAGATGGCAGATTGGAGATGGGAGATTGGTTGTCAGCCGCCAACGCCCGCCGGAAGATGGTGAACTGGTAGCCAAACTCACGGCCGTCTCCTTGACGGCCGTCCACCGTCTGCAAATTGCCCGTGTAATACCACCACTCGGTCTGGTATGCGTCGTGGGCTGCCAGATCACGCGGGAACCGGATGTCCTCCGGTTCGGTGGCGCGAGCAAAACCGGCGTTCACCTCGCCGGAAAGATAGCTGGTAACGCTGGCGGACACGGCCGTTGCTGCCCCCATCGCTCGTTGCTGCTGCCGCCACCAACCGACAGCTATTATCAGAATCACCACCAGAAAAACAAGGTATCGTTTCATATGTTGTGGAGAGTAGCCTCAAATTCCCTGGCGTCAACTGGCACACAGGAAATAATTATCCTCATCAGGAGTAGTGTGCCAGACACGCTCGGCCATATGCCGGCTATCTTTTGGAATTCAGGTCGAAGTGGGGATAAAGTAGCGTATGGAGATTAAGACCAAATGATGGAGGTACAGATGATGACAAATGAAAACACGGCGATTTTGTATGAGCGCGACGGCCGTATCGCCCGCATTACCCTGAACCGGCCTGAAAAGCTCAACGCTATCAATGAAACGATGCCACAGGAGTTGCGCACGGCCGTGCAGCGGGCCAACCAGGATGACGCCGTGCATGTGATCGTGTTGAGCGGGGCCGGGCGGGCCTTTTGCAGCGGCTATGACCTGGAGATTTTTGCCGAACGGCCACGCCCCGTGCCCGGCAGCCAGGAGATGCCCTGGGACCCGATGGTGGATTACCAGTTGATGGGCGAAAATACGGCCTGTTTTATGAGCCTGTGGCGCAGTCTCAAACCTGTTATCTGCCAGGTGCAGGGTTTTGCCGTGGCTGGGGGCAGCGATATTGCCTTGTGCTGCGACCTGATCCTCATGGCGGAGGAAGCGCAAATTGGCTACCCACCGGCGCGGGTGTGGGGCTGCCCGACAACGGCGATGTGGGTCTACCGGGTGGGCGCGGAACAGGCCAAACGGCTGCTGCTGACGGGGGATTTGATTGACGGCCGTACCGCTGCCGCCATTGGTCTGGTGAGCGAAGCAGTTCCTTCCGATCAACTGGAGGCGCGGGTGGAAGAACTGGCGCAACGTATGGCTGCTGTGCCCAAGAACCAGTTGATGATGCACAAACTGCTGGTGAACCAGGCTTATGCCAATATGGGGCTGGAAAGTACGCAACTGCTGGCCACGCTCTTTGACGGCATGGCCCGCCATTCGCCGGAGGGGGTAGCCTTCAAAGTGCGGGCGGAAGCGGTGGGTTTCAAGCAGGCGGTGCGGGAGAGGGATGGGTAACCAGAAAATTGAGTAATTAAGTAATTGAGTAATTGGGTACCAATTACTCAATTACTCCATTACTTTCTATGGCCGTGTGGCCTCTTCCAATTTCGCCAGATAGATGAGGGCGTCTACGGCCGTGTCGCCGCACATCTCTTTGTTGGCTTGCAGCCGGTTGCAGACGGCGGGCCGGTCAGGGTGGCCAAAGATGGCGCAGCGATTATCGGCCGTGAGTTGCACGCAGCGCACACCCGCCGGTTTGCCATGCGGCATACCGGGGATGGGGGAAGAGATAGACGGGGCAATACAACAAGCCCCACAACCGGCGCGACATTCCATAGGTGAAAAAGCCAGGTAAGACATCCGATTTCTTCAAGAAATCGGATGTCTGATTTCGATTTACTGATTATGGATGTATTGATCAGCCAGGTTAGAAATACCAGTGTCCATCTGGTAGGTCTCCATGGTTTCCATCAGCATTTGCCAACCCTGATCTGTTACAGGCTCGTACCGAAATAAGTGCGTTTGCCACTGGCTGAGAGGGCTTTGGCCGGTGCGCTGGAAGTGAGCCAGGGCGGATTGGGCATTGAGAATTTGGTCGGCGGCAGCGAGGTGGCGGAATTCGTGGAGCGGGCCGCCGGCCTGTTCTTCGGCGGCGTACAGCTCCGCGCAGTGGTACAGGTCGGGGCGCTGCATGTCAAAGGGGACCCAGTCGGTGCTGGCCAGCAGGCCGCCATAGGTGAAGCCGGTGACTTCCTGGGTCAGGCGGTGGATGCGGATACGGCCGTACTGGTATGACACGCTCAAAAACAGCACCCCTCCTGGCTTCAGGAACGGCCGTGCGCCCTCCAGCACCAACCGGCGAAAACCAAAGCCATCATCCCCTTCGCTGGTGGGTGGGTTTGCCAGGATGAAGTCTATGCGCCCGGCATAGGCTGAAAGCGCGGCTTGATCGGCGGCAGCAAAGGGGGTGTACGAGTCGGCCAGTAAAAAGGTCAGGCGGTCGGCCACGCCATTCACCACGGCGTTGTGCTGTGCGGCGGCAATGTTGGCGGGGTCAATGTCCAGGCCAATGATGTGGCTGACGGTGGGGATTTGCACGGCCGTTAACCCCAAACAACCCGTGCCGCAGCCCCAATCCAGCCCCAAGCCCGCCAGCAAATGGCGGTGTAGGCCAATCGTTTGCAGGGCAATACGGCTGGCAGGTGCAGGGCAAAAGCGCCTGGTGGCTGGTGAATCTCAATTTCGCCAAACCCGCCGGTATCGGAGTTTGTCAGGTGAACGGGATTTTCGGGTGTGATAGTCATAACTGGGGTCTGGCGAATCCTAGAGTTGTCTAATTTTTCTCACGAGTAGCGAACAATAAAACAACATGTGAAATTTGACAACTCTCTCTGTATTTGGGCATGGCCGGATTATAACGCTAAAACGTTACCGGTGGGCTGCTCAGGATAAAAGCGATCATGACCAGCATCATCAGCATCAGCAACACGGCCGTGCCCCACCATATCCACGTTCCCTGGCCGACAGCCGGCTTCAGGCTGGCCTCTAGCGGATTGGCCGGATTGTAAAAGACAGGTACCATGCTTCCTACCGGGTAATGAGCAGCCGTTTTTTCGGCGGGGCCGCGATCGGAGGAGAGTACACGGTCGCCAAAATGGAGGCGTTCGCTGCGGTAACGACGGCCGTTTACTTCATATTCAACTACTACCTGTGCCTCATACCGCCGGGCCGGGCTAACCCGATGAGACGTATAGCGACGGGTGCGCACCCATTCCTCCTGTATCCCAGAGTAGACAACCCAACCCGTTGTTTGCGGCCAGCGCTGGGCAGTTAACGCCTGCTGCTGGCTGGCCCAGGCCCTCTGCGCTACCACCACGACAGCCAGACCCATAGGCAGCCCAATGAGCAAGATCAAAATAAAGCGAAAATCCATGCCAGGAGTATAAATTTGCGATTGCCGGCGTGTCAAATAGCCTTTGATATCCTTAGGGTAATCACATATTCCTCAATGCGGCAGATAAATCTGCACCAGCAGAGGGCGAAGCCCACCTTCGTGGGCTGAGTTCCAGTCGGCGAAGGCCGACTTTGCCTTTTGCAGCCGCAGGGCGAAGCGTTGCCTGAGTGACATTTTAATCGCCAGGAATTAAGTATGCGATTGCGATTACCCTGTACAACTATGGCTATGCCTTGCTCTATGCTGAAAATGTTGCTGCGATACATCCCGCCAGACGCTCGTTGCAAGAATTGTGGACAAAAGAAGGTCACTCTTCGCGCACGGCCGTAGCCACCACCATTCGCCCCAACCGCAGCGCCGGGTATATGCCGGCCAGCAGGGCGGCCGTGAGAGCGACGGCAAATGCCTGGGCAAAGTAGACCGGGTTCAGGCTTATTTGCAGCGTCCAGCCAAAGGAACGCACGTTGATGACGTAAATGAGAATCCAGGCCAGCACGGTGCCGGTGGGTAGGGCCAGCAGCCCGGCCAGGCTGCCCATCAGCCCTGTTTCCAGCAGCGTCAGCCCCCAAAGCTGGCGCACGGTCATGCCGGTGGCGCGCAGCACGCCCCATTCGCGGGCGCGTTCCAGTTGCAGGCTCATCAGGGCACTGAGGATGCCAATAAAGGCGACGACCACCGCCAGCAGGCGCAGCGCCGCCGTAATGGCAAAGGTGCGGTCGAAAATCTCCAACGCCCCGGCACGCACACGCTGGTTGGATTGAATGGTGAGGTCGTTACGGCCGTTAAACTGCATCTGCATCTTGTTCACCACTTCATCCACATCGGCCCCCGCCGCCACAAACAGCCCCATCGTAGAGATGGTCGTATCGTCCCACAGTTCCCGGTACAGTGATTGCCCCATGTACACTCGCCCCTGGTCGGTGGTGTAATCGTAGGTCACGGCCAGCACGGGGAAGGTGCGTTCCCCGGCGGGTGTGGCGATGGTGATGGGCGGCGGCGGCAGCCCCAGATTTTCCCGTTGCAGCAGTGGTTCGGTGATGAAGATGCCTTCGCCCACCAGCAGCTTTTCCCAGGCAGAGTCCCTACCCTCGGCCAGCCATAGGTAGCGCCGGTTGCCGTTGGAGACGTCGCCGTCCACGGCGATCAGGTCGGCCGCCAGGTCATAATCGGGCAGGGTGATGGGCAGTTCGCGGGCGGTGACGGCCCAGGCGACACCGGGGGTGTTCACGGCCGTGTCCCGCACATCTGCCGCCAATACCCCGCCAATTTCGCTGTTGGTCAGGCGCGGCGTGGAGAGGAAGATGTCCGCTTGCAGGGTGTCACTGAGCCACACATCCACCGTGTTGCGAAAGGAGCCAATCATCACCGAGACGCCGACGATGACGGAGACGGCCACCATCAGGGCGGCAATGGCGATGGAGGTGCGGCTGAGGGAACGGGTAATGTCACGGGGAGCCATACGTCCCAAGACGCCAAACAGGCGAGTGCTGAGTGGGGTGATCAGAGGCATGAGTACGGCCGTGAGCGGCGGCGTCAGCAGGGCGAAGCCAAACAAAATGGCAAACAAGCCGGCAAAGGCGGTCATCAATGAACCGGGAATGCGCAAGAGCAAAGCGCCGATTCCTACCATCACCAGCCAGCCCAACAGCAGCCAGGGCAGCAGGCGGCGCGCCTTGCTTTCTAGGGTGGAGCGGTGCAGCACGGTGGCGGGAGAGGTTTGCATCGCTTCCCAGGCGGGCAAGAGGGAGGCAAACAGCGCCGCAACCATGCCCAAAACCAGTCCCAAGATCAGCGATCCCCAGGGAATGGTCACATCTTGCACATTAAGGGCGAAGTAGAGGTCGTTGATCGTTTGCGTTACCAGCCGCACCATGCCTCGCCCCAAAATGACGCCAGCGCCCAGTCCCAGCAGCCCGCCAATCAGGCTGAGGACGGCCGCTTCCATCAGAATCAGGTGCAGCAGTTGGCCGCCAGTAACACCTAGACTGCGCAAAATGCCGAACAACGGCCGTCGCTGTACCACGCTAAAACTGACGGTGTTGTAGATGAGAAACATGCCCACCACCAGCGCCAGCAGGCTGAGGGCGGTCAGGTTCAGTTCAAAAGCGGCGGTCATTTGTTGGATGGTGTTGCTGCGGGCGGCGGCCGTTTCCAGGCGCACGCCGGGCGGCAGGGTGGGGGTCAGCGCCGCGACCTGTGCTTCCATCAAAATCAGGTCAATGTGGCTGAGACGGCCGTGCATGTCCAATATCTCCTGGGCGTTGGCGATGTCGGTGAAAAGCAAGCTGCCCAGGGCGCGGCGGTTGACTTCGCTGCTGGGGGTGAGCAGGCCAACGATGCGCAGGGGGGTGGCACGGCCGTTAACCATGATCGTGACCACATCGCCCAAATCCAGCCCATACTGCGCCGCCAGTGGCTGCGAGAGGATGACGGTGTTAGGTTCGGCCAGAAAGGCGGCCCATCCGTCACCCGCCACACTCCCTTCCGCCTGTCCGGGCGCGCCGAAATAGTCGCGGAAGGGTGGCTCGGCAAAGAGGTCAATGCCCACCAGCCGCATGAGCTGGTTATCCAGTTCGGCCGCCAATACATACCCTTCCACCACCGGCGCGGCGGGAGCAATTCCCTGGGCCACGCGCAGGCGGGTGTAGAGCGTCTCGTCCAGGCTGCCGCTGCCTACCAGCCGGTGGCTGGCCTTGCCGGTGATGGCATTGGTGGAAAGCTGAAAGGCGCGGCTGGCCGATTCGCTGGCCAGGTCAATGGAGACCATCATGGCCACGCCAATAGCTACGCCCAGGATAAAGAGAATGGTCTGGAACGGCCGTCGGCGCAGGCGGCGATAGGCGGTGCGGTACAGGGGGCGGTTGTTGATCATAGCGGCAGCAACGTTTGTAGTAGGTACTTTAGCGCCGTCAGAAGGCGATAAATCGCCTGCTACGAGCAAAGCGATTGGTAATTCATTACCAATACCTCGCTCACCCGGCCTCGATTGTCGGCTTTGGAATTGATGGCGCGGCTGGCTTTGAGTTCCAGGCAGTGGAAATCGCTGTATAAGTCCAATATCGTCGGCGTCCAGGAATTGCTGAGCATCAGCAGGCAGCCGCGCCGGTTGAGTTCGCGGTAGATGTCCGCCAGTTCTTGTTGTTCCCGTTGGCCGAAGGGGTGCGGGGTGTAGCTGGTGAAGCTGGCGGTGGGTGATAGCGGCGCATAGGGTGGGTCAAAGTAAATAAAGTCGCCGCATTGCGCCCAATCGAGCAGTTCCCGAAAATCTGCCTGCACAATTTCCACGCCTTGCAGGGTGCGGCTGGCGCTGTGTAAGGCGGTAGTATCAAAGATAGCCGGGTTTTGGTAGCGGCCCATAGGCACATTGAACTGCCCGGCGCGATTGACCCGATAGAGGCCGTTGTAGCAGGTTTTGTTGAGGTAAATGAAGCGAGCGGCGCGGTCAACGGGCGAGAGATCAGCCACCTGCTGGGCGCGGATGTGATAGTAATAATCTTTTTGGTGCTGCTGGCGGTGTTTGGTCAATTTTTTGATGAGGGTGGCCACATCATCGCGCACAACCTGGTAACAGTTGACTAGTTCAGCGTTGCTATCGGCCAGGCGCACACTTGTGAACTGCGCCCGATCTTGTTCGCGTAGTGAATAGAGATGCCAGTAGACGGCGGCGCTGCCGGTAAATGGTTCGCTATAGCGATTAAATGCGGCGGGAAAGTGGGGCGCAATCTGGCTCAATAACTGCGTCTTGCCGCCGGCCCACTTGAGGAATGGTTTGGGGGTGATGGAAGTGGGTGGCACGGCCGTCATAAGGGAGAGTGATCCACAGATTACACAGATGTCACAGATTATTTAACTCAAAAACGGCGAAATCTGTATTTATGAGTCTTCTTGAAATTGAGGAGTTGGGCATCTGAAGATGCCCATCTGTTCGCATCTGGGGATGCGAACTCCTCTGGTGAAGCGGCTCAGTGTAACTGTGCAATCTGTGGATGAATGCTCAAGTAGGCACAGAGCGGTAGGTGAAGGGCTCCAGGTAGGCGTTGAAGCCACCGGGCACACCTTTTACCAGGACGCTGATGGCGTCGTGGGAGTGCAGTGATTCTTTGTGGGAGGCGAAGATGCGGAAGTCGGCGATACGGCCGTCTTTGTCCAGCCCTTCATACAGCAGGCGCACTGCGTCTTCCACAAATTTCAGATTGGCGGCGTTCAGTTCGGCAAACGCCTGTTCATCTTCCCGTTTGACCATCACCTGGGTCTCCGTTTGCAATGCCTCACGCGATATGTCTACCAGGTCTTCAATCCAGAAACCGTCGTTGTATTCCACCGAGATTTTGGCCACGGAACGCTGGCTGTGGGGCACGGCGGCCACGCCGCGCGTCAGGTTGGCGTGTACGCTCAATTCGTAACTGCACGGGCAGGCGGAAGAGTAGACGAAGTCCAGATGAATGAACTGGCGCACGCCCTGGTCAGGGGTGACGCTGGTTTCCAGCACCACCGGGTAGTATTGGTAGCCGGCCAGGCCGCTGCGCAGGCTCTCTTGCAGCAAGGGATAATCGAAGGCGATGGCGATGCGGGCGGAGGAGCTTTCCAGGTTTTCCAGGTAGCTGGTGACCACGTTTTGCAGCGTTTGGGGCGTCAATTCGCTTTCGTCGTATTCGTAAAAGGTGCGCATGATGCGGCTCATGTTGATGCCCTTCTTGTAGGCGTCCAGGGAGACGGTGCCGGTGATGGAGCAGTGAACCTGCTGCGAACCACCGTCGCGGGTCATGACGCGCATAGGCACTTTGAAGTTGTGGATGCCGACATGCTGAATGGTCACGGCCGTGCCCCGGTTTTCGCTGGTGTTTTGCATGTCTGGCATGGTTGCTTTGTAGGCTGGCGTCGGTTTGAATTTGGTATCGTACACCTTTTGCAAATCTTTGACACGGCGTTCATCGGCAGTTGTGATGTCAATTTCTGGAACGATGATCAGCCCATTAAGACCATGTTGTCCATTTTTATGAAAGCCATTGCCGTTGCGAACGGCCGTTTCGGCTGTGTTCAGTACAGGTGTGTGCCCATTGTTTTTCATTGGCTTGTTCATCTTAATCTCCTTAGCAGTTGCAAAATAAAGCTGATTGGTCAGGCGTAGCTAAATTAGATGGGTAGTAAGTAGAGTTTGTATATGGTTGATTTCTTACTTTGGTTTCAAGTTATTGAGCAAATTTAGGGTAGCTTCTAACAGTTGCGCCTGCTGTGTTGCGCGATCAATGGTGGCGGGATTATCCCCAGGCTGGTCGCCATACCAGCCAAATTGGGCATGGTTGCCACCCACAATCGGCCACCATTGTATATCAGCGGGCAGCAAATTTCGCGCATTCTCAACATCTGCTACAGAAGCCAGACCATCTTCCGTACCATAAATTGAGGCCACTGCCAGATCACTGTTGGATAGATCGCTGTTGCTGGCTGGGTAGGCCGCCCACAGCGCCAGCCCCGCTACTTTGTCCGGTTGGTTGTAGGCGTATTGCGCCGCCATGGCCCCGCCCAGTGAATGCCCGGCAATAACCCATTGTTCGATTTGCGGATAGGCAGCGATGACATCAAATGCCGCATTGGCATTAAAAAATGCCAGATTAAGCGGCATGGGCACAATCACCACCTGATACCCCTGGCTGGCAATGGCGTGGGCGGCAGGCGCATATGCGCGGGCATCCACCCGGCCTCCAGGATAAATGATCAGGCCGGTTGTGGGCGGCGCAGCGGTGGGGGTAAAGGTGATCCAATTGTCTTCTGTCACCATCACCTGCTCATCAGAGACGAGGGCGGCGATGGCTTCCGGCATAGGGTCAGCCGTATCACCCGCCCAGGCGACAAAACCGGCGGTTGCCAACAACATGGCCGTCAATACAATGGCCGCCAGCCAGATGGCAATTTTCCTGAACTTTGTTCTTTTGTCAGGTTTTCCGTTTTCATTAACAGATAATGATTCGATGGGGTTAATCAGTGTCATTGTTTTTTCCTGGTCTAAACTTCATATATAAGCCCATTGTATTTCTAATGTACATGTTTTGTCAATATATTTGATTGATTTGTGTAGGAAAATGTAAAAACGCTCATCTTGTCTGGGGGCCTGGCAGGTTTTTGACCTGAAAATATCAGGTTGAACCGTTAGAAGGCTGTTAGGTCTGGGCCAGAACCATCTGGCACAAAAGAAAAGGATGGATCAATTAATGAACCCGTTCATCTGTCTCGAAAACTTGAGTAAGGATTTTCAGGAGGGGGATCGGCTGCGCCAGGTGTTGCAGGCTGTGAATGTACAATTTTATGAGGGGGAGTTTGCGGTGCTGTTGGGCAAAAGTGGCAGTGGCAAAAGTACGTTGTTGAACCTTATCTGCGGGATCGAGAAGCCGTCACACGGCCGTGTCACCATCCACCACACCGCCATCACCGACCTGAACGAACGGCAGCGTACCCTTTTCCGCCGCGACCATATTGGTTTTGTCTTTCAGTTCTTCAACCTGATTCCTACGCTGACGGTGTTGGAGAATGTAACGCTGCCGCAGGAGTTGGCCGGGCGCAACGGCCGTGCTGCTACCCAATCGGCGCTCACTTTACTGGAACAGGTGGGGCTGGCCGACCGGCAGCACACCTTCCCCGATAAACTCTCCGGCGGTGAACAGCAGCGCGTGGCCATCGCCCGCGCCCTGGCGCACAATCCGCTGCTGGTGTTGGCCGATGAACCCACCGGCAACCTGGATGAAGAAACTGGCGAAATGGTGATGGCGCTTTTACTCAAATTAACCCGCGACGCGGGCAAAACGCTGATTATGGCTACCCACAACCCCGAAATTGTGCCCCTGGCAGACCGGGTGTATCGGGTGCATGAGGGGGAGGTGGAGGTAATGGGGTAATTGGGCAAATGAGACGCCAATTACCCCATTACATTCTTTATGGCAAGGTACAGCCACCTGGGAACTGGTTATTGGGGTCAATATAAATCTGGCCTGATTTTTGGGTGGCGGTGGTGTCTTCAATGACGCGGATTTCGTGGTTATATGCCGCGCAGCGCCGCGCCTGGGCAAAGTGGGTGAATGGCCCCGCACCGCGATATTCAGTCGCCTGCCCGCCTGGCAAATCAAAAACAAAGACGGTGAATTGACCGCCGCTGCCCCCGTCCAGATAAGGGAAGATGGTGATCTGGCAGCGCCAATCGGGGCCGTTGCCGGGGTACTCACACGATTCCACCGTAAAGATGTAGTTGGCTACGCCGGCGCCAGGGGTGGAGGATGGGGTGGCGGTGGGTGCAGCCGAAGTGGGCGAGGCGGTGGGGGTGGGCGTCTGCCGTGGCACGACCAAAAAGCTGAAGGTGAGCGGCGCACCGACGGCCTCACCGCTGGCGGTTTGCAACTGCCAGGTGCTTTCATAGGCGCCGGTGTTGTTGGGGGAGGTGAAGCTGGCGGTGAGGGTGGCGCGAGCGCCCGGCGCTACGGCCGTGCCCACGGCAATCGGATCGTCCTCATAGCCAAACGTTTGCCCCTCCACGTAAGCCCAAACCAGGTCGGCCGGCCAGGGACAATTGCTGTTGTTTTCCAGCACCCACTGCGCCGTAAAGCTGCTGTTGGGGAAAACGGCGTTGGATGTGGTATTGACCCTGGTGGTGGAAACCAGCCGCGCGGTGGGCTCACAACTGGCTAGAAAGTCGGCGGTAGCGTCTACAGTGGGTGATGGCGTGGCCGAAGCCGCCGGTGTGTGCGAAGCGGTGGGCGTCACCGTGGGGGTATCGGTGGCGGCGGCAGCGGTCAGGGCAACGGACAATTCTGCTAACTGCGTGGCTACCTGGTTGGGTGTCGGCGTGACCGGCGCGGGGGTTTCGGTGGTGGTTGCTGCGGCCGTGGGCGTATTGGTAGCCTCATCTACGGCAATGACGGGTGGTGTTTCGGCACCTTCGTCTCCCCCACCGCCCAGTGCGCCGCTGGCGAACAGCCCACCGCCAATGATGAGCAGAAAAACAACGGCGACGACCGCATAGACCCAGGCGGGGATTTTGCGGGCGGGTGGGGCGACGGCCGTTTCTGTTGGCGTTGTCACGGTTGCGCCCACGGCCGTTTGTTCAGCCGGGGGGTGTACCATCGTAGAGGTTTGGCCGCCGACGACGGCTGTTTGGGCGGCCATGGTCATGCCGGGCGTGGTATAGTCGGGTGATGGGGTCACGGCCGTAACCCCGGCGATGGGAGTCACGGCCGTTGTCCCCCGCTCCCCAGACCAGTTAATGGCCCGCAGTGCCGCCGCCATTTCCGCCGCCGTCTGGAAACGGTCGTCTGGATTCTTCGCCAACGATTTGATGATGATGTTTTGCAAATCTAACGGGATATCCGGGTTAAACGCTACTGGCTGTGGTATTGGCTCATTGACGTGTTTCATCACCACCGCCAGCGGTGTATCGGCGGCAAAGGGCAACTGGTTTGTCACCATCTGGAAAAGCAGGACGCCTAATGAGTAAATGTCTACCCGCGCGTCACCTGGTTTGCCCAATGCCTGTTCCGGCGACATGTACGAAGGTGTACCAATGAGTGCGCCGGTAGCAGTGTAGGCCATTGTCTGGCTGCCCATCAGCTTAACAATGCCAAAATCGGTCAGCACAGCCTGGCCGGTTTCTTTGCGCAGCATGATGTTAGCCGGTTTAATGTCCCGGTGTACCATGCCGCGCCGGTGGGCATAAGCCAGGGCGTCGGCCACATCGGCAATCATTTTGACCGATTGTTCCAGGGGGAAACTTTCACCGGCTGCCGCCAATTCTTCCAGTTTTTGCTTCAGCGTACCACCGTCAATGAACTCCATGACCAGGTAGTAGCTGTCCTTGCCATAGGTGTCAAAATCATAGACGCGGACGATGTTGGGGTGGCCCAGCGCCGCCATGGCTCGCGCTTCCCGCTTAAATCGCTGCAAAAAGTCATCCTCGCTGCTGAGGAAGGTGTGCATGATCTTGATAGCGACGTAGCGATCGAGGCTCTCTTGATACCCCTTGTAGACCTCGGCCATACCACCACGACCCAGCTGCTCTTCAATGTGGTATTTGCCAATGGTTTTCCCGGTTAATGTGGACTCTTCCATATTGTTATCTTTGCCTGCCAGTCTGGTGGCCTGAATGTGTGGTACGCGCCACCAGCAGTTAGCCTGTTTAGTATACTCAGTTTTCCCATTTTAAGGTAAAGCGAAAAGGGGGTGATAAAGTGTTTACGTATTCATGTGTTCATGTGTTTACGTGAACCCTTGATCACGTGAGTACTTTCAATTGCCCACAGCCGGCGGCGATGTCTATGCCGCGGCGCTGGCGGACGGTGCTGGGGATGCCGTAGGTGGTGAGGATGGCCTGGAATTGTTTGACCGACGGCCGTGCCGTGGGCAATCCCTCATATCCCGGCGTGGGGTTCAAGGGGATCAGGTTGACATGGGCGGGAATGGTTTGCAAAAGCTGGCCCAGAGCGTGCGCCTGTTCGGGTGCATCATTTTTGTCCTCGATCAGCGTCCATTCAAAGAAGATGTGCCGTTTGCGTTTTTGGGTGTAGTAGCGGCAGGCGTCCAGCAGTTCGGCCAGAGGCCAGCGGCGGGCGGGCGGTACCAGCGCCTGCCGCTCGGCGTCGGTGGCCCCGTGCAGACTGACGGCTAACCGCACCTGCCGCCCCTCGTCCGCCAGGCGGACGATGCCGGGCACGACGCCCACCGTGCTGAGGGTGATGTGGCGGGGAGCGATGGCCATGCCTTTGGGGTGGGTGAGGATGTCTACGGCCGTCATCGTCGCCTCGTAGTTGTGCAGCGGTTCGCCCATGCCCATGAGAACAATGTTACGTAGTCGCTGCCCTTGCCCTGAGTTTGCCGAAGGGTTGGTGGCTTGTAAGAGGCGGTCTATGAATAAAACCTGCCCCACAATTTCCCCGGCGGTCAGGTGCCGGGTGAAGCCCATTTGCCCGGTGGCGCAAAAGACGCAGCCCATGGCGCAGCCCACCTGGGTGCTGACGCAGGCGGTGGCCCGCCCTTTGAACCCCATGAGAACGGTTTCAATGGTTTGCCCATCGGCCAGCGCCAGCAGGAATTTGCGGGTGAAGCCATCGCTGCTGTGGGTGTCCAGATGGGGGTGGGGCAGGGGCACGGCCGTTTCTGCCACCAACCTTTCCCGTAAATCTGGCCGTAGTTCGGTTATTGCTGCCACCGCTGCCACCTGTTCCTGGTAGAGATAGGCCCAGATGCGGCCGGCATGGTAGGGGCTAAAGCCCCAGCTTTGCAGCAGATTTTCCAGCGCCGGGTAACTCAGGTCATACAAGTTGATCATAGGCCGATTATTGTAGCGTAACGGCCGTGCCCGGCATAGGACAGCCGGATGGACGGATACACACTCGGCGCTACAATTAGTTACCAGCAATTTTTGCCTTGTGAAACAAAGCGGTATATGATGCGCATGAACCATGTGCCCAGATATGTCAAACCATGTGTAACGGCAAGGGCGAGGCCAGGTTGGGTACTGTTATGCACACCATATTAAATTTAGAGCAGCAGAACGTGCTGCTGGATAATATGCGTGATACGGTTATCACGCACAGATTTACGGTTTCATATTTTAAGCTGGAATAGAGTCGCCACTATCATGTATGGTTGGGAGCCGGAAGAGGTGTTAGGGCAGTTTGTCAATGACATTATTCCCCAATATCAAGTTGGCAGTTCATATGAAGAGGCGGTAGAACGGCTGGTTAGCCAGGGTTATTATGAAGGGGAGGCCATCCAGACCTGCCGCGATGGCCGGCAGCTGCGCGTGTGGGCCAAAGTGACGTTATTGCGGAATAATGCCGGTGAGCCGGTAGGCGCGTTGGCCTTAAACCGAGACATGACGGAGCGCCATCAGATGGAGCAGGCGCTCAGCCAACGTCTGGCGATGGAGCAGTTTGTGGCGGAAATGGCTGCCCAATTTATCAATTTATCTCCCACTCCCAGCCAGGTAGATGTGGCCGTTGATGAGGCGCTGCGGCTGGCAGCTGAGTTTGCGGGGCTATGCATAGCGCGGTCTTCATGCTTTATGATGATCTGGCGCGGATCACCAATACCCATGAGTGGTGCGCCGATCCCGCTGATTCACAGAAACTGCAATTGCAAAATGTGGTGGTGCGGCAACTGCACCTGACGATGATGCGCTTTGCGTCAGGTGAAAACCTGATCATTTCCCGTCCCCAAGAAGCAGAAAACCTGCCGGGAATCAATACCTGGATGTCTCGGCATAGCTTTCGGGCTATGCTGTTTGTGCCTATGTTTTATCAGGGTGAGTTAGTGGGGGCATTGGGTTTTTTGGGCCGGTGGGTGTGGAGATGGCGTGGCCTGATGTATGGGTGACGATGTTGACATTGTTGAATTTGGTGATTGTGAATGCCCTCCAGCGCAAGCGGGCTGACGAGCAGCGGCGGGCGTATGAGCTGGAACTGGAGCGGAGCAATGATGAGCTGCAAGAGTTTGCTTTTGTGGCTTCCCACGATTTACAAGAGCCGCTGCGTGAGCCGCTGCGTGAGATTCTGACGTTTGGGGAGCGGTTGCATTCACGGTATGGAGAGCGGTTAGAGCGGTTGGACGAGCGGGGTTTGGATTATTTGCAGCGGTTGGAACGTTCGGCGATGCGCATGCAGTTGTTGTTGGATGGATTGCTGCTGTATTCGCGGGTGCAAACACAGGATCGTCCGTTTGAGCCGGTCAATTTAACGGCCGTCCGCCACGCCGTCCTATCTGATTTAGAAGCCCAAATTGAGCGCGTCAACGGCCGTGTCACCCCATTTGCCGCAAAATTGTGCTGCGCCATTATGGCCACGTAGCGGCCCATAGCATCCCTGACAACGGGACAACATTTGTGGTACAGCTTCCCTTTACCCAATTGCCCCCCGGCCAGAAGATGATATAAACAGGCACATGCCTGATGAAGAAGTGCTGATTGACAGCCTGATTGTGTACAAAAACCAGCCCGGTCGGGTGGTGCAGACCGGCAAGAAACTGTTCATCGAACTGCCGGATGGCAGCCGCCTGAGTGTTCGCCCCAAAGATGTCCTCTTGCTGCATCCTGGCCCCACGCCGGTGTTGTCTCGCTTGCAACCGCCGCCCGGCGATATGCAGACCGCCTGTGAACTGCTGGCCGGGCAGACCACTACGCTGCCCGAACTGGCCGAGCTGGTGTATGATGAATTTACGCCGGCGACCGCCTGGGCTATCTGGCAGCAGTTAGCCGATGGTTTGTATCTGGGTGGCGCCCCGGAAGCGATTGTGGTGCATACACCTGACGTGGTCACCCACATTCAGGCGGAACGGGCTGCCAAAGCGGCTGCCGAACAACAGTGGCAGGAATTTTTGGGGCGTTTGCAAGACGGCCGTTACCAGCCCGAAGACGCCGGCTATTTGCAGGAAGTGGTCGCCCTGGCCACCGGACAACGCGAAAACAGCAAAATCCTGCGCGCTCTTCATCAATCTGAAACCCCCGAACAGGCCCACGCCTTGCTGCTCAAAACCGGCTATTGGGACGAAATGGTCAACCCCTACCCCCAACGCCTGGGCTTACCCACCCAATTACCCGATTACCCAATTACCCAATTACCCGATGAAGATCGCCGTGACCTCACTCACCTGCCTGCCTTTGCCATTGACGACGAGGACAACCAGGACCCTGACGACGCCCTGAGCCTGGACGGTGATCGGTTGTGGGTGCATGTGGCTGATGTGGCTGTGTTGGTTCCCCCTGGCAGCCCGGCGGATGAAGAAGCCCGCACCCGTGCCGCCAACCTGTATTTGCCCGAAGGCACGGTGCCTATGCTGCCGCCTATGGTCACACACATGTTAGGGTTAGGATTGGACGAGGTGTCGCCCGCACTGTCATTTGGATTGGATTTAGCGGCCGACGGTGGCATTGCCCGGGTGGAGATTGTACCCAGTTGGGTGCGGGTAACGCGCCTGACCTATGAGCAGGTGGAGGTGCGGCTGGGGGAAGAGCCGTTTGCCACTTTGTATGCTTTGGCACGGCGTTTTGAAGCGCGCCGCCGCGAAAATGGCGCGGTGTTTATTGATCTGCCGGAGGTGAAGGTGCGGGTGGAAGAGGGGGAAGTGGTGATACGGCCGTTGCCCTCTTTGCGCAGCCGTGCCCTGGTGATGGAGGCGATGCTGATGACCGGGGAAGCGGTGGCGCGCTACGCGGTGCAGCACAATGTTCCCCTGCCGTTCACCATTCAAGACCCGCCGGATGCGGATGAACGGGAACCGGCACGGCCGTCGGCCATGCTCGCCCTCCGCAAAAAATTACAACGCAGCCAGCAGGTCACATCCCCCGGTATTCACGCCGGGTTGGGGCTGAATTTGTATGCCCAATCCACCAGCCCCCTGCGCCGTTACCTGGACCTGGTGGTACATCAGCAGCTACGCGCCCACCTGCACGGCCAACCGCTGTTGAATGCGGCGGCGATTGTGGAACGGGTGGGTACGGCCGATGCCGTCATCGGCGCTGTGCGCCAGGCTGAACGGTTGTCGAACACCCATTGGAAGCTGGTCTATTTGCTGCAAAATCCAGGATGGGAAGGCGAAGGCATTATTTTAGATCAGCGGGGCAACCGTAGTGTGGTGCTGCTGCCTGACCTGGATTTGGAGACGGAGCTATACATCAAGGGCAGCCCGCCATTGGACAGCATGGTGGCGCTGGCATCAACCGGCGTTGACCTGCCTCGATTGGAGGCGCACTTCCGCGCCTGATTGGTACAGGTATAAGCGTGATGTGTTTGATTGAAAGGAAGCGGTGATAGGTGATGGCAGAGATAAACACGCTTGTGCCCGTCGAGCAGCGGGAAGTTGAGTTTTATGGAGATGAGTTAACGGCCGTGCGGTTAGCTAGTGGGCAGATTTATGCCTTTATCAGCCAGATGTGCCGCGCTTTAGGCCTGGATACCCAGACCCAACGGCAGCGGATAGAACGTCATACTATTCTCGCCAGAGGCTTAGGGGTATGCAAGACAGCTATGTCTTACGGGTTGGCCTAGTGCCGCTGTGGTTATCCGGTATACGCACCAGCGCCGTGAATGAGCAAGTGCGGCCCAAGCTGGAAAAATCCCAGTGGTACCAACGTCTGACCAATCAGGATATTTCCTTTTAGTGGACGGCCGTTCGGGAGGAACTATGACGAAGAAATTGATCATCATTGAACAGCGTGAGGTACAGTTATATGAAGACATGGTAATGGCCGTGCGCACAAATAATGGGCAAATTTATGTCTCTATTAAACACATGTGCCATGCTCTGGGGCTAGACGATAGAAGCCAGCGCCGGCGCATTCAAACCCATTCCATCCTGGCTGAAGGGTATCAAAGGGGGGACATTTCAACCCCCCCTTCAGAAGGGGGACGTGGCGGCGGTCGTCAAGAGGCCACTTTACTGCGGGTAGATCTGGTCCCTTTGTGGCTGGCCGGCATAGAGGCAGGCAAAGTGGCCGAGAATATGCGTGCAAAGCTGGAAAATTTCCAACGAGGGGCCGCCGCTGTTCTGTGGGAAGCGTTTCAGGAAGGGCGGTTAACGGCCGACCCCGATTTTGATACGCTCTTAAAACGGGCCAGCGCCGACGCCGTGGAAGCGTATCAGATGGCGCTGGCGGTGGTGAAGCTGGCGCGTAACCAGATTATGATCGAGGCGCGGCTGGATGATTACGGCCGTCGCCTGGAAGCCATCGAAGCGACCCTCAGCGTATCGGAACGTTTTATCACCCGCGAACAGGCCAGCCGCATTTCCCAGGCTGTGCGGGCCATTGGGCATGTGCTGTCAGAGCGGGGTGGCCGTAGTGAATATGGTGCGGTCTATGGCGAACTGTACCGCAACTTTGAAATCTCCGCCTACCGCGAACTACCTGCCCAAAAATATGACGAAGCGATGAAATGGCTCAACGCCTGGTACCAGCGCCTGACCAATCAAGACATCCCTTTCTGATACGAAATTGCCAAACACCCTCACTAACTTTTGTAAGAAAGCGCATGTCCAAGTGGTGAGGGTGGTGATAGAATACGGCCGTTTTGTCACCATACCCCGTGTCCCCACTTCGGATTACGGATTATGATTGACGGATTACGAAATATGACCCAACCCGCTTTACTCGCCCTCGAAGACGGCGCTACCTGGCCTGGTATTGCCTTTGGCGCAATGGGTACCACCACCGGCGAAATCGTCTTCAACACCAGCCTCACCGGCTACCAGGAAATCCTCACCGACCCCTCCTATCACGGCCAGATCATCACCCTGACCCAGCCGCACATTGGCAACACCGGCTGCAACCCGGAAGATGATGAAAGCGGCCGTGTCTGGGCCGCCGGGTTTGTGGTGCGCAGCCTTAGCCCGGTGGTGAGCAACTGGCGCGCCACCCAATCCCTGCCGGATTACCTGGCGGAACGGGGCGTGGTAGGTATCACTGAAGTGGACACCCGCGCCCTGGTGCGCCACATTCGCACCTATGGGGCCATGCGGGCCGCCCTTTCCAGCGAAATCACCGACGCGGCGGAACTGGTTGCCGTGGCCCGCGCCGCCCGCGATATGAACGGTCTCGATCTCGTCCGTGAAGTGACCTGCGCCGAGCCGTATCACTGGACGGAGGCGGCGGATTGGTGGCAGCCGGATGGAGAGCGGTTATCGGTAATCGGTAATCGGTATCATGTGGTGGCCTATGATTTTGGGATTAAGCGGAATATGTTGCGGCTGTTGGCGGGGAAGGGGTGCCGGATAACGGTGGTGCCCGCCACGACTCCAGCAGCCGATGTGCTGGCCATGAACCCGGATGGCATTTTCCTCTCCAATGGGCCGGGCGACCCGGCGGCGTGTACGTATGCGGTGACGGCCGTGCGCGAACTGCTTGGCCAGAAACCGATTTTTGGCATTTGCCTGGGGCATCAGATTTTGGGGCTGGCACTGGGGGCCAGCACGTACAAGTTGAAGTTTGGACATCGGGGGGGGAATCAGCCGGTGCAGGTGGTGGCACACGGCCGTGTGCAAATTTCCAGCCACAATCACGGTTTTGCCGTAGACGCCCTGACCTTGCCGGACGGCGCACTCAATTCGCACATCAACCTGAACGACACCTGCTGCGAAGGCATAGACGCCCCCAACTACCGCGCCTTTTCCGTGCAGTACCACCCGGAAAGCTCCCCCGGCCCGCACGATTCGGATGAATTGTTTGACAAGTTTGTGGATTTAATGGAAGGGGAGATTGGAGATTAAGAGATTGGAGATTAAGAATTGCAGCAAACAATGGTGGGTTACAAAGCAGACCTGAACCGGCGATATTGGGAATATCAAAAGTCTCACTTTTCATCCTGGCAAGATTACTTTGAGCGTCCCTTTGCGCCAGACGGCCGTCCACCCGTCTTTATTGCCACCGAATCATGGCGAAACATCATCGTCAATCCCGCTGCGAGCCAACTAGAAATTGACAAATTGCTTTCTTTCGTGCCGGTGGGTGAAAGACACAAATGGTTTCGCAGCATGAACAGTTCGCAGGCATTGGCTCAGAGCATTTTAGGCAATCTGGCGAACCACAACTTGTTGCACCATCTCTCTGAGATTAAGGATGATACTGGCCTGGATTTACTGAGCAAAGTGCAACTTTCGTCAGATAACTTTGTGATGGAACACAAAATAAGCTATCTTGGTGAGCCGCGCCCAACAAGCCTCGACGCCTATTTTTCTGGAGATTACCATATAGCAATTGAGTGTAAGTTTACAGAAGCAGAAATAGGGATTTGTTCACGGCCACGTTTAAAACCAACCGCTTCAAATTATGAGCGTGAGCATTGTAATGGTACGTATGCCATCCAAAGAGCGCGAAAAGAGCGATGTTCATTGAGTGAAGTTGGCGTTTTATACTGGCGTTATGTCCCAGCCCTGTTCAAATGGCGAGATGTTAGCGACTTAACGGTATGCCCCCTGAATAAAAATTATCAATTGGTCAGAAACGTTTTGGCGGTTGGTGTGAAGCCTGATGGAACTGTTTCTGTTGATAATGGTCATGTGGTACTCATTTATGATGCCCGGAATCCGGCTTTCCAAAAAGGTGGAGACGGGCTGGTTGCTTTTATAGAGACACAAACAGCCTTGCAAGAGCCAACCATGCTGCGGAAATGTAGTTGGCAACGCATTGTCCACCACATGAGAGAAAAGGGCGTATTGCCCTGGCTAACGGAGCATTTAGTTCTGAAGTATGGGCTGTAAATGCGCTAGGCCATTTCTGGCAAACGTTCTACCTGGATAGGTAGTACTTGATCTAAATTAAGATGAGAGGAAGCATCTAGAATTTCAATGCCCACGATTTTATCTGTTTCGCCAATGTCTAAAACAATGTCCTCATTCAGGCGTTGGTTGATAATATCCTGTTGGCGAGCATCGAAGCGAATATATAACACATCTGTTTTGGTGTTGTATGTTATCTGCATGGCATCACTCCCATTTGCCGTGAAAAACATAGGCGGTCACCGTAACGACCACACCGTTTTCTACCACATAAATGACTTCAACTCTTTTTTGTTCATAGTAACGGCCGTGCCGCTCTTGTTTATAATCGTACACTTTGGCTTTTGCCAGACGGCCGTGCCTGGCGCTAACAGGTTGCCCATTCTCAACCACGTCTCGAATTTCATCTTCCGAAGTCCCCCGCTCAACAATTCGTTCCAATGTGTGGGGGTCAATTTGAACATTCATGGTATTTCCTGCCAGCCACCATACTTATGGGCGGATTATACCATCTTAAGGGAAAAACCGTGCCCAAACGAACTGACATCTATTCCATTTTGATTATTGGCTCTGGCCCGATTGTGATTGGGCAGGCGTGTGAATTTGATTACTCCGGCGTGCAGGCGTGCAAAGTGCTGCGCCGTGAGGGGTATCGCGTCGTCCTGGTTAACTCCAACCCCGCCACTATTATGACCGACCCGGACGTGGCCGACGCTACCTACGTCGAACCACTGACACCTGACCTGGTGGAAAAAATCATCGAAATCGAAAAGCCGGATGCTTTACTGCCTACCGTTGGCGGGCAAACCGGCCTGAATCTCTCCGTGCAGTTGGCCGAGTCCGGCATCCTGGCAAAACATGGTGTGCAGCTCATTGGCGCTGATTTGACGGCGATCCGGCTGGCCGAAGACCGCTCCAAATTTAAGCAGGCGATGATGGCTGCCGGTGTGCCTGTGCCCGTCAGTTATTTCGTGTATTCAGTAGAGGAGGCGTGGACGGCCGTTGCCGACATCGGTTTCCCCGCCCTCATCCGCGCCAGTTTCACGTTGGGCGGCACCGGCGGCGGCATCGCCGAAACGCCCGACGAATTCGAGGCCATCGTGGCGCACGGACTACGTTCCAGCCCGGTGGGGGAGGTGCTGATTGAGCGATCCTTGCTCGGCTGGAAAGAGTATGAACTGGAAGTGATGCGTGACCGCGCCGACAACTTTGTAGTCGTCTGCTCCATTGAAAACGTAGACCCCATGGGGGTGCATACCGGCGACAGCATCACCGTCGCCCCGGCCTACACACTGACGGACAAGGAGTACCAACACCTGCGTGACCTGGCCAAGTGGGTGATGCAGGCGGTGGGCGTGGAAACGGGCGGCAGCAATGTGCAGTTTGCCGTCAATCCGGCCAACGGCGAGGTCATCGTCATCGAGATGAATCCGCGTGTTTCTCGCTCTTCGGCGTTGGCGAGTAAGGCGACGGGTTTTCCCATCGCCAAAATTGCGGCGTTGTTGGCGGTGGGGTACACGCTGGACGAAATTCCCAACGACATCACGCGGGTGACGCCCGTCAGTTTTGAGCCGAGCATTGATTATTGCGTGGTCAAAATTCCGCGCTGGAATTTTGAGAAGTTCCCCGGCGTGGATGCCCGGCTGGGGCCGCAGATGAAGAGCGTGGGGGAGGTGATGGCTATTGGCCGTACCTTCCCGGAGGCGTTGAACAAGGCGATTCGTGGCCTGGAAATTGGCGCGCCCGGTTTTAGCTGCCTGCTGGCGGAAAAGGCGACGCCGGACGCGCTGCGGGTGCCCACGGCGCAGCGGTTGTGGAATGTGGCGATGGGGTTGGGTAACGGCCATACTGCCACCGACATTGCCGCCGAAACCGGCTTTGATCCCTGGTTTGTGGCGCAGTTGCAGGAAATTTTGGAAGTGGAAAAGGCATTGCAGACCTGTCAGGTCTCAGAAGACCTGACAGGTCTATTGCGCCGCGCCAAACGCAAGGGCTTCTCCGACGCCGTCATTGCTCATGCGCTGGGTGTTACGGAAACGGCCGTGCGCCTACGGCGCAAAGAACTGGGTATCGTGCCCGCCTACTACCGCGTGGACACCTGCGCTGCCGAGTTTGAGGCGCACACGCCGTACCTTTATTCCACTTACGAAAGTGACTGCGAAGCCAACCCCTCAGAACGGCCCAAAGTGATGATTTTGGGCGGTGGGCCAAACCGGATCGGGCAGGGCATTGAGTTTGACTATTGCTGTGTGCAGGCGTGTTGGGCGCTGGGCGAACTGGGTTACGAGACGATCATGGTTAACTGCAACCCGGAGACGGTGAGTACCGATTATGATACGGCCGACCGCCTTTATTTTGAGCCGCTGACGTTGGAAGATGTGCTAAACATTGTGGACTTAGAGCAGCCAGACGGCGTCATTGTGCAGTTTGGCGGGCAGACGCCTATTAACCTGACGGCAGGGCTGGCGGCAGCGGGCGTCCCGATTTGGGGCACGCCGCCGGACAGCATCCACCTGGCCGAGGATCGCGGCCGTTTTGGCGACCTGCTGCGGGCATTGGAGATTGACCATCCGCAGTGGGGGATGGCGCAGTCACAGGAGGAGGCTTTGGCGATTGTGAAACGGGTGGGGTATCCAGTGCTGGTACGGCCGTCGTTCGTTCTTGGTGGTCGCGCCATGGCCATTGCCTATGATGATGCCTCGCTGCTGGCGTTCCTGGCCGAAGCCGCCCGCGTCTCGCCCGGCAATCCGGTGCTGATTGACCAATTCATTGAAGACGCCTTTGAGGTGGATGTGGATGCGGTGTCTGACGGCGAAGATGTGGTCATCGCCGGGGTGATGCAGCACATTGAGGAAGCGGGTGTGCATTCCGGCGACAGTGCGTGTGTGCTGCCGCCCTACAAAATCAGCCTCTACCACCTGAGCATCATCCGCGACTACACCGAAAAGCTGGGCCTTGCCTTGCAGGTGAGGGGGCTGATGAACGTGCAGTTTGCCATCAAGGATGATGTGGTCTACGTGATTGAAGTCAATCCACGCGCCAGCCGCACCGTGCCGTTTGTGAGCAAAGCGACCGGTGTACCCATTGCCAAAATTGCCGCCCAGGTGCAGGCAGGCAAGACGCTGGCGGAACTCAATTTCCGGGAAACGCCGGAAGTGGACGGCTTTTTTGTGAAGGAGGCAGTGCTGCCCTTTAACAAATTGCCCGGCGCTGACCCGCGCCTCAGCCCGGAGATGCGCAGTACGGGCGAAGTGATGGGGCACGCCGCTCGTTTTGGGCACGCTTTTGCCAAGTCGCAACTGGCGGCGGGAACCAGCCTACCCACTGAAGGCAGTGTGCTGATTACGGTGAACGATTACGACAAGGGGGCGGCGATGAAGATCGCCCGTGATTTGCACAGGATGGGGTTCAAGTTATATGCGACGGCGGGCACGGCCGTAGCTTTAGGACACGCCGGGCTGCCGGTGGAAGTGGTGCAAAAAGCGGGCCAGCCGGGCAAAACAACGGTAGATGTCATTAAAAACGGGGAGATTCAGCTCCTTATCAATACGCCTTTAGGTCAGCAGGCTCATGCAGATCAATCGGCCATGTATGCGGCCGCCATTCGCCACAATGTGCCACTCATCACCACACTGTCGGCGGCGCAGGCGGCCGTGAACGGCATCCGGGCCTTGCGCGAAAAAGATTTCCAGGTGCGCAGTTTGCAGGCGCATCATGCCGGAAATCGGTAATCCGTGGTCGGTTATCGGTAATCGGTGTGGCTGTTTTCCAAATGAAATTGCCAAAACAGAACACATGTACTACCATCCCGTCTGAAATATCGGCAAGATGAATGAAAATCAAACGCGGATAACGCGGATTTAATCGGTGGAATCTGTGGATTGTTTTCACAGGAGCATTGGTGATGGAGACATTTCGGGCAGGTGAACGAGTGGCGACGGGGTATCTGGCACGGCCGTCCACCACATCCGGCAAGGGTGTGTTGGTATTGCATCCCTGGTGGGGTCTCAATGAATTTATCAAGGAGTTGTGTGACCGGCTGGCCGGTGAAGGGTTTGTGGCTTTTGCACCGGATTTGTATGACGGCCGTACCGCCACCACCATTACCCAGGCCGAACAACTTAGTAGTACACTCGATTTTGAGGCGACTATCCCCGTTGTGTTGGGGGGGGTGGATTATTTGCGCGGGCAAACGGCCGTGCCAGACACAAAAATAGGCGTGATTGGTCTTTCTATGGGGGCCGCCTGGACGTTGTGGTTGGCCACCGAATCCCGACCTGATGACGTGACGGCCGTTGTTCTCTTTTACGGCAACTGGCCTGGTTTCAGCCGGGAGAAGTTTGCCAAGACCGAAGCCGCTTTTCTGGGACACTTTGCCGCAAACGATCCCTATGAAGAACCAGAGGGGATTGAAGAAACCCGCCGCGAGATAGAAGAAGCCAGACGGGAAGTCACCTTCCACACCTACCCTGAAACGGGCCATTGGTTTTTTGAAAGTAATCGGCCAGATGCTTATCATCAGGCAGCAGCTGCGTTGGCCTGGGAGCGAACGGTCACTTTCTTGAAAAACCGCTTGAACCGCTGAGAAAGAAGATGCAGAAACTCAAAGATTACGCAGAACCTGTTCTGAGGCTACCGAAGGATTTCACCGATTAGAAAATTTGTGTAATCTGCGCAATCTTTGGTTGTTTTCAGGCCGAAACCGGCTCTTCATCTTCGCTCCATTCGTGCAGCACCACCATGCTGAAAATGTCAGATTCGGTGATGACACCGACCAGTTTGCCACGATTGTCTACGACAGGAAGCCCACTAATCCGGTTTTCCAGCATCACCCGGGCGGCGTCGCCAATGGTGGCTTCTTCGTTAACAGTGATGGGATCGGGCGTCATAATTTTGGCAACTTTCAGTTGGGAAAGCAGGTAATTGAGTTCCCAAATGCTAAGTGAGGTAGCCGGGGATGGTTGCGCCCCACGTACATCACCACGGGTGACAATGCCAACGAGACGGCCGTCAGAGTCAACTACGGGCAGCCGCCGAATTTCTTCATTCATCATAATCTGATGGGCTTCTGGTAAAGTCGTGTCTGGTGTCACGGTGATAATCTCCCGCGTCATCCAGTCGCGTACTAATTCTCGTTTCATGGCTGTTCATTCTCCTTGTGCCAGGGTTCGGAAATAAGTTTATTTACCTTTTAGTCTAGTCGGAGATCGGGGGATTGACAATTACGAAAGTCATCCAAACAGCATGATAAATTAAAGCATACGACCCATATAAAGGGGAAGACGCCGCCCGGGGGTGGGCGGCGTCTTGGAGCAGAATAAGCTTTGTGTAAAGCGTGAAGAAGTTATGGAGTTTATAAGCTGCCAAACTTACAACGGTTCTGACAAAACAAACTTGCTTGATGGCACGGTCAAAGATAGGATCGGGGTACCAGGTTGGCCGGGTGATCGCGGTCAGCGATCTGGCTACGGTCAGGAAACTGGCTGAGGAAAGTCCGCACTCCACAGAGCACGGCGCCGGCTAACGGCCGGGCGGGGCAACCCGACGGCAAGTGCAACAGAGAGGCGTATTGCCTGTTTTGGGCACAGCCCGAAGCAGGTGAGGGTGAAACGGTGGTGTAAGAGACCACCGGCAGCGGCAGTAATGCGGCTGGCCAGGCAAACTCCCGCCGGGAGCAAGACCAAGCAGGGTGGAAGGTGTGCCGGGATAACTCCTGCGGGAGTTTTCTGCGGCCATCTACGGGGCGGCTCGTCCCGTCTGACATCCGGGTAGGTCGCTTGAGGGCGATAGTAATATCGCTCCCAGATAGATGATCACCGGCGTCTGGTCACTGACCGGGCGTTACAGAATGCGGCTTATAGGCTGACCTGGAATTGAGAGATTAAGAGATTGGGAGATTGAGAGATTGCCAATCTCTCAATCTCCCAATCTCGTCTACGCAAGGAGTATTTATGGTTCATGTTTTATTTATCTGCCTGGGTAACATTTGCCGCTCGCCGATGGCGGAGGCGGTGTTTCAGCAGATGGTGAATGAGGCGGGTTTGCAAGAGAAAATCACGGTGGATTCGGCGGGGACGGGTTCGTGGCATGTGGGGGAAAGTGCCCATTCGGGAACGCGGCGGGTGTTGGCACAGCATGGGATTCCTTACAACGGCCGTGCCCGCCAGATTACTTCCACTGACATCAAACAGCCGAATACCTACCTGGTGGCCATGGATGAGGAGAACGTCGAGGAGTTAGAGCGGCGGTACGGCCGTTTGCCCGACCTCAGCCGTTTGTTGGATTATGCTCCCCAGTTACCGGAGCGGGATGTACCTGACCCCTACTACACGGGTCAATTTGAACACGTATACCAGTTGGTAACGGCCGGCTGCCAGGGTTTGCTGGCAACCATTCGGGCGGAACATGGGTTATAAAGGGGAGAGATTAGAGATTGTTCGATCTTTAACCTCCAATCTCCAATCTCGAAATTCTATCGGCTGAGGAACAGTTATCTATGGAAGGCAAAAAAGAACGTGACGTGATTGTGGTAGGAGCGGGGCCGGCCGGAGCAATGACGGCCACGATTTTGGCACAAAAAGGACATGATGTCTTGCTACTAGATCGGGTGCCGTTTCCCCGCGACAAGACCTGTGGCGATGCGGTGCCGGCGGGAGCCATTGAGCGGATGCACCATTATGGGATGAAGGAGAAAGTGGACACGGCCGTAGCCCGCGGCGAATTCTACCCCCTCAAGAGCCTCAAAATCGTCTCCCCCAGAGCGTATGAAATTCAGGCGCTGCTGGAAAAGGGGCACGAAGGCAGTGACTCTTACGTTGCGCCGCGCATGTATTTTGACCATGTGATCCAGCAACATGCCATTGATTCTGGTACGCAGTTCTGTGTGGCCCAGGCCAAAGAGCCAATTGTGGAAGATGGCAGGGTGGTAGGAGTAAGGGCGCAAACTAACGGCAGCATTTCTGACCTGCGCGCCCGGTTGGTGATTGGCGCTGATGGCGTTACGTCGGCCATTGCCCGGCGGCTGCGCCCCAAAACGGAGCAGCACGAAGACGCTCACCGGGCGGTAGCGCTGCGTGCGTACATCGAAGACCTGGAAGAAATTCCCCACGAAGTAGAATTTTATTTGTACAAAGATATTTTGCCGGGTTATGCCTGGATTTTCCCTATTGGCGAAAATCGCGCCAATATCGGTTTGGGGATGCGGCTGGATCAATTCCGCAAGCACAAGTTGAACCTGGAGAAAATGTTGCAGGAGTTTTTGCAAATGCCGGCCATCAAACCGCGCGTAAAAAAGGGTGGGCAGTTACATGATGTGGCTACCTGGCAGCTTAATTTCGGCTCACAGGCGCAGATGCAGCACGTTTTTGATGGGGCGTTGTTGGTGGGCGATGCCGCCGGTTTTATCAATCCCATTACCGGGGGTGGCATCCACAACTCAATTATCTCGGCAGAACTGGCCGCTGAGGTGGCTGATGAGGCTCTGAAAAAAGGGGATACCTCTTACGAAGGGATGCAGGTTTACGAACAACGATGTCACGATGAATTGTGGGAGGGGATGCAAAAATCTTATCGAATGCAAAATTGGTTTATGCACTTTCCGGTATTGGTGGATATTTTGGTGCGTTTTGGGCGGCAAAGTCAGTCGTTAACACAAACGTTTTTGAGCAAACTTTAGCCTATGCTGTAGGCCATGTGCCGGGCAGTGGTTATAAAATCGCCGATGCGCGAAGCCAGTTCGTGAACGGGGGTGTCTTTGGTAATGAGGTCATTGGCGCCCGCTTTCAGGCTGTTTTGCCGTGTCAGGTCGCGGTCATCGGCGGTGTACATGAGGATGTACGGCCGTTCCACTTCAAATTGCCGCCTGATCTCTTGGCATACCTCTATGCCGTCCATACCCGGCATCATCACATCCAGCAAAACCAGATCGGGCACTTCTTCATGGATAAGACGCAATGCCTCTGTGCCGCTAACGGCTCCCCGCACCTGGTACCCGGCATCTTCCAGAATAAGCTGGCAAAGCTGCACCAGCGAAATTTCATCGTCTACAACCAAAACTTTGTTGGTTGGCGGCATCATCACATCCTTTCCCAGACCGGGTTATCTCGCTGAAGCGATTACTATGAACCTGAACTGCCAAAATAAAGAACCTCCACCATTGCCTGACCCATCTGGCCAATGGTGGAGGTTCGGCTCTTGTTAGCAGTTAAAGTAACTCATTATGTACTGCGGCAAGCTAAACGTTCGATAGTTTATTCAGAAGGGCCAAAGCTGCGTCGTGCATTCACGTTCTGGGCTTGCGGGCCACGACCACGGTCAACCAGTTCAAATTCCACACGATCCCCTTCGTATAGATTCCGATATCCTTCGCCTTCAATGGCCGAATAATGGACAAAAACTTCCTGGGTGCCATCATCTGGGTTGATAAATCCATACCCTTTTAACCGGCTGAACCACTTGACAATTCCTGTTAATTTAGACATTTTTTTCCTCCACAACACTTGGGTTAATTGGTTGTTCTTGGCTGTCCAGATAGTGCTTTGGTAGGAAGGCAAAACTTTAAATCGTCGCACTTCATTATTTCCACTATCAACACGCCTGCCTGGTTCTATCATGCTGATATGAACGTATGGACAAATTAACATTGAAGGAGGGGGATGTCTATGAAAGGGGCGTGAAACCTTTTGAAGGAGGAAAGCGGTACTATGTAAGGAAAATAACGGCCGTCACCCGCCCAGCTGTCTGCCTGTTCCCTGAATGATTAACTGCCGGTGCAAAGTGTCGGTAAAGCCGACCTGGCGGGCGACTTCCAACGAGGCAGTATTATTGTCGGCCACCAGGTATAGGGGGGTACGGCCGTTACTGAGCAAATAATTCGCCATCGCCGCCACCACACTACGGCCGTAACCTTGCCGCCGATATTCAGGATGGGTGTTCACCGACAGTTCGGCAAAGTGCGGCGTTTGCCAGTTCAGACCGGCAGAGGCTACCAGGATGTTATCTCGCTGACGATCCCGAATGACAAAACGGGGCAGCCCGTTAGCCCCCATATCCTGGCTGATCAAGACATTGATCAACGGCTCAAACCGGGTATGGTGCAGCGACAGTAGCAGGTACGTTTCCACCGTCTGTACGTCAAACAGGGCGGTAATGAGTGGTTCATACTGGCCAGGTACCGCCAGGATCACGGCCGTTCCCGGCGGGATGGCCTGCTGAACTGTAGCGGCGCTGGTGGTCAAATCGGCCAACGGCAGCCGCATCGTCGCCAACGGGCGGAACAAATCCATGCCGGTTTGGGATAAACAGACGTAGCCTTGAGCGCGGGGTGCGTCGGGAGGATACGGCCGTAGTGTGGTCTTGTTATCCGCGTGATAAAACGCAAAATAACCGGCCATGGCGTCAGCCGGGTTTTGTTCATCCAGCAAATGGCGGATGGCGCGGCGCTGCTCAACCAGATCCATCATCCACCTGTATCACCGCTTCCAGCGCCATGCGCATGGCCGCTTCCGTGGCCTGCTGCGTCTCTTCGCGGCGCGGGTCAAATGTGTGCATATCCTCTTTGCTGTGCAGCACGTTACCATCAGCAGCCAGAATGGCCCCCGTTTTTATCTGGCGCAGGCTGCCCACCTGGAAGAGGGCGGCACATTCCATTTCCACGGCCAGCACACGCGCGGCAGCCATTGTTTCATAAACGGGGGCAGCGGGCAGCGGTGGGCCGCCGTAAAAGGCATCACGGGTGAGTACAAAGCCGGTATGCACCGGCTGTGCCGCTCCTCTGGCGGCCTGCCGCAGCGCCAAAACCACATCCACATCGGCGGTGGCGGGATAACCGGGTGGAACCACTTCACGGCCGTAGCCTGTATGATCCACCGCCCCCGTCACCACCACCAGATGCCCCGCCTGCACCTCTGGCCGGATGCCGCCGCATGTGCCCACGCGGATGATGACCCTGGCCCCGGCGGCAATCAGCTCCTCAAAAGCAATGGCTGCGCCCGGCGCGCCAATGCCATGCGAGCAGATGGTGACGGTACGGCCGTGATACGTCCCCTGATAGGAGCGATACTCGCGCCACTCGGCCAGCAAGGTAGCCTCATCCAGCAGCCCGGCAATAGTGGTAGCTCTGGCCGGGTCGCCACACACCAATACCCCTTCGCTAACGCCGCCAATCGTCAGCCCGATATGAGGGAGTTGTTTTCTCTTCTCAGCCATCTCTATTGAAATCCCATCGGCTGCGGTTTGTTATCCAGCACCGCTTCAATGGCTGCCATGACTTCATCAGTCAATTGAGGCACAACGTCTAACGCTTGCATGTTTTCTTCCACCTGGCTCACCCTTGACGCGCCCGTGATGACTGTACTCACATGTGGATTTTTGATGCACCAGGCCAGCGCCAGCCGGGCCATGGTTGTGCCCAATTCGTTGGCAATCCGGCTCAATTCACGCACCTTCTGAATGCGTTGCTGCCCTTCCTCACTCTCAAAAGCCTCTTTTAACCATTCGTACCCCGGCAAATTGATGCGTGTGTCGGCCGGCTTGCCTTGATTATATTTTCCTGTCAACAGACCCGACGCCAGCGGTGAAAAGGTGGTCGTACCCAGGCCGATGGTTTCGTAGAGACGGCCGTACTCCACTTCAAACCGGTACCGGTGAAACATGTTGTACTCTGGCTGCTCCATCGTGGGCGGGATCAGGTTATACTGCCTCGCCGTACTGTGAGCCTCCATGATCTGCTGCGCAGACCATTCCGATGTACCCCAGTAAAACACTTTGCCCTGCTGAATCAATTCCGTCATGGTCCGTACCACTTCTTCCATGGGCACTTCCGGGTCAGGGCGGTGGCAGAAATAGAGGTCTAAATACTCTACCTGTAGCCGGGCCATTGCCTGGTGGCACGCTTCATAGATATGTTTGCGGCTCAGGCCGAATTGCATGGGTTTTGCTTGGGGCACACTGCCCCAACGCACCTTGCTGGACACGGCGTAGCTGTCACGCGGCCAACCCAACTTTTGCAGCGCCTGCCCCATAATTATTTCTGACTGGCCATGGGCGTATATTTCCGCATTATCAAAGAAGTTCACCCCGGCCCTATAGGCCACCGCCATCATCTCGGCGGCTGCCTCTACATCTGCCTGGTTCTTAAACGTGACCCACGAACCAAAGGAAAGCACACTTACTTTCAAACCCGATTTACCTAACCGACGATATTCCATCTCAATTAACCCCTTAGAAAATGGCTACGAATGACGCCAAATTCGCAAATTCGTGGCGAAATTTTCATCTATTTGGGTAGGCCCCTATGCCTACTTTGCCTATTTGAATGTGCTGGCCTACAATTTGTGCTGCCCTCTATTACTTATACCCCAAACTTGCCGATGGTCAATGTTTGACGGCCGTACCACACCCCGCTACAATCTCCGCCGTGATTGATTATCGGAGAACTCCTATGAGCATCGTATGGCACATCGGCACACGCAACAATGGCGGAAATTTGTCCCGCCCGACATGCGTTGGCGTCTGTTCTCCGGTAAGCGTTGGCCGCACACGGCCGTAAATCAAAACCCGCGCGCACCGTTCAACAACCCGCCCCGCATGTGAACAACATGTGGGGCTTTTTATTTTGAGATTAGAGATTAGAGATTGGAGATTTTCAGCGGCTCTCAATCTCTAATCTCCAATCTCCAATCTCTACCATGAACCAACCATCTTCACTTCGCCCATACTGGCAGCTTTTGTCCACCTACCTGCGCCCGCAGCGAGGGCGGGTATTGGCGCTGGCTGCTTTTGTCGTCCTGGGCATTGGCCTGCAACTGGCAAATCCGCAGATTGTGGCCTATTTCATTGATACCGCCTCCAGCAACACGGCCGTGCCCGGCACATCGGCCTATGCTGCTGGCCTGCAAAAGCTGTTTGGCGCGGCGGCCATCTTCATCAGCATTGCCTTGGTGCGGCAGGTGGTGAACATCACGGCCGTGTACCTGGGCGAAAATGTGGCCTGGACGGCCACTAACGCCCTGCGCGCTGACCTGGCGCTGCACTGCTTACGGCTGGACATGGCCTTTCACAAAAGGCACAAACCGGGTGAACTCATCGAGCGCGTGGACGGCGACGTGAACCAACTGGCCAACTTCTTCTCCCAACTCATCATCCAGATGACCAGCAATCTGCTGCTGTTGGGCGGCGTGTTGATTTTGCTCTTTCTGGCCGATTGGCGTGTGGGGGCGTCCATCACGGCCGTCCTCGTTCTGGGTGGTGTAGCCCTGCGGTTTTTTGGCAAACGGGCCACCCCGCGCTGGCAAAAACTGCGCGCAGCCGACGCCAGCCTGTTTGGCTCGCTGGAAGAGTGGCTGAGCGGCACGGAAACCATCCGCTCGTCCGGGGCGGAGGCCGCCATCATGGGCAAACTGCTGCGGCTGGCCCGCGACCGCTGGCGGGCCATGAACAGCGCCATGCGCGCCAACGTCTGGGTGATGCAAACGCCCACCTTCATCTTTGCCCTGGCCTATGGCTGCGCCCATCTGTTTGGCGCGGGGCTGTACGAACAGGGCATTATGACCATCGGCAGTGTTTACCTCATTTTCTACTACATTGACCTGATCAAAGACCCGCTCTGGCGTATCAACCGGCAGGTGGAAGATTTGCAGCGGGCCGGGGCCAGCGTCAACCGCATCGTGGAATTGTGGGCGCAGCAGCCGACTCTGACGGATGGGCCGGGTGTGGATTTCCCATCCGGGCCGCTGGCGGTGGAATTTGCCAATGTCTCTTTCTTTTATGCCGATGACCCGGACACGGCCGTGCTCGACAACATCAACTTCTCCCTGGCCCCCGGTACGATCCTGGGCGTCTTGGGGCGCACCGGCAGCGGCAAATCTACGCTCACCAAGCTGCTCTCTCGCTTTTATGACCCCACCGGCGGCATGGTGCGGCTGGGTGGACACCATATTCGCCGGGCCAAACAGTCCCAACTGCGCCAGCACATTGGCCTGGTGACGCAAGACGTGCAGTTGTTCCACGCCTCGCTGCGGGACAATCTGACGCTGTTTGGTGCGGAGATTGACGACGGCCGTATCCTTGCCGTCCTCGATGAACTGGGGCTGCGCGATTGGCTGAACCGGCTGCCTAATGGCCTGGACAGTGAACTGGCGGCCGATACCAGCCTCTCCGCCGGGGAAGCGCAGCTATTGGCCTTCGCCCGCGTCTTTCTGGCCGACCCCGGCCTGGTCATTCTGGATGAAGCCTCCTCCCGGCTAGACCCGGCCACGGAACGGCTGATCGAACGGGCCACCGACCGGCTGCTGACCAACCGCACTGCCATCATCGTCGCTCACCGGTTGGGCACGGTGCAGCGAGCGGACGAGATATTGGTGTTGGGCGACGGCCGTGTGCTGGAACACGGCCGTCGCGCCCAACTGGCCAATGACCCACAGTCGCATTTTTATCGGCTGTTGCAGACTGGATTGGAAGAAGAGATTAGAGATTAGAGATTGGAGATACGGCATTCCTAATCTCCAATCTCTAATCTCTGATCTCCACAAAACTATGACCACACCAACCCTGAAAACCTACCAATACTTTTGGCGGCTGATGACCTTCCGCCCCGTTTATTACGTCGGCGACGTAATCACCATTTCCATTCACATGGTGGCCACCATTGCCGTGGGCCTGATCCTCAAGCTCTTTTTTGACTGGCTGACGGGCGTCAATGACCTGGATGTGACTGTATGGGCCTTTGTCGGGCTGCAAGTGGCGGCGGCGCTGGTGATGGGGCTGTCGCTGGCGGGCGCGGCGCTCTGCTACATCAACTTTCAATACCACAGCTATGGCCTGCTCATGCGTAACCTGTTGGCGCGCATTTTGCAGCGGCCCGGCGCTGACCCCTTGCCGCGTAAACCGGAGGGGGGCCGCCTCTCCACCGGCGAAGCGATCAGCACCTTCCGCGATGACACCGAAGCATTACTGGAAGGCATCGTGGTTATTGATGACCTGGTGGGCCTCATTTTTATGGCCGCTTTTTCCTTTGCCATTATGCTGCAAATCAGCGTCACGGTGACGTTGGGCGTTTTTGTACCCCTGGCGTTTGTCGTGTTCATTGCCCAACGGCTGCGCCACCGCGCCCGCGCTTACCGCGCCAAAAGTCGTGAAGCCACCAGCCAGGTGACGGGCCTCATCGCCGATATGTTCAACAGCGCCCAGGCGTTGAAAGTGGCTCACGCTGAGGAACGCATTGTGGCTCGTTTTCGCGCCCAGAATGAGCGGCGCAAGGAAGCGATGGTCAAAGACCGGCTGCTGGCGCAGGTGGTAGAGGCCTTCTCCAACGGTACGGTGGATATGGGCGTGGGCTTGATTTTGCTGTTTGTGGCCCAGGCGATGTATGCCGGTGAATTCACGGTGGGCGACTTTGCCCTGTTCGCTGCCTACATCTGGCCGGTGACAAGCCTGATGCGTATGGCGGGTACGGTGATTACCCGGTACAACCAGGTGGCCGTTTCCAACCAGCGTATGGAAGCAATGATGCAGGGTGCCCCGCCGGGCGAGGTAGTAGCGCACCATCCTATCTACTTCGACGGCCGTGACGGGCCACCTCCCGATCTCCCCTATACGCCCAAAACGGCCGTCCGCCGGCTGGAACGGCTGGAAGTGCGGGGGTTGGGGTATCGGTATCCGGGGAGCGGTGAGCAGTTAGCAGTGAGCAGTGAGCAGTTAGCAGTGAGCGGTGAGCAGTTGGCAGTGAGCAGTGAGCAGTTGGCAGTGAGCAGTGAGCAGTTGGCAGTGAGCGGTGAGCAGTTAGCAGTGAGCGGTGAGCAGTTAGCAGTGAGCGACGGACGCAGCGTCCGCGAGCAGTTGGGTGACGGCTCACTCGTCACTCGTCACGCATCACGCATCACGGATTACGCCATCCAAGACATCTCCTTCACCCTGCCGCGTGGCTCTTTCACTGTTGTCACCGGGCGGATTGGCGCGGGCAAGACGACGCTGTTGAAGTCGTTGTTAGGGCTGCTGCCGCCGAGCGAGGGGGAGATTTGGTGGAATGGGGAACGGGTGGAGGACCCGGCGGCCTTTTTCACCCCGCCCCGTGCCGCCTACACCGGGCAGATTCCGCGCCTGTTCAGTGAGACCATCCGTGAGAACATCCTGTTGGGGCTGCCGGAGGAGCGGGTGGACGTGCCACGGGCGGTACATACGGCCGTGCTCGACCGCGACATCCGTGACATGGAGCTGGAGCTGGATACGGTGGTGGGGCCGCGTGGCGTGCGCCTCTCTGGTGGTCAGGTGCAGCGCACTGCCGCCGCCCGCATGTTTGTGCGCGACGCCGAACTGCTCGTCTTTGACGACCTCTCCAGCGCCCTGGACGTGGAGACGGAGGCGCTGCTGTGGGAGCGGCTGTTTAGTGGGCAGGATGGCGACCGGCCGACTTGCCTGGTTATTTCCCACCGCCGCGCCGTGCTGCGCCGCGCCGACCAGATTATTGTGCTGCAAGACGGCCGTGTGGCCGCCACCGGTACGCTTGATGAACTGCTGCAAACCAGCGAGGAGATGCGGCGGTTGTGGGCGGGGGAAGAGTGAGATTAAGAGATTAGGAGATTGGGAGATTGGGTGGTCAATCTCTTAATCTCTCAATCTCCCCATCTCAATAAGGGTAAAAAATGTCTACCAATTACATCATCCGCCCGGCCGTGCCGGCGCAAGATTTTTCGGCGTTGGCTGAATTGTTGACGGTGGTAGGGCCGCAGCCAATCACGGCCGCTTCCTTGTTTGAATGGGAGGCCAACAATCCATCGGGGCAAATTCGCCGCCGTTGGGTGGCGGCAGCGCCTGACGGCCGTCTGGTAGGGTATGGTGTGGCGTTGCATCCGGCTCATGCGGCGGACGGCCGTTTTCAGTTGTGGGTTTGTGTGCATCCTGCGCATAGGCAGCAGGGGTTGGGGGCGCAGTTGGCCGAAACCGCCTGGTCGTTTGCCCGCGAGCAAGGGGCCACGCTGCTCACCAGCGATGTGCGCGAAGAGTGCCCGGCCTGCCTGCGTTTTGCCGAGCAGCGTGGGTTTGCCATTGCCCATCACCTGTTTGAGTCGGTCATTGATCTGCACACGTTTGACGAACGGCCGTTTGCCCGTGTGATTGCCGAGGTGGAAACAAGCGGTATTCGCCTGACTTCCCTGGCGGCCGAAGGGGATACGGAAACGGCGCGGCGTAAACTACACGATCTCAACTATGCTTGTGTACTGGACGATCCGGCCACACAGGGGTCGTTTCCCGATTTTGACGAGTTGAATGAGATGTGGAACCAGGCATCCTGGTTTGTGCCCGAAGGCCAACTGCTGGCGGTGGACGGCGAACGCTACGTGGGGCTGGCGGCGGTGGGTTATTTTCAGGAATCAAACTCCATGTATAACCTGATGACCGGCGTGGACAAGGCGTATCGGGGACGCCAAATTGCCCAGGCGCTTAAGTTGCAATCGATCCGTTTTGCCAAAGCGTATGGCGCGGACAGCATTCGCACCCACAATGATTCACAAAATGGCCCGATGCTGGCGATTAACTGCAAACTGGGTTACCAGCCACGCCCCGGTGAATACCGGCTGATAAAGAAGGTTTAACGCCGAGACGCGGAGGCGCAGAGGGAATAATGAACGAAGCAGGCAGATGGCGATTGGCATTGGCAGAGCAGATAGCAGGGCTGTATGGGCAAAACCCGAAGGTAGCGGCGATAGTCGTGGCCGGGTCGGTGGGGCACGGCCGTGCCGATGACTACGCCGACATTGAACTGGACATCTTCTGGCATGAGCCGCCGACGGATGCGGATCGCCGGCAGCCTATCCAGCAGCTAAACGCCGACATCATCGAGTTCTGGCCGTTGGAGGATGATGAATGGTCGGAAGATTATCTGATGGGGCCGGTGCAGTGCGACATCAGCAATTTTCTGGTCAGCACGATTGACCGGTACATTGCTGATGTGTTGGCGGGGGATACGGCCGTGCTCAAACAGTGCCGGATGGCGGGATTGCGGCATGGGGTGGCGGTAGTTGGCCGTGACCAGATGGCCCGATGGCAGGCGCAAATTACCCCGTACCTGGATGTGCTGCGCCGGGCGATGATGGCCGAAAATCTGAACTTTCCCGCGTTGGGCATCTGGTATATGCGTGATGTGCTGGTGGCGCGGCAGGATTGGCTGATGCTGGCCGATGTGCTGGTGCGGATGCAGCGGCGCATCATCAGCGCACTGCTGGGGCTGAATGGTCTCTATCTGGCTCATCCCGGCTACAAATGGCTCAATGAAACCATCGCCGATATGAGGCTGACACTGCCTGATCGGGCGGTGCGTTTGCAGCATATCAACTTTGTGACACCAACAGCCGCCGTCGAACCACTGCACCGCCTGATTGAAGAGACCATTGCCCTGGCGGAACAGGAACTGCCCGATCTGGACTTTAGTGGGGCGAGAAGGGCGATTGGCAGAAGGCGCACGGCCGTTTACCCTGATTCCTTCACCCTATGATAAAATGCGCACAGCATACAAGGAGTAACGATGATGACTCTGGCAACAATTCAACTAGAAGTGGACGAAAAAACGGCACAGCTTTACAAAAAGGTGGGTGAGGAGGAACGGGAGAAAATTCGCTTTCTTCTCAGATTATGGATGCGCGAATTTGAGGAGAGCGCCTTTTCTTTGACTGACTTAATGGATGACATCAGCGAAAAAGCCCAGAGTAGGGGATTGACGCCCGAAATTCTGGAAACGTTGCAATAGAGATGGACAAAAAATCATTACACACACTGGAATTTGATAAGGTTTTAGACATTCTGGCCGGGTATACCAGCTTTAGCGCCGGGGAGGAATTGGCGCGGCGGCTGCACCCGACCACCGATGAAATAGAAGCGGTGCAGTGGCAGGCGGAAACCCGCGAGGCGATTTTGCTGCTGGATACCCGCAGCGGCATCACTATTGGCGGGGCGCGCGATGTGCGCCGCTCTTGTGATAACGCCTATCGTGGTTTCACCCTACCCGCCGAGGAACTGCTAGATATTCGCAACACCATCATTGCCGGCCGTAACCTGCACCGGGCCATCGTCAAAGCAGCGGCCGAATTTCCGCACCTGGCGGCGATTGCCGAACTGATTGAGGATTGTCCAGGGCTGGTGATGGCGATCAACAACACCATTGACGAGCGCGGCGAGGTGTTGGACAGCGCCAGCCCGAAGCTGGCCAAAATACGGAGCGAACTCAGGGTGGTTCACGGCCGTATCCAGGACAAACTGCAAAAATTGCTCAACTCCAGCCAAAATCAATGGTTGCAGGAGCCGATCATCACGCAGCGCAGCGGCCGTTACGTCGTCCCTGTCAAGGCAGACGCCAAAGGGCGCATCAAGGGCATCGTCCATGACCAGAGCGGCAGCGGCGCAACCCTGTGGGTGGAGCCGCTGCAAACGGTGGAACTCAACAACGAATATCGCAGCCTGCAAATTCAGGAGCAGGACGAAATCAACCGCATCCTCAAAGAACTGTCCGCCAAAGTGGCCGAACATGGCGAAAGCATCAAACGCATTGTGGAGCGCATGGCCGAACTCGACCTGATTTTTGCTCGCGCTCGTTACTCGGCGTTGATTCGTGGTGTGGAACCGGACTTTGTGGAATGGCGCGAATTTGCCCAGCCCAAACCACCCAAACATACCAACGAACGCGAAAAATGGACACCGCCGCCGCGTAATTTGCATCCCGGCTCCACCATCTGGATTCGCAATGCCCGCCATCCCCTGCTTGATCCCCTGACCGTTGTGCCCACCGACCTGACGCTGCCGGACGACGTGTTCACCGTTCTCATCACCGGCCCCAACACCGGCGGCAAAACGGTCAGCCTGAAAACGATGGGTTTGATGGTGTTGATGGCCCAATCCGGCCTGCACATTCCGGCCGTGGAAGCCCGTCTGACCCTCTTTGAGGATGTGTTTGCCGACATTGGCGACGAGCAGTCCATTGAGCAAAGCCTCTCTACCTTCTCCTCGCACATGACCAACATTGTGCGCATTCTGGACAAGGTAGACGAGCGGTCGCTGGTGCTGCTGGATGAACTCGGTTCGGGCACCGACCCGCAAGAAGGGGCGGCGCTGGCCCAGGCCATCGTCAGCTTTTTGCGGGATAAAGGGGCCACGACGTTTGTGGCTACCCATTACCCAGAACTGAAGCTGTATGCCGACCAGCAGCCAGGGGCGACCAACGCCTCGTTGATGTTTGATCTGGAAACGCTGTCGCCGACTTATGAAATGACGATTGGCATTCCGGGGCGCTCTAATGCCTTTGCCATTGCCCGGCGGTTGGGGCTGGACGAGACAATCTTGACCGACGCTATGTCGCTGACGGGCGCGGGTAATAACCAGTCAGAGGCGCTGCTGGACGCGATTTATGATTTGCGCGACAAGATGGCGGCGGAAGAGGCGGCGTCGCGGCTGGCGCTGCGTGACATTGAAGAAGACCGGGACGCGCTGGCGCGGCGGTTGGAGCAAATTGAAGAGGAGCGACAGCAGGTGTTGGCCCAGGCGCAGGCAGAGGCCAAAGCCAAAGTGGAAGCGGTTGAAGAAGAACTGCGCAAGGCCCGCCAAAATATCCGCGACGCCCAATCACTGAATAAGCTGAAGCAGGTAACGAAGGATGTGGAAAAAGTGGGCACGGCCGATGTGGCCGCCATTGCGCCGCAGCCGGTGAAAGAGCGCAAACCGACGCGCAAGTCGCTGGAATGGCAGCCCGGTGATGTGGTGGTGGTGAAAGCGCTGAATACCCAGGGTGAAATTGTATCGCTGAGCAAGTATGAGGCACAGGTAGCCATTGGGCAGATGCAGATGCGGGTGAAGCTGAGCGACCTGGAATGGAAGGATCGGCCGGAGGCGGAACCGGAGCCGGCGTATATGCGGGTGGGGGCACGGCCGTCGCCCGGCTTAGAACTGGATATTCGTGGCCGCCGCGTGGAGGAAGGGCTGGCCGAAGTGACCGCCTTTTTAGACCGGGCGGAGATGGCGCGGATGCCCTGGGTGCGTATTATTCACGGCAAGGGTACCGGCCGTCTGAAACACGCCATCCGCCACTCGTTACAGAGCAACCCGAACGTGCTGTCCTGGGAGGATGGCCGTGATGGGGAAGGCGGCGACGGTGTCACGGTGGTCAAGTTCGCCGAGGAGTAGTCGCCGGGTATTGTGTGTTAGAATAAGGCCAGCTTTTATGGAGAGTGACGAAATGACCCTTTTATCCTGGAATGAGTATGTGCGGTTGGCATTGACCTACGCCGAATTTACGCAAAATGAAGATGAAGGTTGGACGGTTGAGGTGCCGGTCTTGCCTGGTTGTGTTACCTGGGGAGAAAGTCGCGCCGAGGCAGCATTGATGGCTGAGGATGCGGTACACGGCTGGCTGGTAACAGCTTTACGCTTTGGTGATGAGATCCCTTTGATTGACGGCTACAGCCTGGGTTATATAGATGATGGCAACGGGATGGAAGTAGCACATGCCGAAGTTAGCGCCTGAGAAGCCACAGACCATTATCAACAAACTGCGGCGGTTGGGTTTTGAGGGGCCTTTCGGCGGTGGCAAACACGTTTTTATGCGCCACCCGGAAACAAATGTCAAGATTCCGGTGCCTATCCACAAAGGACGCGATATTCCCGTAGGTACTTTACGAGCTATCATTCGGCAGGCTGGTGTCTCTGTTGAAGAGTGGCAGTCATTGTAAATCAATTTAGCGGTAACGGCCGTGACTGAAGCTTCACCAGGAACCATCAATGTTTGCAGTAGGTGTGGTCAGGCTATAGCTGCCGCTGTTAGTTCTTGTCCCTGGTGTGGCATCCTCGCGCCGCAGGTTGTTTTTCCGGTGAATCTGCCGGATTGTTTGCAGGCGAACCAGGTTTCCATGGGGGCGCTGCGGCAAAGTGGGCTGCCGGTGGCGGAGACGACGTATCTGGCGTTGGGCGGTGGGCTGGGGAGTTTTGTCTGGGTGGATTATTTGCGGGTGTGCGGCACGGCCGTAGACGATATTGCCGTGGTGGGGTATGAGCCTGTGCCTTACGGCCGTTTCCAACGCCTCTGCCGCCACTCCCAAATCTTCGACGAGCAGCGGATTCGTAGTGATTCTGGGGCCAGGCCGGATAATCTCTGGGGCTGGCCCGGTTATGCCGTGCAGGAAATGGCCGGTTTGCTGCGGCAGGGCAAATGGGGCGAAGCCGGGCGCGTAGCCTGGCAGATTTTTAGCGAGACGGCGCTGGCCGATAATTATGCGCCTCGTGCGGAAACGGTTTATCGGGCGCTGGAACGAGAGATGAAGCGGATTGGCTGGCGGCAGATGTTCCACCAGGGGGAGATTTGCGCCATTCGCCAGACGGATGATGGGCGGTATGTGGCCGTATATGTGCCGGTGGGGGAGGGGGACGGCCGTGCCCCCCACTGTTTTGTCGCCCCGTACCTGCATCTGGCGTTGGGCCATCCCGCCATTCAGCTTGCCCCGGAAAGTCAGGCCTACCGCCAAAACACCGGCGATTGCCATCTGCTGGTGCAGGCCTATGAACAGCACGAACACATTTACCAACAGCTGGCGCGGCGGGGCGGGCTGGTTATTTTGCGCGGGCGGGGGATTGTGGCCTCGCGCATTTTGCAGCGGCTGGATGAGATTCGCCGGGCCACGGGGCGGGATATTCAAGTCATCCATTTGCTGCGCCATGCGTTGACGGCCGATACCGAGTATGGTCGGGCGCGCCGCCGGATGCGCCATCACTGGCAGTGGCAGCCGTATAACTTTCCCAAAGCGGCCTTTGGCGGCGACCTGCGCCAGGTGTTGGCAGAGACCGCGCCGGAAGCACGCCTAGAGCTATTGGCCGCCTGGGGCGGTTCCACCACCAGCGACCGGCGCGATTGGCGGGAGTTGGTGGCGCAGGGGCGGCGGCAGGGATGGTACCGGCTGGTTTTTGGCGCGGTGGGGTGCATCAGACCCAACGGCCGTAACCGCCTCATCCTCCACCTGCAAGAAGAGTCGCCGCTGCCCCAGGAAAGCCGCCTGGTAGCCGACTTTATGATTGACTGCACCGGCCTGGATGACCGCTTAACCGTCCATCCTCTGCTGGCCGACCTGAGCGGGCGTTATGGGCTGCGCCAAAACAGCAGCGGGCGGCTGGAAGTGACGCCGGATTTTGAACTGAAGCAGTTGCGCAATGGCGAAGGGCAGGTGTTTCTGGCGGGGACAATGGCTTTTGGTAATGTCTATGCCCCGGTAGACAGTTTTATGGGACTGCAATACGCCGCGCAGCGGTCGGTGGAAGCGTTAATTCGGGAGAATGCGCCCGGTTTGCGCCCGCTGCATGGGTGGGAGTCGGCGCGGCAGTGGTGGCGCTGGCAGCGGGGGGTGGAACCATGACCTTTACATTGTACGGCCGTTGGCAAACGCGCCTCTTTTTGCTCATAGTGGTGGGGCTGCCGGTCACGGCCGTGTTTGCCTGGCTCTATGGCAGTGGGCAACCGCTGGCGTTGTTAGGCTATGTCTTGCTGCTGGGGCTGGGCTGGGACGTGCTGTATAACTATTTGCAAACCTGGCGCTGGAACCGGGATTGGCCGCCGCTGTTTGTGTGGGTGGCGGGTTTGTGGGAAGGGCTTTTTTTGTGGACGCTGCTGCATTTGTTGTGGGTGCTGGGGCTGACGCTGCCGGGGGTGATGGTGGGTGTAGGGTACGGCCGTTTTGCCGCCCATTACCTGACTGTGTTTGCCCTCACCTGGGTTGCTTCTCAAAGCCTCATGCCCATTCTTTTCCCACGCTGGCGCTTTCACGGCGGGCAGTGGTTAGAGGGACGCGGATGACGCGGATTTTTTTGAAGGAGTTTAATATGGGTGCGGCACACCCCGATGAATGAAAATTCATAATTCATCCTTCATAATTCATAATTTTCAGAGGAGGTAAACGATATGGCCCGGTAAGCGTTCAGACTTGACAAGTTTATTACCAGAGGCAGTTGCCGCAATTCAGGCGCAAAAACTTGTCAAGTCTCCAGAGGAACTGAACGGTTACATGGCCCGAATTGCCTGGATTGAAGATGTGGATGCACAAGGAGAAGTGGCCGAGGTGTTTGCCCTGGCCCGGTCGCGCTCAGAGCGGGGGTATGTGGCCGATATTTTGCGCACCATGAGCCTGCGCCCGGACTTTTTGCGGGCAATCATGGATGCGTCCCGGCTGCATTTCTCCGATGGGGCACTGACCCGCGCCCAGCACGAGATGATCGCTTCGTATGTGGCGGCGTTCAACCGCTGCCACTACTGACTGAGTTCCCATGCCTGGTTCTTGCAGTTGCAAGGCGAACAGTATGCGGAAACGGCCGTAGCCCTACGCGCCGGTAATCTCGATTTAGCGACTATTACCCCGGCGGAACGCCTCCTGCTGGAATTTGTGGAAACCCTCACCCGCCATGCTTACAAAATCACCGACGAACAGGTGCAAGGTTTGCGCGACGTGGGTTGGAGCGACGCCCAGATTGCCGAGGCGGTGTACGATGGTGCGCTCTTTAACCTGTTTGTGCGCCTGGCCGATGCCTTTGACATTCATCCGCCGCCCATGATGGACCCGGATGGAGTGCCGACGGCCGTAAAACAGGTTGAGGATTAGCAACAAAATATTCTATGCTAAAATGGGTACGTGGAGACTTTGAGGAGATAGAAAATGCAAGAAACAGAATTGCTGACGCGAATCAGTATCAACCCCGCCATTTTTGGCGGTAAACCGATAATTCGGGGGCGACGGCTGGCGGTGGAACATGTGTTGGGGATGTTGGCCGCAGGCGATACACCAGATGAGTTGTTGGCGGCTTATCCCTGGTTGGAGGCAGCCGATATTCAAGCCTGTTTACTTTATGCCCGAAAAGCGGTAGCTCAAGAACGAATTGAACCCTTAATTTTGGCAACGGCCGTATGAAAGTGTTGCTCGATACGTGCCTGTCTGGTTCTTTGCTTATGCCGCTTGCTAACGCCGGGCATGATGTCGTTTGGAGTGGAGCCTGGGAACGTGATCCGGGCGATGATGAAATCATGGCGCTGGCTCACCGCGAAGGGCGGGTATTGGTGACGTTGGATAAGGATTTTGGCATGTTGGCTGTGTTACAGGGAAACCTCACGCGGGGATTGTGCGGTTGGTGAATTTGTCTTTGAAAGAGCAAACGACCATTTGCTTCCATATTCTGCAAACATACGAATCGGATTTGAGGGTAGGCGCTATTATCACCGCCGAACAAGATCGTTTACGAATCAGGATGCCAGAGTAACGGTGTTGAGAAATAAACACCGCCTGGTCAAAGCGGGGCAGGAGGCACACGGCCGTGCCGAATCTCCGCCACCTGGGCATCACTGAACGGCTGTTGGTAGAGGCTGGCTTCCTGTTGGCGGGAGCGGAATAGGTCAGCGATATAGTTCATGCGGTCGGCCAGGTTGCCCCAATCGCGGGCGGCGCTGCTGTGGGGAGTGTCGGGGGAGCGGTCTACGGTGGTGAGCACGGCCGTTAATTCTGACAGTTGTAGCGTGGTGAGATCAGAGGGGAAGGGACGGCCGTTAGGCAGCGGTGGTACATCCATTCCTAAACGCAGCGTTTCCGTGGGCAGGGCAATCGTCATAATCCAGCGGGTGGAAATCTTGCGCCAGTCATCGGCAATATGCCGCGAAACCCCTTTCAATCGTCGCCGCCACAGCAGTTGAATCAGCCGGGAAATGCCACGCGGTGCTTTTTGGCGGATGATCTCATTCGCCCGCCGCACAAAGTTGCTCTCAAACTCATTTTCCAGGGGCGCTTCCATCCCGGCCACAATTTGCGGCTGGAGCCGCTGCTGTTCATGGAAACCCACCAGCAAATTAGCGCACAAGATATGTTCGGCTTCGGCCTGCGCGTGGGGGGCAAACATCGCCTGAGCATACTGAGTAAATGCCTGAATGAGTAAATCTTGCCCATCGTTTTCGGCCGGCCCCGGCCGTAAACGGGCCAGAAACGCATCCAGCCGCGCCTGATCATACGCCGGGCAATCGGCAAAATCGGCCAAAAAGCGGGCAAAGAGCGGCCCCAATTCGGCAAATACCTTCACATTACCGGCTCCAATCTGGCGCGAAATTTCGGCGGGCACACTGTCTATGGCCTGGGCTACAAGGGTTTGTTTGAGTGCGGGCGATGGCTCAAACCAGGCCAGGACGCGCTGTAAACTGGACAATTTGCGCTCAATAAAATCCGCCTGCTGCACATACAGGCGCACCATCCGGTCCGCCTCGTCGCCGCGAATAAACTGCCCGGCCGTTTTGGAAGCCCAGGTGCCAAAGGCGCACCAGGTCACATTTTCACTGCCCAACAGGTGGGTAAGGGCGACGGTTAATTCATGGTAGGTTTGGGTAATTTGCAGATTGCGTTGGGCGGCGCCGGGGAGGGCGGCAATGGCGTGGGCGGTTTCTTCGGTGGGGAGGGGCCATTTGAGGGGCAGAGCGGAAGGGGATGGAGCCATAGCGTGTAGGATACTATTCGTCATCCGTAACCCGTAAACCGTTTTCGGATTACGGATCACGGATGACGGGTTACGCGCTTACCCTCCCGCCAGCAAACGAGTGGCGCTGAGGGTGGCTTCGGCCGTCAGGTTAAATAGCCCTTCGGGGAATAGCCCTAAGACCAGGGTGGAGATAGCCATCACGAAGACGGCAAATTGCAGGGCGCGACCGGTGATGAGTTGGCCTTCGCCGTCAAACATATACATCAGGTAGACCACACGCAGGTAGTAGTAGCCAGAGATGACGCTGGTAATGACGCCAATCAACACCAGCCAGTACAGTTCGGCTTCGATGGCCGCGCCAAAGACGTAAAATTTGGCGGAAAAGCCACCTGTCGGGGGGATGCCGGTGAGGGAGAGCATGAAGTAGGCCATGGCCAGCGACAGCCAGGGGTGGCGTTTGGCTAATCCTTTGAAATCATCCAGCAAGTTGCCTTCGCCATAGTTCCGTTCCAGGGCGATGACCATGCCAAATGCGCCCAGGTTGGTGAAGAGGTAGGCGAACATGTAAAAGAGCGCGGAGCTAACGCCGGCCGAGGGGTTATCGGCAGCGGCGGCGACGGCGATGAGGATGTAACCGGCGTGGGCGATGGAGGAGTAGGCTAACATGCGTTTGATGTTGCCCTGGCGAATGGCCACCACGTTGCCGATGATGAGGGTGAGGGTGGAGAGGACGGCGACGGCCGTGACCCATTCCCCACTTGCCTGCGGCAAAGCCAGCATCAGCACCCGTAACAGAGCGGCAAAACCGGCGATTTTGGCCCCCACCGACATAAACGCTGTCACCGGCGTGGGCGCGCCTTCATACACATCCGGCGTCCACATGTGGAACGGTACGGCCGCCACCTTGAAACCCGCGCCCACCATCAAAAAGGCCAGGCCGGTAACAATCATGGCGTTCAACCCATTGGCGGCCACAGCGTCAAAAATGAGCGGGATAGCCGTTGTAGTTGTTGCTCCATAAACCAGGGCGATGCCAAACACGAAAATGGCCGAAGAAAACGCCCCCAACAGAAAATACTTCATCGCCGATTCTTCCGATTCCGGGCGCGGCCACAACATGCCGCACATGATGTAGAGCGGGATGGACAGCACTTCCAGCGCCAGGAAAACGAGAATGAGGTCATTGGCCATGCCCATCAGCATCATGCCGCTGATGGAGAAGAGCAGCAGCATGTAATACTCCGGCTTTTCCAACCCGGTGCGTTGTAGATAGCTGCGGGAGAGGGGAATGACCAGGAGGCCGGTGAGCAAAAAGGTGGCGTTCAGGAAAATGGCGAAGTTGTCCATGACCACCATGGCCACGCCATTTTGGGGGATGAATGTCTCATAGTTGCCGTTCCACAGGGCTATGTTTTGTGCCAGCGCCAGCAGCAGGCCAATGGCTGCCAGCCAGACGGCCCACCCTTTTTTGCCGTCCGGCATGAACAGATCAATGACCATGCCCAATGATCCGGCAGCCATAATAATGAGAACAGGGGCGACGATGAGTAAATTGATTTCAGGAGGGGTAAATTCCATCTCTTTTCCAACCTTCTGTGTTTGTTCGTACTCAAGACCTGACAGGTTTTTGGAAACCTGTCAGGTCTGAAAAGGTTTGTTCTAAACGTCACAATGATACCACACAGGTTTGCCACAGGCACAATTTTATGGCGGCAAGGCCATTCTCAGCCAACGCTAAACATTTTATGCGTTGGGGCGCTTTTTGTGGGCAAAACGGCCGTTGGCGATAGACTAAACAATGATTTTACACATCGTCCGTAAGTGTTCAGTCCCTCAAGAGACCTGACAGATTTTTGGCCTGCAAAGTTTCAAGTTGAACTGGTAAAAAACCTGTCAGGTCTGAACGGTTACCATCGTCCTTTCGGGGACCAATAAAAAAGGAAAGAAGAATGAAAAAATTTACCCTTGTGTTGATTATGTTGCTGCTGGCTTTATTGTTGGCGGCGTGTAGTGGGACGGTCGGTTCAGAGCCAACGGCCGTGCCCGCTGCTGAAGAAGCCCCGCCCCCATCACCGGCATCCTCTGGCTCTGGCAGGAATTCCAGGACACGGCCGGAGAAAATGACATCACCGTAGACAATCCGGCCAATTACAACATCGTCTTCAACGAAGATGGCACGTACAGTGGTCAGGCTGATTGCAACCGCATTGCCGGCAGCTACACATTGGATGGCGCGTCACTGACCATCCAACCCGGCATTTCCACGATGGCCATGTGCCCCGAAGGTTCGCTGGATGCGCAGTTCAACATGTTCTTGAGCAATGTGCGTACCTTTGTCATGGATGGGGATAATCTGGTGATGAATCTGTTTGCCGACGCGGGCAACATGGTCTTTGGCAATGGCGGCCCGTCCCCGGTGAATATGGCCGAAGTGACCGGCACGGTTTCTTACCTGGTGCGGATCGCCCTGCCGGATGACGCCAACTTGCTGGTGCAGCTTCAAGATACTTCGCTGGCCGATGCCCCGGCCGTGATTATGGGCGAATACAATGCGCCCACCAATGGGGTGCAGGCGCCGCTGCCCTTTGCCATTCCTTATGATCCGGCAGCCATTGAAGACAACCGCACCTATACCCTATCGGCGCGTATCACCGATGGGGTGGGTAATTTGCTGTTTATCAATGACACATCCATTCCCGTAATCACCGGTGGCAACCCGACGACGGATGTGGAAGTGCTGGTGGTGCAGGTGAATCCGTAATCGGTAAACGGTAATCGGTGAACGGTTATCGGTGAATGAGAAACGGCCGTCGCGTCACGCGACGGCCGTTTTGTCTCTTTTTCGTTGGGGATAACGATGTTTTAGTTTGCTAACAGCAGCGTTTCCTCAACTTTTTCCGGCAAGCGGAGGATGTAAAAGCGATGGGCTGCATAAGCATAATCTTCATCGCTTTCGTCCACGAGACGCAAATAGCCATGTTGCACGGCCGTGTTATCCGCAATCACCGGATACAACTTGCCTATTTCAAGGGAAGCTTCATGCCCTTCATTATTCAAACACAAAGCAAATTCTTGTTTACGTGGGATGACGTTCATTTCTTCCATATCCATACCCGGTTGCTGTGGTAGGTGGATTGCCCGGCCATGTCGCCTAGAGCGTCGGAGGTGGTGTAGTTGACGTGCCCACCTTCCAGCGCACTCCACCGCCCTTTGGGGGAAGCGAGCACGCCAGGGCGGATGCCGTCGGTGAGGATGGCTTTGAGGGTGCAGGCGCCACGGCCGTTGCCCACCACCACCCAGTCACCATGCGCAATTCCGCGTGCGGCCGCGTCGGCCGGATGAATCTCCACAAACGGCTCCCCCTCCCGCGCCCGCAAATCCGGCTGCCCGGCAAAGGTGCTGCTGGTGAAGTGGTGGGCCGCGCCGGTGATGAGCCAAAGGGGGGCGTGATGCGTGATGCGTGAGCCGTTATCCGTAATCGGTAACCGGTAATCGGCGGGTGCAGCATCCGCAATCGGTGGTTGATCATTGGTAATTGGCAATTGACCATTGACCATTTTCCTGCCGTCGTCTTGTTTGTCTGTCCAGCCGGGCAGGGGGTCGAGGCCCAGGTCGGCCAGGGTTTGGCAGTAGAGTTCCACTTTGCCGCTGGGGGTGGGAAAACGGCCGTCCCCAAATGGCACACTCTCTTCATGTTTTAGCTCAATTGAATGGGCCGCTTGCAGTTGCGGCAGGGTGATGCCCTTGAGGGCGGGGTTGTGTACGGCCGTAGCTGCTAACAACTCCTCTATCACCTCATCCACCTCCTGATGCAGCCAGGGTTCGGTGAAGCCCATTTCTGTGGCCAACAATTGCATCACATCCCAGTTGCTTTTGCACTCGGCCAATGGCGGGATGGCGGGCGCATTATAGGCCAGCATCCAGGTGCCGTACCCTTTGTGCAGGTCGGCCTGTTCCAGTTGGGAGGTGGCGGGCAGGACAATGTCGGCGTGTACGGCCGTGTCCGTCATAAACAACTCATGCACCACCGTAAATAAGTCTTCTCGCTTTAACCCTTCCACAATCAGCCCGGCATTGGGCGACGATGTCGCCGGATTTGCGCCAAACACAAAGAGGGATTGGATGGGCGGGTCGTTCACTTCGCCGGTCAGGGCTGCGCCCAGCCGGTTCATATTCACCCAGCGACCCGGCGGTGGGCATTCGGCCCACTTGTGTACTGCTTCCCCGTCCCACTGCAAATAGCCGCTGGTAGAGTACATCAGGCCGCCCCCACGACGGCCGTATTGCCCCGTGATTGCCGGTAAAGCGCAAATCGCCCGCACGGTCTGCCCGCCGTTCGGATTGCGCTGCAACCCGTCGGCGATTTTGATCAGTCCGGGACGAGTCGTGCCATACAATCTCGCCAATCTCTCAATCTCCCCAATCTCCAGTCCCGTTATCGCCGCCACCCGCTCCGGCGGATATTCGCCCAGCCGCGCCCGCAGTCCCGGCCAACCTACGCTATGCATTGCCAGCCATGTCTCATCCTGCCAGCCTTCACGGACGATGATGTGCGCCAGCCCCAACGCCAACGCGCCATCGCTGCCCGGCTGCGGGGCGATGTGCCAGTCGGCCTGTTTGGCCGTGCGGGTGCGGCGGGGGTCAATGACCACCAGTTGTGTGCCGTTTTTGCGGGCATCGGCCAGATGGGGCATGAAGTGGGGGGCGGTGCTGACCGGGTTGTGACCCCAGACAATGACGACCTGGCTGTGCTGCACCTCGTCGTAGCGGGGACTGCGCCGTTTGCCCAGGGTCATTTCCACCGCCATTTCTGCTGCCGCGCCGCAGATGGAACGTTCCAATTGACTGGCGCCCAACCGATTCCAAAAACGGCCGCTGCTCACACCCATTTGCACCGCGCCCAATGTACCGCTGTAGCTGTAGGGCAAAATGGCTTCCGCCCCATAGGCGGCGATGATGGCCCGCCACCGTTCGCCAATTTCGGCAATGGCCTCCTCCCAGGAGATACGTTGCCATTGCCCGCCGCCCTTTGGCCCCACGCGCCGCAGGGGGTGTTGCAGCCGGTCGGGATGATAGACGTGTTGGAGGTACGGCCGTACCTTGGCACATAACCAGCCCTGGGTGACAGGATGGTCGTGGTCGGCATAGAATTTCACTGCCTTCCCGTCGGCCACTTCCGTCACAAACCCACACGCATCGGGACAATCATGGGGGCATACGCCGTAAACTTTTGTGGTCATAGGGATTCCTCAAGAATTGAGATCAGGAGATTGGGAGATAAAGATGCAAACCTGTAACACCAGATAACCAACGTTGATGCCTAATGCTTCCATACTACCTCCGATTGGCTGACATTATACCACCCGTTTTGAGACCACGAATGACCCGAATTGCCCGATTTTTTCTGGCAAATCTTCGCGTTTCTTCGCGCTCCTCGCGGATGATGATCCCTCTCGATTACCGATGACCGTTCACCGATTACCGATTACCGGCCTTACGGCCGTCCAAACACATGCTGCCTTACAATCGTCTGTTCCGGCAATAACTGGACGATATTGAAGGCGGGCGGGTAATCGGGGTCGTGTCCGGCGGTCAGGTCGGTGGGCCAGGCGGTGAATTGGGAGTAGGTGGAGGGCACGGCCGTGTACACAATGCCGTCTCGTGTGGTTTGCATGGATTGGTGGACGTGCCCATGAAAGACGCCGCGCAGCCGCTTCCGGGCGGGTAGCAAGGCTTCGTGCAGCCTGTCCCCGTTCAAAATGAGCATGTTGGCGTCCATCCAGGGGGAATTCAGCGGCCAGACCGGAAAATGGACAAACACCGTCAACGGCGGCCCATCCGCTGTAGCTTCCTGCCGTACAATGTCTAGCTGAGCCTCAGAGAGCAGGCCATGAGGATCGAGATGGTCGGGGGCACGGCCGTCCAGCACCAAAAAACGATACCCCTTCACCTCAAAGCGATAACATAGCACATTCGGGTCATCCACCAGCCACGTCAGCGGCCCCATCGGCAGATACTGCCGGATCAGCCGCGCCAAATCATGGTTGCCGGTCACAAAATAACAGGGCACTTGCAGCCCGGCAAACACGTCTTGCGCCAGGGCGTAGGCCGCCTCGTCCGGGTTGGTGGTCACATCCCCGGTATGCACCACAAAGTCCGGGCGCATTGGCAGGGAATTGATGACCTCCACCAGTTTGACGGCGCAGGGGTAGGAGAGGTGATGGTCACGGCCGTACTCCACCGTCGGCCCAAAATGGGTATCGCTCACATGCACAAAATAAACCGATTCATCACGATTTGGGAGGCGGGTACGCTTACTGGGAAAGATCATGCTGGAAGGGGGAGTATTATGAAGATGGGTTTTCAACGGCCGTCAATCGGGCAACAAAAGCATCAAAAGAAGGGGCGATAATCGCTTCGTCCAATAACTCTTCGAGTACCATCGCTGGTAGCTCTGCCAGCCGGCCCGGCAGGCCTGACGGCAGGACGCCGAAACGTCGCTGCAAGATACGGAGAATACTCCGTTCCAGCCCTTGTTCCAGCCCTTGTTCCAGCCCCCGTTTAAGCCCCTTTTCCATTCCTATCTGGATGTATTCGTCGGCAATCGTTGCCATCAGTTTCTCTCCTGGCGCACCCTGCGCCAACAATGCCTGTTCCAATTCTGCACGGCTCACCCGCCCGGTAGCCCTGGTCAGATAATACATAATTGTGCGGATGTATTCAACGCCCGTCTCTTTCTCATGCAACTCAAAGGCCAGTTCAATGAGCGGCCGTAACTCATGGCGTAACCCAGGGTGGAAAATGGCGCGCAAGACGCTCAGGCAAACCCGCAGCCAGATTTCGCCCTTGATCTCTTCGGCCGACAGGTGGGAAAAGTCGCTGAGTTGGTAGTGGAAGTCCAGCAGATACGGCCGTAACCCCTCCGGCGCGCCCAACAGGCTGAAAAAGTCAGTGGGCACATGCCACACCTTTTCACCATGATACACCACCAGGGGGATGATGGGCGCTAAGGGCTGTTTCTGCTTCACCTGCTCTTGCCAGATAGCCAGCAGATAGCCCAGCAGTTGCAGGGCAATCAGCAGTTCCGGCTGGCTCTTGTGTTCAAAGAGGAAGTAGAGGTAGAGGGCACGGCCGTCCCCTTGCAGCCGGGTCTGGTAGAGCAAATCTGACTGCTGCTCACGCAACGTCTCGTCAATGAATGAACCATCTTGCAGGATGAGGGTATCCAGGTCGAGTAGCGCCAACAGGTCGGCGGGCAGGTACTCTTCCAAATATACTGTCAAAGGGCATAAAGTGTCATTTTGCCCGGCGAATGGAATTTGCGGCAACAAGGGCAAAGATCGCCTGCACGGTCTGGGGCCCAGTCGGCGAAGGCCGACTTTGCACGTGTAGGCGCGGTTTCAACCGCCGGCTAAAATGTCAGATTATGCCCTTCGTTGGTATAGTTGCGCACGATTTCCGGCCGGCTGAAGCTCTCGCGAAAGAAACGGTCGTGAGGATTGTGGACGCTCATGGCGAGATTATACCATGAGGAGGTGACAAGGGGTGGGGGGACGGCCGTGTCCCCCCAGGTAGCGCCAGGCAAGAGGCTAGGCGGCGTTGGTGAGCCAGAGCCTCTTGCCTGGTAAGGTGTTTTACTGTCCTAACAACGCAAACGTCGCTACCCGCTGTGCCAGTTCCGGCACATTCATATCCGCCAGCAAAGTCGTCACGCTGGTATCCATCAAATTAAAGAAGCCGGACGGGGCAATGCCTACCCAAAAGACAAACAGCAGAAAGACGCACATCACAAACAGGTCACGGGTATTGATGTCCCGCAGTTTGTTGTTGGCTTCCACCGTCACCGGCCCCAGGAACACCCGCTGGAACATCCACAGCAGGTACACGGCCGCCAGAATCACCCCCGTCACCGCAAACGCCGTATAAATCCAGGCCGGAGCAAACGTCGCTGCCCCCATAGAGCCAAGCAAAATGGTAAACTCACCCACAAAACCATTCAGCCCAGGCAGCCCCATGCTAGACAGCACAATAATCAGCGTCAGCACCGAGAACACTGGCATTACTTTCCAGATGCCGCCATACTCTTTCATCTCCCGCGTGTGCCGCTGTTCATACAAAATCCCAACGATAAAAAACAGCGCGCCAGAGCTAATGCCATGATTAAAACCCTGCAAAATGCCACCCTGAACACCGGCGGCCGTTAGCGAGAAAATGCCCAATACCACAAACCCCAGATGGCTGATGGACGAATACGCCACCAGCTTCTTCACATCCTGTTGGGCAAAGGCCACAATGGCCCCATAGATGATGCCGATGATCGCCAGCACGGCGATGTACGGCGCAAAATCGGCAGACGCCTGTGGGAAGAGGGGCAGATTAAAGCGAATCAGGCCATAGGTCCCCATCTTCAGCAAAATACCGGCCAGAATCACAGACCCGGCCGTGGGCGCTTCTGTATGCGCATCCGGCAGCCAGGAATGGAAGGGGAAAATGGGCACTTTGATAGCAAAGGCTACAAAAAAGCCGATGAAGAGGAGATTTTGCACACCGGCAAATGTGGCCCGCTGGGCAACCAGATCCGGAATGGCAAAGGTGATGGGGTCGGTTTGCAGCCCCATGTACAAAATTGCCAGCAGCATCAGCAGCGAGCCAGCCATGGTGTACAGGAAAAACTTGATCGCCGCATACACACGCCGGCCGCCGCCCCAAATCCCGATCAGGAAATACATGGGTATCAGCGTAAACTCCCAGAAGACGTAAAATAGGAACATATCCTGCGCCAGGAAGACGCCCATCATGCCTACTTGCAGCAATAGCATAAAGATGTAATACTGCTTCACCTGCGTCTCGATGGCGCTCCATGAAGAGATAATGGCCAGCAGGGAGATGATCGTTGTGAGCAGCACCATCAAAATGCTGATGCCGTCAATGCCCATGTAGTAGGAGATGCCCCAAGAGGGAATCCAGGCGGCGCGATCCACCATCTGCAACCCAGGGTCGCCCGCGCGGAACGAGGCCAGCACCACCACCGAAATAACTAGAGTCACGGCCGAGGTAATAATCGCCGTCCACTTAATCTGTGTATCGCTGACGCCACGCCACAACAGCAGGATCAAGACGCCCACCAACGGGAAGAATGTGAGTAAGGTTAGTAGACCGTTGAATTCGCTTTCCATTGCTTCTCCAAAACCGAAGGGTGATAATTGGGTAATTTAAGTAATTGGGTAATTGCGTAATTACCCAATTACCCAATTACCTCATCACATAAGGCCACAAAAAATAGATCAACAAAACCACCGTGCCCAAAAAGACACTGAGCGCATACGTGCGGGCATAGCCGGTTTGTGACACGCGGATGCCATCGGCCAGCCAGCGGGTGACGCTGCCCAGACCGTTGACGATGCCGTCTACGCCTTGCGCGTCCAGCACATTGGCGCTGAGGTCGGCAAACCAGACAAATGTGTCACGGATGACCCGCTCGTGGAAAAAGTCATGCCAGAAAGACCACTCAAACTTGAAGCCCAACCAGGCCGAAAAGCGGTTGAACCAGGGCACGAGCAGCTTCATATAAAAACTGTCTATCGGTAAACGGCCGAACACACTCCACAACCCCGGAATCTTCTGCGTCGGGTCGGGATCGGCCGCCGTTTTCGGTTTGTCCCGGTACACATAAAACGCCAATCCCATGGATACCAATGCCAAACCAAGCGACAATGCCGCCACTTCCACAATCAATGATGTGGGCGTGTGTGGCACGTGGGCCAGTATGCCTTCCTCCATCAGTTCAAATGTTTGAATGGAATGTTCCAGCCAATGTTCCAACGTCAATGACCAGCCAAACTCCAGAGTCAAAACTTTGGGTAAGTTGAACAGCCCGGCCACCGTGCCAAAAACGGCCAGCAACACCAGGGGGAAGGTCATGATCGGTGAGCTTTCGTGGGCATGCCTGGCAGCTTCATGGCGCGGTTGGCCCCAAAACACCATGCGCAACTGCCGCCCCATGTAGAACGCGGTGCAGACGGCCGCCAGCGCCAGCAATATAAACAGCACCAGGAAAAGGCCATATTCACCCTGGTTGGCATTGGCGTGGGCCAAAATTTCATCCTTTGACCAGAACCCCGCAAAGGGGAAGATGCCCGCCAGCGCCAGCGCGCCCACCAGGTACGTCCAGAATGTGACCGGCATCAGCTTGCGCAGGCCGCCCATGTAGCGCATATCCTGGGGATCAAAGCCGTCATCGTCGTGGCCGTGATGCCCGTGGGCGACTTCGTGATGGCCGTGTTCCATGCCATGAATAACCGACCCCGCACCCATGAACAGGAGCGCCTTGAAGAAAGCATGGGTAATCAGGTGGAACATCGCGGCTACATACGCGCCCATCCCGGCGGCGGCAATCATAAATCCCAGTTGGCTGACGGTGGAATAAGCCAGCACTTTTTTGATGTCATATTGCGTGAACGCGATGAGGCCCGCATACAGCGCGGTACTGGCCCCTACCAGCGCCACAATGTCAGAAGAGGAGATAGTGCCGCTATGCACCGAGAGGGCACGGGATAGCTCATACAAGACGTTGCTGCGCACAATCAGGTAGATGCCGGAGGTGACCATGGTGGCGGCGTGGATGAGGGAGGAGGCTGGGGTGGGGCCGGCCATGGCGTCGGGCAGCCAGACGTGCAGCACCAATTGGGCAGATTTACCGGTGGCGGCAATCAAAAAGAGGACGGTGATGGCAAACAGCGCCGTGCTGAAGGCCATCTCGATATTTGTGCTCACCAGCGTCACCATCTCTTCATGAGATTCAAAAATATGGATGGCCTCTTCAAAAACATGATTGAATTCCACACTGCCAAAGACCCAGAAGGTGAGGATGATGCCCAAAATCATGGCCGCGTCACCAACACGGTTGGCGATCATCGCTTTGCGGGCGGCGTTGGCGTTTTTCATCGTACCGTCTTTGGCCAGCCGTTCGTGCCAGAAACCGATGAGCAGGTAGGAGCACAACCCTACTCCTTCCCAGCCCACAAACAGCACCAGATAGTTGTTCCCGGCGACGAGGATGAGCATGAAGAAGAGGAAGAGGTTGAGGTAGGCGAAGTAGCGCGAATAGTCGGGGTCGCCGTGCATGTAGCCAATGGAGTAAATATGGATGATGGAGCCAACGCCGGTGACGACGAGCATCATGGCGACGGAGAGGGTGTCAATTTGCATGGCCCAGGGTATTGAAAGGCCCTGTCCGGGTATGACGATCCAATCCCACAACATCACCGTTTCGGCGTGGAAATGGTTGGCGTGCAGGGCCAGATTGAGCAGCACGACAACGACAAAGGCGCTGAGAGCCATGATGGTGGCAAACCAGCCTGACCAGCGTTCGCCGGTTTTCCGGTCATGATCCACAAAACGCCGCCCAACCAGCCCGTTGAACAAGACGCCGATGATGGGAAAGACCAGAATGAGGGGGGCTAAATTGAATAGTTCGTTCATGGGTAATTGGGTAATTGAGTAATTACGTAATTACTCAATTACTTCTTCTCTATCCCTTCAACAGGTTGATTTCGTCAATGTTGATACTGCGTTTGGTGCGGAAGATGGTGACGATGAGCGCCAGGCCAACAGCAACTTCGGCCGCCGCCACCACAATGACAAAAAAGACCAGCACTTGCCCATGTAAATCGCCTAAAGAGCGGGCAAAGGCGACAAAGAGCAGGTTAGCGGAGTTGAGCATCAACTCGATGCACATGAAGACGATGATGGCGCTGCGGCGCAGTAGCACGCCGAGCGCGCCGATGGTGAACAAGATGGCGCTGAGGGCCACGTACCAATCAATGGTGGCTGTCATACGGCCGTACCTCGCTTTTTTCGCAGTGTGAATATGGCCACGCCAATGATGGCCGCCAACAACAAGACGCCGGTCACTTCAAAGGGAAAGACGTAGGTTTCAAACAAAATGAGACCCAATTCCTGGGGGCTGGTGATGGGCATGGTGGGCACGGCCGTACCGCCGCCCGCCCCCTCACGATTCATCAATGCCAGGGTCACGGCCGTAATCAGCATCACCCCCAACAGCGCCGCCACCGCCTGATGAAAGCGTTCGCCGCGGGAACTGACGCCCGTCCCCCGCAGTTGTTCCGCGCCCAAGAGCATGATCACAAACAAAAACAGCACCATAATCGCCCCGGCATACACCGTGATTTGCACCATGGCAATAAAGGGCGCATTTAGCACCACGTAAAAAACAGCAATCGTGGCAAAATTCAGCACCAGCCACAGCGCGCTATGTACTGCATTCCGGCTCGTTACCATCATCAGCGCCGCTACAATGGCCACAATCGCCAAAATTCCAAAAACCAGCGGATCTCCCATAACCTGTCCTCTCAAGTTTGTAGTGGGCGATTTATCGCCCCTTCTGCAAACGGCGATAAATCGCCTACTACCAACTTACTTCGGATTCTCCATATCAGGAATAGACCGTGTGAACACACCCGGTTCTACCACCTGTGGCGTGGCACGGCCGTTCACCGGCACATCCACAATCAACATCTCTTTGGTGTAAATGGCGCTGGCCCGGTCATAAAAACTCAACTCATAGTTATGTTCCAGCACAATCGCCTGCGTCGGGCAGGCATCTTCACAGTAGCCACAGAAAATGCAGCGCAGCATGTTAATCTCATAGGTGCTGGCATACCGTTCGCCGGGTGAGTACCGCGCCTCGTCCGTATTTTCTGACGCTTCCACAAAAATCGCATCGGCCGGACAGGCGGCCGCACACAACGAACAGCCAATGCACCGTTCCAGCCCATTGTCATATCGCTTCAGTTCATGACGGCCCTTAAAGCGCGTGCGTACCGGCCGTTTCTGTTCCGGGTATTGAATGGTCACCGGGGGCATAAACAGATGCTTCAACGTTGTGCCCAGACCTTTGATGATTTCACCAAACATGCAGAATCTCCACAAAGAGGAGATTAGGAGACTAGGAGATTGAGAGATTTTGATTCTGCCAATCTCTCAATCTCTCAATCTCCCAATCTCTAAAATCCCAACACACCCTCTTCCACCAACACAATCATCACCGCCACAATCATAAAATTCACAACCGAGATGGGCAGCAGCACTTTCCAGCCAAACGACATCAGTTGGTCATAGCGGAATCGGGGCAGGGAAGCGCGAATCCAGATCATCACACACAGCCCCAGGAAAACTTTGAGAGCCGTGTACACAAAACCAAGCGCCGGTACCTGATCCACAAAGGGGCCACGATAACCGCCCAGGAAAAAGACGGCAAAGAGGGCGCAGAAAATAATCATTTTCATGTATTCGGCCAGGAAAAACATGCCAAAACGCATACTGCTGTATTCCACCGTAAAACCGGCAGAAAGCTCCTGTTCCGCTTCCAACAGGTCAAACGGGGCGCGCTGCAATTCGGCCAGTGCCGCAATCCAGAACACCAACGCGGCGATTGGCTGCAAAAAGAGGTACCACATGCCCCGCTGCCCTTCCACAATCACGCCCAAATCCATCGAGTTTGCCAGCATGACCGGCACGAGGACGGTCAGCCCCATGGCCAGTTCATAGCTGATCATCTGCGCGGAGGCGCGAATGCCACCCAGAATGGCATATTTGCTGTTAGAAGACCACCCGGCCAACACCACACCGTACACGCTGATGGAGGTGATCGCCAAAATAAAAAGGACGCCCACGTTGATGCCCGGTGCGATGGCAAAATAATCACGCCCTTCCGGGGTTATGTACGGCACGAATCCGGCCCAGGGAATAACCGCCAGGATAAAAATAGCCGGGATGACGGTGATGATGGGGGCCAGGAAGTATGTCCATTTGTCCACCATGACGGGTGTCATGTCTTCTTTGAAGAATAGCTTGACGGCGTCGGCCGCCGGCTGCATAAAACCGCCCAGCAGTTTGCGTTCCTTACCACCGCGGGTGGGAATGGGAATGTAACCGGCGCGGTTAGGGCCAACGCGGTGTTGCAGGCGCGCCAGCAGTTTGCGCTCCAGCAGGGTGGTGTAAGCAAAGCCGGTAATCACCACGAAGGTCATAATAAAACCCACCACCAGGGAATAGACAGCCAGTTGACTAAGCGTATTGATTGCCATGAATCCTCTTTGACCGATAACCGATTACCGATTACCGATTACCGATTACCTCCAATTGCACCACGCCGGGGAAATAGGGCACGCCGCGCAACACGGCCGTACCCTTGAGCAACTTCCCATTCATCTGCACAATCGCGGGGACGGCACGGCCGTTGACGGCCACATTGACCACATAACCATCCGCCACCTGCAAATGGGACGCATCCGCTTCATTCACCCACAGCGTCGGCTTTGCCAGCCGTTCGGCCAGCACCTCCGCATGGTTGATCAGCGTACCCGGCGTGAACAATGCCGCCGCCCGAATCAACCGGATACCATCAGGTTGATTGGTAGGTGTGTCGGCGGTGTCAAATGATTCTACCGCCGCCGCTTCGGCGGCCGCCGCCCACTGCTGCCCCAGGCCATGTTTGTTATCGTAAGCGGTGCCGCCGTAGTACAAATCAGAGCGGCCAATAATCGGCCACTGCTCTTCCACGCGGGCCAGGCTACGGTAATCCATGCCTTTGTAAGCGGGCACGGCCGTAGCCACTTCCTTAAATACCAGGCTGGCGGCAAAGGGCGTCTTACCCAGACCCAACTTCTCGCCAATCTGGGCCAAAATGCGCCAATCTTCACGGCTCTCGCCTACCGGCGGAATGGCCGGGTAATACCGCTGCACCCGCCGTTCGCCGCTGGTAAACGTGCCGTCCCGCTCCGCCCAGCTTTGCGCGGGCAAGACCACATCAGCCAGCTTTGCCGTTTCCGTCAGGAACAATTCCTGTACCACCAGGAAATCCAGCTTACCGCGATCTGCCAGCAAACCATCCCCTATGGGATCAGTGCCAGCCACATACAAAGCAGAAATCTCGCCACTTTGTACGCCAGCGTAAATGGCGGCCGCATCTTTGCCGGGGATGTCCAATGCCTTGTAACCAGGGCCAAAGGCGGGATGAATACCCATGTCCCACGCCCCTTGGGTATTGTTGTGCGGCCAGACGGCAATCAGCCCATTGTTCTTGCGCCCAGCGTGCGGCTGCTCGCCTTTAACCAGGAGCAAATTGCCCAACAGCCGGGCGATGGTGTCTGTTTCCGCCAGCGTCAGCCCTTCTGCGCCGTAGAAGGCGACCAGGTTTTGGGCGTTGATGAGGGCGTCAGCGGCCGTTTTGATGGGGTCGGGTTCGGCCGTTTCCACCGCAATTTTGGCCGCGTTCAGCAGTTGGCGCGTAGTTGCTACCGCTTCACCCGGTCGGTAATAAATGGTGTGGCTGGCAAATTTGTCCAACCGGGTGGGGCGGGCACTCAAAATGACCAGCGTCGCCCCGCGCTGTGCCGCCTGCTTCACCCGCAGCCACCAGATTGGTTCCTCTTCGTGCAAATCGGAAGCGACGACCACAATGGCGTCACCCTGGCCCAATTCGCCCAGATTGCTGCCACTGCTGATGCCCACTTTGGCGGTCACATCGCCGCCCATGATGGTGCGATTGCCCAGGTCAAGATGGGGTGTTTTCACCCCCTGACGTAGGAATTTTTGGAAGAGAAACAGGTCTTCATTGCTCAGGCGGTCGCCGCTGAGACCGGCCGCTTTTTCGCCCAGCCCGTTCAGTTTATGGGCAACCAGTTCAATCGCCTCCTCCCAACCGGCTTCGACCAACTGGCCGTTTTTGCGGATGAGCGGTTTTTGCAACCTGTCGGGCGCATCGGCAAATTGATGCACAAACCGATCCCGGTCGTGAATCCATATTTCGTTGACGTTTTCGTTCTGGCGGGGCAAGACGCGCTTGATGACGGAACGGCCGCCCGACTTGGCCTCGCGGCGGGTGCTAAAAGTGAGGTTGGCCCCCGCCGGTGAATGCACAGAAATGGAGGCGACGGGGATGAGTTCCCACGGCCGTGCGCCAAACCGAAAATCACTCGTTGTCAGCGCCCCCACCGGGCAAATGTCGGTGGTGTTACCACTCCAATAGCTGTCGAAGCCAGGGTCAGACAGGGTGACAATTTCCAGGCTACGGCCGCGATTGTGGAAGCGAATGACCGGATCATCCACAATCTCTTCCTGGAAGCGGATACAGCGGGCGCACTGGATACACCGTTCCCGATCCAGGTAAATGAGTTCACCTAACGGGACGTGTTTGTCCATCTTTAGCTTCAGGCTGTAATCCATCTGGGTCGTGCCCGCGCCGTGCGCCATCGTCAGGTTTTGCAGCGGGCACTCGCCGCCCTTGTCGCAAATGGGACAGTCCAATGGGTGGCTGGACAGCAAAAATTCGATCACGCTCTCGCGGGCTTCGTCTACCGGTTGAGTGTTGGTACGCACCACCATGCCTTCGCTGACCACGATTGTGCAGCCGGTTTGCAGGGTGCGGCCAAAGTTCACTTGCGGCGTACCATCCGCGTTTAGCACCAGTTCACCGGTGGCCCGGTCACGCACGGGCAGGCCAATTTCCACCAGGCACATGCGGCACATGCCCACCGGCTCCAGTTTGGGATGGTAGCAAAAGACGGGAATGTCATTCCCAATTTTCTTGGCGGCGTCTACGACCAGGGTGCCTTTGGGGACGCTCACGGCCGTGCCGTCTATCGTCAACGTTATCAGATCACTCATGCGGATCCTCTTCTGCTTGAATTGCTTCTAATTCACCCATCAACTCAGCCAGGTTGATCGTCAGGCCGGGAAAAAGCTGTGGGGAAAACGGGTCAGGCGGGGCGATTATCTGAGTTATCAGATACCCTTCCGGTGTGTTTTTACACTCGGTAATGAGCAACTCCTCGTCAATCAGCCAATACCAGGGTACGCCCGCTTTGTGATAGGTATTAAATTTGCGGGATTTATCGCGGGCGGCCGTAGACGGTGACAATACCTCTACCACCAAATCTGGTGGCCCTTGAATGGCAATATCATTTGCAAACCGCCCTAAATGCTCAGTTGCCAGATAGGTTACATCAGGCACATAGGTATGGACTGGTGTTACATCCACTTCCACTTCGGGCCAGATTTCACCAAGTTTGTTTTTCTCAATGAATGGCACTAAGCCGAGTAATAATCTAGCGATAATTTTTTGATGTCTGCCGCGCGGTCTGGCCATCTCCAACAACACCCCCTCTTCCAACTCAAAAAATGGCGGCCCCTCAGGTAGCTGCCGAAATTCAGCCTGCGTCCAGACCTTCTCTTTCTGTTTTGGCGATTTTATCTTCTTCGCCGGAGGCGCTATGGCAATTCCCATCTTCTTACCGATTACCGTTCACTGATTACCGATTACCGTTCAAGGGACTATTCCCCTTCACCTTCGCTTCATACTCTTCAGGGAAGTGCCTGATGGTACTTAAAACCGGGTTAATGGCAAAATCACCCAACGCACACAGCGTCCGCCCGCCAATTTGCCCGGCCACACTTTTCAACACGCGCAAATCTTCGGCCGTACCATGCCCGTGATAAATTTTGTGCAGCAGTTGATCCATCCAATACGTCCCCTCGCGGCAGGGGGTACATTTGCCACACGACTCATGCTTAAAAAAGTGGACGCACTTCATCGCCATCCACACCATATCCGTCGTCTCGTCCATGATGACAACCGACGCCGACCCCATCACCGAGCCGAATTTATCCAGCCCCTCATAGGTAATGGGTGCGTCCAGAGCATCTTCCTTCACCACCGGGCCAGAGCCACCGCTGGGCAGCATCGCCTTAAACTTCTTGCCGCCGGGAATGCCGCCGCCGTACTGCTCATCATAAATCAACTCCCGGTACGTCAGGCCCATGATCACTTCATAATTGCCCGGTTTGTTCACATGCCCGCTCAGGCAGACGATTTTGGGGCCGGTGCTTTTTTCCGTGCCCATGCTCTTGTACCAATCCGCGCCGTTGCTGATGATGGCGGGCACATTCGCCAGCGTTTCCGTGTTATTGACGACGGTCGGTTTGTGGTACAGCCCTTCTATGGCCGGAAACGGCGGTTTTGACCAGGGCTGCCCCAATTCACCCATCAGCGAATTGAGCAGCGCCGTCTCTTCGCCGCAAATATAAGCGCCTGCGCCGTAATAGGGGGCCATATCGCAGCTAAAATCGCTGCCCAGGATGTTTTCGCCCAACAAGCCGGCCGCATAACATTCCTGCACCGCCTCCTCAAAGGCGTATCCGGCGTCCATAAATTCGCCGCGCATGTAGTTGTAGATGCGTTTGGCCCCCACCGCATAGGCACAAATCAGCGCACCTTCAATCACCTGATGCGGGTTATATTCCAGCAGTTCACGGTCTTTGAAGGTGCCCATCTCCGATTCGTCGGAATTGATGGTCACATACACTTCCTGCGCTCCTTTGGGGATGAAGGTCCACTTCAAACCGGTGGGAAAACCGGCCCCACCCCGGCCACGCAGCCCAGAGGCTTTGACCACATTGGTCACTTCGGCCGGCGTCATGGTCAGCGCCTTTTTGAGCGCCTCGTATCCGCCGTGTTGCCGGTACACGTCCAGCTTTTTTATATTCTCAATATCGCGATGCCGTAATAGTATGTGTGCCATCTTTTTTACCGATTACCGATTACCGATACCTGATTACCACTTTTCGCGTATGCCGTGATCTTCTCAACTACTGAGGTCTCAATCGTTTCCGCAGCGGCCTGTTCACGCAACCGCGCCAGGAGAGCATCGAATTTTGCTTCATCCAGGTGCTCTTCAAACTTGAGGTTACACTGCAACATGGGGGCGCGGTCACAGGCGGCCAGGCACATGACCGTTTTGATGGTGAACAGGCCATCAGCTGTTGTTTCATCCACGCCAACCTCTAATTTGTTACAGGCCATCTCCACAAACTGATCCGCGCCGCGCAGGGCACAGGCCAGGTCATTGCAAATTTCCAGCACATATTTGCCCACCGGCTCTTCATAGTAAAGCGTGTAAAACCCGGCCAATGACAGGATGTGCGTGGGGTCTAAATCCAGAATCGCGGCTACTTCGCGCATGGCGTCGTCGCTCATGTAGCCATAGTAGTGCTGCGCCAGGTGCATCAGCGGCAGCACGGCCGACTTTTTATGCGGGAATCGGGCGATGATGCCTTCTATTTCTGCTGCGTATTTTTCGGTAAATGTCATTTCAAACTTGCCACTTGCAACTTGCGACCTGCAACTTGCTTATCTATCAATCTCACCCAATACAATATCCACCGAGCCAATGATGGAAACCACGTCGGCTACAAAGCGCCCCTTGGACATGTGTGGCAACGAGGCCAGATGCACGTAGGAGGGGGTGCGGAAGTGGCAGCGCGCCGGTTTGGGACCGCCATCGCCACGCAGGTAACAGGCAAATTCGCCGCGTGGCGACTCGACGCTTTGGTAAACGTAACCTGTTGGTGCGCTGAACCCTTCTGTCCACAATTTGAAGTGGTGGATGACGGCTTCCATACTACGGCCGAGTTCGGCGCGGGGTGGGGGTACAATTTTACGGTCGTCAATGTTGACGGGGCCTTTGGGTAATTTGTTCAATGCCTGCTCAATAATACGCAGGCTTTGTTTCATCTCTTCCATGCGGCAGAGGTAACGGGCGTATACGTCCCCTTCGGTGGCGACGGGCACGTCAAAATCGTAATCCTCGTAGCCGCAGTAGGGTTGGGCTTTGCGGATGTCCCAATTGACGCCGGAGCCGCGCAGGGAGGGGCCGGTCATGCCCCAGGCTACGGCCGTGGCCGCATCCACTACCCCAATATCCTTCGTCCGCGCCAGCCAGATGGGGTTGCGCTTTGTCAGCGCCTCATAATCGGCAATCCGGGCGGGCATAAAATTCAGGAACTCGCGCACCGCCGGTTCAAACTCTTCTGGTATGTCCCGCCACAACCCACCGGGGCGGAAGTAGCTCACCATCATCCGCTGCCCGCTGCACATCTCAAACAGGTCTAAAATGTATTCCCGTTCCCGGAAGCAATAGAGGAAGACAGACATCGCTGCCAGGTCTAAAGCATGGGTGCCCAGCCAGACCAGATGGCTGCTCACCCGCGCCAGTTCCGTCAAGATCACCCGGATCGCCTGGGCGCGGGGCGTGGCTTCCACCCCCAACAGCTTTTCCACCGCCAGGATATACCCCAGATTGTTGGACATGGGCGAGAGGTAATCCAGGCGGTCGGTCATCACCAGCGCCTTGGTGTAGGTTTTGGCCTCCATGTTTTTTTCCACGCCGGTGTGCAGAAAGCCAATATCCGGGGCCATGTTGACTACATTTTCGCCATCCAGTTCCAACAGCAGGCGCAGCACACCATGGGTGCTGGGATGCTGCGGCCCCATGCTGAGCAGCAGATGCTCTTCAGCATCTTCGATCTCCATCCCCGTGCCCACTTTGGCCCGGAGTTCTTCTACCGTTAGCTCTTGAATGGTGTCGCCACCAGAAGGTAGTTGCATCGTGTCCTCTATAGCGTAAAACGTAAAACATGAGGGAGCGTGACGTTTCACGTTTTACGGTCAATCTTTTGCGTATGGCTTCTTCGCGTCAATTTCCTGCCAGTTGAACGAGAACTGGACTTCTTCGTAGCCCAAGGGGTAATCTTTGCGCAGGGGGTGTCCCTGCCAATCTTCCGGCAGGAACAGGCGGCGCAGGCTGCCATTGCCCTGAAAACGAATGCCCATCAGATCATACACTTCCATCTCCAGCCAGGTGGCGATGGGCCACACCGGGCCGACGGTTTCTGGCCCTTCGTCCGGGTCTTCTACCCAGACGCGCAGGCGCAGCCGGTGGTTTTTGGGGATGGAGTACAGATGGTAACTGACGGCAAAGCGGGGGAATTCGGGCAGATAATCATCACCCACGATGTCCGAGAGAAAGTCATACTGACAATCGGTGTTATTGCGCAAAATGTAGCAGATGGCTTTGAGCTTGTCTGGCTGAACGATGAGTGTGCGCTCCCCGCGAAAGTCCACCACTTCTTCAATAGCGTCTGGGTAAGCGGCTTTGATTTTGTCTACAACGAGTTGATCTTGGGTCATTCGTGTATCTCTATAAGAAGCCGGGTTTTTGCAAAAACTCGGCTTCTATTGGTCAGGCGTATTTGGTTAATTTTTCGCCGCGCACTTTTTCGTGCAGGGTCATAATGCCGTTGATCAGGGCTTCGGGGCGGGGTGGGCAGCCGGCGACGTACACGTCTACCGGCACAATTTCATCCACACCCTGCACAATAGCATAGTTGTTGAAGATGCCGCCACAGGAAGCACAGTCACCCATGGCGATGACCCATTTTGGTTCGGGCATCTGGTCGTACAGGCGGCGGACAACGGGGGCCATTTTGCGGGAGACACGGCCGGCGACAATCATCAAGTCGGCCTGGCGGGGTGACGGCCGATTCAACTCCATGCCAAAGCGCGAGGCATCATAGTGCGAAGCCTGCGACCCCATCATCTCGATGGCGCAGCAGGCCAGGCCAAACAGCAAAGGCCACATGGCATTGGTGCGACCCCAATTCACCACATCTTCCAGACGGTGGGTGACAACACCCATATTGCCTAGTTTTTGTTCTATTCCCATTCTAGAATCCCTTTTTTCCAGACCCAGACGTCACCGAGAATGAAAAGGAACATAAAGACACCCATCACCGCCAGACCATAAAAGCCCAAATTGCGGAAGGTGACGGCCCAGGGTACGAGTAAAATAATATCTACATCAAATAGGATAAAGAGAACGGCGATCCGGTAAAATTTCACCGGCAAGCGGCGCTGCGCTTCGCCAATGGCGGCCATGCCCGATTCATAGGCGATGTATTTGTGGGGGGCGGCATTCTTAGGGGAGCGTTTTGGCCCTAACAATAGGGAGAGGGCTGGCAGCAGCAGCGCAAAAAAGAGGGCGACCAGCAGCAGCATGAAGATGGGCAGGTAGTCAACAATGATTGGGTTATCCATGTGATGGTTTCTCTCTTCCGCGGCGTTACACGATGGCAGGCTCAAAAAACGAATTAGGGAGGTACGCACAGGTGGCGCGGATTAGGAACCGGCCACAGCTATTTATCTAATCTCTCCTGATTTTGTAATGGCGCCTGCTGTCGTCACTTCCAAAAGTTACTATGTGCATTCTATCACAAGCACCAGGGGGGAGCAACAAAAGCGAAAGGTAACAGTGCCAGACACGGGGCATTACATGGCGTTGGATACGGTCAAAGTGACGAGCCTTTCTGCGCTGATTACGACACGGTCGTAGCCCTGGACAAAGGCTACCTGGTCTTTCGCCATGTGACCTTGCCGGCGTATAGCGATTTGATTCCGGTCACGGCCGTGTTTTGGTGTGGTGCGGCAGCGGAATGGGAGCGGGGCGATTTCCCCAAATCGCCCTACGATAGATAGTCGCGGAGCGCTTTGCTGCGGCTGGGGTGGCGCAGTTTGCGCAGGGCTTTGGCTTCGATCTGGCGGATGCGTTCACGGGTGACGCCAAATTCACGGCCAACTTCTTCCAGCGTATGGTCTTTGCCGTCGTTGAGGCCGAAGCGCATTTCCAGCACTTCCCGTTCGCGTTCGCTCAAGTAGCCCAGGACTTGCCGGATTTGCTCGCGCAGCAGTTCTTTGGAGGCGGCGTCCACCGGTTCCAGAGCGGCTTCGTCGGGGATAAAGTCACCCATTTCGGTGGCGTCTTCGGAACCAACCGGTGATTCCAAAGACATGGGGTCCATGGAGATACGCTTAATTTCCCGAATTTTGGAAACGGCCTGCCGCCATTTACGGTTAAGAACGGGGTCAATAGGCAGGTCATGGGCAATGGCCTCTTTGATGGCGAAGGCTTCTTCAGGGGTGAGGAAGTCAAGTTCCAATGCCAGCTCTTCGTCTGATGGCTCGTGGCCCAGTTGTTGCACCAGGTCACGCTGCATTTTGACGATTTTGTTGATGGTCTCAAACATGTGGACGGGGATGCGAATGGTGCGGGCCTGGTCGGCGATGGCGCGGCTGACGGCCTGGCGAATCCACCAGGTGGCGTAGGTGCTGAATTTGAAACCTTTGGTATGGTCAAATTTTTCTACGGCGCGCAGCAGGCCAACGTTACCTTCCTGAACCAGGTCGAGCAGGTGGATGCCGCGCCCCATATACCGTTTAGCTACACTGACAACCAGGCGCAGGTTGGCGCCGGTGAGGGCGTTTTTGGCGTCTTCGGCCAGTTCATAAATCATGTATTCGTTGTATTTGAGGCCGACTTTGTCGGCGGAGAGCCATTGGTAGACGGTGGTTTCGTCGGGCAAACGGCCGTCGCGCCGTACCGCCTCTTCTATTTTGCGGGCAATATCGGGGGGAATGAGGTAGACGGCCGTGAACATGGCAAAACAGGTCTGCGCCAGTTCTGTCCAGGCGTCATCCTGGCCCCAAATGCCTTGATTCAGATATTCGCGTAGATAGGAAGTTTGTTGTTCCTGCCATCCCCGCCGCAGGGTACAGGCCTCGACAACAAGCGGCAGCATTTCCGGTGGCGGCACATGAATGGCGGCGCTGACTTCTTTGGCAGTCGCTTCATTTTCCCGCAGGCGCGCGTAATTCAACATCATCGCCCGCAAATCCACTTCTTCTTCCGAATCGTCTCCTTCTTCGGCTACTCGTAAACTCAGGCTTTCCAGGGCGGTGGCGGCGGTTAATTGGGTAGAGAGCCAGATTTCTTGTTCGGCGGTGAGCAGCGGTACCTGGCCGATTTCTTTCAGATAGGTGTGGACGGGGTCATCTTCAACGGCCGTTACCAGATAATCGCCGGCATCATCTGCCAGTAAATCGTCATCATCCAGATCAAGGAAATTGGCCGGTTCGCTCAGGTCATTCAGCACTTCGCCATCGGCATTGATCACCCGCACATCCAGTTTTTGCAGGCGGGCATACAGCCGGTCGGCCTGATCTTCGTCGGCCGTCGCCAGCAAAGCCTGGACATCTGACTCATTTATCTGACGGGAGCGGCGCGCTTTTTTGACCAGCGCTTCAATGTCCAGCGTTTCCTCGCCTTCAAACCCATCTTCTTCCAAATCATCATTCTCAAGTTCGGGCGACAACTCACTCATTTTTAATTCCTGGTCTACGTTTGCTCTTAAGAGATTGGAAATTTATGATTTCCTCAATTTCCACTCGCTGATGTATTTCAAACTTTGTCGGCCACACGTCGCCGGTTAGCTGCTGTCATCGCGTTGCGGGCTTTGTTTAGCTGCCAGACCACTAACGGTAGCTCCCGTTTTAACTGCTGGTATATTTCCACTGCCTGGGCGTCATTTTCAATTTGGGCCTCTTTGTAATACTGTTCCACTTCATTGACCAGTTCGCGTGTTTTCTCCAAACGCCAATCTAACACAGATAACATGAGTTGATCGGCCAGTCGCTCCATTTCCACGTCGGGTGTTTGGGAGAGCGATAGGAGATACTGTGCCCGTGTGGTAAGCGGCGCTGCAGGAGCAGCGTCCAAAATATCCCACAATTCGTTAATCGTGACAACCGCCGAGTGATTGACGATGCCGCTTGTTTGTAGCCACTGTGGTAATAGCTGCATGATGGCCCGATCTTCCGGGTTTAGGAAATCTTTTTCGGTTACGGCCGTTTGCCCACATTGCGCCAACCGGTCATTCACCTGCTGCACCAGATAGGGTTGGCGCAAACATTGGCTTAGAAAATGCGTCTGGCGCATACTGCTGCCTTGTATCTGACCGCCAGATGAGTGGGGCACGGCCGTGCCACTATTTCCCGGTTTGGGGGCAGATTTAGCCGTCGTGAATGGAGCTGCCGGGCGGGCCGTATCCGGCAGGCGCGTCTGGCGTAGGGCGCGTTCATCCACGCGCAGCGCCCGCGCCAACTCCTGCCAGTAATGGTCGCGCTCAATCGGGTCGGCAATATCCTTGATGAGCGGGATGATTTGTTGGGCAACGGCCGTTTTCGCCTTGCCGTCGCGCATATCCAGGTCTTGGGTAGCAACGCCAATCACATAGGCCACCACCGGCTGCGCCTGGGCCACCAACTGCGGCCAACGCGCCGGGTCGGCGCGGATGATGCTATCCGGGTCTTCCCCTGCCGGCAGGGTGACAATACGAATGTCTGCCTGCAAACGTCCTTCGTGCTGCACCAGGCCAAAAGCGTCAAACTTCACTTCCACATCCCGGTCGAGGGTCTGGCGAGCCACTTGCAGGCTGCGCAGCGTGGCCTTGGCCCCGGCGGCGTCGGCGTCCAGCGCCAGCACAAAGCGTTTGGTATACCGCTTCAACTGCTGCAACTGCGCTTCCGTCAGCGCCGTGCCCATCTGGGCGACGACATTGCGGAAACCGGCCTGCCATGCCTGAATCACATCCATGTACCCTTCCACAATCACCGCCTGCCGCGCTTCGCGGATGTCCCGTTTGCTCATATCCAGGCCAAAGAGCAGATGGCTTTTGTCGAAGACCAGGGTTTGCGGGGAATTGAGGTATTTGGGCAGGCCGTCTTTATCCAGGGTACGGGCGCCGAAGCCAACGGTACGGCCGTCCGCATCCCGAATCGGTATCATCAACCGGTTACGAAAGCGGTCATACTGTGATCCTTTTTCTTCATTTTCGGCCAGCAGTCCCGCCTCCAGTAGCTCCTGATCGGTGTACCCCTGGGCGTTGAAATGGGTGCGGCAGGCGTCCCAAGAGTCAAGCGCATACCCGATTTTGAAAGTGGCAATGGTGGCCTCGGTGAGGGCACGGCCGTTGACGTATTGCCGCGCTCTTTCTGCCTGGGGCGCGTGTAGAAATAGCTGGTGGAAATAGTCGGCAGCCGCGCCCAGCAAATCGGTGAGTTTGTCGGCGTGGGAGCGGCGTTTTTTCTCTTCGGGCGTAAATTCGTGCAGTGCCACGCCCGCCCGCTGCGCCAGATATTCCAGGGTCTCTTTGAACTCCCACCCCTGCCGTTTCATCACAAAGGAGAAGACATCACCCCCCTCAGCGCAGGCGCCAAAACAGCGCCAGGTCTGGGTTTCCGGGAAGATAAAAAAGGCGGGGGTGCGGCTGTTGGCGTGGAAGGGGCAAAAGCCAGCGTAATTTCGCCCTGATTTCCGCAGCGTCACGGTCTCAGAGACAATATCTACAATATCCAACCGACTTTTAATTTCTTGCGTGACGTTCATTGGCTGAATCGTAAACCGTCATACGTGAACCGTCATCCGTCGTTTCACCGATTACGGATAACGGGATACAGGTCACGGCCGTCCAAGCAGGCGCGATTATACCCAACTCCCGCTGCACATTCACCGAATTGGGGTGTAAATCTGGCTACATTTACGAAGGTTTAACGAAGGGGAGACAGCGAATGGGAGTCCAGAGAGGCCTTATACATCACGTGCCACTTTTGAGATTGGGAGATGAGGAGATTGAGAGATTGGATTCACTTAAATCTCCAATCTCCGATCTCCAAATTCCAGCTGCCTATGTAATTAAATTTCGATTCTTTGGGAACTCAGGGGGTTGACAGGCCCCTTCGACAAGCTCAGGGCAGGCTGTGATGCGTGACGAGTGATGCGTGACCAGAGAGACCACACATCACTCGTCACATGTCACGCCGAACCCCATGAAATCCTGTAGAGCCTGAATTTCCTTTCCTCAGCGCACGATGATCGGCAGATAAATGGTGTTGTGGCCCACAGCGAAAGTGACTTCGCTGCTGTAGGGCGACACCAGACCATCGGCGTCGTAAGCCTGCACCACGTAATGGTAAGTCATGCCACTCGCCAGCAGGGTGTCCGTGAAGTAGGTGGCGATGGTTTCGCCCACCAGTTCATATGGCCCACCGGCCGAGGTCGCCCGCAGGATGCGGTAACCGGCTATGTTGGGAATGGCCGGGGCCTGCCAGGCCACCTGCGCTGCGCCGTCTACCAGCGGGCTGGGGTCTACCCGTACCAGCGTCGGCGGTAAGAGTGCGCCCAACACGGCCGTACCTACATCATTCGCCATCGTCACATTGCCGCCATTTGTCACCACCTGGGCATACACCGGCATTGTCCCGGCGCTTCTTGGCACCTGGAAGCTGACCGTGCGTGACTCATTAAAGGTCAACGGCGCCGTTGCCTGCGTGTCCAGCAGAGAACCGCTGCCCGGCGTGCCCGCATATAACTTCACTTCCAGGCCGGTGGCGTCGGCCCGGCCCACATTGCGCACCGTCGCCGTCACCGTCACCATCGCGCCAACCGGGGCGTGTACCTGAGACAGTTCCAGCGTCGGGTCAAGGGCAGGGTCGGCGGCGGGTTGCATCACGGCCGTTTCCAATGTATCCCCTGCGCCGCTGAGAATGGTGTGGGTCACGGCCACTTCGGCTGTACTCAGTGCAGGCGTTGCCGCACCGTCGGTCGCCGATTGCAACCCCGCCAGCGTTGCCGCATCCGGCATAGCCCGGCCCACATTGAGCAGCACCGCCTCATGCGTACTCTTGTTTATGCCCAGCGCCGCCTGCCAATGCTGGCGGGCATCGTCCGTCAGGTACAGCGGCGGATACGCTTGGCCGGTGGACATCAGGCGCGTCAGGGCTACTTGCCCCAATTCGCCATTGGTAGCCACCGTTCCAAAACGGCGCAAAATGATCAGCGCTTCGCCGGTGGCGCTCACGTCCACCTGCGGCTGCTCGGCGCGTACCGGCTGCCCGGCTTCGTCCGCCACCACAAACTTGCCCCAACTGCCGCCAAAGGTACGATAGGCGCTCCACAAGTGGGCGGTATTGCCCATCCCGGCGTAATTGCCGCTGCCATCAGGCATCCGGCGCAGGAAGGCCAGCGCCAGGTCTTGCCCGCCAGGGATATAAGCCACGCTGGGCGAATCGCTGTGCAGAGGCAGCGTGTTGGTGGGGTCTTTCACCCAGTTGGTTCCATTCCAATCAAACACCGTCACCCAGCGGTCGCCAGATGTCGCCAGATTACCGTCCGTGTCCACCGTCCAGGCCAACACCTGGCGCGAGACGCCCTGCACCACCTGGCGGTCGGCACTGACCTGGTAGTTGGCGGCATTATTGAGGTGGCCGTTGAGCAAAACGGCCGTGTTCCAACTGCTGGTATCCCACTGGCGCACAACGATGCGCCAATCGGTGTGCGTGGCTAAGTCGGCGTCGGCGTCGTTGACCCAGGCCAGAGTGATGCCCTGGCTGTCGCCGGCAATGGCCGCCTGGCCGTCCGGTAACTGGTCATTGGTCAGGCGTACCGGCTGGCCCCACTACGAACCGTTCCAGGTGGCGTAGTAGATTTCCTGCCACTTGAGGATGTCGTTCATGCCGGTGGCGGCCTGCTCATCAGCCGGGGTAATCAAGTTTTCCGACCAGGCGATCATGGCCTGCCCGCTGTTGCCATAGAAGGCGGCGACGGGGTCTTGCACCATGCGCGTGCCGTCCGTCAGGGCTAACGGCGCGCCCCACTGCCCGCTCTGGCTGTTCCAGAAGGCGGCCATCACTTTGGGGCTGGGGATGGCGGCGCTGGGCGTGGTATCTTCAACTCAGGTGGCGAGCATATTGCCGTTGGCGTCCGTGGCGATTTGAGGCGCGGTCATGATACGCGGTGGAGTGTGGGTAGGCACTGTGCCGCCCATCAGCGCCAGCGGTAAGGAGCAGTTGCCTTCGGTGTAGTCCACAATCGTTTCTTCGGCCAGATTCCACTCCATGCTTTCAAATAAGAGATTGATGCGCGCCCAGAATAGCAGCGTCACTTTCAGCCGCATACAGGCGTCAAAGAGGGAAATCACGTCCGGGTCATCCAGGTCCATGGAAATGGGGTAGCGCATTTCGGCTTCGGTGCGGGTGGTAGCGCCACCGCTGACCACGCCAAACAGCGCATTGAGGGCGACGGTGATGTCCACCCGCGGCCGGGTGTGGGTGACGGCGGTAACGTTCATACTGGGGGCCAACGGCCGTAAAGTGCCATGGATAACCATATCCCCACTTACGCCCAGGGTGATCTTGATGCGCACATCGGCCAGACCGGCGGCGGAAAAGAGCAGCCCCTCATACACATCTACCTCTTCGTCATAATCAAACAGGGTGATGGGGTCAATGGTGTAGGTGAATTGGCGCAGTTGATCGGTTAACGATTGGGCCGCGTTGGCGCGGTACAGGGGAATATCGGCGGTCTGCGCCGAGGCGGTATTCCCCATTGGTACCTCGCTGCCTTCGGGGAAGAGAGGGGCGATGCTGTTGATGATGCTGTTTTGGCTCAGAATGTGGGAGCGGGAACGGGTGCGAACAGCCTGCAAGGTGATGTTGCCGTCCAGATCAACCGTGCCCTGGATGTTGAAGGCGGTACCTCCCAACGTGTTAATTTGCTCGCCCAGATAAGGCAGATTTGGCGGTGGACTGGGAAAGGTGATGGGCAGTTTTTGCTCGCCGTTGATGGTGACGGGAGGGATGACGAAGTCATACCCGTTGTAGTTGCTGTGAATTCTCACGTCGAAGGCGTAGCGGCTGCCATCCCATACCAGGTCGAGGACACGGCGATCCACATAACCTTGCAGGGCATTGTTTTGCATGGGTGTTCAATGATGTGGACGCGGCGGATGCCATCTGCGGCGTTGGCGCAGCCCTGCCCACCGGAGATGCTGGGACGAAACTTGAACTGACGCACACCCACGTCTACGGTTGCCACCCATTTGTCAAACTGGTAGGTGGCGCCCTGGGCCGGGGGATCAATGGCCGCCCACAGGTAATCGTTCCCTTCATTCCGGTCAGTGTAGACGGGCATCAGGCCAAGCGTGGCGCCGCTGAGAAGCTGCATATCTACCTGGAAATTGATCTTTGGCCCGGCCTGATCATACGGCTAATAGTTGACGTAGGAGCCAAAGTCAAACTGGTCGGTGGCTTTGCCTGTGGGGGTCATGCGCACGGCGACGACGCTGCCTTTCTGGCACTGCGGGAAGGGAACCGGGTTGAAGATGGCTTGCCCGCCGCTGGTAACCGTGACCGGGGCGTTTTGCACCACCACGGGCACAATGCCGGCGATGGCGGCGGTGTACGTGCCGGGGGGCACGTTGCTCAGGCTGAAGCTGCCGTTAGTGCTCACGGGGGCGCTGGCGATGACGTTGCCCTGCCGGTCGTAGAGGTTGGCGGTGGCGTCGAGGATGTTGGGATTGTTGATGCTCAGGCTACCTTCGGGCGCGGCGTTGAGCGATAGGGGCAGTTGGCCGGTGACGCTGCCGGGGGCGGGGGCGTCTACGGTGAAGTTTTGGCAGGCGAAGGTGGCCTGGGGGGTGGCGGTGACGGCCGCACAAATGCGGTGGGGGCCGGTCACGGCCGTGTCCGGCACGTTTACCTGCACGCTGTAAGCCTGCCCATTCGCCACCGGGGCCACGGCCAGGCTGGTCGTCGTCTGCTCATCCAGCCAGACGACGCGCACGCCGGGGTAGGGGATACGCCTTGCCCAGAAACGGTAACGGCCGTGCCCGGCAGCCCATGATTGGCGCTAAGAGTGATGGTTGGCTCGTTACCGCCGGGTAGGGGCGCGGGCAGGGGTGAACCGCCAACCAGGGCGTTGGAACTGGTGGGCATCACCATGATAAAGATGCCGCCCAGGAGGAGGGCAGGCAAGATCAAATAACCGATGAATCGTCGCATCAGAGTGTCTCCTTGAGTTGATAAAATGAACGTTAAGGTGTGATGGTGCGTGGGGGCAAAACCCAGTTTTGGTCAGTGATGGGGGGAGTATAAAAGACGGCCGTCCGAAAAACGTTCTGGGTTTGTCTGTGTTTTCGGACGGCCGTTGAGGTGATGCGTGACGTGTGACGGGTGACGTGTGACTAGAGGCTTCTCCTCACGCATCACTCGTCACGCATCACGCATCATGTATCACATGTTCCAGCCGTGCTGCCGTTAACTCAATCTTCTTCGTACTTAAACGAAACCTTGACTTTGGCCCGGTAGGTGGCGACCTTGCCATCTTCCAGATGCATATCCAGGGTCACGACTTCGGCAATGCGCAGATTGCGCAGGGATTGGGCGGCGCGTTCGACGGCCACGGTGGCTGCCTTTTCCCACGATTCTGTGCTGGTTCCCACTAACTCAATGACTTTGTAGACACTCTCAGACATGGCTAAACTCCTTTTTTTGCCACGAATGACACGAACTGCACTAATGAATGATAGTTCGTGGAATTCGGGGCTGAATTTAAGTTTCTTGCATCTGTTTATCGGGTTGTGTGCCACAGTGTTGGTTGGTGTGGAATGGGGAGGCGACAAGGCTAACCACAATTATCAGTAGTATGCTGGATGGGCAATTGGCCGTCAAGATACAGGCGGGTGGCAAAAATAGGAATAAGCGATTATGCCAACGCATTGACCCGTATCCAAAGGTCAAGTATCCTCTTGTTGGCGCGGTCACAAACCGGCCACAGCGAGCAGTATAAATGGATGGGGACGCCTGGATGAGCAGATGACAGAGTACAGCACATCGGAGAGAACCAGGCAAAAGAAAGATGCCAAGCGCACGGCGATGATGAATGCGGCGGTGCGTGTTTTTGCCCAGAAGGGATACCACGCGGCGACTGTGCGCGATATTGTGCGCGACGCTGAGGTAGCCATTGGCACGTTTTATTTTTACTTTCCCGACAAAGAAACGCTGTTTGTGCATCTGTATGAGGAGACGGCCGATTTCCTGCTGCAAGCGATGGAACAGGCCATCAACAGCCGCGCCGATTTGCCCCACCAACTGCTCAAAGGGATTCAGGCGTATGTGAACATTGCCTTGTATGAACCGGCGGTGATTCAATTGCTGTTGGTGGGCGGTGTGGGCGCGGCGCCTTCGCTGGCGGAACGGCGGCTGGAGTTTCGGGAGCGGCTGGTGAAGATGTGGCAACGGCCGTTAGCCACTGCCCTCTCCCAAGGAATTATCCCCACCCAAAATGTGCGCCGGGTGGCCGAAGGCTACGCCGGCGCTTTTGATGAGATGGTGCTGAACCTGTTGGCGTATCCAGAACCAGAGCGGGAGGCGGAAACGGCCGTGCAAGAAATGGCGCTTTTTGCCTTGCGTGCGGTAGCTTATGCCGGTAATTGATACACAGCCTCAGGGGGTTTCCGTTATGAGCCAACTTGACCAGACGCTTGCCACTCGCCAATCACCATCAGCCGGGCCTTGTTCCGCTTCGGCCGGTAACAAAGTCGGCTTGTCTACCCCCCTCACCTTGCCAGACCAGCAGCAGGCTGTTCTCATGCAAACGGCCAAGTCATTGCTGGCGGCGACGACGATGGAAGATTTGTGGACGGCCGTTCTGGCTGCTGCCAATCGTGCCCTGGCTGCCGAACGCGCCGCCATCTGTTTGTATGATGCAAACGGCGCCACCTGCCCTGCCGCTGAAGGTTTGTCGCCTGGGTTTATCATTGCGTTGTGTGAAGATGCCGGTACGGCCGTCAGACAACAGTTATGCTCAGACCAGGAACCCATCGTCATCAATGACATTCACAGCGACGGCCGTGCCGCCAACCTGCGCCCGGTCATGGCCGCCGAAGGTTTCCACGCTTACATCATCTTCCCCCTACTCACCGCCGCCGACACCTTGATGGGCGTGTTTGTCACCTACCGCAACCAGCCCGTCCCCTTTACCGCCGATGATGTGACGGCCGGACAAACGCTGGCGCACATGGCCGCGCTGGCGCTGCATAACATTCAACTACTCGACGAAACCCGCCTGAACCTGATCCGCGAACAGCAGCTCAATGAGATTACCCGTACTCTGGGCAGCACCATGGATTTGCCCACCATCCTCGGCCATGTCTTACGCATGACGGCCGATCTGACCGGCGCTGACGCCGGGCTGTTGGGGCTGGTGATTGATGACCAGATTATGACCTTTTACCCGCACAACATCCCGGAAAGCATCGTGCTGCGGCCGGCGCCAAGAGGGCGGGGTATTGCCTGGGAGGTGGTGCAAAGCGGCGAAACACTGCGCCTGGAAGATTACCCTTCGTATTACCTGGCACAGCCACGTTGGGTGCAGGAAGGCGTGCGGGCGCTCACGGCCGTGCCCCTCACCGCCGCCGACACCTGCCTGGGTACGCTCATTCTCTTCAATCTGGGCCATAATCATCGCCATTTTTCCGACCGCCAGGTGGCGCTGGCCGAAGCCATTGGTCGCCAGGCCGCCATCGCCATTCAACACGCCCGCATGTACGCCGAAGCCCACCAGCGCACCGCCGCCCTGCGCAACGCCCTGACCCGCCAGGCCGAACTGGACGACCTCAAAAACAAATTTATCCAGACCGTTTCCCACGAACTGCGCACCCCCCTGGGCATCATTCACGGCCACGCCGAACTGATGGGCATGGGCGCATTGGGAGAACTAACACCCCGCTTGCAAGAATCGGTAGACATCATTTCGCGGCGGGTACGCATGTTGATTGACCTGATGGATGACCTGACGGCCATGCTGGCCGCCGAAACCCAGGAACTGCGCCGCGAAGAGATACAAATGAGCCTGCTGCTTTATGCCATGCTGGACGAATATCGCCTGCAAGCAAACAAAACCAATATCACCCTGCAAACGGAAATTGCCGAAACCGTGCCCCCTATCCTGGGCGACATCAATCATTTGCGGCGGGTGGTGGATAATCTGGTCTCTAATGCCTTTAAGTTTACCCCAGCCGAAGGCACGGTCACGCTGCGCCTGTTGTCAGAAGATAACCAGGTGATATTGGAAGTGGCCGATACCGGCATGGGTATCCCCGAAGAACAGTTAGGGCGGATATTTGAGCGTTTTTACCAGGTAAACAGCCACAGCAAACGCCAGCACGGCGGCACCGGGCTGGGGCTGGCCCTGGTCAAAGAAATTGTCCAGGCCCACCGCGGCGATGTCTCCGTTACCAGCGAAATCGGCGTCGGCACCACCTTCCGCATCGCCCTACCCACTTGAGATTGGTTCAATCTCAAAGATTGAACCAATCTGATATACTCTCGTTTATGATAGATAACAACGCACAAATGCGTTTGCGTAAGCTGCCGGGGGTTGATCGGCTGCTGCAAATGCCGGAAACGGCCGTCCTCCTCACCACCTACGGCCGTACCCTCACCGTTGAAGCCCTACGCCACACGCTGGAAGACACGCGGACGGGTCTGTTACAGGGCCAGGTCACGGCCACTTCGGCGGCGCTCAATGCCAGCGTACCTGGCCCCACCAGGTTAGTGCAAGCCGCTGCGGATTGGCTGGAAAACCTGCTCACCCCCAGCCTGCGCCCTGTCATCAACGCCACCGGCGTCATTGTGCATACCAATCTAGGCCGCGCCCCCCTCAGCCAGGCCGCCCGCCAGGCCATAGACGCCGCCGCTCGCGGCTACAGCAACCTGGAATATGACCTGGCTGCCGGGAAACGCGGCTCGCGCCATGCCCACGCCACCCAACTGCTGCCCCGCCTCACAGGGGCCGAAAGTTCAATGGTGGTCAACAACAATGCCGCCGCCGTTTTGCTCATGCTCACCGCGTTGTGTCACGGCCGTCAGGTCATCATCAGCCGGGGCCAGTTGGTGGAAATCGGCGGCGGCTTTCGTATTCCCGACGTGCTGGCCCAGTCCGGGGCCACGCTGGTAGAAGTGGGTACGACTAACCGTACCCACCTGCGCGACTATGCCCGCGCCATCAACGAACAAACGGCCGCCATCCTGGTGACGCATCACTCCAATTACAAAATCGTCGGTTTTACCAACGAACCCTCATTAGCAGAACTGGCGGAACTGGCGCACACTCGCCAGTTGCCGCTGCTGTTTGACCAGGGCAGCGGCGCACTGTTAGACACATCTCCCTTTGGCCTTGACCCGGAACCAACCGTGCCGGGCGGCATTCAGGCCGGTTGTGATCTGGTTGCCTTTAGCGGCGACAAACTGTTGGGTGGGCCACAGGCAGGCATCCTGGTGGGGCGGGCCGACCTGATCGCCCGCTGCCAGCAGCACCCGCTGGCGCGAGCGGTACGCGCCGATAAACTCTGCCTGGCCGGATTGTCAGCCACGCTGACCCATTATGTGCAAGAGGAGGCGCTCACGGCCGTGCCCGTCTGGCGCATGATCAGCATGTCAGTGATAGAGGTGACGGCCGTAGCCCAAGAGTGGCTCGCGCACCTGGACGCACACGGCATTGCCGCCGAATTGGTAGACGGAGAATCCACCGTCGGCGGCGGCAGCCTGCCTGGAACCAGCCTGCCTACCCGGCTGGTCAGCCTGGCTACAACCAACCCCGATGCCCTGGCGGCCCGGCTGCGGGCCGAAGCCATACCGGTGATTGGGCGCATTCAAGACGGCCGTTACCTGCTAGACCCGCGCACCGTTTTGCCCGAACAGGTTGATGATTTGTGGCAATCGTTGGTAAACTGTGCCCGGACGGAAAATTAGGATATTGAGGTATTGGGATATTTGTTAACGCCCCAATATCTCAATATCTCAATATCTCAATATCACCTATGTTCACCCGAATTCTAGCCATCGAAACCTCCTGTGATGAAACGGCCGCCGCTGTGGTGGAAAACGGCCGTACCATCCTCAGCAATATCATCGCCAGTCAGGTAGATTTACACGCCCAGTATGGCGGCGTCTTCCCGGAGGTGGCTTCGCGCCGCCACATTGAAGTCATTCACACCGTCGTCAATCAGGCGTTGGAGGCGGCGCACCTGGGGCTGGACGACGTGGATTGTATTGCCGTCACTCAGGGGCCAGGGCTGGTAGGCTCGCTGCTGGTGGGGGTGAACATGGCTAAAGGGTTGGCCCTGGCGCGAAATAAACCGCTACTGGGCATCAACCACATTGAAGGGCACATTTACTCGTTGTGGCTCAGCGAAGAGGCCGCGGATTTTGCCTTTCCCATTTTGAACCTGGTCGTTAGCGGCGGGCACACGGAACTGTATTTGATGGTGGATCACGGCCGTTACCAACATCTGGGTGGTACGTTGGATGACGCCGCCGGTGAAGCCTTTGACAAAGTGGGGCGGCTGCTGGGGCTGCCCTTTCCCGGCGGCCCGGCTATTGACCGCGCCGCCCGCAGCGGCAACCCGCAAGCATACAAATTTCCCCGCGGGGTGATGGATGATGGCTTTAATTTTAGTTTCAGTGGGTTGAAAACGGCCGTGATGCGGCAAATTCAGCCCACGCCGGCACAACGGCACGCCATTCCTGACGTAGCCGCCAGTTTTCAGGCAGCCGTGGTAGATGCCCTGGTCACAAAAACGGAACGGGCGGCGCTGGCTTATGGGGTTACGGCCGTGCATCTGGCCGGCGGCGTTTCGGCCAACAGCGCCCTGCGGCAAACCATGAAAGAGCGGCTGTCCATCCCCGTTCGTTTCCCACCACCCATCCTCTGCACCGACAACGCCGCCATGATTGCGGCGGCGGCCCATTGGCATTTTATCGCCGGGCAGCACCATCCACTTGATCTGGATGTCATTCCCAGCCTGCAATTGGTATAATAGCCGCACACAGCACCGATTACCGATTACCGATTACCGGCAGTAGTGGCGCAATGGTATGATTCATTCATCTGAAATGCCTGATCTCTCTGGGTTTGAAACCGGAAACGGGGATGACTACTCCCTGACGCAAACAATTGCGAATGTATTACGGCACATCGAAAAAGATGGCCTGGATATTGAACGCATTATGGACGCGGTGGTGGAAACGGCCGTGCGCCACTTCAATGCTTTTGATGGCAGCCTCATCGTCATTAACGAAGCCCAACAAATCGAACAAACTTGTTACTACCAGGATGAACCTCACCGCCATAAACCAGACGTCTTCTTGCAAGACGTCATGCGGGAAGGCGTCGCCGGTTGGGTCATTCGCAAACGGCGGCCCTACCTGGCAGTGGATACACACAGCGATAAACAATGGCTCAAGCGTCCCGGTTTGCCCACGAACAGTTCCCCCCAATCGGCCATGTCTGTGCCCTTGCTCACACGGGGGCGGGCAATCGGCGTGTTAACCCTGCACCGCCAAAATGTGCCCCCCTTCACCCCGGAAGATATTGAACTGTTGGCAAATTATGCCAACGAAGCCGCCAGTCATGTGGAAAATGCCCGTCTATTTGCCGCTTCACAAAGGCAGTTGCAAATTGCTGCCCTGCTTAATGAAGCCAGCCGCGCCATCAATTCCTCGTTAGACCTCACCGAAATTATGAAATCCTTGCTGCTGCAAATGAATGAATTTCTGAATGCGGAAGCCGTCTCCATTGCCCTGGTAGATGAACAGACCAAAGAGCTGGTTTACCAGATTGCGGCCGGTGTGGGTGAAAATGAGATTCGCGGCCTGCGCGTACCCGCCAATCAGGGCATATCGGGCTGGGTATTAGAACATTGCCAACCCGTGCTGATTCTCGATACCAGCCGCGACCCCCGATACCAGCCGAACCTGGGTGACAGGCGCACCGGTTACCCCACCCGCGCCATGATTTGTGCGCCCATTCAATACAAAGGTGATGTTTTAGGTACCATCCAGGCGATCAATCCTTCGGAAGGGTCGTTTATGGAACAAGACCTCAATTTGCTGATGAATCTGGCCAATATCGCCAGCACGGCCATCGCCAATGCCAAACAATTTGCCCGCACCCAGGCCGCTGAAGCGCAGTACACCAGTCTATTTCAGGATACCATTGACCCCATCGTTCTGACAGATTTGGACGGGCATATTACCCAGGTAAACCGCCGCGCCACCCAGCTTTTGCGTTATAAACACGAAGAATTGTTGGGGAAACATATCAGCCAGCTTCACGAACCGGGCGCTGAATTGCTCAAGGCCAGCGCCATACAAAGTGATACGGTCAGGGTTTTCACCAGTAAAATTGTGACGCAAGATGGGCAGTCGCTTTCGGTGGAGGTATATGCCCGGCGTACCCTTTTTGAGCAGAGCGAAATTTTGCAGTGGATCTTCCATGACATCTCCAAGCACGTGGAACTGGAAGAGATGCGCCGCGATTTAACGGCGATGTTGTTCCACGATCTGCAAAGCCCGTTGGGAAATGTCATTTCCAGCCTGGAATTGCTTTCGTATGAAATACCGCCCATGGATCCCAGTTCGCCGCTGCTTTATATGCTGGATATTGCCAAACGCAGCAGTGAGCGGCTGCAAACATTGGTACGCTCTTTGCTGGATATTAACCGGCTGGAAGCGGGTAATCCAATCATCGAACGGACACTGGTAGATATTTATGACCTGGTGGACGAGGTGCGGGAGATTGAGCGCCCGAACTTTGAACAGCGCCGCGTGTTGTTTGTGGAGGCGCTGGCGCCGGCGCTGCCCGATGTGTATGTGGAAGAGGATATGATTCGCCGGGTGCTGGTTAATCTGGTGGATAATGCCCTGAAGTACAGCATGGAGGGCCAGCAAATTACGATAGCGGCCGAGTTGACCGAAGACCAGAGCGGTGTGCTTTTTTCGGTGAGTGATCAGGGAATGGGTATCCCGGTGGAGTTCCGGCAGTCTATTTTTGAGAAGTTTGAGCGCATTAAACGGGGTGGCGGTGATTCCAAAGGGTTAGGATTGGGGTTGGCGTTTTGCCGGCTGGCGGTGGACGCGCACAACGGCCGTATCTGGGTGGATGATGCTCCCGGCGGCGGCGCCTGCTTCCGGTTTACCATCCCGTTTAGAGTGCCTGATGATTTTCGTAAGTAATTTTCTATCAATGATTTGCTTTTTTTGAGATTAAGAGACTGGGAGATTAGGAGATTTGGACAATCTCCCAATCTCTTAATCTCCGCTTTGTGCCTATGACCACCAAACGACTATATTACGAAGATGCCTACACCACACGCTTTAAGGCGCGGATTGTGGAACGGGTGCGGGTGGAAAATGATATGGCCGTGGCCACGGCCGTTGTTCTGGACAAAAGTTACTTTTACCCCACCTCTGGTGGGCAGCCCTTTGATAAGGGGTTCATCAATGATGTGCCGGTTGTGGATGTGACCATCCGCGAAAAGGATGGGGCCTTACTGCACTGGATTAGCAAAGGAGATATCTGGTCAGACGATATTGTGGCCGATGTTGATTGGGCGCGCCGTTTTGACCATATGCAGCAACACACAGGCCAACACATCTTGTCCCAGGCGTTTATTCGGGTGGCGGGCGCCGAAACCTTGAGTTTTCATTTGAGTGATGAGACGGTGACGATTGACCTGGAAGCGACGGCCGTACAGCCTGAACACATTGAGCAAGCTGAGTTTTTGGCAAACCAGGTGATCTGGCAAAATCGCCCGGTTCGCATCCGCGCCGCCACCACAGAAGAAGCGCAGCAATTGCCCCTGCGCAAGATACCACCGGGGCGCGACGGCCGTTTACGCCTGATTGAGATTGAGGGTTTTGATATTACCGCTTGCGGCGGCACCCACGTCAGCGCCACTGGTGAAGTGGGCTTGATCAAAATTGTAAGACTGGGGCGGGTAGGCGCCAATTTGCGCGTGGAGTTTTGTTGCGGGCGGCGGGCATTGCAAGATTACCGGCAGAAAAATAGTGTGGTGAGTCGGCTGACGGCCGTGTTAACTACCGGCGCTGACGAAATTGTAGACTCCGTAACCAAATTGCAGGAAGAAGTAAAAGAAACCCGTCGCCAGATCAAACGCCAACAAACCAGCCTCATTCAATTAGAAGCCGACAACCTGCTGGCCCAGGGAAAGAAAAAAAACGCCACCACCATCATCACCCGTGTGTATGCTGACGCCGAAAGTGACGCCAACCACTTGCGCACCCTAGCCTCACGCCTGACCAAAGAAGGCAATGTAATCGCCCTGTTAGGCTTAGCCGGTGAAAAATGTACGCTCATTTTCAGCCGCTCGGCCGCCGCCCCAGGCGACATGAACCAACTCATCAAACCCGCCCTGCAAATGTTAGGCTCAGCCTCCGGCGGCGGTTCGCCAGAAATGGCGCGCGGAGGTGGCCCGGCGGCCGATGTGGAGCGGGTGGAACAGGCTGTGGCGCGGGCGGAAAGACTGCTGTTGGGGCAGTTATAGGGTCATTGAGTCATTGCGTAATTGGGTAATTACCCAATTACGCAATGCCCCAATCACCTCCTGTCATGGAACAAATCGCCGACAACATCTACATTGAAACAGCCTATGAAGGCGTCAACGTCGGCGCTGTGGTTACCGGTCAGGGCATTATTGCCATAGATGCGCCCACCTATCCCCGGCAGGCGCGTGATTGGGCCATACGCCTGCAAACACTTTCCCCCCGCCCCGTTCTTTTTACCATCCTCACAGATTATCATGGTGACCGTATCTTAAACGCCCGCTGGCTCAATGCGCCCATCATCGCCCATCAAGTAACCGCCGAGAAGCTGGACCACTACATCAAACGCTACCCGGCCAATTTGCTGGAAAACATGGCTGCCCGCAACCCGTACCGCAGCCGTGAATCAATCAGCGGCGCCATTGAAAAAGCAGCCATTAACTTCACCGATTCGTTTCATTTACACAAAGGGGGTGTGCATTTCCAATTACTGAAAGCGCCAGGGCCTACGTCCGGCAATTTGTGGGTCTATTTGCCCGCGAAAGGCATTTTGTTTGCCGGAGATACCGTAACCACCGGTCATCACCCGTTGTTGTTGGAACCGGTGAGCGACCAGTGGCTGCAAACGTTGCAGCGGCTGGAGCGTTGGCCGGGTGCGCTGCATACCGTTGTGCCGGGGCGGGGAGCGATACCGGTGGAAACCGATACTGTGCCTATTCGCGCTTATTTACAGCAGATGCAGGAGCGGGTGAGAAGTCATGTGGCGGCGGGGAAAGCGCGGGAGGAAACGGCCGTATACATCCCCGAATTTCTCGCCATGTTCCCCATAAACGAACTCCCCCTGGATTGGCTGCGCCAGCAAATCAAATGCAGTTTGGATCATATCTATGATGAGATACAATTGGGCCAGAGCAATAGAGAATCCATCGTAATGTAAGTTCCCAACCGTAAACAAGTAGCCGCTCGTAAATAACTTCATCATCTATTAGCGATTTCAGACCAGAGATTGGAGATGGGCAAAGTCTCAATCTCTGTTTTATAATTTCTGTTTGTTTTTGATAGTTCAGGTCTTCATTTGGTTTTTGGAAGTTGAGGAAGAAGGTGAGGAGAATGCAGGCAGGTACCTATGCCTTACAGGTAGTCCCATTTTTTGTCAATCTTAATCCTGAAGAAGTAGAGAACCTTTCCCGGCTGCTGGTGGTGCGCCGCTTTAGCGCCGGGCAGATTGTGTTCCATCATGGCGACCCTGGCGGGTTGCTTTATATTGTCAGCAAGGGCCGCGTCAAAATCACCCACTCCACGCCAGACGGTCAGGAGGCCATGCTGGCGATTGTGGGCGTCGGCGACTTTTTCGGCGAACTGGCCTTACTGGATGATTCGCCCCGGTCGGCTACGGCCGAAGCGCTGGAATCCACGGAGACGTTGACGCTGCACCGTGAAGATTTTATGCGCTTCATTCAGGCCAACCCGGATTTTGCCCTGCATGTGCTGCAAACGATGGCCCGCCGTATTCGCCGTCTGAACAACCAGGTGAGCGATATTTTCTTCCTGGATTTGCCGGCGCGGCTGGCGCGGCAGTTGTTGGAGCTGGCGGATGAACACGGCCGTACCACCCCCGAAGGCATCACCATTCAAATTGCCCTCACCCAAACCGACCTGGCGGAAATGACCGGCGCTACCCGCGTCAGCATCAACAAAGCGTTGGGGCGCTTCCGGCGGGCAGGCTGGGTAAAAGTGAACGGCCGTAAATTCACCATCGTCAAACGCCAGGAACTCGTCAACCTCATCCAACTCTCCGGCGGCACCATTTGAGATGGGGAGATTGGGTTATTTTCAATAGCCCCTGATACCAGCGAAAAATCATGTTAATCACACTCTCTAACACGCTGCAAAAATATGCTAAAGGCTGGCTGATTCTTATCCTTTTGGCCCTGGACATTCTGTTTAATGCCGTCATTTTGCCCCGAACCCAGGCTCGGTTGGAAACCAGTTCCGGGGGGACAGGCCCCATTGATCTGCAATTCTTCTATACCCCTGAAAAAGTCTATGGTATGGTTGCCGCCTATGGCGAGGCTGGTCGCGCCGCTTACCGCACTTTCGAGTTAACCGGTGACATCATCTATCCCATCGTCTACACGCTGCTGTTCAGTTTGCTGATCACCTGGTTGTTCCAGCGTGGCTTTGCTACTGATAGTGCCATGCAGCGATTAAACGTAATTCCTTTTGGCGCGTTTATTTTTGACCTGCTGGAAAATCTGTGCATTGTGCTGATGCTCTCGTTGTATCCATCCACACCAGCCATCATTGCCTGGTTGGCCACGATCTTTACAATGATCAAATGGAGTTTTGCGGGGGTGAGCATTGTGCTGTTACTGGTGGGTCTGGTCATGGCCTTGAAGAATCGCTTCAAGCGACAGATATGACACACAAATGGTGCAGATAAGAGAAATTGCAGGGAGTGATGCAGCTAACTTTCTTACTCTTTGCCAGCAGCTTGACCGGGAAACACAATTCATGCTGCTGGAGCCAGACGAACGGGTAACCACTCCGACCGAACAACAGACATATCTCGCCGCGATCCTTGCCACCGACTATCACACCATTTTTGTAGCCGAAAATGACGGCCGTCTGGTTGGCTACCTGGAAGCGGCTGGGGGCATGTATCGTCGTAATCGCCATACCGCTCACCTTGTCATCGGTATTCTCCAGGCTTTTGCCGGGCAAGGCATTGGCGCCAGACTGTTTGCCACGCTAGAACAGTGGGCACAACGTCAGCATATCCACCGGCTGGAACTAACGGTAATGGCCCATAACGAACGCGCCATTCGCCTTTACCAGAAAGCCGGTTTTGAAATCGAGGGCACAAAACGCCATTCACTCTATGTGAACGGCGCTTATGTTGACGAGTTTTACATGGCGAAATTGTTGCCCTGACACGGCCGTACTCCTCCACCCCGTCAACCACAGCATACTGACACAAAGAAGTCGCTGGTCATTGCGATCAGCGACTTCTATTTTGGCTGCGCCGATAACGCGCTGGCGTCCTCACGGTAACATTACGGTACCACCACAAACGGCCCGGCATTTCCAATCGCCGTTTCCGGCGACCCGGCCCAACAAACCATGTACAGCAAGCCTTCTTCAACCTCGAGGTATGTATAGGTCTGGCGTTCGTTTGGCCCTAACTCTTCCAGGAAACCGAAGTGCGACCAGGACGGTGGGCCGCTGGCTTTGTAGTGCGTTGTGGCCATCAGATCGATCAGATCTTTGCCCTCATCCAGGGTGAAGAACGACACTGCGTATTTCTCCCAGTTCTGATCCTGCACCGCCGCATTCACAATCAACTTACCTGCCTGCAGCGTCAGGGGGCCATCGTAGGCGCAGGTGTTGTTAGCGATGGTAATGGTCACTTCCGAAACAGGCGTTTCGTCTGATTCGGGCGGGGGCTGCACGGCCGTTGCCAGTTCCGGCATCACCTCGTACAGGATGGGTTTGAATCTGGCCAGCGATTCCTCTGTAATCGTGGAGACATACAACATGATCTTGCCATCCTTGACGACAAAAACCTCATACCAACTATTTGGCGCAACGCCTAGCTCGCGGGTAAAGTCCATCCAGGTCTTGCTTTGGGCGTAAACCACACCATCTTCCACCCGCTCCGGAATCACTTCCCAGGCAAAGTGCTGCCCGGTGCAGCATTCTTCCAGAAAAGTTTGGAACTGATCCTTGCCCCAATAAATCTCTATGCCGGTGGGCGGCAGCCCAATCAAATAGGCCATCATATCATCGGCCACCAGCTCCGCCGCGCCGGCATAATCTTCGGCATTGGCGCGGGCGATCATTTCCATGACAACGGCCGTAGCCGGATCAACCGTTGGTTCCGGCACGGCCGTAGGCGCCACAATTGGCAATTCGGCAACGGCCGTTGGCGGAACCGGCGTCGCCGTGGGCTGGCTTTGCGCACCGGTACAACCAACCATCCCCAACACCACCAATACACAAATCAAACCGAAAAACATCCGTCGGGTACTCATGTTTCACACTCCTTTTTGTCAAATCAAGCATTCACGCTTTTGCGCTGCATCGCCGATATTGGGCGGGTCTTGCACCCACCTTCTTGGGTGACCATAAGGGTCGTCCCTACTAATTGCCTCTAGCCTAATTGATTATTCGCTGCAAAATTTGCCAAAACTTGCCAAAATTCCCCATCCGTTCCAGAAAAGCCGTATACTGGACCATAGAGCCAGACCTGTCTCCTGTCTGGTCTAAAAGGGGGTCATATGACTACTGCAAACGTCACGCTTGCCCTGGAACGTTTCACCACTTTTGGCGACCTGCTCAAATAACTCCGCCGCCGCGCCGGTTATACCCAGCTTGAGCTTTCCATCGCCGTGGGTTACAGCGATACCCAGATTTCCCGCCTGGAACACAACGAACGTTTACCCGATCTGGCCACCCTCACCACCCGTTTCCTGCCTATCCTCAACCTGGACAAAGAGCCAGAAGTGGCCGCCCGCTTGCTGGAACTGGCGACGGCCGTGCGCCGTGAAGACGCGCCCGCCGCCGGACTGCCACCCTACAAAGGACTGCGCTACTTTGACGAAAGCGACGCCGACCTGTTTTTTGGCCGCGAATCATTAACGGACCACCTGGTAGCGCGCGTGGCCGAACAGGTCAACAGCGATCAGCGTTTTTTGGTCATCGTCGGCGCATCGGGCAGCGGGAAATCCTCCGTGGTATGCGCCGGTCTGATTCCGGCGCTGCGCTGGCAGCCCCACACCTCCGGCTGGCCGATCTTCATCCTCACACCAACCGCCCACCCGTTGGAGAGTCTGGCAGCGTGTTTACACCGGGAATTACCATCCGGTTCACCATCCCGGAAATTTGTGGACGAACTGTCACAGCAGCCAGAACGGCTCAGTCTGGCCTTGCAGCACAGGGCAGAAACGGCCGTTGCCACCCCCACCCTCCTCATCATTGACCAGTTTGAAGAACTGTTCACCCTCTGCCGCAGCCAGCCGGAACAAATGGCTTTTGTCCACAATTTGACTACCGCCGCCTGCCAGTATGGCGGAACGGGCGTCGTCGTTGTCGTATTACGCGCCGATTTCTATGCCCACTACGCCCGTTTTGACCAACTGCGGCAGTTATTGGCCCGGCATCAGGAATACATCGGCCCCATGAGCGCCGCCGAACTACGCCGGGCTATCGAAGAACCGGCGCATCAAGGACACTGGGATCTGGAACCTGGGCTGGTTGACCTGCTGCTGCACGACATAGGCGCAGTCGCCGGGCAAACGCCGGAACCGGGGGCGCTGCCCCTGCTTTCCCATGCGCTGCTGGCTACCTGGGAACGGCGGCGCGGCCGGTTGCTCACCCTCAGTGGCTACACGGCATCGGGTGGTGTGGGCGGCGCTATCGCCGAAACCGCCGAATCCGTCTTTTATGACCAGCTAGATCGCGAACAGCGGCAGATTGCCCGCCAGATCTTCCTGCGCCTGACAACGTTGGGCAGTGGCGATGCCAACGCCGATACCCGCCGCCGGGTGAGCATTGACGAACTGCTCTCCAGACCCGAAGAAAGCGACGCTATTCACCAGGTGTTGAGCGCCCTGACTGATGCCCGCCTGATCACCACCGACCACAATGTGGCCGAAGTAACCCACGAGGCGCTCATCCGCGAATGGCCGACGCTGCGCGGTTGGCTGGAAGAAGACCGCGAAGGGCTGCGGCTGCACCGCCAACTCACCGACACCGCGCAAGAATGGGCGGCGCTGAATCACGATCCCGGCATGCTTTACCGGGGGGCGCGGCTGGCGCAGGCGCTGGAATGGGCCGACGCCCATCCAGACAGCGTCAATGCCCTGGAACGCGCCTTCCTCGATGCCTCTCTTGCTTTGCAAGAAGCGGAAGCCAGGGAGCAAGAGACGCAGCGCCAGCGGGAACTGGAAGCCGCGCGCAAGCTGGCCGAGGCAGAGCGGGTGCGGGCAGAGGAACAGGTGCAAACGAACCGGCGATTCAGGCAGCGGGCGGCGTTTTTGGGGCTGGCCTTGCTGCTGGTGGGGGTGTTGGCGGTAACGGCCGTTTTCCTGGAACAACGCGCCCGGCAAAACGAACGACTCGCTTCATCACGCGCTTTAGCCGCCGCCGCCGTGACCAATCTGGAAGTGGCCGCCGAACGCAGCCTGTTGCTGGCCCTGGAAGCGTTGGCCCTGGCCGACACCCTGGAAGCGCGCAATGCGCTGCATCAAGCCCTGCCTGAACTGCATCTCTTACGCGCCATCCCGGCGCATGACCGCGGCGCCCCCGACGTGGCCTTTAGCCCCGACGGCGGCCGGATCGCCACGATGGGCCCGTTTGGCGAATTCACCATCTGGGAAACCAGCACCGGGCAACCGCTGCTCCATGTGCAGGATGATGCGATTGAGTTTGGCAACAGCATTGCCTTTAGCCCAGATGGCCACTTCGACGCGCTCAGTGCAGGCTGTTTGCTGGCGATGGCTGGCATGACCAACGTTGTTTTCTGGGATGCGGCTACCGGCGAAAAATTGTTCACCCTGGCCGGGGAGTCGGTGGGGGCGACGCTTGGCTATAACCTGGGGGTGGGGCAAATCAGTTTCAGCCCGGATGGGGAGCGGCTGGCGGTGGCGAATATGGACGGCGCCGCCAAAGTGTGGGACCTGGCCTCTGGCGCGGTAGTGACCACCTTCAACGGCCACCCCGCCCCTGTGCTGATCAGCAATATCGTTTTCAGCGCGGACGGCCGTAGCGTTTTCACCGGCGCTGACGATACCTTTGTGCGCCAGTGGGATGCGGCCACCGGCGCGGAAATTCGCGCGTTTTTCAGCGCTGGCAAAGAAATTTATGGCGTCGCGCTCAGCCCGGATGGGCAGACGCTGGCGATGGGCGACCAGGACGGCATGATGACGCTGTGGGATGTGGCCTCCGGCACGAAGTTGCGCACGTTTGGCAGCCATGCCGGGCTGCTGATGCGGCTGGCGTTCAATGCCGATGGCACGTGCCTGGCTTCGGCCGGTTTTGACCGGCAGGCCAAAGTGTGGGACGTGGCCAGCGGCGCGGAGTTGTTTAGCCTGTATGGCAATCTGAGCAATGTCTTTGGCGTCTCGTTCAGCCCGGATGGCGACCATCTGGTGACGGCGGGGGCGAATGGCACGGTGCGGTTTTACACGCTAAATGTTGACGAACTGGTGGCCCTGGCCCAATCTCGCCTGATGCGCGGGCTGACTGACCAGGAGTGCCGCAAGTTTTTACATGAAGAAAGCTGCCCGTGACGGATACTGCTCATAATGGTAAGATGGGCAACATGGCAACCAATGTCCCACAGCTACAAATTGAGAGTCGCGCCGAATGGCGGTAATGGCTGGCCCAAAACCATGCCCAAAGTGACGGCGTCTGGCTGGTGACGTTCAAAAAGCATTGCGGCCCCAAACACGTCTCCTACAATGATATTGTGGAGGAGGCGTTGTGTTTTGGCTGGATTGATAGTGTGGCCGGTAAACTGGATGAAGACCGCACCATGCTCAGGTTCACGCCCCGTAAGCCAGGAAGTGGCTGGTCTAAACCAAACAAAGAACGGGTGGAACATCTGATAGCGGCCAGATTGATGACCTCTGCCGGACTGGAAAAGATTGAAGCCGCTAAACAAGATGGTTCCTGGGACAGTCTGGATGCCATCGAACGCCTGGAAATCCCCCCTGACCTGGAAGCGGCATTGGCCGCTTATGATTGATGCTGCCCGCCAACACTTCGATGCTTTTCCCCGCTCGGCCAGACGGCTCATCCTGGGATGGGTTGCCAGCGCTAAAAAGCCAGAAACACGCGCCAAACGCATTGCCGAGACGGCCCGTTTGGCGCAAGACAATATCCGCGCTAACCAGTAACGGCCGTCGTGAACCTGCCGAATGGTTCATTAACCTGTTTGGAATTCCCCACCCCTTTGGCTACAATCCCCGCTTGTTTGCGCGCTGTTTGCGCCTTATGTGAAGCGCGTTAGTAAATCAAGAAGTTCAACTTCTCAGAAGAAGTTGAGCTTCTAACTGAGGCAGCCATCAGCCCGGCTGTGTATAAAAGCCGTGATTCAGCAATCCGTAACCCGTGCTACGCGGTCGGATTACGGTTCACGGATTACGGGTCACGGGTCACGGGTCACGGATTACGGATTACGGTTTACGCTTATGACAACTGATGCCGAGCGCATGACGGAAGAGCAAGAAGCAGGGGAGGACACGGCCGTAGCCCCTCCCCCACCGCCTCCCGAAAACAACATACCTGCGGCTGAACCCGCCCCGCGTTCTTTTAGTTGGGAAAGTGTGGCCATCCTCCTTGCCCTGGTGGTATTGCTCATGGGCGCCTACTTCCGTTTTACCGGCCTCAATTGGGACGGCAGCTATCATTTGCACCCGGACGAACGTTTCCTGACCATTGTGGCCACCCAACTGCAACCCGTCTCTTCACTCACCAGCTATCTGCGCACTTCCGAATCAGCGCTTAACCCGTACAACCAGGGGCAGGGCTTTTACGTTTACGGCAATTTCCCCATGACCGTCACCCGCTATGTGGCGGAACTGATTACCCGCGCCTGCACCACCCTGGCCCAAAACAACCCCGCCGAACCGCCCCCCTGCCCTTACGTCTTCACCGCGTATGATGGTGTGCATTTGCTCGGCCGTTTCCTGTCCGGGCTGGTGGATCTCATCTCTATCTTTTTTACCTTCCTCATGGGGCGGCGGCTGTATGGCTGGAAAGCGGGTGTGCTGGCGGCGCTGCTGCTGGCATTGGCCGTCATGCCCATCCAGCAGTCGCACTTTTTCACCATGGACAATTGGGCCGCCGCTCTGACAACAGTAACGCTGTACACGGCCGTGCGCGCCGCCAGTCTTGGTGACAAAGCAGCCACGCCGCGCCTGCATTGGTACGCCCTCTTTGGCCTCTTCTTCGGGTTGGCCGCCGCTTCCCGCATCAACATCGCGCCGCTGGCCCTCATGGTCAACGTGGCCGCCGTCATCTGGCTGGTGCAACGCGGCCACGGTTGGGACAGCCTGCTCAAAACAGAGCGTGGTCACGCCGATATCCAGCGCGTGATCCTGGGGGTGCTGCTGGCGGCCGTTCTCTCCATTGTCACCTTCCGCCTGGCCATGCCCTACGCCTTTGCCGACGCCACCATCATCCGCGAGCAAATGTTGGCCGAAACCGGGTTAGAGCCAGGCGCCCTGCGCACGACATTGGGGTCCGTTTTTGGCTTCAATCCCCAGTGGCGCAACAACATGGCCGAAATTCAACGGCTGCAAGAGCCAGACGCCTCCTTCCCACCCGCCCTGCAATGGACAAACCGCGCCCCCATCCTCTTCCCGCTGACGAACATGGTGCTGTATGGCATGGGGCTGACGGCGGCGATTGCCAGTTGGGTAGGCTTTTTCTGGGCGCTGTGGCGCATTTTGCGGGGGCGGCCTGACTGGGTGGTTCACGCTATTCCGGTGGTGTGGACGGGGTTGTATTTCCTCTTTATGGGCACCCGTTGGGTCAAATCCATCCGCTACTTCCTGCCCATTTACCCTACGCTGTTCCTGCTGGGGGCGTGGGCGCTGTGGATGGTGTGGCAGATGGCCGCGCAACGCGACCATGACCGGGGCCAATTTTTCCGGCGGGCCTTAGCCGCCGGCCTGATTTTGCTCACCGTTCTCCCCAGTTTCCTGTGGGCCAATGCCTTCTTGCAAATTTACCGGCAGCCCGTTACCCGCGTGGCCGCGTCCCCCTGGATGTTTGACAATATCCCCACCGGGGCGACGCTGCTCTATGAAACGGCCGAAGGCCCGCAAGAGCTGCACCTGCCGCTGAAATGGTTTGAATTTGTGCCCGGCGGCCCCACCCTGTTGCTCGGTTTTACGCTGCCGGAAGATGGCACGGTCACGGCCGTGCGCTTCAACTATTTGCAGCTACCCGACGGCGCCCCGCCCCAAACCCACACATTCGCCGCCAATCTGCCTTCTGTGGGCGGTGACACGGTGACAACGGATGTGTCCATCAGCGGTGAGCGCGCTCCCGCCCTGGTTGACCTGCCGGATATGCCCATTGCCGGCCAGACCGCGCAGCAGTTACAGGTGCAACTGCTGTCGAATGGGCCTGTTCTGGCCGATACCAGCCGTTTCCTCACCGAACATTGGGATGATTTGTTGCCGGTGCCGGTAGACGGCCGTTACCCCTTTGGCAGCTACTACACCGAAGTGCAAAACAGCCAGCGCCCCGTCACCAATCCGGACAGCGAGATCAAACGGGAAGAGGTGGTGGCCTGGCTGGACGAGGCCGACTATGTTGTCCTCAGCAGCCAGCGCGCCGTCTGGCATCTGCCCCGCCTGCCCCTCACCTACCCGCTCATGATCCGCTACTACGAAGCGTTGTTCAACGGCGAATTGGGTTTTGAATTGGCGCATCAGGAACACGCCAACCTGCACATTGGCCCGCTGTACATCAGTGACACCGCCGGTAAGATTGGCTGGGGCGCGCCGCCGAACGTGGGTTGGCCGCCGCCCGGCGACCTGGCGGCCGAAGAAGCGTTCAGCGTTTACGACCATCCGCCGGTCTGGATATTCAAAAAGACGGCCGATTACGACCGGGACAACGTGGTGCGATTGTTGGGCGCGGTTGACCTGACCCAACAACTATTCCAAACGCCAGGCCAGGCCACACGTACCCCCAATGCCCTCTTACTCAGCCCGGTGGTATTGGCCGTGCAGCGGACCAATGGCACGTTCAGCGAGATTTTCAACCTGGACGGTGTGTTGAACCAAAATTCGACATTGGCCATGATGGTCTGGTGGCTGGCGGTGCTGTTGTTGGGTTGGCTGGCGTTTCCGGTTACGGCCGTCGTCCTGCGCGGCCTGCCCTCCAAAGGCTACCTTTTTGCCCGTGTCCTGGGAATGCTGCTCGTCTCCTACTTTGGCTGGCTGCTGGCGAGTTTTGACATCCTGCCCAACACCGCCGGGACGCTCTGGTTGGGTGTGCTGCTATTAGGTATTGCCAATCTGCTCATTTTCCTGCGCCGCCGCGCCACCATCACCGGTTGGGTGCGGCAAAATATAACCTACATTCTGACGGTCGAGGCCATTGCTCTGGCGTTGTTCCTGATCGCCATTTTTATCCGCCTGGGCAACCCTGACCTGTGGGACGTGATTTGGGGCGGCGAAAAACCGATGGATCTGACGTATTTCACGGCCGTGCTCAAATCCACCACCTTCCCGCCCTATGACCCCTGGTTTTCCGGGGGCTACCTCAATTACTACTACTACGGCTTTGTGTTTGTCGGTGTGCTGCCCAAACTGCTGGGCATCATGCCCACCCTCGCCTACAACCTGATACTGCCCATGCTTTTCAGCTTCACCGGCATGGGCGCATTTGCCATTGCGTATGACCTGGTGGAATTTCAACGCAAAGGTGCAAAGGAGCAAAGTGGGCAAAGAAGAGAAGAAGCAGAGAATTCCCTCACCCCGGCGTCTTCGCCGCTCTCACCTGCTCACTCCGGCGTCTTCGCCGCCGTCACCCCCTCCCTGGCCGCCGGTCTCATCGCTGCTGCCCTGGCCGTGCTGCTGGGCAACCTGGCGCAGGTAGGGGTGATTACCAATGCCTGGTACCGGGCGGGCAACCCGGCGTTGGAGGAGATTGTGCCGGTGGTGGGCACGGCCGTGCGCACCATCGAAGGTGGCGTCAGTCTCATCGGCGAAAAGACGGCGCCCATTTACCCGGGCGACTGGTTCTGGACCGCCTCCCGCGCCATCAACGCCGACCCCGGTGAGGCGGGGCCAATTACCGAGTTTCCCTTTTTCACCTTCCTCTATGGCGACTTACACGCCCACATGATCAGCCTGCCGCTGATGCTGTTGGCGCTGGCCTGGGCGGCGGGATTGGCCTTGCAGCTGTCCAAAACAAGAGTTGACAAATCTGGGAGATTTGTCAACTCTGACTGGTGGGAAACGGCCGTGCAGTGGCTCATCGGTGGCATCATCTTTGGCGTGTTTCAGGCGGTCAACAGTTGGGACTTCCCCACGTTCCTGGTGATCGGCGCGTTGGCCGTCTTTTTCTATGGCTACCAGATGCACGGGCAAAAATTCAGCCTGCCGATGTTGGGCACGGCCGTGATGCAAATTTTCCTGCTCTGGGCGCTGGCTTTCCTCTTGTACCTCCCCTTTAGCAATCATTTTGCCGCCGGCTTCAATTCGGTGGCCTTGTGGGATGGTTCCCAGACCTACCTCAGCCGCTACCTGATCATGTGGGGGCTGTTCCTCTTTTTTATCGTCGGCTACCTGTTCATTGAGTTCCGCGATTGGGCCAAAAGCTGGACGTATGAGGGGATGCGGGCGATGGAGATGGCGGCGATCCCGTTGTTGGTCATGGCCGTGTTCTACGTCCTGCTGCTGTTGATTTTGTGGCGGATGCAATACTGGGTGGCCCCGGTGGTGCTGACGCTGACGCTGGCGGCCGGCCTGCTGGGCCTGCGCCATCAACTGCCGCCCGCCCGGCGCATCGTGCTCATCCTGATCGCCTCGGCGCTAGGACTGACGCTGTTCGTCGAATTTTTTGTAGTAGAAGGTACCATTGGCCGCATGAACACGGTGTTTAAGGTGTATATGCAGGTGTGGTTGATGATGAGCGTGGTGGGGGGCGTCACGGCCGTGTGGGGCTGGCAGCGTATCAAAAAGGCCCCCACCGGCAAAATCGTCTGGGCCTCGGCGCTGGCCGTGCTGGTCATGGCTGCCGCCCTGTACCCCATCCTGGCGACCCGCGCCAAATGGGACATCCGCATGAGCAAAGACGCGCCCCACACCCTGAACGGTATGGACTTCATGCCCTATGTCACCTACCAGGAAAACGGCCAGACTGTGCCCCTGGGGTATGACCACGACGCCATCCTGTGGATTCAGCGCCACCTGCCCGGCTCCCCCCTCATCGCCGAAGGGTACAGCGACAACTACTACCGCTCCATCACCAACCGCGTGGCCATGTACACCGGCCTGCCCAACATCATCGGCTGGAGCGGCCACCAGCGGCAGCAGCGGGCCGCCTTGCCCGGCGGCATGATTGACATCCGTATCCAGGACGTCCACCGGCTCTACAACACCACCAGCATCGCCGAAGCCCTGAGCATCATCCAGAAATACGGCGTGGAATATATTTATGTGGGGCAGTTGGAATGGGTCTTGTATGACCCGCAGGGTTTGCTGAAATTTGACCAGATGGCCGACGCCGGTCTGCTGGAAGAAGTTTACCGCAATGACGGCACCAGCATTTATCGCGTCATGGACGCCTCGGTGAATACACAATAATCCGTTTGTAGTAGGCGATTTATCGCCGTTAAAAGGCGATAAATCGCCTACTACAAACAATTACACATATGAAAAATAATCCATTACCCCGGTTGGATCAAGACGAGGAATGGCGGCAGATATTACGGCCGTTTTGCCGTTTGCAGCCAGGGGAAGTATGGACTGACCCTATACGCGGCCACAAGGTGGGTTGCCTGGATTGTACCGACGCTGACGCCATTGCTCATTTGATGGATGGGGCAAAAGCAAATCTGGCAGTGCATGACCCACCTTATAACCTCATCGCCTTCGACGAACGGGAACTGGCCGATTACATATCCTGGTGCCGCCGATGGGTAGAATTGTCGTGGCAGGTGTTGGCAAAAGACAGCGCCTTTTACGTCTGGCTAGGCGCGGATCAGAACAACCAGTTTCAACCATTGCCCGATTTTATGCTGATGATGCGTGATTTTGCCTTTCAACCACGCAGTTTTATCATGATGCGTAATCAGCGGGGGTATGGTACACAAAAAAATTGGATGGCAATACGACAGGAATTGCTTTACTACGTCAAGGGTGATCCCGTTTTTACCGTGCAATACACCGATATTCCCAAAATTCTGCGCGGTTATTACAAAGAGGTGAATGGCGAAATTATCGAAAATCTGGAACGGAGTAAGTCGGAAAATATCCGTCCTGGCAACGTGTGGGTAGATGTGCAGCAAGTGTTTTATCGGATGGAGGAAAATGTGTCGGGGTGTTATGCGCAAAAACCCCTAAAAGCGATTGACCGGATTATAAAAGTCAGTTCAGCAGCAGGCGACCTGGTGCTGGACTTTTTCAGCCATTCCGGGACAACACTTTTGAGCAGCGAGATGCACGGCCGTCGCTGCTTTACCTCCGACATTGACCCCATCTACTGCGAAATCACTATCCGGCGGCTGGAACGCTTCCGGCAGACGGGCAAAATCGGCTGGCAAAATGGACACCCATTTGAGGCGGATTTGCCTACAGTGCTTACTGAGATAGTTGAACCACCTGTAAAGCAAAGGACAAAAAGTGAGCCGATGCAGGCAAGGCTTTTTTAAGCAATGGAACAACTCAAGGCAACGCTCAACCAGTTGATAGAACGATTGAACGAACCGGAACTTTTCCGGGAACGGTTAGAAACGTTGATCTCTGTTTATCCCTTCAATGAGTACGAATTTATTATCTCCACGCTTTTAGGTGCGGATATTTTGTCGCTAGACGAGTATTATGAATTGCGGGACGCCTATCTGGATCGCAACCTGTATCTTTATCTGTTCGAGATTAGCGCACCTCGTAACTTTGGCGAGCAGTGGGCGCAAGGGCATTTGAAAACATTGATACCGGATTTGCAACGGCCGACTAAAAAAGTTGATCTAGACTATTCCGGTCAATACGACTTCTGGTTGGAAACGGCCGTAGGCCCTATCCGCATTGAGGTCAAAGCCTCACGCGCCGTTGATTTTGACAGTGACGAGCCATTGTATGTCAAAGCTCTGTCTGTCAATTCCAGCAAACGCTTCGACATGAATTTTCAACAGGTAAAACCACGCTATTGTGATGTTTTTATCTGGATTGGCGTCTGGCGTGACCCGATTCGCTATTGGGTTTTGAGTTCAGATGAAGTAGCAAACAAGCGCTACTACTCAGCGGGACAACATCGGGGAAATATAGGCGAAGGCCAATTACATCTGAAAGATGACAACATCAGAGATTTTGAAAAGTACAAGATGACTGCGCGGGAATTGTTTGATGCTATCCTGGCTGCATTTAGACGCCAATTTCCATCTGGCAATCAAACTGGGGAGGCCGTTCATGACGCCGTTTGATGAAATCTGGATGGTCATTCGCTGGTGGTTGGCGCTGGTGGTGGTGGGCACGGCCGTGACCCCCCTCACCCTCCATCTGCTCCATCGCCTGCCCGACCGGGGCTACGCCTTCGCCAAGTTGTTGGGGTTGCTGCTCACCAGCTACCTTTTCTGGCTGTTGGGCAGCCTGGGCATTGTGGGCAACAACCTGGGTGGCATTCTGGTGGGGCTGGTGGCAGTGGTGGTGCTTTCCATTTGGGTCTGGCAGCAGGGGCGGGAAGAGATCGTGGGTTGGCTGCGGCCTAACTGGCGCTATGTGCTGCTGGTGGAACTGCTCTTCCTGGTTGTTTTCCTGCTGTGGGTCTGGGTGCGGGCGCAAAATCCGGCCATTGTGGCTACCGAGAAGCCGATGGATTTTGCTTTTTTGAACGCTATCGGCCGCAGCCCCTCTTTCCCGCCGCTCGACCCCTGGCTTTCCGGCTATGCCATTAGCTACTACTACTTTGGGTATCTGATGCAATCCGTGTTGGCGCGTCTGACGGCCGTGCCCGAACCCTACGCCTTCAATTTAGCCATTGCCTGGCTGGTAGCAGGTACGGCCGTCGGTGCGTTTGGCCTGGTTTACAATCTGGTAGCCGCTTATGGGCCACAGGCCAGACGAGCCGCCATGGCCCTGGGGCTGGTGGCGGCGGTGGCTATTCCCATTGCCGGAAATCTGGAAATTGTGCTGGAAGCGGCGCATGGGCATGGCTACGGTTCACCGCAGTTTTGGATCTGGCTGGATGTGCGCGACCTGAGCACAGCGCCCGACCCCACCACGCCGCCGCGTTATGAAAATGCCTTCTGGTGGTGGTGGCGCTCCTCCCGTCCCATCAACGAATATAGCCTGAGCGGGCAGCGGATTGATGGTCTGGAACCAATTGTGGAGTTCCCCGCCTTCAGTTTTGTCCTGGGTGACCTGCACCCGCATGTGATGGCGCTGCCGTTTGCCTTCTTGAGTTTGGGCGTGGCGCTGGCCTGGTTCCTGAAAGATTTTAGCGCAGAGACGCAAAGACGCAGAGAAGAAGAGCAAGATGCGGAAGCTGTGAAGTCCTTCGACACGCTCAGGACGGGGTCTGTGGATTCATTCTTAGCGCCGTTAACCGGATTGGTACAGGAGGTGGGGACGCCGTTGTGGCTGCTCACGGCCGTCATCCTCGGCGGCCTTTCGTTCCTGAATACCTGGGATGTGTTGATTCATCTGTTTGTGGTGTTGGGGGCGTTTACACTGGCGCAATGGCGTAGCTATGGTTGGTCGAAACAGATTTTAACCAGGACATTGTTAATGGCGCTGCTACTGGTGATTCCGGCGGTGCTGCTCTATTTACCGTTCTACTTTGGCTTTCGTTCCCAGGCAGGCGCGCCCTTTTTGCTGCCCATGCTGAACCGCCCCACGCGGCTGGCGCAATTTCTGATCATTTTTGGCCTGCCATTGGGTACGATTACCATTTTGCTGTTGGTGTTCGCCATCAAACAGCGGTTCCGGCAGTGGAAAGTGGGGGTGATCACGGCCGTGACCCTCTTGCTGTCCCTCTTCCTGTTGGCGCTGCTCTTTAGCTGGATTGTGGCCGCCTCGTCGGAAGGGGCGGGCCGGGTGATCAACCTGGCGGCGGAATTGGGCATCCCCCTGGCGGTGCGGCCCGAAGGTTTAGCGCCAGGGTGGGCGGGCAAGGCCGTGTTGGCCATCCTGCCCACCTACCTGCAAGCCCGTCTGGCCTTGCCCGCCCTCACCCTGCTCCTGGCGGGTCTCATGGCTCTGGCGGTGATGGTTTTAGTTGAGCAGGTGAGCAGGTGGGAGGGTGAGCAGGTGATCGCCCACTCTCCCCCTCACCCCCTCACCCCTTCACCCCTCCCCTTCGCCCTGCTGCTCATCATCACCGGCATTTTGCTGACGTTGGGGCCGGAATTTTTGTATTTGCGGGACAATTTTGGGGTGCGGCTGAATACCATTTTTAAATTTTATTACCAGGCGTGGGCGTTGTTTGGCGTGGCCGCTATCTTTGGGCTGTATGCTCTGTGGCGGGCTACGGCCGGCGTGGCCCGGATTGTGCCCGCCTTGACGGCCGCCGGGTATGGGCTGGCGCTGCTGCTGTCGCTGCTGTTTCCGTTTTACGCCATCCAATCCCGCGCGGTGGAATTTCGCGGGCGGGCGGATGCCGAATTTCGCCAGCCGCCCACGCTAAACGGGCTGGCGGCGATGCAGAACTTTAACTTTGATGAATACGCCGCCATTCAATGGCTGCGCGAGAATGTAGACGGTGCGCCCGTTATTTTGGAGGCGGTAGGCGGGCAGTATTCGGAGTACGGCCGTGTCTCCGCCAGCACCGGCCTGCCCACGCTGCTCGGTTGGGCCGGGCACGAATACCAGTGGCGCGGCAGTTCCACAACCGAACCGGCCCTGCGTGACCCGGCCGTGCGTGACATCTACACCGCCGCCGCCTGGGAAAATAGCAACGCTGCCCAACTGCTCGACCGGTACGGCGTGGAACTGATCTACCTGGGTAATCTGGAGCGCAGCGCCTATGGCCTGCTTGGCCCCGCCCTGCAAAAGTTCAGCGACCGGCTGGAAGTGGCGTACCAGAATAATTCCGTTACCATTTATCGTTGGCTGCCGGAAGAGTAAGAGATTGGGAGATTGAGAGATTGGAGATTGGAGAGTATTCAGACACATGGGAATCGCCGGGTCGGCATTGGTGGGAACGGCTAACTGTTGCTGATGGCCTGTTGGTGTTGATCCTGCTGGCGGGGGGCGTCATTCGCTTTGTGAATTTGGGGCGCATCCCGTTGTCCGATCCGGAAGCGGAACTGGCGCTGGCGGTGTGGCGTTTCTGGCAGCCGGGCAGTGGCGCCGATAGTATCCCCGGCAGCCCGGCTTATTTCACACTGACGGCGCTGCTGACGCAGCTTTTTGGTTTTGGCGATGCGGTCATGCGGCTGGCGCCGGCGCTGTTTGGGCTGGCGTTGGTGGGGCTGCCCTGGCTGCTGCGGCGGCGGTTGGGGGACGCCGGCGCCCTGGTAGTGTGTGCTTTTCTGGCGATTTCGCCGCTCAATCTCATCCTTTCCCGAACGGTGGGTGGAGAGGCGATTGCCCTGTTTGCGCTGTTGTTGCTGGCGGCGGCGCTGGTGCAATATGCGGATACGGCCGTACCCTACTGGTTTTATCTGGCGGCGGCAGCTTTGGGGCTGGGGTTGACCAGCGCCCCCCTTTTCTACAGTGGGCTGGTGACGCTGCTGGCGGTGTGGGCCGTTATCCGGCTGCTGCATCTGCCGCTTTTCCCGGAACGAGAACAACCTGCCCCGCCGGTGCAGCCCCATCTGCGGCGCAATGCGCTGCTGGTGGGGGGCGGGGTTTTTGTGGCTTTGAGCAGTATGCTGCTGTGGTATTTGCCCGGTTTGGGCGGCGCGGCGCAAATTTTGGGCGCGTGGCTGGCGCAGATGGGGGGTGATGGCCACGGCCGTACCCTGGCCGATCCCTTCCTGGCGCTGGCCCGTTACGAACCGGCGCTGCTGGTGTTGGGCACAGTCGCCCTCGTTTGGGCGCTGTGGCGCTCCTCCATTCCCGGGTTGGCGCTGGTCTACTGGCTGCTGGCGGCCCTGCTTCTGCTGCTGATTCAGCCGGGTGTGATGAGCAATGCCGCCTTAGTGACCCTGCCGGGGTATCTGCTGGTGGGGTTGCTGGCGAACCTGGTCTTAACCGAGCGGCCCATCACCGGGCTGGGATGGGGTGTGGCCGGCGGTGTCTTTTTATTTCTCATGTTGATGGTAGTGAACCTGGGCCGTTTTGTGCGGGTGGTGGTCTTTAACCCCAACGAGGTGCAATATCTGGCGATGATGATCATGGGGCTGATGCTGCTGGCGGTGCTGCTCTATCTGGTGCTGACGCTGGATGTCACGGCCGTGACCCAGGGTCTCTTGTTGGGTTTGCTCGCCTTCCTGGTGATCATTACCTGGGGCACGGGCTGGTGGTTGGGCCATCTGGCGGCCAATGACCCCCGCGAACGGTGGGTGCAAACGGCCACCGATAACAACGTCCACCTGCTGCGGCAAACGCTGCAAAGTTTGTCACTGCAACGCGACGGCAGCGCCACGGGGTTAGACCTGGCCAGTAGTGTGGACACGGCCGTGTTGCGCTGGTATTTACGTGATTTTGGCAATGCCCGCATCGGCCAGACGCTGCCGGTGGGCGGGGCGGATGTGCTGATCACCCCGGCCCAGGCAGAACTGGCGCTGGCCGATGGTTACAGTGGCTCAGATTTTGGCCTGACGCTGCATAAAAATCCGCCGGAACAGACGGGCATCAACGCCCGCACATTTACCGATACGCTGCGCTGGTGGTTTTTCCACGACAGCCCCGCCCGCCCGGCCACCGAGCGGGTAATTGTGTGGGTGAAGGCGCAGGAGTAAACAAGACTTGACAGGTTTCTAAAAACCTGTCAAGTCTGCTTGACTATGTTACTGGATCAAACACTACTTTCCCGGTCTGAAACCGCTCCTTACGCCGACGTGGAAAACGAGGCGCTGATTGCCCGCTGCCTGGCGGGTGAGGAAGTGGCCTATGTGGCGCTGTATAACCTGTATGCCGGGATGATTTACCGGCTGGTTTACAGTATGTTGCAAGATCGGGAAGACGCTGAGGAAGTGCTGCAAGATAGTTTTGAATACGCCTTCCGCAAATTGGGCGACTTTGATCCCCATAAGTCGGCGTTTAAGACGTGGCTGTACCGCATTGCCATCAGCCGCTGCCACAACAAGCGGCGGCGCAAATGGCTGCCTACCTTTTCGCTCAGCCATCAAGACGCCCGGCAGGCAGAGGATCAGGAGACGCCCACCCCCGACGACACGCTCCGCCTGACGGAGACACAGCAAGCGGTGTGGCGCGCCCTGCAACAATTGTCGCCCAAACTGCGGGAAACGGCCGTACTCCGCTATTACGAAGGGCTGTCTTACCAGGAAATCGGCGACATCCTGGGTATTCCCGGCAAAACGGCCGAATCGCGGATGCGGCTGGCGCATCAGGCGCTGAAGGAAATGTTGCAAGAAGTGATCGGATAAATAGGTAATTGGGTAATTACCCAATTACCCAATTACTTCTTCAATGTCTATGATTCAATCGCCCCATTTTCACGACGAGGAACAGATAGCCCGGCTGGTGCGCAGTACGGTGCAGGCAGCGGGGCAGGTGGACAACGGCCGTTTGCGCCAACTGATGCCGGCCATTCCCACCCGCCGCGTGCGCCCGGTCTGGCCGCGGCAACTGGCCACGGCCTGCGCGGCGCTGTTGGTTTGCCTGGGGCTATTTGGCCTGTACCAGAGCAGCCAACCGGGGACAGGTGTTTCGCCCACATATATGGCCATTACCGCCACTTTTACCAGCGAACCAACGGCCACGGAGACACAGACGGTGACGAGTACGGCCGTTGCCCAAACCGCCATTGCCGCCACCCCGGCCCCACCAACGCCGGTAGCAGCATTGCCGGTGGTCGTAATCCGTAATCCGTAATCCGTGAGGCGTTATCCGTGAGGCGTAATCCGATGTCCGACCACTTCATAATTCATAATTCATAATTCCTAATTCCTAATTCCTATGACCGAACAAATTCACGAAAAACCAACAGCAAACGATTCTTTCCTGTCACGGCCGTTAGCGGCCACCCTCAACCTGGATTGGGAGAAGGTTATCTACATCGCCTTCATCCTGCTGGCTATAGTCACCCGCTTCTGGGGGCTGGGCGACCGGGTGATGAGCCATGATGAAAGCCTGCACACCCAGTTTTCCTACCAGTTTTACCGGGGGGATGGCTTCCAACACACGCCCCTGATGCACGGGCCGTTTTTGTTCCATATGACGGCGCTGTCCTACTGGCTGTTTGGCGCCAATGATTTTACGGCGCGGATTCCGGCGGCTATTTTAGGGGTGCTGCTGGTGGCGCTGCCTTATCTGTTACGGCCGTATCTGGGCCGTGTGGGGTCGCTGTTCACCGGCTTCATGTTCCTCATCTCCCCTTACTTGCTCTACTACACCCGCTACATTCGTGAAGACATCTTTGCCATCATCGGCTATTTGCTCGTTTTCATCTTCATCCTCTATTATCTGGACCGCCGCGAAGAAAAATATCTGTGGTGGTTTGCCGGAGCGCTCTCTTACCTGTTTGCCACCAAAGAAATCTCCTTCTTTTACGTGGCGATTTTTGGCAGCTTTCTCACCATTCGCCTGCTGCCACAGGTGCTGACGGCCAGCTGGTTTATGAAGGTACGTGGTAACCTGTTATGGCCGGTCGGGTTATTGGCCATCGGGCTGATATTGGCCGGTACCGGCTACGTCGGCCACAAATTGGCCCTGTCCCCCGCCGCCGTCACCGCCACCCCGGAGAGTGGGGAACCCTTTGCCGCCGACCCGGAACGGGACACGGCCGTAACCCCGGCATCTCCCATCAGCGCCAATGAAGGACTCTTCCGCTGGTTAGGGCTGGCAGGCGTTGTCACCGCTGCGGCGGCCTTACTGTGGGGGGTCAGCGCCCTGCGCCCCTTCCTGGACAACTACCCCGAATTTGACTTCATCATGCTCTTCTCCACCCTCATCCTGCCGATGATCACCCCCGCCTTTATGATCATCGTCGGCTGGAAACCAGTAGATTACACATTGGCAAGTTGCTTTCTGGAAGGGCAGGAGTTGATGACGCCACTGCAACTGGCGCTTACCCGTTTTATCTCCCCCAGTTGGTGGGCCTGTTCCATCTCCTCCGGGTTGATGCGCATCATTTTCTCCGTCCTCATCACCCTCACCATCTCCATCGTAGTGGGCCTCTGGTGGAACCGGCGGCGCTGGCTCATTGCCGCCGCCATCTTCTGGTCAATCTTCCTGATCTTCTACACCTCTGTCTTTACCAATCCCAATGGCCTGGTCACCGGCACCGTCGGCTCGCTTGGTTATTGGATCGAGCAGCAAGAGGTACAACGCGGCAGCCAGCCCTGGTTCTACTACTTTTTTGTCGCCCCTTTTTACGAATTTTTGCCGCTTATCTTTTCTTTACTGGCCATACGGCTTTATCTGATCGGTGAACGGCTCAACAAAATTGTGGGTTACTGGCTGGCGGTGGTCTTGTTTTCCTGGTTTAGTTACAGCCTGATCAACTGGTGGTATAACGGCCAGGCATTGATCATGGGGCAGGCGGCTTCCCGCCTTCCCGGCGGCCTGGCAGCGGCCCTCATCCTGCTCGGTGGGGCGCTGCTCTGGTACTTTGTGCGCGTGCCACAAATCAAAGCCGGGTATGACATGACGAATGGTTCGTTGTTCAGTCTGTTTCGCTGGCAGGTTGTGTGTGATTTTGTGCCCTTTGTGGTCTGGTGGCTGCTGCTCACCTGGGGCGCGCTTAGTTATGCCGGGGAGAAGATGCCCTGGCTGAGTACCCATTTTGTCATCCCCATGGCCATGTTGGCCGGCTGGTATTTCAATGAAAAGCTACAAGGGTTGGATCAGAACCGGCTGTTTAGCAAAGAGGCGTTGTGGTTTTGGCTGATTTCAATTACGGCCGTTGTCGCCTTCTTCATCGCCTTTGGGCCGGTCATTTTGGGCATCATCCCCTTGGGCGACCAGCAATTGACCACACTCAAACACATGGGGCGGCTGTTGGGTGGTGTGGTGGCTTTTGGCCTCCTGGCCTGGTTGTGGCAGCAGGCGCGGGAAAAAATTGACGATACCCGCCTGCGCAGCGCCATCTGGTCGCTCAGCATTTTTACCATCCTGGCCTTCCTCACCATTCGTTTTGCCTATATGGCCAGCTTCCCCAACGCCGACTATGTGCGCGAATACCTGGTCTATGCCCACGGCGCGCCCGCGGCCAAAAGCGTGGTGCTGAACCAGGTGAATGAACTGTCGCAGCGATTGTACGGCGATAACAGCATCAAAGTGGCTTATGGTGGCAGCGGCGTACCCTGGCCCTTCACCTGGTACATGCGCCAATATCCCAACTCCACTTATTTTGGCGAAAATCCCTCGGCCAGCCTGCAAGATTCCCCGGCCATCATCGTCGGCCGCAGCGCCTGGGACCAGGCCAATAACGTCTTGGGACGCGACTACACCTACAACACCTACACCTACCTCTGGTGGCCGATGGAGGATTACCGGCAAATCAACTGGAACGCCATTTTGGGCGACCCCCATGTGCCCGAAGGGGTTACGAAGCGCGGCCTGGGCAATGCCGATGTACGCCAGGCCATCTGGGACATCTGGTTCCATCGCAACTATACCAAATATGACCAGACCTTCGGCCGCACACACACCGACGGCCAATGGCCGCTGCGGGATGAACTGCGGCTGTACATCCGCAACGATGTCATGGCCCAACTGTGGGATTATGGTATTTCCCCGGTGAGCGTGGAACCGGTGGTAGAGCCATTTACCGAAGGGGAACTGCCGGTAGCGCCCGTGCTGGTGTTACACGCGCCCGGTTTCCCCGGCGCGGGGCCGGGTGAACTGCTGGCGCCGCGCAACATGGCCGTCGCCCCGGATGGCACGATTTTTGTGCTGGATTCCGGCAACCAGCGGGTGCAGGCATTTGCGCCGGATGGCGCGCGGCTACATGAATTTGGTCGGCCGGGCAGCGGCCCCGGCGAATTTAGCGCCGATGGGCAAGGCCCCTGGGGTATTGCCGCCGATGAGGAGTTTGTGTACGTGGCCGATACCTGGAACCACCGCGTACAAAAGTTTACTCATACCGGTGAGTTTGTGAGCAGTTTTGGGCAGGCCGGGGACATTAGCCAGGCGCCCGATCAGGGGTTGGGGCTGTTCTTTGGGCCGCGTGATATTGCCCTGCTGGACGACGGCCGTTTGCTCATCACCGATACCGGCAATCATCGGGTGCAGGTGATGGACCGGAATGGCAATTTTCTGGGGCAAATTGGCGGGCAGAACGGTATGTCTGGCAGCAGCCTGGGCTTTTTCTATGAGCCGGTGGGCGTGGCTGTAGACCCCAATGGGTTTATCTATGTGACGGATACGTGGAACGGCCGTGTGCAGCAGTTTACCCCCCAATTTTTCCCCGTCGGCGAATGGCCGGTTGCCAGTTGGGCCGGCAACTTCTCCATCAACAATAAACCGTACATCGCCAGCGACAGCGCCGGGCGCATCTACGTCACCGACCCGGAAAATTTCCGCGTTCTCATCTTCGGGCCTAATGGCAGCTACCTGGGCAAGTTCGGCCAGTTTGGTACAGACATCAACAGCCTGGCGCTGCCTACCGGCATCTTCATTGACGCCCAGGACAACATCTACGTGGCCGACGCGGGCAACAACCGCATCCTCAAATACCCACCCATCTTCGCCCCGGCCATCCAGCCGGTAGAGGAAATTCCGGTGGAGGAACTCCCCACGGAAGAAGCACCGGCAGAGGAGATTCCGGCGGAGGAAGTACCGACAGAAGAAGAGACGCCAATTGAAGAGCCAACGGCAACAGAGGTGGAGGAGGGTGTGGGGGACACGGCCGTGCCCTCCCCCACACCCACGCCCCGTCCGGCTACACCAACGCCGACGGAATAGTGGCGGTGGGTATTAAACAACTTCTTAATGCCATCATAGCGTTACAGGCCCATATTCGGGATGCGGTGGTGGCTGCTTGTGAAACGGCCAGCCTGGAACAGATGGCGAGCATTGCCCAGGAGGAAGCGGGTGACACCATCTATGCCATTGACCGGGTGAGTGAGGAGCTGCTCGTTGACTTTTTCACCCAGGAGATTGCCAGCCACACACCTATTGTCCTGATTGCCGAAGGGTTGCCGGGTGGCAAGCTGGTATTGCCAGAAGGGACGCCAGAGGAAACGGCTCGCTGGCGCATCATCGTAGACCCCATTGATGGCACACGCGGGCTGATGTACCAGAAACGGAGCGGCTGGATTTTGACCGGCGTCGCGCCAAATAAGGGCCAGCAAACCAATCTGCAAGATATTGAACTGGCGATCCAGACGGAAATCCCGCTGGTGAAGCAGCATCTTTGTGATGTGGTGTGGGCGGTGCGCGGGCAGGGAGCGCAGGCAGAGCGGGTTAACCGGCTGACACGGGAAACAGCGCCGCTGCCCCTGCATCCCTCCCGCGCCAAGACAATTGCGCACGGGTTTGCCGCCATTTCCCGCTTCTTCCCTGGGGCGCGAGAGATATTGGCGGCGATTGATGAGGAGATTGTGCTGGCGGCATTGGGGCCGGCAGCGCCGGGCAAGGCGCACTGTTTTGAAGACCAGTACATTTGCAGCGGCGGGCAGTTGTATGAGTTGATGAGTGGGCATGACCGGTTTTGTGCGGATTTACGGCCGTTGCTGGAACCCCTCCTGGCGCAAAAAGGGCAGGCATTGGGCATCTGCTGCCACCCCTATGACCTGTGTACGGAACTGATTGCGCGGGAGATGGGGGTGCTGGTGACGGATGAGCGGGGACGGCCGTTAACCGCCCCGCTCGACGTAGAAAGTGACGTCACCTGGGTGGGCTACGCCAACCCCGCCATCCGCGCCCAAATTGAGCCACACCTGCAAGCGGCGTTGCTAAAACGGGGATTGTAACGGCATGTACCTCACGGACGGCGCAGGCAGGCAGCGATTCATCCGGTTCCAGCACCCCACCCGGCAGCCCGCAGGTATCAAAATCGGTGCGCTGCTGCCAGAGGACACGGCCGTGCCCATCCACCACCACGCTCGTATACACCAGCAACACCTTGCGCGCCCCCACCCACTCGCGTAACCATTCCAGATAAGCCATTACACCTCCGCGCAAATGCAATAAAGATAAACATGATGTTTTAACCATACAACAAAAAATAACGCTTTCCCTCCGCAACAGTGTGAACCGGAACGCGCTCTTTTGGTAGCTTTGTATCGGGTGGTGGGCCCTCTGTGTCAATATAGAGTGAGACAACTTATTCCTGGTGTACTGTGGATATTATTACGGCCGTGGTGGTGGGCCCTCTGTGTCAATATAGAGTGAGACAACCGAAGCCCAGAATTTAGTGTAGAATGCGAGGGCGAAAAGGAAAAAGAGATGACACAGAAACAGACCAATCTGCATAGCCACAACGGGGCAACCTCCGCGCCGGCAACGGCGAACCCGGAGCGGCTTCAGGCCGTGCCCGCATCAGACCCGGAAGTTGTGCCCAAAGCCCAACGGCGCATCTTTACGGCCAGTTACAAGCTGTGGGTCTTGGAAGAAGCGGACAAATGTCGGGAGCAACCCGGCCGGCTGGGGGCGCTGCTGCGACGGGAAGGATTGTACTCCTCCCGCTTGAGCAAGTGGCGGCAGCAGCGGGCGGGCGGTCAGTTGGCTGGCCTGGAACCGCAGAAACGGGGGCGCAAAACAGACGAGGCTGCGGCCGAAATCAGCCAGTTGCGCCAGGACAAGGCCCGGCTGGAGCAGCGATTGGCCCAGGCAGAGTTGATTATCGAGGCGCAAAAAAACTCTCGGAGCTGTTGGGGCTGATGGTGGCTCCCGCGCAGGCGGGGATGAGCAGCGGGAGGCCATCATGACCGCCGCTGTGAGTGAACTGGCGACGCATGTGGGCGCCAAACGCGCCTGCGAGTTGCTGGCTTATCCACGTAGCCGCTACTACCGACGGCAGCAAGCGGCGGCAACGACCCATCCCCTGCCGCCGCAGGGTGCCCTGCCTGAGCAGGGACCCTTGCCTGAGCCACCACCCACCGCCCCCCCTGTCACTTCGCCACGAGCCTTATCGGCCGGCGAACGGGAAGCGGTGCGCGAGTTACTCAACAGCGAACGGTTTGTGGATAGCTCGCCGCGCCAGGTCTATGCCACCCTCCTGGATGAAGAACTCTATCTCTGCTCCATCAGCACCATGTACCGCATCTTGCACGACCATGAGGAGGTGCGCGAACGCCGCCAGCAGAAACGTCATCCCGCTTATGTCAAGCCAGAACTGGTCGCCACCGCGCCCAACCAGGTCTGGACCTGGGACATTACCAAACTACGCGGGCCAGCCACCTATGTCTACTTTTATCTCTACACCATCCTCGACCTCTTTAGCCGCTACGTGGTTGGCTACTTGATCGCCGAGCGGGAACTGGCCGCTCTGGCCAAACAACTGATGGCCGAAAGCTGTGCCCGCCAGGGCATTGTGCCAGACCAACTGATTTTGCATTCTGACCGGGGCAGCGCCATGACCAGTAAAACCCTGGCGTTGCTGCTAGCCGACCTCGGCGTTGGCCGCTCCCATTCTCGTCCCTACGTCTCCAATGACAATCCCTTCTCGGAGGCGCAATTCAAAACCATGAAATACCGCCCCGATTATCCTGACCGCTTTGGTTCGCTGGCTGATGCCCGCGCCTGGGCCCATCCCTTTTTTGACTGGTACAACAACCACCATCACCACACCGCCCTTGGCCTGATGACCCCGGCCATCGTTCATCTTGGCCGCGCCGAAAGCCTGACGGCCAAACGGCAAACCGTTTTGGCCGCCGCCTTTGCCCAACATCCCGAACGCTTCGTCAAGGGAACGCCCACACCGCCCGCTTTGCCAGCAGCCGTCTGGATTAACCCGCCCCCGCCTGGCGCGGAGGAGGCGGTACGGCCGTCGTCGTAGCGGCTGTGGAATTGTGGGTAACTGGGCAGTTCCAGTTATCCACATTTCCTTCAGCCAGGCGAGCGAGCGATTGTTCCTTAATTTATCAATTTCGGTGTCTCAAAACCCTTGACACATTCCGTGGACAATATCAATGACTTCCTCCAGGTCGGGAAAAAGGTCTGAATGGATGTGCATGGTCCAGGTTTGGGGTGGATGTTCTGCCTCCTGTTCCGGATAGAAGTGCAGTGCCGGGTACGCTTTTTCGGCCCAGGCTTTACCTGTTGCGGAGACATTGTCAATAGACACAACAAATTGCGTGTCATAGTCCGCCATGGGCGCCTCCTTTGGTTCTCATGCCTCTACTGCCCGTTAGGGCTGGCAAGGCGGCGGCCAAGGGCCGGGCGGCCAACGGTCGCTTCTCGGTGGGGGAGAGGAAGTGACTGACTTAAGGGGGGCGTTTGCCCGGTTGGCGACGGCCGTATGGGTGGGAGTAGGGTGAAACGTCAGCTATGCCGTGGACGATAATCATGCCCTTCTGCATAGTGAGAGTACCGGGGCAGTGCTGGTGACGGTTATGAGGGCAGTTGGGCTGGCATTTTTCTCTTGTAGTCGAGATTTGATTTATAAGCTGCTGGTTGTTTCAGCGCCTATCACTGGCTTAATTCAGAATCTATCTGGGACAGTGTGCGCAAGATGGCGCCATGGTTGCTCGCTTCGTGCTGGGCTGCATCGGTAAAGGAGTGGCGGGTAAAAAATGCATAATGCACCTGCCAGCTTTCAGCATTGCCTTCTAGATGATGCAATAATTTGGGCGTTTTTGTGGAGACCAAATCAGTGACAACTTGCCGGCTCAATGGGCTGTCACCCCATTTACATTCACCAACTAGAAGTTGTTTCTCCTGCCAATTAATGGCGACCACATCTATTTGTACCTCTTTTGACCAATGCGATCCGACGTTATCTGGCGCAAAGGGCAGGTTATTGTGTTGTGCTTGCCAGACGACCCACTCACGGCAGCGATCTTCAAATTCCAGGGCCACAAAGGCGCGAAAGTTATCATCTATCATCTGCCACAGACGATTGGGTAGGCCACCTTCAATGAGGTGTAAATTGGGGTCAATGAAACGGTAGTAGAAGCGGAGGAAAGGGTCGCGTAAGAAATATCGGCTGCGGCGGCTAGTCTTGAGTTGTTCCAGGGGAACGGTGGCTGGAATGCGCCGCTCTATCATGTGTAGGGCTTCTAATGGAGGTAGATAATGGCTCAACGCTGTCGATTGGATGGCGGCATTGGCGGCAATATCTTCTCGCGTATGATAGCCAGCGGCAATGGCTTTCAATATGGATTCGTAATTGGTTGTCTCTCTTTCCGAGAGATCGCTAATTAAAACGAGAGCTTCGTTTTGAAACCATCCCGTTCGCTTCAGAAACAGATGCTCTACATTCGCCTTGATTGTCTGCCGGTCCCGCCAGCGCTCCAGATAGGCGGGGATGCCACCGAGCATGGCATAGACGGCTAACCGTTGGTAAACATCATACTGGGGTAGAAAAGCGACAACATCACTGAACTTTAAGGGGAAGAGGGGAAATTGGGCGGTCAGACGACCGTACAATGGCGCCTGATATTGCGTCAAATCAGTTAACATACCGATATGAGAGCCGGAAAGGAATAGCAAAACCTGGCTATCTTTGAATAGATGATCCCAGGCCGCCTGTAGGTGTGAGCCTAAGCCGCGGTCTTGCTGCAAGGCATAGGGTAATTCATCCAGGATGACAATTACCCGCCTGTCGCCAACGGCCTGCGCCAACATCTGAAACAGCTGTTCCCAGTCCTGCACTTGTATGTTAATGGCCACATCGCTATCATGCTGCCAGCTGTAAATGGCACGGGCCATATTGGCCATTAATATTTCTCGTGGGTCCCTTTTAGCAACCCAGTAAAAGAGGGGCAAACCGGTTTGCTCAGCCCAATGCAGCAGCAAAGTCGTTTTGCCCACGCGCCGCCGACCGTATACCATGACCAATTGAGCGCCCGGCTCTTGCGCCATCTCATCCAGCAGCCTTAATTCCTCTTGCCGATTTACAAATGCCATTTGCACTCCTCGACTTATTATAATCTGACCATAATAGTCTGATATATATTGTACTTCATTAGAGATTCATTTCCAAATTGTGGCTACCACATGGACGCTAAAAAATCGATTTGCTCGGTGCTGCTAGCTTGAGTCAGTCCTCCTTCTCATAGGGTAGGGGGCAGAGTCGATCGACCATGCCTGACGGCCGTTTTTGTAGCTGCTGGGAGATATTCAAAATAGTTCTGTCACTTCCCCACCATCAGTGAGGGTGGGTTCGACATCATCACTCAATACCAATACCTGGATATTTTTCTGTCGCATTCGCTCGGTTACCTCGCCAAGAGTCTCCCCTGTTTCCTCCTCTTTCTGAGCTACGTAACTGACGTGGGTAATCCAACTCATGGCAAACGGTTGTCGCGCTTTAGGAACATCTTTCAGGAAGACTGGCACGGCCCACCTGCCTACGCAGGGGCAAGCCGTATCCTCATCCATCGCCTGGATAACATCCACCAGGTAATGATCACGGCCGTCGTCATTATCGATCCCTAATCCCCAATCTGGATGGCGCCAGGTGGGGGCCAGCTGCCGGTCTATCAAATCGTCTGTGTCCAGCAGAGATAGAAGTTCGTCCCGCTGCGCGGCGCCGATGAAAAGGGGCATGTCATCATGGCAAAAGAGAATGGCAATCGGTGTCAGGCCAGCTATCTGCTCGGCCACCGGACCAGGCACACGCCGGCTGGGGCCATAGGCCAGCAGTTCATTCACAAAGGAGGCCGGACTGTAATGGGCCTTGCCCACATGGTCAAACAGCACCGGCTTTCCTACCTTGCGCAACATCTGGGTGTACCAGTCAGTCTGGTCTGCCGGCGCCGTCCAGGAATCGTGGATATTGATGAACTGGCCGCTGACCAAGCTGGCGGCCAAATCGCCCAGCCAGACACCGCGAGCGCTGATGTCTACAACCAGGTTCTCACCTGTCTCCACACCGCTGCCCAGGCAGTAGGTGACGGCGTTGAGCCTGCCGAAGGGACTGAGGCCGGCTTTCAGGTGAAAACCACCCCGTTTTTTGCGGCCGCAGCCGCGGATAGGATTTGGCGTGTAATTCATGTCAACATCTCCTTGATTTGCTCTACCACATATTGCTCGCGCAGACCCAGCGGGCCTGCGGTCAGAATCGCCTCCAGCCGGGCCTTGATCTCGTTCAACTGCTGCACGATGGTGGGTTCGTCGTTGGTGACCAGGGTGGGTTGTCTGCTTGCCTGCACGTTACGCGCCGCCCGGCGCACCTTATCCCGGGTGATTTGGATTTCTTCATCAGCCTCAGCTTTGGCTTCAATCACCGCCACTACTTCGGCCTGCTCGGCCTGGGCAGCATGCCGAATCCCTTCATACGCATGCAGACTCATGCGGCCGGCGGCAATGGCCTGGCGCACATTGAGCGGCGCCTCAAAGAGGGAAAGCAGCAGTTTGACGCTGCGGTCTGTTTTCATGCCCATCAGTCGGGCGATGGCCATCGTGGATTTACCTTGCCGGGTTTTTGTCCGCACGGCGTAAGCCAGACCGCCGACAATGTGGCCCTCCCTGTCCAGCACCAGGGGTGGGAATTCTTGGCGCACATTGGAGACGAGCATGATATCCAGGCTGTCCAGCCCGCCCTCGGATACGGCACCGTTAGTGGGTTGGGCCTCTATCTCGATATAGGGCACCTGAATGCCCAGCTTGCGGGCGGCAGCGATACGCCGCTGGCCATCGCCGGCCACGAGCTGGCCCGCCTCATTCCGGTAGAGCAGCAAGGGCACGATGAGTCGGCCGTTGGCTGCCTGGGCCGATAGGGTCAGGTCAGTGGTGTCGCCGGTGCGATGACGCGGGTTGAGCAGGTGGCCGTCTTCTCGTTTTTCCAGCATGATGTCGTCTGGATGGCAATATTGAATGGTGGACATGATTTCCTCCGAGGGAACGGCCGTTGCCGCTAGAAAACGCCTACCAGGAGGACTGACCAGAGGACAGCCACTCAAAGTTGCCAGGCAAAGGGGCAGGCGGAAACGGCCGTGATTACCCCATAGTGATTGATTGTCTGTTTTCTGCTGCTTGTCGAGTATTCGCCCTGGGGAACGATTACAATAGGCAAACGACAAAACACTTTCCTTTTGTTTTAGCTGGTGTTCGTTATTTATGCGTTGGGCCGCTCTTCTGGAACGGCTTTTTTAGCGATCAGTAGGAGAAGAAATTAAGTCTGTGAACGTAACGTTCACGGCGTCCCCACAGGGGCCATTGCCTGAAAAGCATGCATTAGGAACAAGGTTTGGAGGCACCATTTGTGCGGGGAGTCAACGGTCAAACCCCAGATTTCTTTCTTTTAAACTGGCAAAACGGCCGTCGCCGATAATAATATGGTCCAAAACATCGATGCCGAGCAGCTTCCCGGCTTTGACACATTCCTGCGTGACACGTATATCATCTGGAGACGGCTCACACGAGCCTGAAGGATGGTTGTGGGCAATGATGACGGCCGCTGCCGGGGCTTCAATGGCCGGACGGAAGATTTCGCCAATACGCACCACGCTGGTGTTCAGGCTGCCGCGATAAATGGTGGGAATGCCTAACACGCCATTGCGCGTGTCCAGTAGGATGACACGCAGTTCTTCCTGATCCAGAAAACGCATGTCCGGCAGCAACAGCTGGGCCCCGTCGGCCGGGCTGCGCACATAACATGGCGCCGCGGCGGCTGGTTCCTACAAGCGACGACTGAGTTCCAACACGGCCATCAAGCGAGCCGCTTGTGCCTGGCCGATACCGTGGATGCGTGTTAACTGCGCTTCGTGCGTTCGGGCCAACCGGTGGAGAGAGCCAAATTTGAAGATCAGCGTCAGCGCTATATCCAGGGCATCGCTGCTGCCCAGAATGAGGGCCAGGAGCTCCGCATTGCTGAGGGCAGGTGCGCCGCGCCGGCCCAGGCGATAGCGTGGTTGCTCCTCCAGAGGCATATCGCAGATGCGCTGGCGCGGCCGTTGGGGGAAAGGACTTTCTTCATAGGCAAAGGCTAATTGTTGGGGCATCGGATGAGGCTCCTTTTGGGTTGTGATTTATCATGCGCCTCAACCGGTGCGTTTAGCACCTATGTTGTTGTTCTACGGTGAGTTTTGCGCTTGCTTGCAGAACGTGCTGGCGGAATCAAGCGTTGCCTACAAGACAGATTGTCTTCAGATAGGACTCGTCCTCAAAGCAAACTCAGGGAGAGGGCCTCAGAGAGAGGGGATTACTGGCCGGTTTTTCTCAGGCAAAAAATGGCAAAAACGCCACCGCTGAAGAGAACAGAGACTATGACTGTCAACACGTTCACGGCAAAACCAGTAACCACCGCCGTCTCCCACCCCATGCCCATCAAACTAAAACCAAATGCCCAACCCACATCATGTGCCCAAAAACCGCCTACGGTTATGAAAGGGATGGCATTGGCTAACACCGCAAAGGTGGCGCCCACAACCGTGAAGGGGTATGGGAACGGTATGCCCAAGGCCCGCAAGAAAGCGCCAAACCAGGCAAAAGTACTCAACCATGCCAGCAGGGACCAGATAAAGCTTTTCATATAGATACGGCCGTGATATATCTGGGTTACGGCCGTGACCACTCCTTCCCCCAGTTGGCGCAGTCGTTGACCCCACCGATACCCGGCCAGACCCAGGCGCTTCAAGAGCCAGTCCAATATGGCTAACCCTTGTTTTCCCAACCAGGGCAACATGGCCAGCAGTAAAAGCGATGGCCCCAGAACAATGATGGCTATTTGTATGATTTGTTGTGACCTTGCGGCCAGATAGTCGCGTGACAGAAGGGCAAATAGCAGGAAAAGTGAACAGACGGCCAGGAAATCAAAGAGGCGCGTGATGAGTAACATCGCCAGGCTTTGGCCAATGGGTAACTGGTGGCGCTTCTGCAACCAGAAAGGGAACAGTAGTTCCCCTACTCGGGCTGGCAACACATTGTTCAAAAAGCTGAGTACCAACATATCTGGTAGCAGGCGCAATGGCTGTGTCGGCCCAGGCCAGGCTAACAAGACGCCAAAGCGATAGGCACGGCAAACGTTGGTGAGGAAGTACCAGCCAAATCCAATCAGCAACCATCCCCGTGTATACGGGGGCCCGTCCACCTGTCGCAGCAACACCCAGATCGCCTGGAAACCGATCTGGCGCAGCAGCAACCAGAGCCCACATTCCGCAGTGAAAAAGTGAGGAAAAAACAATTTTGAAGTATCCTCGAAAATATGGATACAACAGCCGTAGAATACGACACTCAACGTTTAGATCATTTGGGAATTGTGGCCGGGATTTGCCACGAAATCGGATTATACCTTGAAAGGGCATAAACTGACATTCTGATCTGAAACCCACTTGGCAGCAAACAAGAGAAAGCTATACTCCGCGGTTTTTATTGAGGAGTTAGAAAAGGACATGATCAAGCTGAGTTTCACACCGGAAATCATAAACCAATTACATCACGAACGTATCCATCACTCTCACCCCCGTGTGCGCCAACGGATGGAGACAGTTTATCTGAGAGCGCTGGGTATTTCCCATCAGGAGATTGGTCGGATCATGCGCATTAGTCAAACCACCCTGCGCGAATACCTGCAATTGTATCAAAGCGGTGGCATTGAGGCGCTCAAAGAAGTGAACTTCAACCAACCCCACAGCGACCTGGATGAGTACCAGGAGCAACTGCGACAAGAGTTTGAAAGGAAACCACCAGCCACCCTGATGGAAGCAGCCCAGCGAATTGAAACTTTGACAGGGCTACGGCGCAGTCAACCCCAA
>JABFFZ010000002.1 GCA_013112725.1 Chloroflexota bacterium
TCCGGCGAACTGCCCGCGCCCGGCTGCGCGGCCAGTTCGCCGGACTGTGGGGCATTTTCAAAATGTGGCCTAAACGCAAACAAGTGCAGGCAATCCGCCGTATAGACAACGATTCCCTGACGGCCGTCTTAACACCCGTTGACGATACCCCCCGCCACAGGTAACATTCCTCTCCGGTAACTGCTCATGGAGAACGAAGAAGAAATGAAACCATACCTGTCGGTCATTATCCCGGCCTACAATGAAGAAGCGCGTATTGGCAAGACGCTCACGGCCGTACACGCCTACCTCACCGCCCAACCCTACCCCTGGGAACTGCTCATCGTCCTCGATGGCTGCCAGGATAACACCGCCGGCGTCGTGGCCGCGTTTGCCGCCGGCAAAGAGAACATCCGCTGGATTGACCGCCCACACAACCGGGGCAAAGGGTACACCGTGCGTGAAGGCATGTTGGCCGCCAGAGGCGAAATCCGCCTCTTCACCGACGCCGATAACTCCACCGACATGAATCACTTTGACCGCATGAAACCCCTCTTTGACCAGGGTGAATACGTGGTCATTTGCTCCCGCGACAAAAAAGACGCCGCCGATGCCCGACAGTCCACCCCCCAGCCCAAACACAAACGGATAATGGGTGATGCTGGCAACCTGTTCATCCAGGTCATCGCCGTGCCCGGCATTTGGGATACCCAGTGCGGTTTCAAGGCGTTCCGCGTCCAGGCCGCCCAGGAAATATTTGGCGTGGCCCAAATTAACGGCTGGCTGTTTGATATTGAAGTGCTGGCTCTGGCCCGCCACTTTGACTACAAAATCAACATCCTGGGCGCCAACTGGGTAGACGAACCCAACACCCACGTCACCTTCTCCGGCTATATCAAGTCACTCATCGAAGCCCTCAAAGTACGCTGGAACCTGTGGGCCGGCGCATATAAACGGCCGGAACCGGCGCTGAATGACGTAAAACCAAAGCAGGTAAAACAAATGTAGGAGATTGGGAGGTTAGGGAATCTCCTAATCTCTTAATCTCCCAATCTGCGCTCTTTCATTGGCAGACCTGAGTATTGAAACGGCCGTCCTCCTCCAACATGGCCCGCTGCACATCGCTGGCATTGACGAAGCCGGTCGGGGGGCATTGGCCGGCCCCGTCGTCGCCGCCGCCGTCATCTTGCCGCTCGATAATCCCAATGCGCTGGCGCAACTGGTTGAAGTCAACGACTCCAAACAACTCACCCCCCAGTCCCGTGAACGTCTCTTCTCACGCATCACGCATCACGCATCATCCTACGCTATCGCTCTGGAATCCGCCGAAATCATTGACGAAATCGGCATTTTACCGGCAACCAAACGGGCGATGGTCACGGCCGTGACCCAACTCCCCCTGCCCGCCCAACACCTGCTCATTGACGGCAACATCCGCCTGCCCACCGTCAACCTGCCCCAACAAGCCATCATTCGCGGTGACACGCTCAGTCTGAGCATTGCCGCCGCCGCCATCCTGGCCAAAGTCACCCGTGACCGGCTGATGGTGGAACTGGACGCCGCCTATCCTGCCTACGGTTTTGCCCGGCACAAGGGGTATGGCACGGCCGTACACCTGCACGCCCTGGCCCAACACGGCCCCTGCCCCCATCACCGCTACACCTTCGCCCCCATCCGCCCCACGCTAATCCCCTGAATCGTATGGACCGCCTCTCAGCGCAGAGGGATGCTGTCCCGACCATGCCGCCCCACCTTTGCTCGCCGGAACCGATTTACTCACCATGCTGCCTCCCTACTTATCGCATCTGTTTTCCCTGGGGTCCCGCGAGCAGCCAAAAGGTCTCCTTTAATACACACCCATGCAGCAGATGGTATGCCAGCTATGAGCGCCGCTTGCAGCAGTTCTTGCGGCCTGACCTGTTGGTTTTGGATGATTTTGGCCTCAAGCCCTTGCTGCCTCCTGGCCCCCAGGATTTGTACGATGTCATCAGCCGCCGCTACGAGGCGGGGTCAATCCTGCTCACCTCCAACCGCGCTCCGAGAGAGTGGATGACCCTTTTTCAGGACCCGTTGTTAGCCAGTGCGGGTTTGGACCGACTCGTCCACAACACCTATGCCATCGTGATTGCCGGACCCTCATACCGAACCCGGGGCACGAGCTTGCTGCAATCCCAACCTGGAGAACGCAGTGTGGGAGGTAGTGTGTAACCTGATCTACAGTTGGAAGTTGATGGGATATATTCTTTGGAGATTCGCGTTCAGGAAATTGATTTTATGGTACACCGTTAGTGACAATTGGGGTGGTACATCGAAAGTGACAATTGACACCTGTCAGGTTTGGCAAACCTGACAGGTCTTCTTCGCCCTTCCGCCTCTATTGCTACCCCCCTTCCCCTATGGTACAATTGTGAAAACTTCCACGAATGCAACCGCACAAATCAGGGCATAGAAAAAACTGCAAATCAAGGGGATCACCCATTGTGATCGAGCAAATTCCAGACATTGTTATCAGCCGATTGCCAGTTTATCTGCGTGAATTAACTCGTTTAGCCGAGGAAGAAGGCAAAGTCAACACCTCCTCCCATGAACTGGGGCAGCGGTTAGGTATCAGTTCCGCCCAAATCCGCAAAGACCTCTCCCATTTTGGTGAGTTTGGCAAACAAGGTACTGGCTACCATATTGGCTACCTGATTGACCAGTTACGAGAGATTCTCAACTTGAAAGGGGAATGGCAGGTGGCCTTGATCGGCGCCGGTTATCTGGGGCATGCCCTGGCCCATTACCAGGGTTTTGAGCATCGTGGCTTTCACATTTCCTGGATCTTTGACAATGATCCCCAGAAAATTGGCGAGGAGATGAATGGGCTAATCGTCCGTGACATCGCTACTTTGGAAGCAACACTCAGTAAAAACCAGATTAAAATTGCCATTTTGGTGGTTCCCGCCAGCGCCGCCCAGGAAATTACGGACCGGCTGGTGGCTGCTGGCGTCACCGCCATATTAAGCTATGCACCCATTTACTTGAAAGTTCCTGAGGGCGTTCACGTAAGCTACAGTGACCCGGTGGTGCAGTTGCAGCAGATGACGTTTTACCTCTAAAAAGTTGTAAGACAACTTTTTTAGAGGTCGGGGATGCTGCGTTGCAAAATGGGGAGTTCAGCCAACGCTTTACCGGCGCCTAAGGCGGTACAGGCCAATGGGTTGTCTGCCATGTAAGCGGGCACGCCTGTTTCCCGCGTCAGCAAAGCGTCAATCTCGCGCAACAGCGCCCCACCCCCCGTTAAAACCATGCCCCGGTCAATGATGTCTGAGGACAATTCCGGCGGCGTCTTGGCTAAAACCGTGCGCACCACGTTGACAATGGCCTGTAATGGTTCCGAGATGGCTTCCACTACTTCGCCGGTGCTGATAGTAATCGTCTTGGGCAAACCGGCTACCTGATCCCGCCCCTGCACCTGCATGGTGGTCGGTTCGTTTATGTCCATCGCCGCCCCAATTTTGATTTTGATGGCTTCGGCCGTTGGTTCGCCGATGACCAGGTTATACTTTTTGCGCACGTAGCTGATGATGGCTTCATCCAGATGCACGCCGCCGACACGTACAGATTCAGCACAGACAATGCCGTTCATGGCCACCACGGCCGCTTCCGTTGAGCCACCGCCCAAATCCACCACCATATTACCGGCAGGTGTACCAATAGGCAGCCCGGCGCCAATGGCCGAAGCTAACGGCTCGGAAATCAGGTGAACGGGATCGCGCGCGCCGGCGGCAACGGCGGCTTCCCGAATAGCGCGCCGTTCTACACTGGTAATGCCGTAGGGGTGGGTGATCATCACTTCAGGCTTGCGAAAGCGTATCCCGCCGGACACTTTGCTGATGAAGTATTCCAACATGCCCTGGGTCACGAAGTAATCGGCAATGACGCCATCACGCAGAGGACGCATCACTTCGATATGTTCGGGGGTACGGCCGTACATCTCTTTCGCCGCGCGCCCCACCTCCACAATCGTCGTCTTGTCGCCATCCTCGCTGATGGCTACCACCGAAGGCTCCTGCAGGACAATCCCCTTCCCTTGCACATAGACCAACACATTCACTGTGCCCAGGTCAATGGCAATATGTGTTGTAAAGATCGACACAGTTAACTGCGATCCTCATCACGCGGCTGGCTAAAACCGGTGGCCATCTCGCGCCGCTGCCGCCCGGAATGTTTACGACCGACGTCCAGGCGCACCTGCGCCCGCAACAAAGAGGCTTGAATTTGAGCATATTTGTCCGGGTCTTCTTTGGCAACCCCTTCCTTCATCGCCTGTTCGGCCCGTGCCCGCGCCTGTTCGGCCCGTTCAATGTCAATCTCTTCCGCCTGCTCGGCAGAGTCGGCCAGTACAATCAGATGATCCGGCTGCACTTCCGCAAAACCACCGCCAATGGCAAAATACTGCTCGCCGCCGGCAGCGTCACGCACAATCACCTCGCCAAAACCCAACGTCGTTAGCAGTGGTGAATGATTGGGCAAAATCCCCATACGGCCTTCCGAACCCGGCAGGCTAACAGATTTCACCTCACCGTTAAAGACCGTTCTCTCTTGCGTCACAATATCGCATCTAAAAGCCATAGCTTTATCCAGTAATCGGTGAACGGTAATCGGTAATCGGTCAGGCAAAACCGTTTACCGATTACCGACTACCATCTTTACACGGCCGTCCGCAGCCGCTCTGCCTTCTCCACCGCCTCATCAATGTTACCGACCATGTAGAAGGCCTGCTCCGGCAAATCGTCGTGTTTGCCATCCAAAATTTCGCGGAAGCCGCGTACCGTCTCCCGCAGTGGCACGTATTTACCGTTCAATCCATGGAATTTCTCGGCCACAAACATCGGCTGGCCCAGGAAACGTTCAATCTTCCGCGCCCGCGCCACCAGCAATTTCTGGTCTTCACTCAGTTCATCAATACCCAAAATGGCAATAATGTCTTGCAGGTCTTTATAGGTCTGCAACACCTGCTTCACCTCGCGGGCCGTGCGGTAATGCTCTTCACCCACAATATCCGGCTGCAAAGCGCGGCTGGAAGAAGCCAGCGGGTCTACCGCCGGGAAGATGCCTTTGGCGAAAACACTGCGTTCCAGCGTGATCACTGCATCTAGGTGAGCGAACGTGGCCACGGGCGCCGGGTCGGAATAGTCGTCAGCCGGCACGTAAATGGCTTGCATGGAGGTGATGGAACCGCGCCGGGTAGAGGTGATGCGCTCTTGTAACATACCCATTTCCGAAGCCAGCGTGGGCTGGTAGCCCACCGCGCTGGGCATCCGGCCGAGCAGCGCCGACATTTCGGAACCGGCCAACACGTAACGGAAAATGTTGTCAATGAACAACAGCACGTCACGCCCTTCATCACGGAAATACTCGGCCATGGCCAGCCCGGTAAGAGCCACGCGCAAACGCACACCCGGCGTCTCGTTCATCTGGCCAAACACCATGGCCACCGATTCTTCCACACCGTATTCGCGCAGTTCGTAGTAGAGGTCAGTACCTTCACGAGTACGTTCACCCACCCCGGCGAAGACAGAATAACCGGAATGTTCACGGGCTACGGAACGAATCAGTTCGGCGATGGTAACGGTTTTGCCAACGCCCGCACCACCATAGATGCCGGTTTTACCACCGCGAATGAAAGGAGAAACCAGGTCAATCACTTTCATGCCGGTCTCGAAGGGTTCTACGGCCGTACTCTGTTCCTGGAAATTGGGCGCATCCCGGTGAATGGGGTAATAGATGTCTGATTCGGGGGTGGGACGGCCGTCAATCGCCTTGCCCGTCACATCAAACACCCGGCCCAGCGTCACCGGGCCAACCGGCACTTTGATCGGGCCACCGGTCGCCATAACCACCGCACCCCGCGCCAGACCATCGGTAGAACCCATGGCCACCGTGCGCACCAGCCCACCGCCCAAATGCTGCTGCACTTCCAGCACCAGCGTCCCCAAAGGGCTGTCTACATGCAGCGCCTCATAAATTTCCGGCAGATCACCTTCTGCAAATTCCACATCCAACACCACGCCACGAATGGCGGAAACTTTACCTGTAGCCATAATTCCTCTGGATTATGAATCAGGAATGATGAATTATGAAGTGGTTTCCTAATTCATCATTCCTGATTCCTAATTAGACAACGCGGCTGCGCCGCCTACAATGTCTAAAATTTCACTGGTAATGCTGGACTGACGCGCTTTATTGCGTTCCAGCGTCAAAATTTCAATCAATTCCGCCGCGTTATCTGTAGCATTATTCATGGCCACATACCGGGCGCTGTGTTCACTGGCCTGCGCCTCCAACACCGACTGGTATACCTGCAAGTCGGTGAAACGGGGCACCACCACATCCAGCAAATCGGCCGGGCCAGGTTCATAACTATAGACGCGTTCCGAAACACCAGACAAGTCTACATGCGCCACATATTCCGAAGCGGCCATCTTGCCATAGTCAAACGGCTTCAAGGGCAAAAGCTGCTTGACAATAGGGCGGCGGGAAATCAGGTTAATGAAATCGGTATAAGCGACAAACACCTGATCCACTTTGCCATTCAAATAATCATCCGTCACCAACTGAGAAATAGGGGTCACATTCAGGATCGAAGGGGCGTCGGGGATATTGTCAAACGAGGCCACCACGTTGTAACCGCGGCGGATCATCAAGTCGCGCCCTTTACGGCCGACAGCAATCACCTGCGTCGGCTTGTTAAAGGCGCGGATGAATTTTTCGGTGTATGTAACCATGTTGCTATTATACGCCCCGGCCAAACCACGATTGCCGGTAATGAGAATAACAGCCACATTCTTAATCTCTTCGCGCACAGTCAGTAAGGGATGTCCGGTGGAACCAACACCGGGTTGGGAGGCCAGATTATGCAAAATCTCAAAAGCCTTGCCGGCGTAGGCGCGGGTGGCTTCTACCTGGCGTTGGGCGCGGTTGGCTTTAGAAGCCGACACGGCCGCCAACGCATTGGTCACTTGTGAGATATTTTTGATACTGGTAATGCGTTTTTTTAGTTCGCGTTCGGTAGCCATAGGGAAGTTTCACATATCACGTATCACTTGATGCGTGATAAGTTTAGTCTGTCCAACTCGCGTTGAAGTCTACAATCGCCTGTTTGAGGGCGTTTTCGATGTCGTCGTTCCAGGCGCCTTTTTCCAAAATGGGCTGGCCAACCTCTGGGTGAGCGGTGTCCATGTAGCGCACAAATTCACGCATCCAGCGGCTCACCTGGCTGACGGCTACGCCGTCCATGTAACCGCGCGAACCGGCATAGATGACAAATACCTGGTGATCCAAACGCCAGGGGCTGTACTGGGGCTGCTTCAGCAGTTCCATCAGCCGCTCGCCGCGCGCTAATTGGCGCTGGGTGGCGGCGTCCAGGTCGGAGCCAAATTGGGCGAAGGCGGCCAATTCCCGGTATTGTGACAGGTCAGCTTTCAGACCACCGGATACCTTGCTCATGGCCCGTTTTTGGGCAGCACTACCGACGCGGGAGACGGAAAGACCGGTATTGATGGCCGGCCGCTGCCCGGCATTGAACAGGTCGGTTTCCAGGAAAATCTGACCGTCGGTGATGGAGATGACATTGGTGGGGATATAGGCAGACACGTCGCCGAGCAGGGTTTCAATGATGGGCAGCGCCGTCAGCGAGCCGCCGGAGCCGGGTACTTTGACGACCTCGTATTTTTCTTGTTTGGGGTCGTCCAGTTCTTTCAGTGCATGTTCAATGGCTTCTTCTTCCAGATTGCCAAAGTACACTTTGCCGTCTACGCCCTGGGTTTCTTTGGTCACGGCCGTGCCCTTTTCCACAATAATCCATTCATCGCGCAGACGGACGGCGCGTTCTAGCAGGGTGCTGTGCAGCGAAAAAATATCACCGGGATACGCTTCACGGCCAGGTGGACGGCGCAAAATGAGGGACATCTGGCGGTAGGCCCAGGCATGTTTGGAGAGGTCATCATAAATGATGAGCGCATCTTTGCCCTGTTCCATGAACTCTTCGCCGATGGCGCAGCCGGAGTAAGGGGCAAAGTATTGCAGTGGGGCAGGATCAGAAGCGCCGGCCACAACCACAACGGTGTAATCCATGGCGCCGTATTTTTCCAGGGTGCTGACCACCTGGGCCACCTGCCCGGTGCGCTGCCCAATAGCAACATAAATACAAACCACATCTTGCCCTTTTTGGTTGATGATGGTGTCCAGGCAGATGGCGGTTTTACCCGTCTGGCGGTCGCCAATGATGAGTTCACGCTGGCCACGACCAATGGGGAACATGGCATCAATAGAGATGATGCCGGTTTGCACGGGGGCATTCACACCACGCCGTTCAATCACGCCGGGGGCAGTACGTTGGATGGTGCGCACGGCCGTCGTCGCAATCGTCCCTTTGCCATCCAGTGGATTACCCAGGGGGTCTACTACACGGCCAATGAGGGCGCTACCAACGGGCACAGCGGCTACCTGCCCGGTGGCGCGTACTTCGTCGCCTTCTTCAATCTGGGAGTAGTCACCCATGATGACGACACCCACGCTGCCCGCCTGCAAGTCTAGCGCCAGCCCGGCCACACCGTTGCTGAATTGCACCAGTTCCATAGACTTCACATCAGCCAGGCCACCCACTAAAGCGATACCATCGTACACGGCCGTAACCGTACCCACACTGCGCACTTTAACTTCAAAGTCAAAGCCCTCAATCTGCTTGAGGATCGAATCTGTAATATTCTTAAAATCTGGGGCAAGGGTTGCCATTCACCAACCTCCTCGGAAAATAATCAAAGATTAAGTGACCGGATAGTGCCAGGCGCTACCCGGTCACTTGAATAAAGTTGTAAATTGCTTTTAATTCACGCGAGTTTTGTTAATCTTTCAACTGTCCAGAGTAAGTGTTCAGTCCCTCAAGAGACCTGACAGGTTTTTGGCCTGCAAAGTTTCAAGTTGAACTGGTAAAAAAACCTGTCAGGTCTGAACGGTTACTGTCCAGACCAGTTACCCCTAAAGAAAATAGGGGGATGCTGCCAATTTGTATGCAGGATTTGGCTGTCAGACGGGGCTGGCAGCGGGCAAAATATACCCTACCCGCCGTCATTTGTCCAACAATTCACAAACGGGGCAGGCGGCGGGGAATCGTATTGTTCCCCGTCACCTGTTCCACTATACTCCCGCTCCCATGAATGTCACCAGGCGATTGCTGATGTGGGGGATACCTGTGCTGCTGCTGATCGGCTTATCGGCCTGGTATCGTTCCCTGATCCCGCCATTTGAAGGGCCGGATGAACCCGAACACACCGCTTATATTTTCTGGCTGGTGGAAAAACGGCGTTTGCCGCCACAGGGAGAGGCTGCCTGGAAAACGCCGGTACGCCAGGAGGCCGGGCAACCTCCTTTGTATTATTTGCTGGCCGCGCTGCCTGCCGCTATGGGTCAATTAAGCGAACCTACGCCCGTCTACCGCCCCAATCCCTATTTCCCTTCCGCCGCCCCCGGCAACGTGCCCGATAACAAAAATGTAGCTGTGCATTATCCGGCAGATACACGGCCGTTACGCGGCCAATGGTCAGGTATTGTCCTGGCTCGGCTCGTTTCCTTGTTCTTCGGCGTGGTCCTGGTGCTGTCTACCCTGGCGCTGGCCGGGGAGGTGTGGCCGGGACGCCCCACCTTCACCTTTGCCGCCGGACTGCTGGTGGCGCTGACGCCTCAGGTCATCTTTTTGAGCAGCGTCATTTCCAATGAGATGGCGGTGGCGGCGTTGAGTACGGCCTTACTCTGGCTGTTGGCGCGCCTGCTGCGGCGCGGCCCGGCCTGGGAGCGGGGGCTGCTGCTGGGGCTGGTGTATGGGCTGGCGCTGCTGGCCAAGAGCAACAGCCTGCTGCTGGCGCCGGTCCTAACCGGTGGGTTTGCCTGGCTGTGGTGGCAACACCGGCAAAATTGGCGCGCAGTGGCAGGCACGGTATTGGCGGCAGGCACGGCCGTGCTGTTGGTGGCAGGCTGGTGGTACGGCCGTAACGCCCTGCTTTACGGGTCGCCGTTTGGCCTGGAAACCCACTGCTTCGCCCCCTGGGCGTATTGTGATTCCCCAGCGCAGCGCCAGCCACCACTGGCCGAATGGATCGAGGTGTTTCAATCCTATTGGGCTGCTTTTGGCTGGGGCAATATCAAGTTTGCCGGTTGGGTGTATGGGCTGCTGGGGCTGGCCGTGCTGGGCGCGGCAGCCGGGTTGATCTGCCAGGCCGTCCGGCATTGGCGGCGCGGTTGGATGTGGCAGACAACGGCCGTCTTGTTCCTCTTATTGGCGTTGGTTTGCCTGCTGGCGACCGTTTCCCTGGAGGTGTGGATGCAAACGGTGACAGCGCCGCACGGCCGTTTGTTATATCCGGCCATCGGTGCTGCCAGCGTGTTGTTAGCTGCCGGTTGGGCCAGCCTGCGCCCCCGCCTGGAAATGGGCATGGCGGCCGCCATGCTGCTGCCGGCCATCCTGGCTCCCATCTGGCTCATCCGGCCGGCCTATGCGCCGCCGCCTCTTTTAGAGGCGGCGGAGGTAGCCGCCATCCGGCCGCTTAACTGGCGCATGGGTGATCTGGCCGAGCTGCTCACCGTAGAAACGGCACAACAGACAGCGCGGGCCGGGGAGACGCTGCCCGTCACCGTTTGTTGGCGGCCACTGGCGCAATCCGATGCGGATTATGCCATCTTTGTGCATCTGGTGGGGCCGCAAAACCAGGTGGTAGCGCGCCGCCAGACCTTTCCCGGATTGGGGAGCTATCCTACTTCTGTGTGGCAGGTGAACCGACCCTTTTGTGATGTGATTCGCCTGGAGATTCCGGCCGACCTGGCCGAGACGCTGCGCTACCAGGTAGAGGTGGGGCTGATTGCGCCAGAAACGGGGGAACGGCTGCCGGTCTGGGACGGGAACAGGCAGCCCATCAACGCCGCTTTTGCTACGGCCGTGCGGCTGGAAAGCGCCCAATCAACTACACTTACCACCCCACCGGTTGGCGATACGGCCGTGCGCCTGGCTGCCCATGACACCACCCCCACCTGGTCAGCCGCCGCGCCGGTTAACCTGACGCTGCAATGGTGGGTGGCCGAACCGGTGGGCCGGGATTACACCGTATTCATCCACCTACAAGACCAGACCGGCGTCTTGACAGCCACGTTTGATGGCCCACCCAAAGCCGGCTGGTACCCCACCTCCTGGTGGACGGCTGGTGAACTGGTGACCGACCGGCACACTTTCACCCTGCCGCCCGATGTGCCGCCCGGCGTTTATGATTTGCTGGTGGGTTTATACGATCCCCAGACCAACGAAAGATGGGGCGAGGCCCATCATCTCACCACCATTCAGGTGACACCATGACCAGCCAGATGCACAGATGGCGGCTACGACTTTGGCTCATCGGCATTTTGCTGCTGGCCTGGGGGCTGCGGTTGTATGCGCTTGAGGCCCAATCTATGTGGACGGACGAGGGGTTGAGCCTGTACCGTGCCCAACTGGCGCTGCCCGCTGTGCTGCGTGGCCTGATTGTGATTGATGGTGTAGCCACCCAGGATACCAATCCACCGCTCTACTTTTTGTTACTGTTTGCCATGCGCGTACTGGCAGGGGATTCTATTTTTGCCCTGCGTCTGGTGGGGGTTTTGTGGGGGCTGCTCAATGTCTCGCTTATTTACCAGTTGGGCAAACGGCTGTTGGGAGTATGGCCGGGCGTGGGGGCGGCCTTTTTTCTGGCAATCTCGCCGCTGCATGTGTGGCAGAGCCAGGAGATGCGCAATTACACCGTGCTGCTCTTTTTTTCGATGCTTTCGGTATGGGCGCTGGTTTGTTTCTGGCAAAGCCTGACTAACGGGATCAGGTGGCGCTGGCCGGTCTTGTGGGGCGCAGCCGGGGTGGCAGCCATTTTGTCCCATTATTTTGGCATTTTTGTGTTTGCCTTTGGCTTGTTGGCGCTGCTGATTATTGGCCTGCAACATCGCCTGGTGCGCCGGCTGCCGGGTTGGGTGTGGGGCACGGCCGTACTCCTCTGCCTCTTGCTGCTGGCAGTGGCCTGGTATCTGCTGCCCCGTTTCCTGGGGGAACGGCAGTTTGACTTTGCCTTTGTGCCCCTGGCCGATTTGCTCAACCACACGGCCACTGCCTTTGGCCTGGGGATTGTGCCCGGCTTTTTAGGCGCGTGGTGGCGGGTGTGGCCGGCCTGGCTGCTGGCGCTGTGGGGCGGCCTGATTGCCTGGCGGCAAGGGAAAGGGGCCAGCGTTTCCCTGCTGGCGGCTTATCTGCTGGCACCGCTGCTGCTGCTGTATGCGCTCTCGGCGCTGTCGCCGCTGTACAATGGCCCGCGCCACCTGATTATGAGCCTGCCGCCGTTGCTGGTGTTGATGGCGGCAGGGCTGTTTTTGCCGGGGCGCTACGGCCGTATACCGGGCATGGTGTTGGCGGCGCTGATCATCATCAGCCAGTTGGCCTGGCTGCGCACCCAGTTCACCGATCCGGCGCTGGTGAAGGATGATCTGCAAGGGCTGGCGCATTATTTGAACCAGGCGGCCCAACCCGGCGACTTGATTGTGCTGCACGATACCATCATCCAGTTTCCTTTTGATTATTACTACGAAGGTGATGCGCCCTGGACGGCCGTGCCGCAGTTACCCGAACAGAATGTGGCGCCAGTCCAGCAGCGGCTGGCAGAAATGGGCGCGTCTGCGGAGCGCATCTGGTTCGTAACGGAGCCAACGCCGCGCACCGGCTTTCCCATCGCCGCCCTGACCGAATGGGCGGAAGAACATTGGCGGCGGCTGGATGAAAAACGGTTTTCTTCGCTCTGGCTGGGGGTGAAAGTGGTGTTGTTTGCGCCAGACCCGGTTCAGGACACGGCCGTTGCCGATTTACCGCTCCTGGCAACTTATGATGATGCTCTAAACCTGCATGCCGTTTCCTCACCGGCAGATATTCCATCGGCGGCCGTCTGGCAGCCGGTTTTCACCTGGTCGCGCAGCGGCGCGGAGGCGGCGGAGAAACATTACCTGCTGGCGTTGCAATTCAGTGATGGCGCCACGACCTGGTGGGAAACGAGTTACCCCCTGTGGGAAACATATCCCTCGTTTGCCTGGCCGGAAGGAACGGCCGTGCAATACCGGCCCCCCATCCAGCTACCCGCCGGGCTGCCGCCGGGTGAGTACCAGGTGTGGCTGCAACTGCTGGATCGGGCTACGCATGTGCCTGTGCTGGCCACGCCCGGCGACGGCCCCCTCTTGCTGCTGCCGCAACTAACGGTGACGCCGTCTACGGCCGTGTCCGCCACCCACCTGCCCGACCATACCCCCCGCCTTGTCCGTTGGCCGGGCCTGGATCTGGTGGGGTACAACTTTCCCACCGAGACGTACCGCCCCGGCCATCTGCTGCCGGTGGATGTGTATTGGCAGGCGCAGGGCGGCGCGCCGGACAGCCAGTTGGTGGTGCAACTGCTGGATGCGCAGGGCCAACTGGCGGCGGAAACCATCACGACCCCCACCCGCGCCGATTATCCCCCTTCACAATGGCAGGCAGGGGAGCTGCTGCACGGCCGTGCCCAACTGTTGATCCCGGCGCAGGCTGCCAGCGGCGCCTACCACCTGCGGCTGGCGCTGCGCGACCCGCAAACGGGCGGCTGGCGACGTGGACAGGATGGTTGGCGGCTGTGGGCGAACAGTGTTACCTTGCCAGAAGAGGTTGTGGTGGAAGCGTGGCCGCTGGCGACAGAACTGCCAGAGATGAGGCAGGCCGTTCAGGCGGCATTTGGCCAGCCGCCCCTGGCGCGGCTGGCGGGCATTACCTGGGCGGATACGGCCGTTACACCGGGCCGCCTGATCTCAGTGACGCTGGTCTGGCAAACGGAAGCTTTGTTTCCGGCCAACTATGCCATTTTTCTGCATCTGGAAGATGAACAGGGGGCGTTGGTGGCCCAACAAGACAGCTTTCCGCGGCAAGGTTCGCGCCCCACCACCAGTTGGCGCCCCGGCGAGGTGCTGATGGACACACATACGCTGCCACTGCCGCCCGATTTACCACCGGGGGGCTATACATTATGGCTGGGACTTTACAATCCTGACACAGGGGAGCGGCTGCCGGTAGTGGTGAATGGAGAGATGCCGGCGGACGGCCGTTTGCGGTTGGAGATGGGCATAAAAATCCCTTAACGGCCGTCGCTGATGCCAAAATCCGGCGCGTATTGGGCCAGAAATTCATCCACCATCTGCTTATAAGCGTCAAAATCGGTGAAAATGTCACGGCCGTGTGCAGACCCCCAGTCGGTAATGTGCAGGACGGTCGTCGCCGGGTTGCTGTTGGCGTAAATGGCTTCGGAGTGGGTGTAAGGCGTGTAGGCATCGGTGCGGGAGTGGATGAGCAGAATGGGCACGGCCGTATCCGCCACCGCCTCTTTGGGCGCCACGTCACGCGCCTCAAAATCGGCCCGCATCTCAGCTATGGCAAAGGCTGCCGGGACAAAAAGCTTTACCCATGAGCCAAATTGCGCCACTGCCTGCCAGCCAACAATAGCTTCCAAACTTTCATAGGGAGAATCGGCAATGATAAAGGCTGCTTCGGGCAGCAGCGGAGCAGCTTGTAAGGAAGTGGCGGCGCCATAGGAAACGCCGGTTAAGGCCACCTGTTCCGGTTGCAGGCCGGTGCGCGCCAGAAGCCAGACATAGGCCGCCTGGGCGTCTTGTTTTTCATAATACCCGTAGGTGTGAAAGGCCGGGCTGCTTTCACCATGGCCGCGGGCATCATAGGCCAGCAGGTCACAGCCACGCTCCCAAAAAAGAGGGGCATATTGCAGGGCGTTGTAGCGTGTGCCGGTGTACCCATGCAGCAGGAGGACAGCGCAGTCGCCAACTTTTTCATTGTCATAGAAAAACCCGGCCAGGGACACATCGCCATTTGGAATGGTCACCGCTTCCGGGGTTGGCAAAACGGGCAGCCCCAACTCGGCCATTGCGGTTTGGGAATCAGCCAGCGTTGACGTGGGCCGGTTAATAAGCAAATCGCCGAAATACCAACTGCCCCCCATATAAACCAACAGGAGCAACACAACCAGTATGTCCAAAATCCAAATGAGTTTAGATTTCATAGGTTCCTCTACCAATTGCCGGCTCTAGAAACGGCCGTCATCGAACGGGTCTTTATTACGCGAATACAGGCTGGGGTCGCCGGTACGTCGCCGCCCTTCTGGGCTGCCGATCATAAACCCCAATGTCAAAATGATCTGCATCAATATGACGATGACAAACATCGTTGCCCCTTTCAAGAGGGTGATGGACCAGTTACGGGGCAGGGCCAGATCGGTGTAATAGAATTTCTCAGAAAGATAGCCCGTATCAAAGAGATATTCAACCAAAAAGTAAGCAACGGCAAAGGAGATGGCCAGCCAGACAACAAAGATGAGGGTACGAACAGATAGCCCTTTGCGTTTTGACAATTGTTCCTTTTTTTTCTTTTCCAGACGCATGTTGTTGTCTCCTCTAATAATAGTGGCTTGTACCAGCCACCAGCCACTATTCTCAATTTATGGGGCCGCTGCCAGGCACCAGTTAGCCACCCATCCCTGTTGCCCATTATCGTTCAAGATGACTAAAGAGAATGGCTGCATGGCAAATTGCCCATCCACCGATTGGATCGTTTGATCTCTTGTTTCCAGCACGGTAACGGGCAGGTCTACATTAAACACAATGGTATGCTCACGAGTTTCTGGGCGGTCGTGGCGGCCTAGAATGAGCGGACGGCCGTCTACCGCCTGCCCACACTGCCCCTGCTGCGCACACACTTCGCTACAGGTAAGCACCGTTTGGCCGGCGGCTACCGGCTGTTCTTCACCGCCGCCACCGCCAAAACAGGCAGTCAGGGTAACGGCCGTGCCCAACCAAAAAAGCAGGTAAACAGGAAATTTGCGGTTTGCATACGGCCGTTTCATTTTATCTGTCAGTCAATAGATCTGACAGGTTTTCTGAAACCTGTCAGGTCTGCCTTGCTCACATTAGCTTCTGTCCCAAATCGCTTCACCGTTGAGAACACGCTGCACCTGACCGGAAAATTCAGCCGGCTTCAACGGTTTGCTGATAAACCCATCAAACCCTAAATGGCGCGCATGTTCCATTTCCGCCATGAGCGTTCCGGCGGAAACAGCCACCACGCGAGCCGATTTCAACATCTCGTGTTCCCGAATCTCCGCCAGCAGTTCATACCCACTTTTGCCCGGCATGTTAATATCCACCAGAAACAAATCCACTTTGGGCAGCCGCTCCGCAAAAGAAATAGCAGAGTCGGCGCTTTTGCGGGCATAACAACGGTTAGCACCACCCAACCGCAGCAAATCCAGGGTGATCAGCTGGGCATTGGGATCATCTTCTACCAAAACAATATACGCATCTTGCAGGGTTAAATGTGTTTCCATAATTATGTGAAGTGTATCAAAACGGCCGTACCCCGGCAATCACAGCCCCTTGTCAATGACACGGTGGCGGCGGAATAAACAATGTTTTGGAAACGGCCACACCGCCGGAAACAACTTCGCCGACGCCAGCCTGCGCGCCGCCGGTAAAACTCACCTCAAAGGTCAAGCCATCATTGGCCACATTGTCCGCCGCCTGCTCGCCGTTCCAATAATAAGTATACACGCCATTACCGCCCTGCCCGCGCATATATACCGTTTGCCACCATGTCTGGCCTTCACAGCGCCCCCGGTCTGGCAGCAGATACAGGTCTAGAGCCAATGGGCCGCTCACCGGCGGCGGCGCAGCGCTGCCACTTCCGATCACCGGCAGTGTGTCGCTGTCGCCGCCCCATTGCAGCCGTTCGCCAAAAATGAACCCCTCCTGTCCTTCGGTCGCGCGCACATAAAGCCAGTTGCCATTGGCGGAGCGCCCCAAAACGGTGACCGAATCGCCGGCATTAACAAACGTAACTTCCTCACTGGCAGCGTTGGGCTGCCGGTAAAGGGAGGAGTTTAACAAGGCAATGGCAATGTTGTCAAAGGTAGGTGCCGGGGTATCGGTCGGGGTGGCAGTCATCGTGGCGGTTGCCTGCGGCGTGGCTGTTGGCGATGGGCTGGCAGTGAGCGTATGGGTGGGCACGGCCGTGCTGGTAGGCGCCATGGTATGCGTGGGCACAGGGGATGGGTTAACCGGCGCCGGTTCAATCACCGGCACGGCCGTCGGCGAGGCCTCTTCCAGCGTGGGCGAGTTGGGGGGCGTGTCATCGGGTGACACGGCCGTAGCCGACGGCGCAATCACGACAACCGACGTGGGTGTGCCTGGCCCTGCCGCTGCCACCAACGCTGCCCGCCCATTACCGGCACGGTCGGACATGGTGAACCACAACCCGCCCAGCAGAACAAGCAGCAGCACCACGACCACAACCCATGCCCACTGGTAACGCTGCCATAACGACGGTGGGGGCAGCGTCGGCTTATTTTCCGGTGGCAGTGGTTCGAGCTGCGCCGGTGTGGGCAGCGATGATTCAGTTGGGATAGCTGTGGGGGGGGTCACGGCCGTGCTTGCCGCAGCCACAGCCGCGGCCACAACCACATCATCAGCCCCTATCTGGGGTTCAATCGCGGGGAAAGTAGGGCTGGGTACGGCCGTGGCCAAAGCGGAGAGTGTGGTTTCTGCCGCTACTACCCCGGCCATATTCACCTCTGCCTGTTCCTGATACACAGGCAACACAATGGTAAAACAAGACCCCTGCCCTACCTCACTGGTCACAAACATCTGCCCGCCATGCCGCTCGATCAAATGACGGGTAATGGGCAGCCCCAGGCCGGTGCCCACCCGCTTCCGCGCCGCCGATTCATTCACCTGCCGGAACTCCATGAAAATCGTCTCGTGGTGTTCGGGGGCAATGCCAATGCCGGTATCAATCACCGACAGCTGCAGTTCATCCTCAATCTGCCGCACCCGCAGGGTGATGAACCCCTCTTCCGTATACTTCACCGCATTCCCCAACAGGTTGATCAGCGACTGCTTCACCCGCATCTTGTCTACTTTTACCAGCGGCCATTCATCCGGGTAGTCACGCACCAGATCAACCTGGCTTTCCAGCAGCAGCCCGCGTGTGGTGGTCATTGCCTCTTCACAAAGCGCGTGCAGGTCACACACTTCCAGATGCAGCTTAAATTCACCGGCCTGAATCTGAGCCATATCCAGCAAATCGTTCAGCACCGAAAGCAAGTGCCAACCCGATTTTTCAATCCGTTCCAGGTAATCAATCTGCCCTTCTGATACCGGCCCTCGCCCCCCCAGGCGCACAATGTGGGCAAAATTGACAATGGAGTTCAGGGGGGTGCGTAATTCATGGCTGACGTGGTTCATAAAGCGGGTGCGTATATCCCGTTCATCCAACGCCTCTTGCCGCGCTTTATCTAGCTGGCTGTTGGTGAATTCCAGTTTGGCATTGGCAAACTTCACCTCTTCTTGAATGGCATACAATTCATCCCGCCGCCGCTGCACATTGCGGTGCAAATCGCTCACCGTTTCTACGGCATACTGCCACTCAACCGCCGACATGAAGGCAATGGCTGCCAGACCCAAATTTACCAGAATGGGGCCTAACAACAAACGAAAGGTCTCAAACGAAGCCCCTGCCTGCCAAAAAACCGCGCCTAAGATAACAACAGTGGCGGCGCCCCAGGCTAAAAAGCTGTTTTCGGTCCGGCTGAGCATGGCTGAGGCCACAATTAAGATACCAAAGAGGTAAGGAATGGGGCTGCCCGGCTGCCATTCTTGAAAAAGAATGACCGCTAACATGGTGAACTGCACCAAAAAGAAAATGTTGATGCCCAGGTCGTATTTGTTGTTTTGGATAAACCGCCAGGCCAGCCAGCCGCCCAATGGGGCCACAATCGCGCAGAACCAGAAATGACCGACATCCCAAAAAGATGAGGAGCCAACGACAAAGATGAGGCTGAGCAAGAGGACGACGGTGGTGAGGACGGGGATAATAATACGGCTAGAGTCTACTCGCAGTTCTTGAGAATACGATTGGTTCATAAGGCCATTGTAGACAGCACGCTACCAGGCTGCCGTCTAGCTAAAGTGAATTTTTATGGTCAGGGTACACCATCAACTGGGAAAAGTATACTGAACTGGCGCAAGGGGATCATTAACGCTTTAGTACCTGAACAAGGGGCTGGTAGTTGGCGGCTGGTAACCAGCCACCAGCCACTATTCAAGATAGAAAATCAAGTGTGGCTTGCAATACATCTTTGGCTACACGCAAACGGCCGTCGCCATCCCCCATCATCGTATCCATTGCTACGGCATCCCCTGCCCCTTCAAATGCGCCCTCATCCTGCCGGTCGTAGATGAACAGGTCTATCAGGTCGCCGTAGTAGGCGGCTACGGCCGTCGCCGACACTTCCATGCCCATTTCCTGCATCATCTTGGCGGCAGGGCCTTTGACGGCCTGCCCGCCAATGATGGGGCTGACGGCCGTGACCACCTGCGGCACATCTTCCAACAGCGCCCGGATAGGGTAGACGTTCAGAATGGGGTCAATGCTCACAAACGGGTTGGAGGGGGCAATGATGACGATGTCGGCCGTTTCCAGGGCACGGATGATGGCATGGGTAGCTTTCACATCGTTGGGCAAGATAATGTTGTTGACCGGCGGCTGCCACCGTTCGCGCACAAACCAGGTCTGAAAGGGCAGGATACGGCCGTCGGTACTCTCAATCATGGTCGGCGCGGGCTGGTCGCTCATGGGCAGGATGGCGGGTTGGATGTACAGGTGGGTGCAGAGGTGACGGGTCACGGCCGTGAGCGTCTGTCCTTCACCTAGCAACTGCGCCCGCGTCAGATGCGTCGCCAGGTCTAAATCACCCAGGCGAAACCAATCTGGCCCGCCCAACTGTGTTACTGCTTCCATTGTGCGCCAGCTCTCCCCGGCGCGCCCCCAGCCAGTCTCCGGGTTGGCTACTCCCGCCAGGGTATACATCACCGTGTCCAGGTCGGGGCACACAGTCAGCCCCAGGTGTTGGAAGTCATCGCCGGTATTGACAATAATGGTCAAATTCGGCGGCGGTACGAGTTGCGCCAACCCGGCGGCCAGTTTGGCCCCACCCACACCGCCGGCCAGGCAGACGATGCGGTAATCCGTTATCCGTAATCGGCGATCCATAATCGGTGATCCGTAATCGGTCATTTGTCACTCGTCACTCGTCATTGGGTCGTTCTATCATCGGACTTCTGCTCATGCCTCACGCCGAGTTCAACACATAATGCGCCGCCGCTTCTCCCATAATGGCCACGCCGTCTATCATGGCACGTTCGTCGAAATTGAATTTGGGGTGATGGTGGGGGTAGATGTATTCCTTTTCTTCGTTACGGCCGCCGATGAAGAAATAACAACCGGGTATTTCATCCAGAAAAAAGCCCATATCTTCCGAGGCCATGGTGCGCCTTTCCATGATGCGGTCGGCGCCGACGATCTTTTCAGCAGCAGCGCGGACGACGGCCGTTGGCTCTGGTGCATTCACCACCGCCTGTACAATGGCAATGGTCTCCATGGAAGCTTTGCAGCCAAACGCTTCGGCCATGCGCGTGGCCATTTCCAGGATGCGGCGGTAAATGAGGCGGTGCAGTTCATTGTTGTAACTGCGCACGGTACCCTTCAAAATGGCCTTGTCGGGGATGACGTTAAAGGTAGCTCCGGCCCGGAATTCGCCGATAGAGACGACAACGCTTTCCTGCGGGTTAATGTTGCGGCTGACGATGCTTTGCAGGGCGGTGACGATGTGGGCGGCGGCGACGATGGGGTCATTGGCCAGATGGGGGGCCGCGCCATGCCCACCAAAGCCATGAATGGTAATGGTAAAAACGCTGGATGAGGCCATGCAAGGCCCTTCCACCACGCGCACGTTGCCCACGTCCTCTGGCGTCCAGATGTGCATGGCAAAGGTGACGTCGGGGCGTGGGTTTTCCAACACGCCGTCGGCAATCATGGCAAAGGCGCCGCCCAGCCCTTCTTCGGCCGGTTGGAAGACAAATTTGATACGGCCGTGCATCTCCTCCCGATACTTCGCCATAATTTTGGCCAGCGCCAGCCCCATGCTGGTGTGCCCATCGTGGCCGCAGGCGTGCATGACGCCCGCATTTTTGGAGGCATAGAGCTGACCGCTCTCTTCCTGAATGGGCAGGCCATCCATATCAAAACGGAGCATCACCGTGGGGCCATCGTGCGGCCCATCCAGCAAAGCGACGACGCCGGTTTGCCCAATGCCCCGCTGCACTTCAAAACCCAATTGGTCTAGCTGTTCGGCCACAATCCCGGCGGTGCGGAATTCTTCAAATCCCATTTCCGGGTATTGGTGTAAGTCCCGCCGTCTGGCAACCATTTCATCAAACAGAGATTCCGCCTCTTTACGAAAATCCACTTGCGGCATGTAATTTCTTCCTCGCCCGACAATGGCTCCCAATCCGATAATTGGGCTGAATTATACTTGACAAGGCGACAAGGTGACAGGGCGGAGCATAACAGCTTTAGCTGTTACTGTGACGGCTAAAGCCGTCACACTCCGAGATCAGAAATAACACGGCCGTGCCCCACTCCGCCACCCGCCCCACCAACTGCTGCCGGTAGAGGGTCTCCACCTGGGCAACCTCTTTTTTGGTTAGCCCACCCGCTTGCAGGCGACGGCCGTAACCCATTCGCTCCCCTTCCCCCTCACCAAACCAGCGGGTCAGATGGGCTTCCGTAATCTGGCGTTGGCTGGTTTCTGTCTCCAGTTGGGCGTGGATGTGGGTGAAGCCGACGGCCGTCAGCGCCGCCTGCACATCCGCCTCATCCCAATTCACCAACGGGTCACTTTCGTCGTGGTAAATAGCCTCTTCCGCTACCGCCACCTTGTCGCGCAATTTTGTTTGCTCACCCCATTCCACCAGCCGGTACAACCGCTGCCCATGCCGGGGGACGGTCTGGATGAGGCAGAGACGGCCGTCGGGGAGCAGCCAATCTCGCAATCTCCTAATCTCTTCTTCATCCGTCATCCGTAAGTCGTATTCCGTGAAGAGGTTGCGCGCCAGGATGTGGTCGAATTTCAGGTCGGTTTCGCCGCGCAGACCGAGCAGGTAATCCAGTTCTGCAAGCTGGCCGATGAGGATGGACGGCCGTTCCATTTCCGGCAATCGCTCGGCCATCTGGCGCAGGGCGTCGCCGGCCTGGAGATCGGCCGTCAGCGCCCACACGCCGCCCTCCGGGGCGCGCCGCACCGCCTCCCACGTCAGCAGCCCCGACCCGGCATTGAGGTCCAGGATCAGGTGGTGCCGCTGCACCCCGGCCAGTTCAAACAACCGATCCCGCTGCTGCCCCAAATTCCGCCCACTGTTGCTAATCGTCCGCTGCAACCAGGCATCCCGCGCCCTATTCTTCGGACTCGTCGTATAAATCTCCCCATCTCCCAGTCTCTCACTCTCCATCAGCGAAGCAATTTGCTCTTCTCTTCGCCGCGCCACTTGCTCCCGAATTCGTTGCTCATATCCCTGGTCAGACGGCTGGTAAAACAACTTACCTTGCAGCGCCGCCGGAAGGTACTGCTGCGCCACCCAATGGCCGCGGTAGGCATGGGGATACAGATAACCGGCGCCATGCCCAAAGCCTTCCTTATCCCGGTTGCCATCGCGCAAATGGTTGGGCACCTCCGCCTCCTGCTCCTTTTCCACCGCCCCCCGCGCATCAAAAAAGGCAAACGCCGAATTAGACTTGGGCGCGGTAGACAGGTAGAGCGCTGCCAGCGCCAACGGGAAACGGCCTTCGGGCATGCCGATGCGTTCAAACGCCTGCCAGCAGCTTAAGACCACTGTGATGGCGTTGGGATCGGCCATGCCAATATCTTCCCCGGCCAAAATCGCCATACGCCGGAAGAGGAAACGCGGGTCTTCGCCGGCATACTCCATCTTTGCCAGCCAATACATGGCTGCGTCCGGGTCAGAACCGCGCACACTCTTGATGAAGGCGGAGATGGTGTCGTAATGCACATCCCCTTCCTTATCGTAAAGCACAGCCCGCCGTTGGATGGATTCTTCAGCCACTTCCAGGGTGATGTGGATACGGCCGTCTTCCCCCTCAGGCGTCGTCTCCACCGCCAGTTCCAGTGCATTCAGCACCCCCCGCGCATCGCCATTAGCCACATCCACCAGGTGCGCCAGGGCGTCGTCGTCAATATGAACGGGCAAACGGCCGTAGCCCCGCTCCTCATCCGCCAACGCCTGCCGCGCAATCTGGGTCAGGTCTTCTTCCGTCAGCGGCTTCAACTGAAAAATCCGGCTGCGGCTGACCAGCGCCTTGTTCACCTCAAAATAGGGATTCTCCGTCGTCGCCCCAATCAGGATAATGGCGCCATTCTCCACCCAGGGCAGCAGCGCGTCTTGCTGCGCCTTGTTCCAGCGATGCACCTCGTCTACAAAAAGCGTGGTGCGCTGCCCATACAAATTGCGCCGCTCCTGCGCCGTCTCAATTGCCTCGCGGATTTCCTTCACGCCCGCCAACACGGCGTTGATGGTGATGAAGTGGCTGCGGGTGCTGTTGGCAATAACCATCGCCAGCGTGGTTTTGCCCGTGCCCGGCGGCCCGTAGAAGATGAGCGAAGAAAGCTGGTCAGCCTGAATGGCCCGGCGCAGCAGCCGCCCCGGCCCCAAAATATGCGCCTGCCCCACATATTCGTCCAGGGTGCGCGGCCGCATCCGGTTCGCCAGGGGGGATTCTTGCTGAATTTGGGCGGCACGGCCGTGAGTAAATAAGTCCATATGCTTACAACGTCGTGTCCATAATTGCCCGGATGTTGATGATGAACTCTCCGGGCGTTTGCATGAGCAGGCCACTTTGGGCAGCTGCTGCCGGCGTAAAATCTTTGGTGTTCAGGGTTAGGAAACGATAGACGCCAGCAAGCACGGCCGTTGCCAAAATCGGTGCATCTTTCGCTTCAATAATTCCTACCCACCGGGCCGTTTCCGCAGCCGGCGGGTCAGGCGCAATTTCCAGGTTTAGGCGGCTCATCAGCGCCACAAATTGCGGGTAAACGCCAGGAAGTTTTTGGCGCATGTTCCGGTCAGCCTCGTCCAATACCTGCCTGGAAACTACCAGCGTATACATGCCAAATTCCGCCATTTTCAACACCACATGGCTGGCGCCACTATCTGATGCTGAACCGGCAATGAGGATATTGGCATCGGCAAAAATCCTGTTTTTCATTCCCCTACTGCTTCGGCCAGACCTTCGTCCGCCAGACCTTCACCTGCCAGGCGCTCATGCCAGATTGCTTCACGCTCTTGAGCCAACCCTTCAAGCAAATCAGCCAATGCCACCCCTGTACGTTCCATTTCGGCTGAAATCTGTTTTGCCAGTTCCGTCACATACAATTTTTTAGGCGTCAAAATGAGCATGTCATCAATTTGTACCAGGGTTAGCAAATCCAGATTACCTGTATCTTCAACCAACCTTTCGCGCACAGGCTGGGGTAAGGTAAGCTGCCCGCGTTCCCGCAGCCGCACAGTGTAGGTTTTCACTTTATAGTCCATCGTCATGTTCTCCTGAAATCGTATATTCGCACAATCAGATTTTACGAAAATGAGAGAAGGTTGTCTATAGCGACCCTATTTGAAAAGAGGACAGTCGGAGGGGAGCCTTTAGGCGAACCACGCATCGGCTAAAGCCTCTCCTCCATTTACAACTCATTTGGGAGTGTATATGTTGAATCTTTTTGCGAACGGCGGTCATCTGGTAAAAATAGATGTTGAGGATATGGTGATATTGGCGCCTCAATATCCCCATACATTGAAGGAACAACCATGAGTCTGAGAAAATTCATTGAGCAAACGGCCGTGACCGGCGACCTGATCACCATTGATACCCCCGTAGACACCACCTATGAACTGGCGAACGTGGCCCATGCCCTGGAAGGTCGGCCTGTCCTGTTTAATCGGATCAAAGGACACCCCGGCTGGCGGGTCATTGCCGGGCCTTGCGCTGACCGGCGCTACTTTTGTATGGAGTTGGGCGTGGAACTCCCTCATTTGCTGGATCATCTGGCAAATGCGGTAGCGAATCCGATGGAACCGGAGATGGTGGAAACGGCCCCCTGCCAGGAAGTGGTATTGGAGCAGTTTGATTTACGTGACTTACCCATTTTGCTGCATCTGCCGGAGGACGCGGGACGGTATATTGCCAGTAATGTGGTCATTGTGAACGATGCGGAGTACGGCCGTAACATGTGCTACCACCGCCTCCTCTTGCTGGATGATCGCCATTTTGCCGCCCGCATCATTGAAAACCGGGGCACCTACAACGCCATGCAAAAAGTGGCCGGGGATTTGCCCGTGGCCATCTGCATTGGCGTCTCTCAGGCGGTGCATCTGGCTGCCTCTATGGGGCCGCCCCCGGAAGTGGATGAATTGGCGGTGGCCAACGCCCTGGCCCCCACGCCGCTGGTGAAATGTCTCACCAACGACTTGGCCGTGCCCGCCCACGCCGAAATTGTGCTGGAAGGGCGTATTACCCGCCGCACCACCAGCGAAGGGCCGTTTATGGATTTGACAGAGACGATGGACATTGTGCGCGACCAACCGGTGATTGAAATTGACCTGATCACCCACCGCCGCGACCCCATTTTCCATGCCCTGCTGCCCGGCAGCCTGGAACACAAAATCCTGATGGGTATGCCCAAAGAGCCGACCATTTTTAATGAGGTGAACCAGGTGACGAAGTGTACGGGCGTGGTGATCACGCCCGGCGGCACAAGCTGGCTGCATGCGGTGGTGCAAATTGAGAAGCAGGGGGAAGAGGACGGCCGGGCAGCCATTCACGCTGCCTTGAAAGGGCACGGCTCCCTCAAACACGTCTGGGTGGTGGATACGGACGTGGACATTTACGACCCGGCGCAGGTGGAATGGGCCATGGCCACCCGCTTCCAGGCCGACCGCGACCTGATCATCCTGGAAAACCAGCCCGGCAGTTCGCTCGACCCCTCCGGCAGTCACGCGCCGGGCCAAAAGAGCCGGACAGCAAAAGCGGGCTTTGACTGCACCATCCCCTGGGGCGCGGATAAAAACAAATATGTACGGGGGGAGTACGGCCGTGTAGACCTCCACGACTATGGGATCAGGTGACAACCGCTGCACATGACTAAACGTCAATAACTTTTGTTTTGGCCCTTGCCACTAATATCGCCACATGATACTATCGTACCATGATAGAGTCATTTGCCTCACGAGAAACGGAACGGATTTTCAACGCGCAGATTTCCAGAAAGCTGCCCCATAACATCCAGCAAACAGCCCGCCGCAAGTTGCTCTATTTACAGGACGCGGATGATTTACGAGACTTAATCGCTCCTCCGGGCAATAGATTGGAGAAGCTGCACGGCAATCGTGAAGGTCAGTACAGCATTCGGATCAACGATCAATGGCGTATCTGCTTCCGGTGGGAAAACGGCCGTGCCTTTGATGTGGAAATTGTAGATTATCACTCATAGGGAGTATTGATGATGGAAGACAAACTATTACCCGTCCATCCTGGCGAAGTTTTGGCCGAAGATTTTATGAAGCCATTGGGTTTGAGCCAATATCGGGTAGCGAAAGACATTGGTGTGCCTGCTTTGCGCATTAGCCAGATTATCAGTGGCAAACGTTCCATTACGGCCGATACCGCCATGCGGTTAGCGCGCTATTTTGGCACCAGCCCAGATGTCTGGCTGCGTTTGCAAGCCCGGTATGATCTGGAAGTCGCTCAAAATGATTACGGCGATCAAATTGAGCGAGAAGTCAAAGTGCTGGATCAAAGCCAATATGCCACCTTTGCCCAGACTGGCTAATGAAACAAATATCAGGTGTTATAATGCGTCAAAGATAGCAAAGGAGATTGTTATGTCAGTCACAATTGAAGCCATTAAACTGCCAGAGAGCGGCCCACTTCATTTAGAGCTAAACCTGACTACCCATATTGCGTTTACGGCCGAAGACGCCCGCCGCAAGGTGAGCGTCTATGTCGGCAATCACATTGCCGATTTGTTATCCGGCGAGACGCCTACGCTAGTCTGGCGGCAGGAAAGAGCCTTCTGGCGTGTGCCTGTCACTCTCTCAAGCCGGTCATGGGGGCGAATCGGTCAGGTAGGAACGCTTGACGTGGATGTGCAAACCGGTGAATTACAAATTGAAGATACACAGATTCAGGAAATAGAAGACAATGCCGGCCGTTTTGCTGCCAGTGCCACGCAAAGATTGTGAAGCAAAGAATCGTATCACGTGCAAAGCAGATCAAGATCGAGTTATACCATTCGTAAGTTATGACGCATATACCAGTCCGAAAAAGGGTCTACACTAAATAATTTAGAGTAAGGATTTATGTCACAGGATAATGAAGAGCATTCAACTGTCAGTTATGTAATGGGTTCTCTTTCATCAGTACCGATAGAACACCTAAATCTATCTATCAGACCCAGAAATGCCTTATTGCGTGCCGGACTAAAAACAGCTTTGGACATTCAAAGATTGATAGAGAAAAACACATTATCCAGTATTTATAATATCGGGTCGTTAGCTGTCCAAGAAATAGAGGAATGCCTAAGCTCAATGCTAGAAAACCAGGGAATAGAGTTGTCGGTAAGTGAAATCGCATTGCCAGATAATGAGGAACGCAAATCAACTGTAATACCTACTGTATCCTTCTTTGATGATTTACCCGTGGATATATTGGTACAAGAACTCAGTAACGATATGATACATCGGCTAAAATCAGCAGGCTTTGAAAGTATCGGGGAGTTGCTCAACTTATCTCGAGCTGTGGAAAGCTTCATTGAGAATACTTCTACAACACTTGACCGACTGATCAACCACCAAAAAGATATTCTTCGGGCACTTATAGCGAGAGAGAAACTTCATCCCCAAGCACAATATCGCAACATGAGCATCAAATCATGGTTAAACCTCGCCCCAGAGAACACTAACGAACAAGGGGAATTTCTGAAGCTATTATTACAAATAAACGAAAGTCATTCTCTGAGTGAAGAACTGTCCATCCTTTTTGCTAAAGTTGCTGAAAGAGATCTTGATATCTATATAAAATACTTCAATGATAACTTGACCTTAGCACAAGTTGGAAGGCAACAAGGAGTCACTAGAGAGCGGGTGAGGCAAATCACTTCCAAAACTGCAACTAGATTATGGGCGCGGATAAACCAAAATCCCGGATTGTATCTTCAATCAGCCCTGCTAGTAGCAAAAGATATGGGCGATAACTTATCTCTAAAATCATGGAGATTGGCCCTACAAAATAGAAACATTATTGATTCTTCACGTCCGGCCCGTGAGAACTTAGATTCCTTTGACGCTCTTTGTGCCCTACTTCGAAGTGCTGATAAAGCTAAATATCCTCCAACAATAAAAATCGATGAAAGTGTCACATTTATCCTTGAAAGTCCAAGTGATTTGTCTTTGGGGTTAATCAAAGCCATTGAGGAAATGTCCTCGAAGGCAAAAAGAAAAATGCACCAGAAAATTAGCTATATGGGGGGGATTCATCTTTCAGAAGCCTCTGAAACTTTAGATGTATCGCCCCAACAAGCTGCATATATCCTTAAGCATTTAGGATATAAAGAGGTGGATCACGATTGGTATACAATTGCTACTGCTGAAAACACTACCAGATGGCCAATCCTGAAGGCGGGACTTGCTATGATGGAAGTTTGCGGACCACTAGAATTTAGTGTTTTTTGCGATGGGACAAGAAGATATATTTCTCGATTTTATGATATTCTTGCGCCCCCAAGAGTGATGAAAGCTCATATAGAAGCTTTAGGCTTCGAAGTAGAAGATGATTATGTTAGTTGGAATGAAACGCCAACAGGTTATCTAGCGGAAAGTGACAAATGCTTTGTGCAAGTTGTAGAAAAACATGGCACAGTCGTAACGTTTCAGGAAGTAGTGGAGTTTTTCCAAGAAAAGGGTTTTTCAATCGCTACAGCTACTGCAAGAGTTTTGCCACAATCACCAATTGTAGAAAAAGTCGAGACCGGCCTTTACAAAATTCGTGGCCGAAACCACACTTGGGAAGATATAGAAAATGCCAGAAGTCGTCAGGATCCCATTGACTATGACCCAGAAGTGGTCTATGGAATCGATGGCCTCATTAGGTACAAGATAACAATTGGCTCCTGGGCACTTAACGGTGTATTAAGCATCAGTTCAAACCAACCCCAGCTTCCTGATCTTGGAGATGGATGGGAAATTTTCGTCGAAAACAAATCTCGTGGGATTGCCAAGAGGGATGAACATTTAATTTGGGGATTGGGAAGTGCATTTAATGCCCTTGGGGTACAAATCGGAGATAGAGTAGAACTGGCATTTGATGCATGGGAAAAGCCTCTTATTCGAATATCAAAAACCTGACATGACTCAATTCGGCACAATTTTATCTAACTCGCAGATAGTAACCTTAGCTGTCTCAAAATTAGGTGGCGCGACAAAGGCAGTGGATATTGAAGATATTGCAATTCTTGCATATGAAATCTACCCAGAGAAATTTTCCTGGCGTAAATACCCTGAACGCATAGATTTACGAGTTGTTCAATACGCACTAAAGGATGCCTCAAGTGTACACAAAGGAGAGCCTTTGTTAAAAGGGAATCTTAAACATGGTTATATCCTTACTCCAACAGGTTTGGACTGGGCAGAAAAAAATCAACACGTTAGTTTTGAAGATTATAAGGCTGGATCTCGCAAGCAATCTACTACCGACAAACTGTCTATCGAACAAGCCCGGTTACTGAAGAGTAGCGCGTTTGTGAAATTCGAGGCAAATAGAGTTAAAGACATTAAGTATTCTGACTTTCAGGAATTTGCACGAGTAAATGATTATTTTCCCGAACATGTTCGTCAAAAAAGGTATGTGATTGTTCAAAATGCAGTTAGTGGCAACCGTAAGCTTGAAGCCTTGTGGGAGCTACTTGTTGCAGAATTTGTGGAGGAGAAACTAAAATGACCCATCAAAGTATCACAGTAACAAGCCATGTAGCTCGTGATTTCCTACAAAACGCAGTTTATTTCAACACACTCCCAAAAGTTATCTGGGAATATGTCTCTAACTCTCTAGATAACGCAAAGGATGATACTCCGGTAACTGTATCTGTAGATTTGTTGCCCACCAAACCAAAGACTCTTCAAATCGCAGACAACGGCATTGGAATGTCTCGAAAGGCTCTGCTCCAATTCTTTCAAATGCATGGAGAAAATGTTCAAAGGAAAAAAGGCAAGCGGGTTCGGGGACGATTCGGCACAGGCAAGTCGGCAGCCTTCGGAGTTGCAAATACCCTTGTTATTGACACAGTACAAAATGGTATTCGCAATGTCGTGGAGTTGACCCGTGATGCGATAGAAAACGCAAGTCATGGGGGCGCCTTTCCCGTCGAAGAATTGGTCAACAATGAGGTGGTGGACAGAGAAGATGGCACCATTGTCCAGATTACTAACTTTATTAACCCAAGATTCAACTTCGAACAAACTATTACATATATTGAGCGACATTTGGGCCGCTACAAATCCCGTGCCACAGTAATTATTAATGGGCATAATTGTAAGTTTCGAGAACCAGCATCAATACGGAGTTTTTCGTTTACTCCTCCTCCTGATGTCACAAAAAGAATTAGCGAAATCGAGTTATTGATAAAGGTTGCTCCAACCCCTTTAGAGAAAGAATTCAATGGGATAGATATTCTCTCATATGGAATCTGGCATGAAACAACTCTTGCCGGCATCGAGAACAAGGATCTAGCTAACAGAATTTTTGGTGAAGTTGATGTACCTAAACTAGAAGATTATGAGGGGGCAATTCCAGCATTTGACAATACACGTAACAATCAACTGAATCGGTCAAATCCTCTTGTGATTGTCTTGCTTGGCTGGATTGCATCAGAGGTTGAGAATGTTAGAAAAATTCTAGTTGAAGAAGAACGTGAACGTAAACGTGGCGAACAGTTCAAACGGTTAGAGGAACGGGCGAAGGAAATAGAGAGCATACTAAATGAGGACTTTCTAACCATACTTGACCAATACGAATTGGCCAGAAAAGTTAGTGCGAGGAAGTCAACAAAACTGTCAACAGGGCCTGGGGAAGATGGGGAAGTTTTGCCTGAGGATGGAGATGAAATATCAAAATGGCAGGTTGCTGGACATCCACATGGTAAAGGTATAAAGGGGAGCCAACCCCCAGGTGAAGGGGCAACTCCCAGACCAGGAGGTCCCAGTCTTATCGTAGGAACTCAAAAAGGTTCTCCAAAAGAAATCACAGAAACTGGCGACACGTCTAAAAATAACAAGAAACGAAGGGGTATTTTTACTATTGAATGGACGGAGGGATCCCCTGATGACAATCGTTCAGAATACAAGAAGGATACAAGGACAATCTATATTAATTTGAGTCACCCACAAGTATCATCTGCTCTCAAAGCAAGTGGAGGGGTGGTAGATTCCCGCCAGTTCAAAGAAATTGTTTATGAAATTGCAGTAGTAGAATATGCACTTGCTGTGCAATATGAACGAGCAGAAAGTGAAGAGGTTGATCCTTTTGATGCCCTATTTGAAGTGGGTAGCATTATAGATCGTGTCACTCGAAAAATATCACTGTTACTTTCGACCCCATCCTCCCCCAAAAACCCATGAAATCCCTGGCAAATTTTGAGTGAACATCATGGTTCGTGTACCTACCCACCGCGCCCCCACCCATCCGGGGGAGATGTTATTGGAAGAATTTCTAACGCCGATGGGCATTAGCCAACGTGATTTGGCTGACGCCATTCACGTGCCTTATCAGCGGATCAACGAAATTGTCAACGGCCGTCGTGGTATCACCCCCAGCACAGCCCTCCGTTTAGCCAAATTCTTTGGCGGCGAAGCTGGTTTTTGGATGAACCTTCAACTGCGATGGGATTTGTACCAGGTACAACAGTCGGAAGCACAGATATTACAAACGATTGAGCCACGTCAGATTCCTGCAAGCGAAAGCATCACCCCGTCGTAAACTACCAGCCAAAATTTGTGCCTGTGTCCCTGGTCTGATGTAAACTCACGCTATGCTGGAATCATTTTTAACGGCCGTGCGCGACCTGCTGCAAGAATATCTCAACCTCAACGTCGGGGTGGAGCTGCTGGCTCGTATTCTCCAAACTATTTTCATCTTGCTCATTCTGTGGGCGCTGCGCGGCGTGGGCTACCGGTTGGTCAACCGGCAGTTCGGCAAAAACCCGCGCATGCTCTACAACTGGCGCAAAGTGGTGCAGTACGTCACCGTCATTGTGGGCATCATCCTGATAGGGCGCATCTGGCTGGCGGGAGTAGATACACTGGTCACGTATCTGGGGCTGGTCTCCGCCGGTATCGCCATTGCCTTGCAAGACCCGATCATGTCCATTGCCGGTTGGGTGTTTATTGTCTGGCGACGGCCGTTTGCCGTAGGCGACCGCGTGGAAATTGACGGCATCATGGGCGACGTGATTGATATTCGCGTCTTTTCGTTCAGCTTGCTGGAAGTGGGCAGACGCATTGAGGCCGAACAAAGTACCGGGCGCGTCATCCATTTCCCCAATGGCATCGTTTTTAAGCAGCCGGTCATCAACACCCACCAGGGCTACCCCTTCATCTGGAACGAAATTCCGGTGATGGTCACATTTGAAAGCGACTGGGAAAAAGCCAAAGCCATCCTGAACAACATCATTCACGAACTGGCCCCGGACGTCACAGAGGGCATTCGCCAATATGAAAAACGGCCAGATCGGTTCGTTATTTCCTATGGCAGTTTAGAGCCAATCATTTATACTCATGTGGCCGACAGCGGTGTGGTGCTGACCATGCGTTACCTGGTAGACCCACGCCGCAAACGGGGCAGCGAAAACGAAATTTGGGAGGCGGTCTTACGCGCCTTCCGGCTGCATGAGGATATTGATTTTGCCTACCCCACGCAGCGCGAGTTTTTACATTTTCAAGAAGGGAAAAAACCTTATTCACCCACAGCCCAGGAAGAGCCAACCGTTGTTTCTCACAAGTCATGGATGACAGCTGACACCGGCTTCCGGCCGATTCCACCGTTGAAAGAGGAGTAACGGCCGTAATCCGTAATCCCTCATTCGTGATCCGTAATCGGTAGTCGGTATGCTGCTGTGCGTTTTAGGATTGATTACTATGATAAAACTAACTTCCAACCAACAGGCCATGCTCGATGGTGAACGCGGTGTGGCCGTGCAAATGGCGATGCGCCTGCTGCTGGATATGGCCGCCGCCGCTAACGCCACTGAACTGATCCCCATTCAGAGCGCCCACCTCTCCGGCGTTTCGCCGCTGACGGGCGGGCTGGGACTGCGCCAATTCCTGGCCAAACTGGCCCAAGACCCGCAAGCCAAAGTAGCCGTGCCCACCACCCTCAACGCCGCTGGCTGTGACGAAAACCAGTTTGACGCTATGCGCATCACCGCCCCCCATTTTCGGGAACACAACCAGGAAATTGTGGCGGCCTATACCCGGCTGGGTGTGCGCCCCACCCAATCCTGCATCCCCTATGAATGGGATGGGGTGGTCGTCAGCGGGCCGGCGGCCTGGGCCGAATCCAACGCTATCTGTTTCGGCAACTCCTACACCGGGCTGCTCACCAACCGGGAATCGGGCCTGTCGGCGCTGGCCTGCGCCCTGACGGGCTGCACCCCCCGCTACGGCCTGCTGGATGAAGACGCCCGCCGCCCCAACCTGGAAGTCATCGTCGCCACACCCTTGAGCGACCCCACTGACTTTTCCATTCTGGGAGATTGGATTGGCAAACAGCGCACACCGGCCTGGAAAACGCCCTACGGCCCTATCCCCCTCATCAAAGGGCTGCCCGCCGAACTAAACCACGAACAAAAAAAGGCGCTGACGGCCGCCGCCGCCAACTATGGCAGCCCGTTACTCTATCTGGACGGGCATGGCCCCATCCCAGACGGGGATTTTCAGGCGCAACTGGTTTTTGGCGAGGTGGAATTGGTGGAACGGTATGAAAAGTTACGGCCGTCCCAATCCCCCTCCCTCATCGCCATTGGCTGCCCACAAGCGTCTGTTGGGGAACTGCGGGCGGTGGCCGAACTGCTGAAAGGACGGCATTTGCCGGCCGGTGCGCCGCCGCTGTGGGTCTTCACCTCCTCGGCCAACAAAGCCATTGCCCAAAAACTGGGCCTGACCGACATCATTACCAACGCCGGGGCGCTGCTGCTGGAAAATACCTGCCCGGAAGTGGTACCCTACGATCCCGCCTGGGTGCAATCCGTCCTCACCAACTCCATGAAAGCGGAGCATTACATCAAGTCCGGGCTAAATGGCGTGCCGACAGCCGTGATGCGCCTGGCAGACTGCGTGGCTGTAGCCTTAGGGGAACTAGAGATTGGGAGATTGCCAACCAGAGGTTGGGGAGATTGGGAGATTGATGATCACCCCCTCACCTCATCACCCCGCACTATCCCCAGCGCCCACTCCATCACCCCCTCACCTGCTCACCACTCACCGCTCACTGCTCACCGCTCACTGCCCACCGGCCCCTTCACCGCCACCGGTCACGGCTTGCCCTCCCAGCAAGCCTTCACCGTCACCGGCCAGGCGTTTGTGACGGACACGCCGATTACGTTGTTGGGTTTTGTGAACCGGGAGACGGGGGTGATTGAAGAGGAAGGGCATCCGGCCAACGGCCGTAGCCTGGCCCACAAGATCGCCATCTTCCCCAAAGGCAGCGGCTCCACCGTCGCCCCCTACGTGTTGCTGGAATTGTTTTACCGGGGCAATGCCCCCCTGGCCATCGTCAACACCGAAATTGACCAGCAAAGCGCGCCCGCCTGTTCGCTGGAAGGCATCCCCTACGCCTACAGCTTCGACGCCGACCTGATCGCCCACATCAACGACGGCGATACCGTTGAACTCAGCCGCCAGGGAGAGTACGTCACCATTCGCGTCCTGGCCCGCCGCGAGATAAAACGTTTGTAGTAGGCGATTTATCGCCTGCAAAGGGCGATAAATCGCCTACTACAAACGGCAAACCTGTTACAAGGATACACAATGTCGCATGACTTATTAGATTTATTACTGGCGCTGGTCATCATCGTCATTGCCGCCAAAGCATGTGGCTACCTCAGCATGAGGTTGGGGCAGCCCTCGGTGTTGGGTGAACTGATGGCCGGCATCATTCTTGGCCCCACCCTGCTCAATATCTTCCACACCATACCCGCCTTTAACGACTCGGAATTGTTGAGCATCACCGTGGCCGAATTTGCCGAGTTGGGGGTGCTGGTGCTGATGATGCTCGCCGGGTTGGAACTGCACCTGTCCGATTTGCTCAAATCGGGCAAAGTATCGGCCGTCACGGGGACGATGGGCGTTTTTGTGCCGGTGCTGTTGGGGTATGGCACGGCCGTGCTCTTTGGCCTTGGCTCCACTGAGGCTCTCTTTGTCGGCATCGCCCTCTCCGCCACCAGCGTCAGCATCTCCGCGCAAACATTGATGGAGTTGGGCGTCTTGCGCAGCCGGGTGGGCATTGCCATGTTGGGCGCGGCCGTCTTTGATGACATCCTGGGCATCCTGCTGCTCTCCGTCGCTTCGGCACTCTTCATCGGCGCCAGCAGCGGCCGTGACTCCGTCGGCATGGTCGTCTTCCGCATGGTCGCTTTCCTCGGCGGCGCTACCATCCTGGGCTACCTGTTCATCCCCCGCCTCACCCGCTGGGTCAACCGGCTGGAGATTTTCCAGGGCCTCATCGCCTTCGCCCTGGTGTTGTGTTTCCTCTACGCCTGGGCCTCAGAAACAATTGGCGGCGTGGCCGGCATTACCGGCGCTTTCCTGGTAGGGCTGATGTTGGGGCGAACGCCGTTCCGCTCTGAGCTGGTCAACGGCATCTCTGCCCTGGCTTACGGTCTGTTTGTACCCGTCTTTTTTGTGAATATCGGCCTGAATGTTGACCTTTTAGGGATTAGCGGCTCCCTCTGGGTTTTTGCCATCACCCTCACTATTATCGCTGCCCTTAGCAAAATTGTCGGCTGCGGCCTGGGCGGACGTCTCAGCGGATTCAGCAACCGGGAATCCCTACAACTGGGTATTGGCATGATGTCACGCGGCGAAGTCGGTCTGATCGTGGCCGCCTTTGCCGTTTCTCAGGGCGTGTTGAGCCAAAACACCTTTTCCATCATCGTTTTCATGGTCATCATCGCCACCCTGGCGACGCCGCCTATGCTGCGTAATGCTTTCAAAGGGCAGGTGCAAAGACAACCGGCCCAAGGAGTTTAATTGACAATGCACTATATGATTCTGCTCGTTCTCAATAATCTGGATGACTGCCCACCCGTCCTGGATGCCTGGGAAGCATTGGGTGTTGGCGGCATCACCATCCTGGAAAGCACCGGCCTGGGGAAGGCCCGCAAATCCGGCATCCGCGAAAACGTCCCTACTATGCCCTCACTGGTTGACTTCTTCCGCCGTTCCGAAGAACGCCACCGTACCATTTTCACCGTCGTTGACAGCGAGGAAATGGCGGACAAACTCCTGGAAATCACCGAACAAACCCTGGGCAACCTGGAAGATGCTGACAATGGCGTCTTGTTTGTGCTGCCGGTTTCCAAAGCCAGAGGTATTCACGGCGGCCAAAAACGGGCGCAGGAGCGGCGGGGGTGATGGGGTGAGCAGGTGAAGGGGCCGGTGGGCAGTGAGCGGTGAGTGGTGGGCAGTGAGCGGTGAGTGGTGAGCAGTGAGGGGGTGAGGGGGTGATCACCAATCTCCCAATCTCCCCAACCTCCGGTTGGCAATCTCCCAATCTCCCGATTACTGTGGCCGATCTCCAGACATAGCCACATAGGGATATACGGCCGTACCTACTCACTCACCAATCACACGTTCAATAAACGCCCTGCTTTCGGCAGCGATCACGTCGGGGGCATAGTTGTGCCGATAATGGGGCACATCCAGCGCCAGAGATTCTCCCCCGGCGGCGGCCACGTAAGCGATCAAAATGTCAGGCCAGTTGTCCAGCGCCACATCGGAAGCGTTGGAGACAAAAAAGAAGAGGGGAACGTCGGGGATACCTGTAGCGGCTACCAGTTGCGGATTGCCTGTGGCCTTTATTTCGGCCAGCATGTTGGGCGTCAGGGTGCGCCGGTAAAAGAGGGAGCAGAAGACGGCCGTTTCTTCGGCCGTTAAATGCCCTTCGCTGACAACGGCAAACTCGTGACACACGGATGCTCCTGACCGGATCACCCCCGTGCGCGCCGCAAACGTGATGACGGAAAGCATCAATTGCGGCGGCGGCATGACTTCATAAATTTCAGGCAAGGCCGGGTCCAGCCCCACAATGGCCGCCGCCTCATCAGGGTAACGATTGGCCCAATAAAGCGCCTCCAACCCTTATGGTCCCCCACGGCGACCATTTGGTCCGGCGGCGGATAGAGTGTTTCTTCTTGCGCCGAACGAATCGTGTGATTGACAAAACTACCCCCAATCAACAGCACCAGTAAAATAACAATTCCCAGGGTAATCTATTTGAGTACTCGTTTCACTATGACCTCACTTCATTAAAAAAAGTTCATCTTTTCCCAAAAGTTGAACTTTTGGGAACCTGGTTGAAAGCTAGTCCAGATGCGCTTTCACCGCTTCGGCCACTTCCACGGGGATGCCGGGCACGGTGGCGATCTCTTCGACGGTGGCCTGGCGAATGCCGTCTAGCGAGCCGAAGCGATCGAGCAGCAGTTTGCGCCGCTTGGGGCCAACACCGGGGATGCCGTCCAAAATGGAAGCCGTGCCCACCTTTGACCGCTGCTTGCGGTGTCCCTCGTTGGCAAAACGGTGGGCTTCGTCCCGCACCCGCTGCACCAAATACAACCCCTGCGAGCGCCGATCCAGCAGAATGGAGCGCGGATTGCCGGGCACAAATAGCTCTTCCTCTTGTTTGGCCAGACCGGCCAACGGCACTTCCCCTTCCAACCCAAATGCACGCAGCACGTCCACAGCCATGCTCAACTGCCCCTTGCCGCCGTCTACGATGAGCAAGTCAGGTAGGATGGCCCAGGCGGTGTCTTTTTGTTTACCGATCTGGCTGGCGTCGCGCAGTTCACCGTCCAGCGATTTCTGGTACCGCTGGAAGCGGCGGGTAAGCGTTTCCTTCATCGCGCCAAAGTCATCATTGGTGACGGTGTGGATGTTGAAGCGGCGGTAGTCGCTCTTTTTAGGCGCGCCCTGCACAAACACGACCATGGAGGCGACGGTGTTGGTGCCCTGCGTATGGCTGATGTCGTAACATTCGATGCGGGCCGGGGGCGTGGGCAAATTCAGGGCCTCTTGCAGTTCGGCCATGGCCTGCACGTGTTTGGAGCGGTCAGCCTCCCACTGCTGGCGAATGGTGTTCAGCGTGTCCTGGGCGTTGGTGGCGGCCATTTGCACCAGCTCTTTTTTCTTGCCCTTTTGGGGCACGGTGATGGTGACTTTGGTGCTGCGTTTCTGGCGCAGCCACTCTTCGATGACCAGGGCTTCGGAGACTTCGCTGGGCAGCAGCACTTCTTTGGGGATGTGGGCGGCTTCGTCGTAAAAACGGGTGAGGAAGTCGCTGAGGATGGTTTCGTCACTTTCGCCTTCGGCGTTGTCTAGCATAAAGTATTCCCGGCCTATCAACTTACCATAACGTATGAAAAAGACCTGCACGCAGGCGTCGCCCTGGTCGCGGGCAAAGGCGATAACGTCCTGATCGGCGTTGGCGGCGGAGATGACTTTTTGTTTGGCGATGACTTTGGTCACGGCCGTGAGCTGATCCCGATACTCTGCCGCCTTCTCAAATTGCAAATTTTCCGCTGCCCGCGCCATCTTTTGCTCTATCTCTTTGGCAATGTGTTCCGACTTGCCATTCAGAAAATCCATCAGGTTTTGAATCATAGCCCGGTACTGCTCCCGGTTCACCGCGCCAATGCAGGGGCCGTTGCACAGTTTAATGTCGTAGTACAGGCAGGCGCGTTCGTCACGGCCGTTGATGATCCGGTCACAGGTCAGGTAGGGGAAGATTTTGCGCAGCATGTCCAGCGTCTGATGCACGGCCCAGACAGAGGTGTAGGGGCCAAAGTAACGCGCCCCGTCCCGCTCCATGCGCCGGGTGACTGTCACTTTGGGGAAATCATCCTGCCAATGCACCTTGATGTAGGGGTAGCGTTTATCGTCTTTGAGGCGGATGTTGTATTTGGGCTTGTGCTTTTTGATGAGGGTGTTTTCCAGCAGCAGCGCTTCCAGTTCGCTTTCGGTGGTGATAATTTCCAGGTCGAAGATTTCGCGGCGCAGGCGAGACGTTTTGATGGAGTCTACATTTTCGTGGAAGTAGGAACGGACGCGGCTGCGCAGGTTAATGGCTTTACCCACGTAAATGATCGTGCCGTATATGTCTTTATGTAAATAAACGCCGGGTTTTTGCGGCAGCTTTTTCAGGATTTCCTGAATGTTTTCAGGTGGTAAGTAGCTCATAGTGGGATAGTGGGATGTTGGGATAGTGGGATATTGAATCCCCAATATCTCAATATCTTCATCTCATGTCTCCGGCCAGAGTTGAAACCCGGCCTGGACAAAATGGTGGTCAAAAGTAAATGCCTGATACAATCCCAATTGGCGCATCAAGACAAAGCTGGTGCAATCGGTAAAGGCCCATGTCTTGTCACTATACGTCTGGAACATTTGCCAGGCTGGCCCCCATACGGCTTCATCCACGCGCACAAGTTCAACATTGTCTGCATTCAGCAACCAACGGCCAAATCGAACGGCCGCTGCGTGGTATGTGCGCGTGAGCAAGAAAGTAATCGCTTCATCAAAAACATAATCCGAAGTAATCAGGCGCAGATGATAACTGCGCAGCGATCTTAATGCCGCCGTGGCTACCGCGTGATATTGATCTTGCCCATCATAAAGGGCGATCCAACCGCTGCTATCCACGAACAAATCAATTTCATGTGCCATGCTCTACAGGATCCCAATCTCGCGCATAGATGTATTTGTCATGATTAACAGAAGCATCCGTGACGCCACTCTCGATCATCCCAATCATTTCCCATATGGGGTCATCATCCGTGAGAATGGGCGCCTGTGCCCTGGCTTCACCAGTGGCTACCACGTATTCCACCAGGGCTTCCCGAATCTGGTCGGCCATGGTGATGCCTTCCCGTTCGGCGCGGGCTTTGATCTGCTCGTAGATGTTACGCGGTAGATAAACCTGGGTGCGTACCATATTTTCCGCCATAGTTGCCTCCAACTGCCATTAGATGTATGGAGTATACATCTATGGATAATTGCGGGCAATTTCTTAATTCCCGGCGATTGCTCTAAAAAACTGTGGTAGCACACGGCCGTACCTGCTTTATGCTAGAATTGCAGCAGATATGGAGGGCCTCCTGATGAACGATTTTGCAGCCCAACGCGAACGGATGGTGCGGGAACAGATTATGGGGCGGGGCATTGAAGACACGGCCGTGATCCGCGCCATGCGCACCGTGCCCCGTGAACAATTTGTGCTGGAAGAGTACCGCGATTACGCCTACGACGACAGCCCCCTACCCATTCCCGCCCACCAGACCATTTCCCAACCATATGTGGTGGCCTATATGCTGGAAGCGTTGGATTTGCAGCCGCGGGATCGGGTGCTGGAAATTGGCGCGGGTTCGGGGTATGTGGCGGCGCTACTCAGCCACATCGTGGCCGAAGTGCATACGGTGGAACGGCACGAGCGGCTGGTGTGGTATGCCCGTGAACGGCTGGCGGCGTTGGGCTATGACAATGTGTGGGTACATCATGGGGATGGTTCACTCGGTTGGCCGCCGGCGGCGCCGTATGATGGCATTGTGGTAGCGGCGGGCGGGCCGATTGTGCCGCCCACACTCAAGCAGCAGATGAAAGTTCATGGCCGTCTGGTGATGCCGGTGGGTAAACGCGGCAGCCAGACTCTGGTACGGCTGGTACGCCTGAGCGCAGACGACTACCAGCACCTCAACCTCGGCCCGGTCAAGTTTGTGCCGTTGGTTGGCGAGGAGGGGTGGGGGAAAGAGTGAGCGGTTAGCAGTGAGCAGTGAGCAGGTAAAAGGATGACAAGGTGAGCTTTCAATCTCCCACTCTTCAATCTCCAAATTACTCAATTACCAAATTACTCAATTACCCTCCTTAAAACGGCCACAACGACAAAATAAGAATGGCGGCGGCGGTGATGGTGAGATTGTCCAGACCACGGATGGAGACGGCTTCGATGAGGGTAGTGACAATGGTGACGATGAGGGCGGGCGCCAGAGCTTGCAGGGGGGTGATGGCCGGCGAACCAGGAATAACCCATAAAGCCAGCCAGGTAAAGATGAAACAGGCGACAAAAAAGCCTAACGAACCTTCGTAGGTGCGGGTGTGGGAAGCAACGGTATAGGAGTTACGGCCGTAAGCCTTCCCCACCACCGGTGCCATGCCATCCCCCCACGTCAACGGCATTAAGGCGGCTACCATCAGCGGCGGTTGATCCCAGAACAGCAACGCCACCACCCCGGCGGCCATCGGAAAGTAAACCGTGCCCAGGTTAGAGCGGTCGCTGCTGGCCATAGCCGCAAAAAAACCGTAGCGCCAATCCAGCAGGTTGATGACCATAAAAGCGACACAGGCAGCTACAAAGGGCCAGGGATTGTCGAACAGGAAATGTAAAAACCAACTCATCATGCCCACGCCAATGTGGATGACCTTACGCGTAAAGCCGCTGCCATACCCCCGCCAGCGGCGCAGCCCCTCGGCCAAGCCGATGATGGAGAAGACATAGAGTAAACAGAGCGAGAAACCGACTAGATTGTTCATGAGATGATGGGATGATGGGGTGACTTGCCACTTGCAACCTGCCACCTGCCACTTTTACACAATGAGATGTTCATACAGCATATCCAAGCTGAGGTCGGGGACGACGGTTTCGTTGGTTTGCAGCGTCAGGCTGGCAGCCGCCGCGCCCAGGCGAATGGCTTCGCGCGGCGGCAGGTCGTTGAGCAGGCCAAAGATGATGGCAGCGGTCACGGCGTCGCCGGTGCCGGTGCTGTCTACCATTTCCGAGTAGGAAGGGGGCACGTAGCCCGTTTCGTCAGAGGTGGCATAAACCAGGCCAAAGTCAGAGAGGGTGACAACACTGTTTTTTACGCCCATGCGCAGCAGCCGCCGGGCTAAATCCAGGCTGGCATCGGGATCATAGCCTTCGTAATCACATTGACATAATTCGGCGGCTTCGGCTTCATTGGGCACAACCAGATGGAGATTGGGCAGGTACGGCCGTAACTTATAAGCCAATCGCGCCGAGGACGGGTCCGCACAGAGGGGGACGTTGTATTTTTCACATAGGGTCACGGCCGTTTTCATGGCATCCGGCGTTAGACTGCCATCCACCATCACCAGGGCCGCTTCCTTGAACAGGCGACGGTGGTAATAGAGGTAGACGGCGGTGATATGCTGCATCACTCGCACATCATCCAGCGCCACCGCCAGCGAGCCATCCTCTTCCAGCACGGCCATATACGTGCCGGTGCGTTCCCCGGCAATCACCTGCACATTGGTCACATCCACGCCCGCCTCGGCCGTTTGCTTCATCAACCGGTGACCGATCAGATCATCGCCAATAGCCGAGAGCAGCGCTACCTCCGCCCCCAGGCGGCCCAGATTTTCGGCCACATTGCGGGCGGTGCCGCCGCGCGTCACCCGGATCACCGCCGGGTTGGAGGTGTAAGGTTCCAGGCCGGCTTCTGGTTTGCCTTTGGTATCCAACAAGGTGGCCCCCACCACAAGCACAGGATCGCCCATCGTCTCCTCCACAGCTTCTTGAGGGGAATGAGCCGTTACCGGTCAATCCACCATCCGCTTTGCCGGCCGCCATAGGCCAACCACAATGCCCATAATCTTCTCTAAATCTACCACATCTCCCCGACCTTCGGGAGTGAGGAAAATTTCTCCCGTTTCCGGGTTGCGCGTAAACAACCAGCTTTCGTCACGCCATTCCCGCAAGTAAATGCGATAACCTTGGGTTATCTGCTCCGAGGGGTGCGGTCGCAAATATATTGTACTCCCACTACTAGATTGGCACACAATGACAATAGGCTGTTCTTCGGTATGAACTAAATCACTTTGATCCGGCTGCATAAAAACCAGCAGCCAATCTTGTGAATGAATTTGGGGAATAAAACCATCTGTTTGCCGGTGTTCAACCAGGTACCAACGGTAACGGCCGTCTACCTTCTCATGGCCATCAACGGGCAGCGGATCATCAGACAAATTGATACGCGGCGGTGGCGGCTCATCGCTTGCGCCGGCATCTTGCAGGGACTCAGCCGGTGGAGCGGCTTCATCGGTTGGGACAGACTGGCTCTCTGCCTCAGGCGCAGGCCCTGCCTGGTCCGGTTCTGTTTCGGCCGGAGGGCGCTGGCGCATTTTCGCGCTGAAAAATTCTTGCGCTTCGCGCAGGCATGGCTGTATGCGGGCATAAAAGTTCATCTGCACGCTGGTTGGCTGTGGCATGCGTTCCAAATAACGCCGGGCCTTGCCAAAGCTGACCATAGCCGCTTCGTCATGATCCCCCAATCCCTGGGCAAAGCCGCGACCCAACAAAGAAAGGCTCATCTCCGCCACCTGCCCATGATCCATTGACCAATGCCGCCAGGCCATCTCAAACTGTTTTTCGGCCGCGTAGCACTCACCCCAATAGAGATAAATAAGGCCAATATGGAACTCATTCAAACCACTTTGCCGGTAATCGCCCATGGCGCGATTGATGCGCTGCGCCTGTTCAATATCCCGAATGGCCGCCAGATTCATGTTTTCATGTAATTTATAGCGGTATTGCAGCGAATTCAGGGTAAAAATATCCGGCGTAGGGTCTGGGTGCAGGATTTCCAGCAGCTCTTGCAAACAATGGACAGCCACACGGGTTTGAGGGTTGTTGTTGTAGGACTTGGATGATCCCGCGCTGCTCATGGGGGAGTGCCTTCCTCAGGGTTTTCAGATAATAAGGAGTTGCCGGCTAACGCTCTGGCAGCCAGATCGCTGCGCAGTTCATCCAACTGAGCCAGCAAGGTGAGAGCATCCGGTTTTTGGCGCGATTGTTCGGCCATGCGCTCCAGCCCTTCAATCAGGCGTAGGGCGACGATTTCACTGGTGCGGGTGGTGGCGCCGCTGCGCCGGGCGCGCTGGATGCCTTCCAGAATGGCCTGAATCATGGCCACTTCGGCTTCGGCGCGGGCGATTTCTTGCTCTTCTTTGGCCGTGGCCTCGCCATCCGCTTGACTCAATCGCACTCTTTCTTGCCAGTGAGTGCGCCAAAAAGCAATGTACTGCGCTTCCACATCCGGCGGCGGCTGTATCCGGTCAATGTGCACCGAGATCAAATCAATACCAGAATTGGCCAATTCCGCCCGGGCCGCGCGCCACACCCCATGCTGCAACGTGCGGTATGGCTCATCGGTGCGGTCTGGCGGGTGCATCAGTTCATCCAGCCGGAGCCGCCCCACGGCCTCCGCCAGTTTGGAACGGGTAGTCCCGGCCGGTTTGGCTTCCCAGGTAGAAGCAGCGCCATTATCCAATACCGTTTGGGCATAAGCAGCAGCTTTCACGGCCGCTTCGTCATAAGGGTATGGTTTCGTTTTGCTGGGCTGCTCATCCCCCGTGCGAATGCGGTAGACGATGCTGAAGGTAACGGTCAGGTCAATGTTGTCCCTGGTACGCACCACCGCGTCGGTCACCACCCGTTCCTGAGGGCGCAAATCAAGCACGGTGTGGACGTATTCAAAGGGGCGAAGCTGGTAACTGCCGGCGGAGATAATGCGGGCAAAACGGCCGTTGTCCTCTGTCACCGCCGCCAGATGAGGTTCCACCTTCACTTTACCCGGCCCACCCACGCGCAGCAGCACCGAGTTCGGCCGTTCAATTTCCAAGGTGTGGGGGAATAGGGGCAAGGCTTTTTCGCCGGAGTATTCAGGCGAACGCAGCCGGCTGAGAAAAAGGGCGGCCTCATCCCTGCTGGGCAAATCATACAAACGCTGAATCATGCCCACCGTGGCGCTGTAGGCAAACCACCAGCCGACAGCGACGGGCAAGAAGTGGCGCAAAATAACCACAAACAGGGTGATAAATTCCCAGATAAGAGCGGTGGGCGGTAGCAGCAAAACCTCCGCCAGCCACGCCCGTAAATTGATACCTTCCAAAAGCCACACGATGACAAAATAGGCGGCAAGCAAGCCATAGAGTCCCAGCGTAAACCAGGGCTGGCCGTGAGAAACGCGGGGCGGGGGCGCGGGGCGTTTGGTCACGGCCGTGAGCCTTCCCCACCCTGCCCCGATGGCAGCAGCGGATCATCCAGCCGCGCCTGCATCTGCGCCGACGCATCGGCCAGCAGCCCGGCCATAATCCGGTGCGGCACCAGGGCGTGCGGCGAATCGGCGGCAACGGCCTCTTCCAGGGCATCAATCAGCCGCAGGATGATCACCTGGTTCAATTCAGATTCCCCCTCCTGGCGCATCACTTCCAGATTTTGGATGATGGTTTCAATGATTTCAATTTGGGCGCGGGCGCGGGCCTGTTTCTTACGGCGGATCATCTCGGCGTCAACAGTCGCTTTTTCAATCGCCATTTTGCGCTGCCAATCAGACCGCCAGGTGGCAATGTTTTGTTCCTGGATGGCTTGCGGCAGTTTCAGAGGGCCGGCTTTAGCGGCAATAATGTGGATGCCCCGCAGGTCGGGCTGACCTTGCAGATTTTCCAGAATGCGGCGGTTAATTTCTTGCAGGGGGGACACGGCCGTAGATGGATAATGAATAAGCGCATCCAGATTATACTGTGCCAGTTCCCACGTCAGCAGCGCCGCTGCTCGGGGTGTCAGTTGTTCCGCCCAACCATATGATGTTCCTTCCACATTCACCGATTGCAGATAACTGATCAGGAAAATGGCCTCTTTGTCAAAAGGAAACAACAAGTGCGCCTGCGACCGATCCGCCGCATCATGTTTCACCTGAAAAATCACCGTCACCGAAGTTTCCAGGGGAATGCCATCACGGGTGCTGGCATGAACAGGCTGCTGGCGCAGTTGCACCCGCAAATCTATCACCTGGCGAATCTCTTCCTTGGCATATAGGTTCACAAAACCCGGCCCAGCAACGCGGACAAAACTATTGCCTTTGGTAATGGCCAGCGCCTGGTAACTGCGCACAATGCCGGCGCGCATGGTAAACAAGCTGATGGGAATATCGGTCCGCGGCACCACGGCGGCTGACGGCTGCCGTTTTTTATCATCAGGGCGCGGTTGGCGCACAAACTGAGTGGTCAGGCCGGTGTAATGACGCATGATCAGCCGCACCCCTTCCCACCAGCCGAACCGGCTGCGCATGGGAGCGGTAAACTGGGCAAAAAAAAGCACACCGAGGGTAAAGGTGACGCCGGTCACATACAACCAGATAAGCGATAAGGTAGCGCCATAGGGATGGCCGCGCCGGTCAGCTAAAAAATAGGCCATCACCGCCAACCCAAAAGCCGCCAGGATAAAACCCAGCAAGCCCAATTCCGGTCGTTGACGCTTATTTTTCTTCTTCTTGCTCAAGAGCCACCCTATTTCCCCGGAAGTATTCCGTTTCCGGGGAAATCATGATGCAACTATACCATAGCCCCGTTTGGGGTGGCAACCAACATTATGTCATTTTTTTGACGGCAATTGAAAGGGGGATATAATGTTGCCCGCTTCAAAAAAGGGCGGTTAGCTCAGTTGGTTAGAGCGCTACGTTGACATCGTAGAGGTCACAAGTTCAAGTCTTGTACCGCCCACTGAAGAACGATGAGGAATTAGCGGTTATATCTGGCACCAAACGGGTTCAAGGCCCCGTGAACCGCTCAAATCTGCGTCATTTGTTAAAGAGCGAATTGCTGGCGCAGAACAAAAAAGAAGGCCGCCCACACTTGACCAAGAGCAGGGGGCGGCCTTTTTTATGCGGTGCCATCTTACCCGGCTCCCTGGCCTGCCTGCCCCACAAGCCTACAAACACATCGCCGGACTGTGAACGGCCAAATTTTAGTGCTGGGTAGGGAGGTATCAAGTTTCATATGCCATGTGTCAGGTAACGTGACACCGGACACCTAAACATTTGCTTCTGACGGCCGTTCCCGGCAAAATCCCCCTGACCACAACCACAGATGTATGGTCTACGTATTTCAACTATATTGATTTACAACGGAGAACCCTATGCGCATAATCCTTTACTTAGGCAAGGGCGGGGTGGGTAAAACCACCATAGCAGCGGCCACGGCCGTGCGCTCCGCCCAACTTGGCTACAAGACCCTGGTCGCCAGCACCGACATCGCCCACAGCCTGGCCGACTCCTTCGACCGCCCCCTGGACGCTAAACCCATCGAAATCGCCCCCAACCTCTGGGCGCAAGAAATCAGCGTCGTCGCCGACATCGTCAACTATTGGGACGTGCTGCAAGGCTTCGTCTCCAACATGATGCGGGAAGGGGACAAACTGAACAAGGTGGTCGCCGACGAACTCTCCGCCTTCCCCGGCATGGACGAGATCGTTAGCCTGCTGCACATCAACAAACAGGCCAAAGAACGCCATTTCGACCGCGTGATCATAGACGCTGCCCCCACCGGCGAAACCATCCGCCTGCTGACGATGCCGGACACCTTCCGCTGGTATGCCGGCCATCTGGCCCGCTATCGCACAGGGGTCATGAAGGCGATACGGCCGTTTGCCGGTCGGTTCCTCAACGCCCCCGTGGAAATCCTGGACGCCCTGGAAAAGCTGGACGCCGCCACCGCCGAACTGCGTACCACCCTCAGCGACCCAGAAATCAGCAGCTACCGCGTCGTCTTGCAGCCAGAAAAAATGGTCATGCGCGAAGCCGAACGCGCCGTCAGCTACCTGGGGCTGTTCAACTACCCCGTAGACAGCGTCATCATCAACCGCATCCTGCCCGAAAATCTGGGCGAAGGCGCCTTTTACCAGAAACGGCGCGAAATCCAGGCCAAATACCTGGAGATGATCGAAGCCAATTTTGCCCCCCTCCCCCTCTGGTACGCGCCTTACTACGATCACGAAGTTGTAGGCACAGACGCCCTGGCCCAATTAGCCGCCGACTGTTTTGGCGATGCCGATCCCTGCCAGGTTTTCTATCAAGGCAAGTTGCAGGAGATAGAAGAACTACCGGACGGAACTTGCATCATGCGGCTCTCCATGCCCTTTGTCACCGGCAGCGACGTGAAACTACGCAAACGCGGCGACGAGATGTTCATCACCATTGGCAACTTCAAGCGCGAAATGATCTTGCCCACCGTTCTGGCCAAACGGCGGGCTGGCGGCGGCGCACTGCAAAATGGCATCCTGGAAATCACCTTCCTGCCGCCAGAACCAGAGACGCTGGTAGCCGGTGGTTAGTTGCTGGCGACATGCATCAGCAACCAGCGACCAGCCACTATTTTCACAGAGTAAACAAAACATATGGATGTAAACGACCCGATCAATGATGCTCTGATAGGCGTGTTTTTGCAGATGCAGGCACAGTATGGCAAGGTCGTCAATGGGGTCTGGTTTAACGAAGAGGCGGAGTGTCCGGGCTGCGGCCGACCCATTGATGCTCTGAAGACAAAAAAAGGCGACGTCCTCTCGCTCAACATTTTCATCTATGGGGAACGGGGCATCTTGATTGGCTACTTCTTGTGCAGTCGCTGCGCCAAAGAGATATTTAAGGCCGCCAAACGCAACCCCGGTGTGCAAACTGCTCGCCATGATACCATCGAGGCCAACCTGACCAATGCCTACCTGAAACACATGAACTCCATGGATGCGTGATGCGTGAGGTCTCTCCGGTCACACATCACAGGTCACACATCACGCCCTGTCAACCCCCTGAGTTCCTCAAGAGCTAAGATCCAATTTGGTTGTAACCGTTCAGACCTGACAGGTTTTTTACCAGTTCAACTTGAAACTTTGCAGGCCAAAAACCTGTCAGGTCTCTTGAGGGACTGAACACTTACATTTGGTTTGTGCATACCCGCTACTGACAGTGGTAGACTTAAGCGTAGACAAAATGGTTTAGAGTTGAAGGAGAAAAAACCGGATGGGTATTGCGGCGGATATTGCCATTATCCTGGTGGCGGCGCTCATTGGCGGGTTGGTGGCCCAGCGGCTGAAACTGCCACTTATTATCGGGTATATTCTAGCAGGGGTGCTGGTTGGCCCATATACCGCCGGTTTTGCCATCAGTGATTCGCACGACATTGAACTGCTGGCCGAAATTGGGGTGGCACTGCTGCTGTTTGCCCTGGGCATCGAATTCTCCTTCAAAAAACTGCAACTGGTGCGCCGCATCGCTTTGATCGGTACGCCCCTGCAAATGCTGTTGACCATCGTCCTGGGGTTGGGCATCGGACAATGGTTGGGCTGGAACTGGATTGAGTCGCTCTGGTTAGGGGCGCTCATTTCGCTGTCCAGCACCATGGTCATCCTGAAAACGCTGATGAACCAGGGCCGCCTGGGCACGCTTTCCAGCCGGGTGATGATCGGCATGTTGATTGTGCAAGACCTGGCGGTGGTGCCGCTGATGATTATCTTACCCACGCTGAATAATCTGGAAGAGGGGGCCATTGCCTTGTTTTTAGCAGCGGGGCGGGCGGCGCTCTTTCTGGCGGGGATGTACTATTTGGGGACGCGCCTGATTCCTTATCTGATGCGGCACATCGTCCAGTGGAATTCGCGGGAGTTGTTTTTGTTAACCATCACCGCCATTGGTCTGGGCATTGGTTACGCCACTTACCTGTTTGGTCTCTCCTTTGCTTTTGGCGCGTTTGTGGCCGGCATGGTGCTGAGCGAATCCGATTACAGCCACCAGGCGCTCAGTGATATTATCCCCCTACGTGACTTGTTTGGCCTGCTCTTTTTTGTCTCTGTGGGGATGCTTCTAGACCCCACTTATTTGCTGGAAAATATGGGCACGGTGCTGCTGGTGGTGCTGCTGGTGGCGGTGGGTAAGGCGCTCATTTTTAGCGGCATCACCTATGCCTTTGGCTACGGCAACATCGTGCCTTTTGCCGTGGGGTTGGGGCTGTTTCAGATTGGCGAATTTTCCTTTGTGCTGGCGCGGGTAGGCGTGAGCACCAATTCCATTTCCGCGGAGTTGTTCTCGCTCATTCTGACGGCGGCGATTATGACGATGATTTTAACGCCGCTGGTCTCCGAGTTGGCCGAGCCGCTGTATAAGCTGCGGCGACGCTGGTTCCGCTATGAGCCGCTGAGTACCATGAATATGCCAGTAGAGGGGCTGCATGATCATGTGATCATCGTCGGCAGCGGCCGGGTGGGGCATTATGTGGCCCATGTCCTCAGGCGGCTGGAACGGCCGTTGGTGGTGATTGAACTCGACCAGCGGCGCATTGACCGGCTGAAGGAGGAGGGGGTTCCCATTATTTATGGTGACGCCAGCCAGCCGATGGTGTTGGAAATGGCCGAGGTGGAAAAGGCGCGGCTGATCGTGATTGCCATTCCCTCTTTTGTGGATGTACACAGCATTGTTTCCCACGTGCGCCAGTTAAAGCCAGATTTGCACATTCTGGCACGCGCCGAAGGCGCCGAACAGTTGGCGACTTTGCATGAGATCGGGGTATTTGAAGTGGTGCAGCCCCATTTTGAGGCGGGGCTGGAGATGATGCGCCAGACGCTGCTGCACCTGAATTTGCCGGCGGGGGAAATCCAGCGGTTTGCCGACGATGTGCGCCAGGAGTTATACGCCCCTTTGTATGCCGTGCATGAGGATTACGAAAAGCTGGTGCGGCTAAAGGACGCTGCCCGGCTGTTGGAACTGAGTTGGGTCACGCTGCTGCCAGACAGTTCCCTGGTGGGGCGTAGTATTGGCGGGCTGGGGATTCGGGCGGTGACGGGGGCGTCAGTGGTGGGAGTGATGCGTGACGGCCGTTTCACCCCCAACCCTCACGCCTCATTCCGCTTTGCCGCCGGGGACGTCCTGGCCGTCATGGGGGATCGGGAACAGTGTACCGCCTTCCAAAAGCTGGTGGGCGGAGATGATGAGGAGATGGTTGAGCAGGTGAAGGGGTGAAGGGGTGAGAAGGTGATAAGGTGAGAGGGCTGCTTTATGAATGAATATGTGCTGATAGTTGCCGCCGCTTTACTGCTCATCAGCGTGCTGGTTAGCAAAATTTCGGACCGGTTTGGCATCCCGGCGCTGTTGTTGTTTTTGCTCCTGGGCATGGTCATCGGCTCCGATGGCCCCGGCGGTATCTATTTTGATGACCCGGCGTTGGCCCAATTCCTGGGGGTGATTGCCCTGGTCCTCATCCTCTTTTCCGGCGGTCTGGATACGGAATGGGATCGTGTGCGGCCAGTGCTAAAAGAAGGGCTGCTGCTCTCAACGTTTGGCGTTTTCCTGACCGCGTGGGCCGTTGGCCTTTTTACGATGGTGCTGCTTGACTTCACGCTGACGGAAGGCTTACTCCTGGGGGCTATCGTTTCCTCTACCGATGCGGCGGCCGTATTTTCTATTTTGCGCTCCAAAGGCATTAGCCTCAAAGGGCGGTTGAAGCCGCTGCTGGAATTGGAATCCGGCAGCAATGACCCCATGGCCATCTTCCTCACCATCGGCCTGATCCAGTTGTTGAGCAACCCGGACACGCCGCCGCTCACTCTGGTCGGCTTATTCGTCCTGCAAATGGGGGTCGGTGCGGTGATGGGGTATGGCATGGGCCAGGTGACACTGTTTTTTGTCAACCGTTCCCGGTTGGGTTATGAAGGTCTCTACCCCGTACTGACGCTTTCTTTAGTTTTTCTGACGTTTGGCCTGACCGACGCCTTGAACGGCAGCGGTTTCCTGGCCGTCTACCTGGCCGGTATCGTATTGGGCCGCGCCGATTTCATCCACAAACGCAGCCTGCTCCGTTTCCACGATGGTCTGGCCTGGTTGATGCAAATTGCCATGTTCCTGGCCCTGGGTTTGCTCGTTTTCCCCTCCGAACTGGTACCGATTGTCGGCGTTGGTTTGCTCATCGCGGCCTTTTTGATGTTTGTGGCCCGCCCGCTGAGTGTGTTTATCAGTTTACTGCCCAGTTCTTTAGATTGGCGGGCCAAAGGGTTCATCTCCTGGGTGGGGCTGCGCGGCGCGGCGCCCATTATCCTGGCTACCTTTCCCCTGTTAGCCGGGCTGCCCCAGGCTGACCTGATTTTCAACATCGTCTTTTTCATCGTGTTGACCTCCGTGCTGTTGCAAGGCACCACCTTGTTGCCAGCCGCCCGCTGGCTGCGGGTGGATGCCCCGGCCACGCGCAAACGGTTATACCCGATTGAATTCAATCCGATGGAAGGGCTAAAAAGCGAGTTGAAGGATCTGCCCATCCCTCCGGACTCGCCGATGGTGGGCAAAGCCATTGTCGAATTGGGACTGCCGGCCGATTTTCTGATCGTACTCATTGCCAGAAATGACGACTTTGTGATGCCCAGTGGGGGCACGGTGGTGCAAGGGGGTGATACGCTGCTGGTGCTCTCAGACAAGGAGTCATTTGAGGATGTAGTTATAAGATTTGACAAATCTTGAAGATTTGTCAAATCTGAAAAAGGAGATAAGCGTATGTCGGAAAAAGGGAATATGGCTACTAGACAAATTCATGCAGGAGATGCGGCAAATCCGAGTACGGCCGTGTCCGCCCCCATTTACCAGTCCGCCACCTTCGCCTTTGAGACGCCGGAAGAGATTGCGGCGGCGATGGCAGCCCAGGCACATCCACAGTTTTACGGCCGTTACGCCACCCCCAATACCAAACAGGTGGAACTGACGGTGGCCGCGCTGGAACAAGGTGAAGCGGCGCTGGCGGTCGCCTCCGGCATGGCCGCCGTGTCGCTCGTCTTTTTTACCTTCCTGAAACAGGGCGATCACGTGGTGGCCCAAACCACCCATTACCCCTCCAGCACCAAGGTGCTGGAACAAAAGCTGGCCGAATACGGCGTGGCCACCACCTTTGTAGACCAGACCAATCCGGCTGCCTTTGCCGCCGCCATCCGCCCTAATACCCGGCTGATTTACGTGGAAACTCCGGCTAACCCGGTGCTGCGCCTGACGGATCTCACGGCCGTCGCCGCCATCGCCCGCGCCCACCACATCCTTACTGCCACCGACAATACCTTTGCCACGCCGTATAACCAACGGCCGTTGACCCTGGGCATTGACATCGTGCTGCACAGCGCCACCAAATACCTGGCCGGGCACTCCGATGTGGTCGCCGGGGTGGTAGTGGGCAAAGCCGAACACATTGCCGCCATGTGGCACACCCACGTCATGTTGGGCGCGGTGCTGCACCCCATGGAAGCCTGGCTGTTGGAACGGGGGCTGAAAACGTTTGACCTGCGCATGGAGCGGCACAACCGCAATGCGCAAGCGGTGGCGGAATTTCTGGCGGGGCACACGGCCGTGCGGGAAGTGTACTACCCCGGCCTGCCCGCCCATCCCCAACACGACCTGGCGCGGCGGCAAATGCCCGGCGGTTATAGCGGCATGGTCTGTTTTGACCTGAAAGGGGGGCGCACCGCCGGGTATGAGCTATTGCAGCGGCTCAAGCTGATCAAACTGGCGGTCAGTCTGGGCGGCGTCCACAGCCTGATCACCCATGCCGCCAGCACCATCTCCGCCATCCTGCAAAGCGACGAGGCCATCGCCGCCAGCGGCGTGCAGCCCGGCCTGGTGCGCTTTTCCGTGGGGTTGGAAGATGTGAATGATTTGATTGCCGACCTGGCGCAGGCGTTAGGGGATTAGGTGAGGGGGTGTACGGCCGTGCAAAAAATCACAGGCCGGTATAGTTAAGCGTTTTGCTGACCTCTTTCCAGCAGGACAAATGGGTCAAATGTAATGGCCTTAAACCTTCCTCAACTGAATAGCCGGTTATCTCTCTGCGTGTCATCATCCCATCTCAATGCCATATACTGCGGTCATCTTGGTTAGTCTGTTTATTGGTGGTGGTAAAGTTTTCTTGGTTTTCGTCCAATTCATAACCAGGATTATAACCATGGATCTCAGGCCGTGAAGTTGGGGACGGGGTTGGTGACGGCCCGGCGTTAATTCCCTGCATCTCAGAGGGTGGTGCAGAAATGGATGACTGTTTTCGGCGAGCAACAAACTCCCTCCACCCTACCTGCAACGTCCGCAGCAATTCTTCATCGTGGGTAATATCAGGCGTAGCCATATAATTTGCCAGTTGCGTTAGTTCCTCCCGCAGCAACTCTTCATCAATGCTAATCTCAGGAGTCCGAATTGAGGAGGTAGAAACGGAAGGGGATACTTGAGTAAAAGTGTTATCTACTTCAATGGTCTTGCTCAGGCGGGAATGGTTTATGGTATATCCCTTTTGCGCTTGAGATCCCTCCGTTTCGAGGAAATATTGAGCGAAAAATGAGTTTTCCAATTCCTGGATGTTTTCTGGGGTCAGATCTGTTTGAACGATTTCAATAGAATCATTGCCTTGTATGTACTGCGTGAGTTTCTCTGCAACATCTCTTTTCATCTGTAGATGTATTTCCAGGCTGCCATCCTTATCTCCTAAAAAAAATAAGTCGCTGGGCTGAACGCCTGTCTGCATGGCCACTTGAAAAAGAATCGCCTTAATCGTCCTTTTTCTTGATCCAGCATCAAGACATTTCAAATCCAGATCTGGAAATTTAATGGTCATTTCGGGATTCGCAACCTTATTATACTTTTGGTGTGCCTCAACAATAAGAGGGTCGATAAAAGAGGGTCGATAACATCATTATAAGGCCCAGGTCTGTGCCTCTTAAGAGTATCCAGTAACTCTCTGACCCTATGGCGCCTTTCACAATACCATATTATTTCCATCGAAAAGACATCAAATGTGTCATTACGGAGTTTCTCATAATTAATACCCATCCTGAAACAAACCCGTCTGAGTTCCGAAGTATTGAAGTGTATCTCCATAAATTTCAGAATATCTTCTCTCCCACCAGAGTTTAACCAATGCTCTATTTCTTCAGGATTGGTAGAAGGCTGTGAATTTTCTATAGCAGATGGCAAAGGTCGTATCAAGTTGATAATTTCTTGAATCTGTTCATACTACGTCCCCAGTTTGTTGCCAATCTCAGCTACGAGTCTTATGGATTTAATAAATTCTTGAATTTGCTCATCCCGAATGGAAGTCTCCGAACCTTTCAACAATTTACTCTGATTAAGATAATTACGAGTCAACTCAGGAATAGCTGGTATGCGTTCTTCTGCTCTCTCATTGGGCGCCATCATTTTGCAATACCTCCTTTTGCGAATACCTCAACAAAAATCCTGGCGTGAACTGGTGGCTGCAGCCAGTCTCCCGACCGCGCCGCCCCACCTTTGCCTATTGTAACCTGTCCCTTACGCGTTGTCTCTGTCAGCATCACGGCCGTTTCCCCCACCAAATCAGAACGGCACTTTCCTGAATAGGGTTAGGCGCATTTATTCGGGTAAGGTGATGTCGTCTGAAGGCTACATAATTTCATTCGGCCGCAGCCACAATAGCCAGGAAGTCAACGGCCGTTACTATCTTGATTCCTTGAAAACTCCCTATGGGCAGCAAGTAACGCCGATCCCCAGAGACAATGTAATCGGCCTGACTGACCAGGGCACATTCCAATACCACGTCATCATCTGGATCGGCCGTAATAAACTGTAGCTGGCCGGGGATCGGGGTCAAGTGCAGAAAGCCAAGCAGATCAGCGATTGTCTCTGTCACCATCTCATCCGAAAAATTTAGTTTAGTCTGGAGTTTCTCTCCTAATTCTGCCATCAGTTCGGGGCAAGTAACGGCCGTAACATCACCGCGCCGGGCCAGTTCCAGACAACGATAGGGATTACCTTGCCAGTCGAGGGCTGAAAAGAGGATATTCGTATCAAATACGACGGTGAAAGGCACTACCTGTCCTCATGCAGCAAATCGTCAATGAACTGTTCCCGCTCTTCTTCGGACAAGGCGTCCCAATCCAGGCCACGTTGGGCGCACAATTGCCGCAGTTGGCTTTCCGCATAGGCCATCCGCACCTGGCGTTGTGTGGCAGCACCCTCGGCCAGGATAAGAAGAGCGTCCCGCTTATCTCGTGGCGGCAACTGCTGCACCAAATCAATCACCTGTCTGTTGGTTAATGTCATCATCGGCATCTGTTTCTCTCGCGAAGACTTTCTTTGGTCAAAACTGGTCTCAATTATAGCAGGTATTAGCGATTCTCCCTTATGGCCGGTGTATTCCATCGTCCCCTACCCCCTTTGTCCGTTGGCGCCTGTCTCCTTGCATGACCGTCGGCCTCACGGCCGTCCCCCACCAGGTCAGAACGGCATTTTCCTGAATAGGGTTGGCGCGGTTATTCAGGTAAGGTGATGTCGTCGAGGGTCACGGCCGTGAGTACCTGCTCGCTCAATTCATCCAGTACGGCCGTGTCGTTGACAAGGAATGCCAGGCGCATCCACAAAAATTCGCGCCTTCCCAATCTCCTCATCTCCCAATCTCCATTAAAAAGGTTGCCAACTCCCCACTCTAGCAGTAGTATTGGCGCATATCTCACATTTTGGTGGAACATGTCAACAATTGAAGAACCTGAATTGATCACCATCATCGAAGGGCCAACCCCAGAATTTCGCCCCACCCCCCAGGATTGGGTGCAATCTATTCACGAAGGCCCAGAAGATGCCATAGTGGCCGTCTGCCAGCTACGTACCGGCAACGGCGAAGATATTATGCAGCGGTGCAAAAATGCCTGGAAAGACGGCCGTAAGGTCAAACTCGACTTCCCCGATGAACTACGGCTGCGCCAGCGTGTAGATGTGGTCTCCTTGCGTCTCTCCCAGGTGGATGAAGGCGAATTGCTGCACATCTGGGTCTCCCTCCCCCTGGCCGAATTTGTGGAAGAAGTCGCCGACGATGGTGATGAAGAAGATGATGAGGATGATGGCTTCTTCTTCTCGTAGAGGAAGTAATCAGGTAATTGAGTAATTGGCTCAATTACCTGATTACCTAATTACCCCTTTCCCCCCAACAGTTCCATCACGGCCGTACCCGAGTCCAATTCCAATACCCGCCCCGCTAACTCTTCTGCTTCAGCTACGGTGACGCCGCGCACGGCCGTTTTCACCGCCGCAATAGCGGGCGCGGCCATACTCAATTCATCCAGCCCCAACCCCACCAGCAGCGGCGCGGCCAACGCATTACCCGCCAGTTCCCCACACATCCCCACCCAGATACCGGCGGCATGCCCCGCCTGCACCGTTTGTTTCACCAGCCGCAGCACCGCCGGATGCAGCGCATTCGCCAGCGCCGCTACTCTGGCGTTACCCCGGTCGGCGGCCATCACATATTGCGTCAGATCGTTGGTGCCAATGCTGAAAAAGTCCACTTCCCGCGCCAACTGATCGGCAATCGCCACCGCTGCCGGCACTTCAATCATAATGCCCACTTCCATATCGGCGGCATAGGGGATATGGGCCTGCTGCAACTCTGCCTGCACCTCGGCCAGGATTGTTTTGGCGGCGCGCACTTCGGTCAGGGTGCTGACCATGGGGAACATGAGCTTGATGTTATGCCCATGGCTGGCGCGCAAAATGGCGCGTAGCTGGGGCCGGAAAATGTGCGGCGTCTCCAGGCAAAAACGAATGCCACGCCAGCCCAAAAACGGGTTCTCCTCGCGCCCCAAATCCAGGTAGGGCAATGGTTTGTCGCCGCCCACATCCAACGTGCGAATGATCAACGGCCGTCCCGCCAATCCCGTCGCCGCGGCTACATACGCGGCCACCTGCTCCTCCTCATCCGGCGCCGCTTTCCGGTCTAAAAAGAGGAATTCGGTGCGGAACAGCCCCACCCCTTCCGCGCCAAATTGCACGGCGACGGCCGTCTCCTGAGGCGCGCCGATATTGGCCCCGATCTCCAGGCGACGGCCGTCGGCCGTTTGCGCCGGTTCTTGGGCCGCCGCCCGCACCGCCTGCCGCTCTTGCAGCCAGGTATCCCGCTGCCGCTGCAAACCGGCCAATGTAGATTTGTTCGGTTTCAGCCACAGTTGCCCGGTACGGCCGTCCAATGCCACCATCTGCCCCTCTTTCACCTGCACCACCCAGTCACCCGCACCCACCACCGCCGGAATGCCCAGCCCCCGCGCCAAAATGGCGCTGTGCGAGGTCGCCCCACCGCGCGCGGTGACAATGCCCAATACCTGCGCCGGATCAAGCTGTGCCGTATCCGACGGCGTCAATTCGGCCGCCAGCAAAACGACCGGTTCTGGGAAGGTCAGGGATGGCCGGGCCACGCCGGTCAGGTGGCGCAGCACCCGCTGGCCCACATCACGCATGTCGGCGGCGCGGGCGCGCATCACCGCGTCCGGGATCGCTTCGTAGGCAGCGGCAACGGCGTCAATGGCCTGCTGCCAGGCCGCCGCCGCATTTATATGCTGGCGAGTGATCCGCTGCCGCACGTCCTGGTGCAGAGCCGGGTCTTGCAGCATCAATTGGTGCGCCTGGAAAATATCCGCCTCTGACACTCCCATTTGCTGCCGGGCGGCGGCATATAATTCTTGAATTTCCAGCAGCGCAGCAGCAACGGCCGTGTCCAACCATCGCCATTCTGCGGCCACATCCTCTATCTGATAGGCTGTTACCGGTGGCGGCGCTAACCGGTAATGGAAAGCGGGGCCAATGGCAATACCCGGCGAAGCGGCAATGCCCCCCAACCCACCGGACGCGGGCGTCACGGCCGTTGCCGCCGCCACATCTTCATCCTTATCGCCAAAATTATCCGCAGCCAACGCTTGCAGGGCAGTGATAGCGGCAGCGGCGTCGGGGCCAACGGCCGTGACCGTCACCGTTTCCCCCTGGCGCGCCCCCAGGGTTGCCACCTGATTCATGCTCTTGGCGCTAGCCGTCAGCGTCCCCTTTTGCACGGTGATCTCTGATTGGAACTGTACGGCCGTACTCACAAAGCGCGCCGCCGGCCGGGCATGTAGCCCCAGCTTGTTCCGAATCGGCAGATCAACACGCAGGGATTGGCCGGTGATCAGTGGCGAGTGACCAGTGATAGGTGACTGGTCTTCATCCACCATACCGAGTTGGCTGTGCTTGGGCAACAGCGCCGTCATCGCTTCGCGGATCACGGCCGTGACCGGGCCGCCCGCCGCTGCCTGCACCACGGCCGCAATTGCCCCCTCCACCAGCGGCGCGGCGCACAAATGCACATTCGCCCGCTGCTCCACCGGTAAAAATTCCACCGCCATCTCCGTGCTGAGGATGGCGCTGCCCAGATCCATCAGCACCACTACCCCATCTTCGCTGTACACCGAATCAATGGCCGCCAGAATTTGCATGGCGTCGGTGCCAATGGGGTTGTCCGGGTTATCTGAACCACCGGCAGCCGCCAGCGCCACCTGCCCCTGCACCATCTGGCCGGCCAGTTCCACAACCCCGGCGGCTAGTTGTTTGCTGTGTGAAACAATGACAATGCTGACCATAGTGTAACCGGGTAACCGGGTAATCGGGTAATCGGGTAATTGGGTAATTACTCAATCACTCAATTACCCAATTACGTCATAACCTCCGCCAGCGGCCCTTCCGGTTCATATCCGTAGGCAGCGGCTAATAATTCTATTGGATGCACCAACGGCACGCCGGTAGCGGCGGCGATGTTCCAGCGGCAGGTTTCGCTGTCGCACACGGCAATCGGGCCGTGGACTTGCTGTACAAAATCAAACAGGGGTTTTCCCACCGCCATCGTAATGTCATACTTTTCGGCTTTGTAGCCATAGGTGCCGCCCACGCCGCAGCAGGCGGCCTGACTTTCGATGATGGTGAGTTCGGGAATCAGCGCCATGATCTCCGTGCTGGGCCGGCCCAGGCGGTGGGCGCGGTATTGGCAGGGTGGGTGGTAGGCCAGCGTCAACGGCATTGGTCTGAGGCCATCCGTCTTCAATTCGCCCGCGTCCAGCAGATGCACCAGAAATTCGTGAATGTCAAAGGTGTTGGCCGTCAGCAGGCGGGCGTCGGGTGTGTGATAGGCCAACATTTCCGGCGCTTCTTCTTTTAGCGTTAGCGTGCAACTGGTGGACGTGCCCACAATGACATAGCCTTGCTTGACATAATCCACCATATGGCGAATGTTGCTCTCGTGGTAAGCTTGCGCGGCGGCAAATTCCCCGTTGGAGAGCAGCGGCAGCCCGCAGCAATTTTGCGACGGCACGATCACTTCAAAGCCGTTGGCTTCCAACACCTGCACGGCCGCTTTGCCCACCCGCGCTTCAAAATACTCGGTTGAGCAGCCGTGAAAATAGACAACTTTGCGGTCACTACGCACGGCGTCACGGCGTTTGTGCGCCCAGCGGCTAAAGCGTTCACCGGAGAAACGGGGCAGGGGAGCGTTGGGGGCAATATCCAGCAGCAGTTTGGCAAAAAAACGGCCAAAGCCGCTGTGCAGCAGCCCATTGGCAATGGGCGCCAGCGGCTGCCCAAATTTGCCCATCAACTCTGGCCGGGCAATCAGGTTATTGCGTAGTTTGCGGCGCAGCGGTACCTGGCCGGATTGCACGATGTGGGCGCGAGCACGGCCGTTAATCTCGGCAATTTTCACCCCTGTCGGACAAACCATGTTGCACACCCGGCAGCCATTACAATAATCCACCGAATGGTCGGGGCTGGGCTGCCCCTGATGGCGGAAGCGGCCCGCCTGCGGGCCAACATATTTGGGACCAGGGAAGAGGTCAGTCACGGCTGTGACCGGACACGCCGTCACACAAATGTTGCACTTGATACAGTGATCCAGCGTCAACTCCACCGGTTTGAGGGTATGGGCCTCGATATTTAGTTGCGCTTGCCAAATGTTATTCGCCATTGCTTGAATTAGCCACGGATGGCACGGATTGGGCGGATGAAAACGGATTTCTTCGATTTGTTATCCGTCAAAATCCGTTACATCTGTAAAACCCGCGGTAAATTTCCTCAATTACTGACCAGATTTCCTACCGCATACCCTGTTGCCAACGCCACGCCGTCAAAGGAACGTTCGCGGATAGCTTCAAAGCCGGCCAGGGTGCTACCGGCGGCGTAGAGATTTTGGTAAAGGACACGGCCGTCCATTGGCTGAAAATTCTCGTTCACGCTCACGCCGGAGCGGTAAATGGGATGCCCTTGTTTATCCAAAAAGTCGCGGCGGAACCATTCCAACCGGTTTTCCGGGTGGCGCAGCGGCAGGTTAAAGACCACTTCGCACACCTCACCGGCGTGGTTGGTGACAATGCCACCGCCCAAAATGCCGCCGGTGGCCAGGACAATCTGCTCATACCGGTGCTGGCGCGGTCGCCCGGAGGTTTCGGTGTGTACGGCCGTCACCCGCCCCCCATCGGCCGCAAAACCAATCGCCTCCATGCCCTCATGTACCTGCCCACCATTCTTCTCGATGGCCGCTTTCAGGATACGGTGCAGTCGCATCCCGGCCACCGACGGCGGCAAACCGGGAATCTCAAAAACAGGGCGGCCCAATTGCACCTGTAAATCCTGGTGTACGGCCGTAGCCTCTTCCAGCCCTAACACCGCCGGGAACCCAACCCGCGCCGCCTTACCCAGGTGCGGTTTCACCGCCTGCGCCACCGCCGCCCGGAAATCGGACTGCTGCATGAAACGGGCCAGATTCACGGCCGTGGTAAAATTCCGCCCTGCCAACGCCGGTAAATCCAGCACCACATGCCGCGCCGGGATACCTTGCTGCACCAGATTGTCCGCAGCCAGATGGGCATAAAAGTCCGGCAGTTGTTTGAAGCCCACCAGCAGCATCGGGGTGTCGTCGTCCAAATCCCCGGCGATCATCGTGGCCGGAGCCAGACAGGTAGGGCGGGCCGCGCCGACGGCCGTTGGCAGCCGCCAATTTTTATCCAGTGACCCAACCAGCGGATAACCGGCATCACTGCACAAATGCTGCAAGCCGCCCAACGCCGCTGCCAACCGCGCCAGACCCACCAGGGCATACGGATGCTGCGGATTGGCGGCGAGCAAGTCAGGCAGCGTGGCGGCAGGGTTGGTCGCCGGGGTTTCACTGTCTACCGGCCAATAACCCAGCACATCCACACAACCCGCGTGCCAATGCGTCGCCCCCCACCCTTTGGCAATCACCCGCACGCCTTTGCCGTGCCGTGATGCCTGCCACGCGGTGGTCAATCCGGCTAACCCAGCGCCAATCACTAATACATCGTTTGCCATACTATTCATAGTGATGCGAGATGCGTGAAAACAGATCACGCATCTCGCTACACATGCGCATGCTCGCTTTCCCAGGCCGTGCCCGGTTCGTACATCGCCGGCCCCAGCCGCGAAGCGCGGGGACCGGGCAGATGGTCGGCGTTCAAAACGCTCAGGTAAATCAATTCGTCGAGCCGTTCTTGTTTCAACTGCGGCCCCCAGAGAATGGGCATCAGCCCTTTCCACCGCTCCTGCAAAAAGTCACGCAGGGTCACGTTGGTCTCTTCAATGGGCGGTTTTTTCAATTCGTGCCAGATGGCGGCCACGCGGTAGGTGCAGAACCCACCCTGGCATGGCCCCATGCCCACGCGCACATCGCGGCGCACATCGTCAATGGTTTTGGCCTCGCCCTGAATGATGGCGTGTTCCACGTGGGCGCGGGTGGCCAGTTCACATTCACAAATCAGCTGGCCGAACGCCTCTTTTTCTTCCACGTCGGCCAGTCGTTGGCCGAGGTTGTGATGCTTACGGCCGTGCCCTTGTTCAAAGGGATTGGGCACAACGGTTTCATGGGTGGTACACGGCCGTACCGTGCCCAACTTTTCACACACCCGGTCCACCGTCACCTGGGCCATTTGCCGGTACGTCGTCCATTTGCCGCCGGTAATGGTGATAAAACCGGCCACGCCATCACGGGTTTCGTGATCCAGTAGCGTGTAGGCGCGGGTCACGTCACGGGTATCAGCCACTTTTGTCTCCTGGTACAACGGCCGTACCCCGCCCCAACAACGCAGCATCCGTAAATCGCGCCAGCCGGGCACAATCTTGGCCGCCTCTTGCATCATCAACTGCACTTCCCATGGCTCAATGGCAAAATGTTCCGGGTCGGGCACAGCTTCATCCGTCGTGCCAATGATGGAGACGGTATGCACAGGCACAATAATGTCACCATCGGCCGGCATCTTGCAGCGGTTCACCACCGTATTCACAATGCGGTAGCTGGCGGCGATCATCGTTCCTTTGCCGGCGCGCACGTTCACTTCCACCTCGGCCGTATGCGCAATTTTGCCCGCCCAGGCCCCGGCCGCATTCACCACCAGGTCAGCCTGAATCGCCACTTCCTCATCTTTCACCAAGTCATAACACAGCGCCCCCACCACCCGGTCGCCCTGGCGGATGAGATGCTTCACCTCGTAGTAGTGCAAAATTTGCGCCCCATGCGCCTGCGCCAGTGCCGCTACCGACTGCGTCGCCAGAAATGAATCGGCCGAGCCATCGGGCACACGGAAACAGCGGCTAATTTCCGGATTCAGGTGTGGCTCTTCGCGTAACATTTGGGCAATGGAGATTTCTTCGCAGGGCACGGCCGTGTCCCGGCAGCCCTGCATAAAACGGTCGCCAAAGGCGTCATCATCCCAGGGCGTGACCACAAAAAAGCCACCGGTATCCTCAATGCAATGGGGCATAATCCGGCGTAGGATGACGTTTTCCTCAATACATTCAGTCGCCGCTTTGGGGTCTTTGACGGCGTAACGCCCACCGCTGTGCAGCAGGCCATGATACCGCCCGGTGGTGCCATGCGCCAGATCGCGCTTCTCCACCAGGGCACAGCGAAAGCCGCGCAGCGCCAGGTCGGCAATGACGCCCGTCCCGGTCGCGCCGCCGCCAATAACCAATACTTCCGTTTCCATCGTTCGCATGATGACCGTCAGACCCTAAGGATTTTTGAAACCCTTAGGGTCTTTTCAATTACGCAATTGCTTAAAATAATCCGGCGTCAGGTTGAGCTGCTTCATTTTGCGCCAGAGAGTGGTACGGCCGATGCCTAAATGCTGCGACATCTCCGTCACCCGTCCCTGGCAAACCCAACCGGCCTGCAAAATTGCTTCCCGTTCCGCCTCTTCCACCGAGAGGATGGGTTGGGCATGGGGAGAAGTCGCGATGACAATGCGCCCTTTGCGAATGGTGACCGACAAATCGGCCACGCCAATCACGCCATTTTCGCTGTGATGCAAGGCGCGTTCCAGCGTGCTTTCCAGTTCGCGCACATTACCCGGCCAGGGGTAACGGCAAATCACTTCCATAGCCTCGTCGTCAATTTTAGCCACGCCGCCGTTGGCGCGGGTAAAACGAGTCAAAAAGCGAGAGGCCAGCGCCGGTATCTCATCGGGTCGTTCGCGCAGGGGAGGCACGGCAATGTTGAAGACGCCAAACCGGTAATAGAGATTGGGCAGAAAATCCCCTTCCGCTACCAGCCGTTCTAAATTGGCGCCGGTCGTGGCGATGATGCGCACATCAACAGGGATGAAGCGGCTGCTGCCCAGGCGCATCACGTGGCCGGTCTCGATGACGTGCAGCAGGGCAAACTGCATCTCGTAGGAGAGCGCCTCAATCTGGTTGAGCATGAGCGAGCCGCCATCGGTCAACTCAAATTTGCTGGGACGGCCGTCCGCCTCGCTGCCCAATAATTCACTGATGATCAATTCATGGGGGATCGCCTTACAGTTGATACCCATGAACGGTTTATCGGCGCGCTGGCTATCATTATGAATGGCCCGCGCCAGATGATTTTTGCCCACGCCGCTTTCGCCACTCAGCAAGATCGGGGCGCGGCCACGAGCAGCAGTACGCGCCTGGCGAATGACGGCGCGCATGTTGGCCGTCTGCGCCGGAATATCGTCTAACTTCAAGGTGGCTTTGGCGCCCACCTGCTGATGAACCAGACGGCGCACCTGCTCCATGGGGCGCACCATCAGAATGTAACCGTCGGGGGCGGCACGGCCGTTGGCCAGAATACGCAAACTGACTAATGCCTGCACCATACCCAGATGGGGCACATCAAAGGTCACTTCCACATCACTCACCTCGGCCGCCTCCATGACGGCCTGGTCTAAGGGGGGCGGCAGCGTTAGCACGGTGGAGAGGGGCAGGCCGACGGCCGTTTGCGGATTGATGTGCAGCAGTTTCCCGGCATGGGCATTGACATGGTTGATTTTGCCGGCCGCATCCCAGGCCAGCACCCCTTCTTGAATAGACCCCAGAATGGCATTCACTTCGGCCAACCGGTGGTTGGCCTCTTGCAAATACATGTTGGCCTGCAACAGGTTGCTGATGGCGCGCGCCGCCGCCATGACCAAAGACAGACTGTGGCGGGAATGGGACGTAGCCAGTTCCACAATACCAATCAGGCCAACGATACGGCCGTTGCCATCATGGATCGGTGCGGCGGTGGTCGCCAGTTCGTGAAAAATGGCATAGAAATGTTCCGCGCCCACCACCTGCACCGGCACGGCCGTAACCAGCGCCATGCCAAACCCGTTGGTACCCACACAATTCTCCGACCAGATCGCCCCCTGGTGCAGGCCAAAGGCGACCGGCCCGGCAGGCAGCCAGTGGGAATCGGCCATGCGGCCGCGCGTGGTGGTGGGAATCTGTGACTGGGCCACGATAGAACTATCCCCTTCAATATCCAAAATGCAGCCGGCGCCGTCGGTAAACACAATGGCGCAATAGGAGCCTTCAAAAAAGTCGTAGATATCTTCCAGAAACGGCCGTGACTGCATCAACAGATCAGCATGGGTCTTGAGCGTCGTTTGCAGCGCCGCTTCTTGTAACGTCACGGCGCGTGGCGACTGGCGTGGGTCAGTGCGTAGCGCACAACGCTGCCAGGAACGCACAACATGTGGGTCCGGTTCATAGCCGTCAATTGGCTCGACCCGGCCCGTTTTCATAAACGCATACCAGAACTGTTTTAGAATATCGCGCCGGACTGGGTAGTTATTTGGCTGCATACCGGAATGGTAATGGGTAATCGAGTAATTGGGTAATTGGGTAGTTGCACAATTACCCAATTACTCAATTACATCTTCTACTCCACCCAGTCAAAGGTACGGGTGACCGCTTTCTTCCATTGGGCAAACAGTTCGGTGCTGGCGTTTGTGCCGGGCGTTGGTTCCCAGGTGTGGTCCATACCCCAGTTTTGACGCATTTCGTCGGTGCCTTGCCAGAAGCCAACGGCATAACCGGCGGCGTAGGCCGCACCCAATGCGGTGGTCTCGGCAACCTTCGGCCGTACTACCGGCACACCCAATACGTCGGCCTGGAACTGCATCAGCAGATCGTTGTAAACCATGCCGCCATCCACTTTCAATGCTTTCAAGTCTACGCCAGAGTCGGCGTTCATAGCATCCAGCACTTCGCGGGTCTGGTAAGCGGTCGCTTCCAGAGCGGCGCGGGCAATGTGCCCTTTTTTGACATAACGTGTCAATCCGGCGATCACGCCACGCGCATCAGAGCGCCAATAGGGGGCAAAGAGGCCAGAGAAAGCGGGCACAAAGTAGACACCACCATTGTCTTCCACCGATTTGGCGTAATCTTCAATGTGCGGCGAGAAGTCGAAGAAGTCCAGATTGTCGCGCAGCCATTGTACCAATGCGCCGGTAATGGCGATGGAGCCTTCCAGGGCATAGACCGCCGGTTCGTCGCCAAACTGGTAGCAGAGGGTGGTCAGCAGGCCACTCTTGCTGGGCACAATTTTGGTGCCGGTGTTAAGGATCATGAAACAGCCGGTGCCATAGGTGTTTTTGGCTTCGCCGGGGCTGAAGCAGGCTTGCCCCACGGTGGCAGCTTGCTGGTCGCCCAGGTCGCCGGCAACCGGGATTTTGCCGCCAAAGGGGCCATCTTCGGTGGTGTAGCCATAAACTTGGGATGACGGCCGTATCTCCGGCAGCATAGATTGGGGAATCCCCATGGTATTGGTGATGGATTCTGACCAGCGCAAGCCGTCCAGGTTCATCAACATGGTGCGGCTGGCATTGGTGACGTCGGTTACATGCACGCCACCCTGGGTGCCGCCGGTCAGGTTCCAGATGACCCAGGTGTCAATGTTACCAAAGAGGGCATTACCCTTGTCGGCGGCGGCGCGCACTTCGGGCACGTTGTCCAGCATCCATTTCACTTTGGGGCCGGAAAAGTAGGTTGCCAGGGGCAGACCCACCTTATCGCGGAAGCGGTTCTGGCCCACGCTGCCTTCCAGTTCTTTGCAGATTTTGTCAGTGCGGGTATCTTGCCAGACAATGGCGTTATACAACGGTTTGCCGGTGGTTTTGTCCCAGACAACGGTGGTTTCGCGCTGGTTGGTGATGCCCACGGCCGCCAGGTCAGAGGCGGAAACGCCCGCCGCTTTCATGGCGCCTTTGACCACATCCTGGGTGCGCGCCCAGATTTCCATGGGATCGTGTTCTACCCAGCCGGGTTTGGGATAAATTTGCTCGTGTTCCAGTTGGTGCGCGCCAACCGGTTCACCGGAATGGTTAAAAATCATGCAGCGGGTACTGGTGGTACCTTGATCAATTGCAGCCACATACTTGGTCATTTCTCTAACTCCTATTTTTGGTAATTGGGTAACTGGGTAATTGGATAATTGAGTAACTGGGTAATTACCCAATTACCTGATTACTTAATTACCAGATTACTTCATTACTCAATTCCCCTCTTGCATTGTTTCTAATAACGCATTGAGAATTAAGTGGGTGGAGGTCGCGCCGGGGTCCTGGTGACCGATGCTGCGGTCGCCCAGGTAACTGGCGCGGCCTTTGCGCGCTTTGAGTGGGATGGTCGCTTTCATGCCTTGTTCGGCGGCAGCGACGGTTTTTTGCAGGGCGTTGGTGATGGAGTCGCCGTTGTCTACGGCCGTTTTCAGCGCCGCCATGGCCGGGAACCAGGCATCAATCATGGTTTTGTCTTCTAATTCGGCGCGACCGCGCTGCACCACACCGTCTACACCAGACTGCAACATGGCAGCCAGGTCTTCATTGCTCAGTTCTTCTTTGGCGGCAACGGCCGTGCCCGCCCGCATGTAAAACGTGCCATACAACGGCCCGCTGGCCCCACCCACGCTGGAAATGAGGGTCATGCCCACCGTTTTGAGGATATTGCCAATGTCTTTGTCAGCCACAGTGGGCAATTTTTCCATCACCTTGGTAAACCCGCGCGCCATGTTGATGCCATGATCGGCGTCACCAATGGCAGCGTCCAGGTCGGTGAGGTACTGCTTATTTGCGTCGAGGACGACGGCCGTTTTCTCCAGCCACGTCACAATTTGGTCTCTGGTTACTGACATGTTTTTTCCAAAAGTGAGCAGTGAGCAATTTGCGTCGCCGCCTACTGTTCACCGATCAAACACCCCAACGCAATCCCGGCGTTTTCACCGGCGCATCCCAAAAGCGCAAAATCTCCTCATCCGCTTTCAGCAGGGTAATGGAGCAGCCCTGCATTTCCAACGAGGTGATGTACGGGCCGATCAGGTTGCGGGCAATGGTAATACCATGACTCTGGCACACTTCAGCCAGTTTACGGTAAACGGCATATAATTCCGAAACGGGGGTGCCGCCCATGCTGTTGACAAAAGCAATCACCTGGTCGCCAGCCTTTAACGGTTCATCCACCAATTCCACATCTACCCACGCGCCCTGGTCATTGTCCCATTCACGGACGGTACGGGTATAAGCTTTGTCGGTGATGATTTCCAGGGCCATCATTTCGGTGATTTCGTCGGCCGTTTTCATCTCCATGCGCCGCTGACCGGGTTCACCATGAATGCCGATGCCGATTTCCATTTCGTTGTCGCCTAATTCAAAGGTGGGTTTCCCGGCGGCGGGGACGGTGCAGGAGGTAAGCGCCATGCCCATGGAACGGCCGTAGCTGTTCACCTTGCGGCACAAATCGGCGCACTGCGTCAAATTGTAACCTGCCTCTGCGGCTGCCCCGACGATCTTTTCCGCCAGAACGGTGGTACCCACGCCGCGACGGCCGGCCGTATACAGGCTGTCTTTCACAGCCACATCATCATCAATCAAGATGCTCTGCACCTTAATCCCATCGGCATGAGCCAGTTCAGCAGCCGTTTCAAAGTTCAGCACATCACCTGTATAATTTTTGACGATGAACAAAACACCGGCGCCGCCATTCACTGCTTTGGCGCACTCATACATTTGATCCGGTGTTGGCGATGTAAAGACTTCACCCGGACAGGCGCCATCCAACATGCCCATGCCCACAAAACCGCCGTGCATCGGTTCATGCCCGCTGCCACCGCCGGAAACCAGGGCCACTTTCCCTTTCACCGGCGCATCGGCCCGCACCACATAATGGGGGTCAATCTGAACCTTCACCAGGTCGGGATGAGCCACGGCCATGCCCTGCAACTGCTCGCGGACCACATTTTCTACGGCATTAATCAACTTTTTCATCTGTTTTGCTCCTCATCAGTTTGGCCACTGGCGGCGTTTTGCCGCCAGCGGCCAGAATTCGATCAAACACCACTTAACATAATGAAAAGACCGGCTAAAATACCACCCACAATCGGCCCAACTACGGGAATCCAGCCGTAGCCCCAATCGGAGTCCCCTTTGCCGGGAATCGGCAGGATAAAATGGGCAATACGTGGGCCAAGATCGCGCGCCGGGTTAATGGCATACCCTGTGGGGCCGCCGAGGGAAAGACCAATGCCCCACACCAGGCCAGCCACCAGAAACGGGCCAAGCCCAGACGCCGGGCTGCCACCCGTTCCACCACCGGAGGCAAAAATAGCCGCCACGCCCAACACCAGCACCATGGTGCCAATGATTTCCGTGACATTGTTCCAAACCACGTTGCGCACCGCCGGGCCGGTGGAGTACACAGCCAGTTTCAGACCGGGGTCTGGCGTCTCTTCCCAATGCTTGAAGTAAGTCAGGAAGACGATAACCGCGCCTAAAAACGCGCCAATGAGCTGCGCCACAATGTATAAGGGTACATCTGCCCAGGGGAAACTACCGGCTACCGCAAAACCAATTGTCACAGCCGGGTTAATATGCGCCGGGCCGCTGCCAAATGCCTGGGATACAAAAACACCCACCATCACGGCAAAAGCCCAGCCTGTGGTTATCACAATCCAGCCAGAGTTATTACCTTTGGATTTACCCAATAACACATTGGCGACCACACCATCACCCAAAATAATGAGAAACATGGTTCCCAACAATTCACCCATAAATGGACTTGTCATTTTTCCTCTCCTGTTTTTGAGCTTCTAGCTCCTATTCTTTAATTCGTGACTGCGTCTACTGGCCAGAATAGCCAGCGCTGTGCGCTCCATTCTAGACCGCGCCACACCATGCACTTTTTTGTCAACTAATATGGGAAACTTTATCGAATGGACAAGAGTAACCAATCACCTCCTTTGCCGTCGAGACAAAAAACCTTTACCCATAACCAATCTGACAGCCAAAACGGGCTACCAAACAAAAATGAACAAAACCGTTCATATGTACAGATCACGTTGTAATGGTTGGATGGAGGATGCCAACACCTGAAATTGATGAGGAAAACGGCTCAACTGTATGGGTATCGGTTTCATTCAGTAGGCATCCCGATTTTCTTCTACAAACTCTTCCAGACTACAGAATACGAAAATTTATAAAAGCGGCAAGTACGGCCGCAAAAAAGTTTCAAGATGAAACACTGTATAGGCAGCAAAAGTTTCGCAATGAAACCTGATTGGAAACAGCAATTCGAAATTTGGCTTGCGGCGGCAGATAAATCTGCACCAGCAAGAGGCAAAGTTGGCCTTCGCCGACTGGCATACAGCCCACGAAGGTGAGCTTTGCTGCTTGTAGCCGCGATTTTAATCGCCCGGTTCTGTCATATTTCGAATTGCTGGATTGGGAGATTGGAGATTGGCAATCAAACGGCGGCAGCTTATAATGCCCCCATTCCCAGTGAAAAGGTAACCGTTCAGTTCCTCTGGAGACTTGACAAGTTTTTACACCTGAATTGCGGCAACTGCCTCTGGTAAAAAACTTGTCAAGTCTGAACGCTTACATTCATAATTCATAATTCATAATTCTAATCAGGAGGCTGCATGGGTTACGAGACAATTCTTTTTGAGGCACAGGATGGCATTGCCACCATTACGCTGAATCGCCCGGACAAGCTAAATGCTTTTAACGACCGGATGATTCAAGAGACCGCCGATGCTTTTAAGCAATGTATGCGGGATAAAGGCGTGCGCTGCGTGGTGCTGACGGGCAACGGCCGTGCCTTTTCTTCCGGTCAGGATTTATCCGACGTGCAGGCGCGGGAAGGCAACTTCTCTATTGGCGAACACCTGCGGCATGGCTACCACCGCCTGATTAAACAAATGGTGGCAACGGAAAAACCAATCATCGGCGCCATCAATGGGGTAGCCGCCGGGGCCGGCGTGGGCATTGCGCTGGCCACGGACATTCGTCTGGCCAGTGACAAGGCCAGTTTTATGCTTGCCTTCAGCCGCATTGGGTTAGTACCAGACAGCGGCACCAACTGGCTGCTGCCCCGCATTGTGGGTCAGGCGCGCGCCTACGAGATGGCCGTTACCGCCGACCGCATTCCGGCCGACAAGGCACTGGAGTGGGGCATTGTCAACCGGGTCATTCCCCATGAGCAACTCATGGAAAATGTGATGGCCTGGGCCAAACCGATGGCTACCGGGCCAACACTGGCCTACGGCCTGGCCAAACGGGCCATGAACCGCGCCTGGGATATGAGCCTGGACGAGGCGCTGGAATACGAAGCGCACATGCAAGAACTGGCAGCCCGCAGCCACGACTTTACCGAAGGCGTCACCGCCTTCCTAGAAAAACGCAAAGCGCAATTTAAGGGAGAATAGTTGTGGACAAAATTGCTGTAATTGGCGCGGGTACGATGGGGGCGGGCATTGCCCAGGTGTCGGCGTTGGCCGGGTATCAGGTGGTATTGTATGACATCAGTGAGGATGTGCTGCACAAGGCTTTAACGGGCATTCAGGTATCCATTGACCAGGGCGTGGCGCGAGGGAAAATAGCAGCCGAGGCGGCCAAAACGGCTAAAGTGGCTTTGACACTGACCACTTCTCTGGCGGAAGCAGCGCCGGTTGACCTGGTAATTGAAGCGGCGCCAGAAACCATTGACCTGAAACGACAGATTTTTGACGAATTGGAAAGCCTGGCGCCGGCCCACACCATTTTTGCCAGCAATACATCCAGTTTGAGTATTAACGTATTGGCGTCCGCCACGCAGCGTCAAGATCGGTTTTTGGGGCTACATTTTTTCAACCCGGCGCAGGTGATGAAGCTGGTGGAGGTGATACGGGGAGATTTTACCAGCGAGACCACTTTGGCGGCGGCTTTGGCGTATGTGGCGCGGTTGGGGAAAACGGCCGTCCTCTGCAAAGACACGCCTGCTTTTATTGTCAATCGGGTGGCACGGCCGTTTTACGGCGAAGCGTTCCGATTATTAGGCGAAAACGCCGCCGACCATACCACCATTGACAAACTGCTCAAGTCATTGGGCTTCCGGATGGGGCCATTTGAACTCATTGACCTGATTGGCTGCGACGTGAATTTCGCCGTCACCCAATCCGTCTACGAAGTCACCTTCCATGATCCCAAATACCGCCCCCATCCTATCCAGCAGCGCATGGTGGAAAGCGGCCGGCTGGGCCGCAAAACCGGTCATGGCTTTTATGAATACAAAGAGTAACTCTACTTTATAGGGCCAAATTCCTGTCGGCTAATGCCCAGATCACGAAGGATTTGCCGCAAAGTTCCTGGCTTTATGTCTTTGCTGCCCCAATCTGGGATTGTGGTATACCGATCAAGTGTTGGATTCCACCAAATTTGATGCGATCCTGCCCCAGGACGCACATATTCACACCCCAACTGCCGAAGCCGCTTTGTTAATTCTCGCTACTCTCAGCCACTCATCGCTTTTTGAATGTCCGCCAGGTGTGTCATATCGTGGCCGGCGATGACGTGGCACACTTCTTCAATGGTCAGGATGCGCATGGAGCCGTGACGCCCTTTCTTTTGCCAGTCTTCGGCGGATAATCCATCAATCACCTGTAACAGGCGGGTGTGATTACTTTCCAATGCTGCCAGCAAATCGGCGGGGGTTAGCTCCTGGCTCTTTTGCACGCTGCGCTGGTTATACCGCGCCAGGTCAAAGTCTGCGGGCAGCGGATCATTGCCTTGTTGGAACTGCTCAATGAGGCCAATCATCCCCTTTTCCGCACTGACCAGATGGCGCACAATGTCGGCTACCGTCCACTGCGCATCTTCGGACTGCACGGCCGTATCCCACCGTTCTGCCTCTAGCCCCTGCAAATAATCGAGTAAGGTTGCCCGTGTCTGGTTCAGCTTTTCACAAATTTCATCTTTTTTGGCGTCTGACATGTTGTTCCTTCTCCAGGTAGCGGCCCAATTTTGTCAGTTGGCAAGATTGGGCCAATTCTTTTTTATGAAAAATTTGCACAATTTCAAAAGTTTGCTAGACTAGCAATTGGCTCCCCCCCGAGAGATGTTCTGTGAGCGCCCGCTCACGGGGCATCTCATTTTTTTTGCCTCTTTACCGCAGCGTGGCGCTGTAAAGGGTGTCCCCTTTGGTCACAAATACCCGCAATGGCAGTTCGGCAATGGCAAAGTCGGTCATGCCGGTGAACAATTCGGCGCCATGGTCGCCGGTGGCGCGGTATTGGGCTAACACCTGCCCGGTGGGGCGGCTAACCTGCACAATACGGCCGTTGCCCGCATCGGCTATGTAAATCGTAGCGTTTAAGCCCCGCCCCATAATCTCCACTGACGTGGGGTTTAGCAAAGGCGTCACCAGCCCATTTGCCAGCAGGATAGTCTCGTCCCACTCCACACGGCCGTTGCGCGTATCATAATAGCGAATACGGCCGTCGTTATACACAATCACCAGACTGCCATCTTCACTGTAAATATCAAAATCCACCGCATTTGCCAGGTCTGCATCTTCATTTAGAGCAACCGTACGCCCATCCAGATTGGCGACAAAATTCTCGCCATCAGGAAAATAACGCCAAATCTGCGCCACGCCCGCATCCAAAATGTAAAGCCGTTCGCCAAACGTTGTCACAGCTACCGGGTTTACCCAATCCACCGACAGATCAAGAGGGACAGCATTGGCGCTGGCCAAACCAGGCTGGTATGCCAGCAGCGCCCCCGCCGCATCCAACACCGCTAACCCCTCTCGCTGCACGGCAAAACCCTGAGGCCGCCAAAAAATGTCCACCATCTGCCCCACCACGTGGCTGCCAATGGTCTGGGTACTAAACAAAATGCGTTGTGGCGTTGAGGTTGTCAAATTCAAGTAGCTCTGGTCGGTTTCGTGTTCATAGACAGCACCACTACCGGCATCCAGCGTAAAAATGCCGCCACTGGAACCTTCCCCTAAGGCCACTGCCTGCAAATCAGAACCCTCACTGTATTGATAAAGGGGCACGGCCGTTAGCCGCGTCACCCCTTCCAATTGATCTAGCTGCGTCCGGGCAATCGCCTGCATCCGCCCCACTTCCGCATCACCGGGGCGCAATTGGGTGTTGACCTGTTCCGCCAACAACAACACCGCCGCATAATGCTGCCGCGCCTCCGCATCCGTGCCGGCTGCATCCGCCAGCGATAACTCTTGCGCCATTTGCACTTTCATTTCGGCCAGTTCTCTGGACTGCTCACGGGTCACATAAACGCTGGTAACAACTGCTGCCACCAAAATGGGAATGACAATAGCGATAAGGGCTGCCCATGTCCAGCTTACGGTTTCTTCTGCCGGGGTCGTTTGTGGCGGGCGCAACCGGGCCAACAAATCGGCCAGCCAGGCGGTAAAGCGGGAAGCGCCCAGTGCCGCCTTGGCCCCGGCCTGGCGGGCGTGTCGCTCCATTGTTTCCCTGTCTACCCCACTATCTTTGACCGGCAGGACGGGTTGTTGGCGTATGGGACGGGCGCGTTGGGGTTGGGGTTTACGTTCGGCGATGGTTGAAGCGGCCACAGCCGTGGTCGCAACCGCTGCCTCACGGCGTGGTTGGGGAGCCGCTGCCGTTGTCGGCGTCACGGCCGTTGGTGGCGTCACATCCGGCAATTCCGGTGGCGCGTCACTGCAAAACTCCACCAACAGCAGACGGGCTGACTCGCCGTCCAATATCCTTACCAGTTCCGCCATGCCTTGTTCCACGCTGCTTTCTACCAACACCTCCTGAAAGTCATCGGTAGGCAGGTGGCTGATGCGTGGATCGGCCAACAGCAGCATGTCGCCCGCCTGCACCCGATGATGGTAATAGCGGATGTCCAGGCTGGCGCTGCGCCCGAGTGGCGTTAGCTGCGCGGGCGGCTGCGGCGGCAAGCGTTCAATGCCAAAATTGCGTCCAAATAGGGCTGTGCTTTCGCCTGCTTGCAGCGTAAACAATTCACCCTGGTGAAACACAGAGCAGGTGATCGCCCCTTCGCAGGCCGGTCCTTTAACGGTGAGATTGTGACGCAGTAGTTGTTGGTTAGCTTCCAGCATCGCACCGCGCAAGGCAGCGGTGACGCTGCCGCCAGTCTGGTAATACTTCTGGCTGAGGAGGGTAAGCAGGTGTTGGCTGAGATTGGCTGTGTCTGCCAGGCTGCCGGTTAACGTCAGATGCACAAACAAATAGTCTCGTTCTCGGCCACGCGCCGGTCTGGTGGCAGCCTGCTGCGCCAGCAAACCGGGCACTGCGCCCTCTTGCGGCGATCCATCCACCATATACAGTTGGGCGGTTATAGCCTGTAATTCGTTCATGGGATACCAAACCTCCCGGGGGTCTCTGAACCTCCGGGAGGCTGTCTAAGCATAACACGGCCGTACAGATTCTCAAACTGACAGAGTAGGATATACTTGGGCAACTTTGCCATATGAGGAGTGATTAATGAAAGTGGTAGTAGCCGGAGAACGGCCGTTTGTAGAAGGGATTGGTCGCCTGTGTACGCAAGCCGGGTATGATGTGGTGTTGTACCTGGTGGAGGATTTTAACACGGCCGTGCAAAGCGGCTGGGCCATGGCCGACGCCGCCAACGCCGACATTGCCATTGAACTGCACAACGAATCGGCTGCCGCCAAAGAAGAGCTACTGGTTTCATTAGCCGCTTCTATCCCCCGCGATGCCTTGCTACTCACCTCGGCATTAGCCACCAGCACCACGCAGGCAGCCGCCTGGGTACCTCGCCCAGAGCGTGTGGTCGGTTTTGGCGTGGTGCCCCCTCTACAGCAGCAAGGTATGGTGGAACTGGCTGCCGGCCTGCAAACCAGCGATGAATCACTCCAACAGGCCATTTCCTTTGCCCGGCATCTGCACCAGAAGCCGGTCATTGTCACCGATGGGCCGGGGTTGGTGCGGGCACGGGTGGTTTGCTGCCTCATCAACGAAGCCGCCAGCGCCCTGATGGAAGGGGTGGCGTCAGCCGCCGACATTGACAAGGCAATGAAGCTGGGCGCCAATTACCCCTTTGGCCCCCTGGAATGGGGCGATTATATTGGTCTGGATACTGTCTTAGGCACACTGACCGGCCTCTTCAACGAATGGGGCGAAGACCGTTACCGTCCATCGCCTCTGCTGCGGCGCATGGTCGCCGCCCGTAAATTGGGGCGTAAAACGGGCGAAGGGTTTTATAACTATCCCAAAGGAGATTGAGAGATTAAGAGATTGACCAATCTCCTGATCTCCCAATCTCCTCATCTCATTCTTTATGGCCGTAAAACAGTGTTACATCTGCAATAAAGACGCCATCGCCAGACGGCAATACGGCGGGGACGGGTTAGCCGAAGGTGAAATTTGCCCGGTATGTTATCAGCCAACCTGCCGCTTTCATCTGGGTACGGTGCGCTGGCGCTGGCGCAGCAGCGGCGAACTGGATTCCGCCCAGGTGTGTAAGGAGTGTCTGCGCAGCTACCGTCACCGGGACTGGGACAAATATAATCGGGATTGGATAACGTAAACGGTAGGGGCGAGGCAGTTGGGTACAGCCTTGTCTTGCCTGACAATTTTTTCCCCAACTGCCTCGCCCCTCTTAATCGCGGGGGTATGGTTCTACGTCGGGGCCGATGTATTCTTTGAAGAGTTCCAGGATTTCGCCAGGGTTGGCGTGCCGTTTGAGCGTTTTTTTGGAATAGAGTGTTTCGCCATCCACTTTGAACTCAAACGCGCCACCGGAACCGGTGATAAAGGTGAATTGTTCGATAATGTGCTGGTAATTGGTGAGGATTTCGTCCGCCACACGGACGGCACGGGCGCTGTAGTCTCAGGGGACGCAATATTCGAGGGTAAGGGTGTATTTGTTCATATGACCTCCATTGTAACGCGATTTTCCAAATCGCGTCACGGATTTTAACGGCCGTATCCCATCTTGACAACCCGCTCCCCCTGGGCTAATATCCCTTCCGCTTCGGCAACTTGGGCCTGTAGCTCAGCTGGGAGAGCGCTACAATCGCACTGTAGAGGTCAGGAGTTCGAATCTCCTCAGGTCCACTTTTAACAACTGAAATTGAAAAGCTGTGAGCAGGAGTAGTAGGGAATCAGTGATCAGTAAGCGGTGAGCAGTAAGAAGTGAGCAGTTTACTGAGTGATTCAGAGAGTTGCGCCAGGGCTGGAAGCGTAACAATTTTTCCCGAACTCGCCTGTGAGCTGCGCCGGTGAAAACAGTGAGGGGTAAGCAGTGAAGTGAACAGTAAGCAGTAGACTGTTAACTGCTCACTGGTTACTGACTACTTCTTAAAGTAGCCGGCGACGGCCGTACCCGTTACGTACTTGAGTGGATGGTTTTGAGTTTGGATTGCCATTGCATCAGAGGGTGCTTTGGCGTAAAATTCCAGCCCGTTGCACATGGGCCTGTAGCTCAGCTGGGAGAGCGCTACAATGGCATTGTAGAGGTCAAGGGTTCGAGCCCCTTCAGGTCCACAGATTTTATAACCATCAAACAGAGTGGTACCGCGGAAGCCCCTTTCGTCTCTGAACGAAATGGGGCTTTTTTGTTTTCCGTTAATCAGACCTGACAGGTTTTTAGAAACCTGTCAGGTCTTCAGGCAAGCATGTCTCAACTCAACAGCGAAGATCGGGCACAACTGCGTGAATTCCTCAGCGAGCGTTTTAGTCTGGACGAGATGAAAACGCTCTGTTTTGACCTGGGGCTGGACTATGAGGAGTTTCCCCACGCCACCAAAAGCGAATTCTCGCGGGAACTGATTGTCTACTTTCAACGGCATAACAAACTGGGCTGCCTGGTAGCGGAGATGATTAAAGCGCGACCCGATCCCTGGCTGACGCAACTATTGGCGCAAGTGTCAAGCTGCCGGCCGAATGAAAAAGTCCAGATTGTCCTCTCCAATGACAAGATCAAGAGCCGCCCGGATTTGAAGCAAAAGCTGGCCGAACTGCTGGGTATTTCGGCCGATGAGGTGATGATCCTGGCGACGGCGCCGGGCAGCGTGAAGGTGTTGGTGGGTGTGCCGCCCAGGGAAGCAGACAAACTGGCGGTGCTCTCGTTACCGTACCAACTACACGAGTATGAGATTGTGTCGGTGACGCCTTATGTCAAGCTACCAACGGGGGCACAGCAGGGCTGGCGCACGGCCGTGACCCGCACCACGCTTGTCACAACAACGGCCGCCACCACCGGCGGCGGGCTTCCCCTTGTCGTCAAAATCCTCATCGGTCTGCTGATTCTGGCGGGCATGATGGCCGCCGGGGTATTGATTGTGGGCAACCGCCAGCCAGAATTGACCGTCTACAACCAATGCCCCAACCCACTGCCCATACCCGCGCCAGATGCTATCAAATCCGTCCTGTCTTTGCCGGAGGCTATTCCCCCAGGTGGCAGTATGAATGTACCGGTACTCGTCGGCGCCTATGAACTGTTTGTTTCCCCAGATGGGGTGATGGTTTTGGTATTACCCCGGTCCATACCGGGCGTTGGATTGCGTGAGGTGCAGTTGGGGCAAATGGACAGGGGCACGGCCGTGACGTTGAACGGCCGTCCGCTCACCCCGCCACAACGTTTCCAAATCGAATCCGGCCAAAACTACGAACTGGTAATTTGTGCGCCATGATAATGAGCAGGTGATGGGGTGATGGAGTGATGAGGTGCACGGTCATTCCGGCCCTTCTTTGCCTCAGGGCAGGCTAGTCTTCGAGGAGGTATTTCTCCCGTTTGTACAGGGGAAAGATTCCTCGCTCCGAAGACTTCGCTCGGAATAACAGGCGAAAGTAAAAGTCTGGAGGGGAGGCTTTAGCCGCAAGGGATAACGGCTAAAGCCTCCCCTCCAGAGACAACGCAGGGAAAAGTGAGTGATGAGTACATACAATCCAAACGAAATTGAAGCGAAGTGGCAGCAGCAATGGGAGGAAACAAAGCTGTATCGGCAGGTGATTGACCGCACCCGGCCGAAACATTATGCCCTGACCATGCTGCCTTACCCCTCCGGCGATCTGCACATCGGCCACTGGTACGCCATGACGCCGTCCGATGCGCGGGCGCGCTACATGCGCATGAAAGGGTACAACGTGCTGTTCCCCATGGGCTTTGACGCCTTCGGCCTGCCCGCCGAAAACGCGGCCATCAAAAACCACACCCACCCCGCCAAATGGACATTCGCCAACATTGAGCGGATGCGCGGCCAACTGCGCAGCATGGGCGCGATGTTTGATTGGGAACGCGAAGCCGTTTCCGCCGACCCTGGCTATTACAAATGGACACAGTGGTTTTTCAAGAAGCTGATGGCGTTGGGGCTGGCCTACCGGAAAATGGCGGCCGTAGATTTTTGCCCCAACTGCAACACCACCCTGGCCCGCGAACAGGTGTGGGGCGAAGACCGCCACTGCGAACGGTGCGGCACGCCGGTCATCAAAAAAGATTTGGAGCAGTGGTTTTTCAAGACCACCGATTACGCCGAGGAACTGCTCGATTTCAGCCAGATTGAGTGGCCGGAACGGGTGAAAGTGATGCAGACCAACTGGATCGGCCGTTCCACCGGCGCGGATGTCACTTTTCACACCGAACAGGGCGACCCGATTGAGATTTTCACCACCCGGCCCGATACGCTGTGGGGGGCCACTTTTATGGTTCTGGCCCCGGAACACCCGCTGGTAGACAAAATCACGACGGCCGAACAGCGGGCCACCGTTGACGCTTACATCCAGCAGGCGCAGCGCCTCACCGATATTGACCGGGAAACGGCCGACCGCGAAAAAACGGGCGTCTTCACCGGCGCTTACGCCGTCAATCCCGTCAATCAGGCCCGCATCCCCATCTGGATTGCCGACTACGTGTTGATGAGCTACGGCTCTGGGGCCATCATGGCCGTGCCCGCCCACGATGAGCGCGACTTTGAGTTTGCTCGCAAATTTGGCCTGGAGATTGTGGAAGTGATTCGGATGCCGGGCCGTACCGACGCCGACGGGGAACTGGAAGCGGCCTATACGTCCAAATATGAAGGGCATCTGGTCAATTCCGGCGAATTCACCGCGACGCCGGTCAGTGAAGCCATCCCCAAAGTGACCGCCTGGTTGGAAGAGAAAGGCATTGGCAAAGAGGCGGTCAATTACCGGCTACGGGACTGGCTGATCAGCCGCCAGCGGTATTGGGGGGCGCCCATTCCTGTGGTCTACTGCCCGGAGCATGGTGCCGTGGCCGTACCCGATGAACAGCTACCCGTGCTGCTGCCGGAGGATGTGGAATTTATGCCCACCGGCGAAAGCCCGCTCAAATTCCACGAGGGATTTATCCATACTGAATGTCCCATTTGCGGCCAGCCCGCGCTGCGGGAGACGGATACGATGGACACCTTTATGTGTTCCAGCTGGTATCAATACCGCTACCTCAGCCCGCACGATGATCAGCACCCCTTTGACCCCGAAGAAGGCGCGTACTGGCTGCCCGTTGACCAGTACACGGGTGGCATTGAACACGCTACCATGCACCTGATTTACACCCGCTTTTTCACCATGGCGATGCGCAAAATGGGGCTGGTGAACTTCAGCGAGCCGATGATTCGCCTGTATAACCAGGGCATGGTGCTGGGCGAAGATGGCGAAAAGATGTCCAAGTCACGCGGTAACGTGGTCGCCCCGGATGCACTGGTGCAGAAATATGGCGCGGACACGGTGCGGACGTATCTGATGTTTTTCGCCAAATGGGATCAGGGTGGCCCCTGGAATTATGATGGCATTAAGGGGCCACAGCGTTTGTTGAACGATGTGTGGGAGATTGGGCAGTATGGTTATCAGCCCCAGCAAGAAGATGAAACTGCCAGCCGTCAATTGCGCCGCAAAACACACCAGACGATCCGCCGGGTATCGGAGGATATGGAGAGCTTTTCGTTTAACACGGCCGTCGCCGCCCTGATGGAACTGCGTAATGCCCTGAACGACGGCCGTAAAGCGGCCAACGTCAGCCAGTTCGCCTGGCAGGAAGCGGTGGACACGCTGCTGCTGCTGCTGGCCCCCATCGCCCCGCACATCACCGAGGAGTTATGGGCACAGCGCGGCCACGCCTACAGCATTCACCAGCAGCCCTGGCCGCAATGGGACGAGGCCGTGGCCAGAGAAGACGCCATTACGCTGATTGTGCAGGTGAACGGCCGTGTCCGGGACAAGCTAGAAGTCCCGGCCGACCTGGATGACGAAACCGTCAAACAAATCGCCCTCAGTTCCGACAAGGCCCAAGGCTGGCTGGACGGCAAAGAACCGCGCAAAGTGATCGTCGTGCGCGGCAAACTGGTGAACATCGTGGTATAGAATGACAGGAGTGCCAGGCACAGGGCACAAGGCATTGGTCTAACCAAAGAGTTTTGCCCTGTGCCTGGCACTGCCCACTGCCCAACTTGCCCGTTGTGCTACAATGTCTGCATCCTGGAACACCTGCTCGCTGTGACCGGTCTCTGACCGTGTCACTTCTGGAGATTCCTATGTTAGCCCAACTAACCCGCGTAGAGATTGCCGAACTGATGACGGCCGAGGAGTTTTTCGCCTTTTCGCCAGACGACGAAAAGGCGGAATTGATCAATGGAGTATATGTCGTGTTCCCACCACCAATGGATAACCATGAAAAGGAATACATGTTTCTGTTGAGACTGATCGGCGAATTTGTTGAGATGTACGATTTAGGTGAGGTGCGGGGATCACGCACGGCCGTGCGCCTGGCCGATGATCAGGTGTTTGAACCAGACATCCTCTTTGTGGCGCGGGAACGGCAAACAATTATTCAAGAGCGAGGTATCTTCGGTGCGCCTGATCTGGTTGTAGAAATCCTATCCGTCTCCACGGCTCGTTATGATCGTGGCGAAAAGTTTCTGGCTTACCAGGCAGCCGGTGTTCAGGAATTGTGGCTGATTGACCCCTATGGCCCCGCCGGAACTGAATTTTACCAGCGACAGGGGAACCGACTGCAACCCATTATGCCCGACGCTGATGGCTGGTTGCCATCCCTGGCCCTGCCTGCTTTTCGTCTCAATACAACCTGGTTATGGCCTGCGGACCGTTTCGTTAAAGTACAAACAGCCCTGAAAGCGATGGAAAATGGATGAAACAATGAACAGCAATCTCGATATAGCCAAAGCATATATCGAACTATTTAATGACCGCACGGCCGTTGCCGCACAATTCCTCCCTTTCTGGCACGAAGAGATTCAGTTCCGTGAACTGCCCAGCCTGATTGCCCCACATGGCAGCAACCGCAACCGGAACGTGATGGCCGCCGGGATTGCCCAGGACGCGCAAATCCTGACCCGCCAGCAGTACACCATCTTCAACGCCATCGAATCTGGCGATACCGTTGTGCTGGAAGTGACCTGGGAAGGGGACCTGGCGATTCCCTTTGGCGCAGTGCCGGCGGGGGCCACCCTGCGGGCGCATATTGCTATGTTTTTAGAGTTTGTGGACGGCTGTATCATCCGCCAACGCAACTACGACTGTTATGAACCTTTGCTGGTCACGGCGACGGCGTAGGGGGTGGCGGGAGTAAGGTGAGGAAAGCGGCAGGAGTCAAAACGGGTACAGGTTGGGTTTCAAAATCCTGTGGGTTTCTGGTCACAATGTAGTCAAGATTTGCATTGAGGGCCGCCGCCATCTGCACCGCATCTTCAAAATCCTTCCAACTCAAGGCCTGAGCTGTCCGGATTACCTGGTCATCTACGGTTGCCACGCGAAACGAGTTTAGCAAGTCAGCAATGGTGGTTACGGCCGTTTGCCGGTTCGCCAAACGCGAGACGATATAAAACAGATTGGTAATGCTATGAGCAGCTAATAAGCCCTCCACCTCTTGGTTGGCAACAGCATCCATAACCAGGGCAGACTGGGTGTAAAATGGCTGGCGTCCCTGAACCACATCCACCGCGATATTCAAATCAACCAGGATACGCAATTTATTCGCCATATTTGTCCAAAAGATATTGGAATCTGGCATCATCTATGTCGCTGTCTGGCGGGATAATACCTGTTAATCTTTGTACCAGTGGAGTGTGTGCTATCTCTTTTCGCCGTGACAAATCGCGCAAATATACCTCTACTAATTGGGAAACAGAGGTGTTATTGAGAGAAGCATACTCCTTGGCCTCTTCAATAAGCTGACTATCAACTCGTAAAGTTAGTTTTTTCTTTTCTGCTACGTACATCCAAAACCTCCAGCGGAATTATGACGTGCATACTAGCACGATCTTGTACGGCAAACAAGGTGTTGAGCAAATGATCGGCGAACGGTAAACGGTAACCAGTAAAGCAACCGATTACCTTTTACCGATTACGGAACAACGATCTCTGGCTGCCAATGGAAGTGATGGGGTTCTGCGCCCAACACGGCCGTGACATCATACAAATAGTCGCCATCCGCCGGGGCATAATAAACACGGCCGTACTCCTGAGACACAATCACCACCCCATAACCGTCTGTTGACCAGGCGGCGCTGGCCGTGCCGGGCAAAAACTGCACGGGAGGTGAGGCATTCACCCGCTCTGGCGTCTCATTGAAGGAAGTGAGATGGTATGCACCCGCCTCCGTGTTGAGGGTATCTGAGGCAAACAAGACATAGGCGAAACGGCCGTCTTCCAGATGCTGCCCCCCCGCTGCCCCCACATTCTGGTTGGACAGCACCACCGATTCCTCTTTCACAATCGCATTTTGCTCCGGCTGGAAGCGCCACAGTTCGGCGCGGGGCTGGAATGTGCCCGTGCCCGTTTCCGAGCGCAAGACAAAGAGACGCGCATCCGGCATCCATGATACTTCGGTGGGGAATTCATTCACGTAGACGAAGGAATCGGGCACATCCACCAGGGCGCGGGTGGGCACATCAAACACGGCGCGATTGCCCCCTTCCCAGCCACCCTTCCACAGTAGCAGGTAACGGCCGTTATTGGCCCACGCAATGGGCGAATAGACAGCCACATTGGCAATGTCCGGCGCCTGCTCGTTAAACGGGCGGTTAGAAATCAGTTGCTCCGATTCACGCCCGGCCAGATTTTGCAGCCAGACGGCCGTGTTATCATTCCACACAAACAAATTATTGTCCGGGTGCCAGACCAGCCCACCGCAGTAACGCTCACAGGCCGCCACATCGGTGATCATCCCCGGTGTCCCGCCACCGGTTGGCAGAAAATAAACATGCAGCACCGGTTCGCCGCTCTCCCGCACGGCATATGCGCCATTCAAACTGCTTCCCTGGAAAGCCACATGCCGGGCATCAGGCGACAGCGCCAGCCCGGCCAGGTTATCCACGCGGGACACAATGCGCCAGGTCTGGTTGCTGACCAGATCCATGAACCACAACTCATGCTGTGTGTCTAGATCGGGGTATTGGTGATCATCGCCGGCGATGTTGGTGCGGGTGACAGGGATGGAAGCCGTCAGCCGGGCAATCACCGCCCGTTTGCCATCGGCGCTGACGGAAAAGTCGGTCAGGTCGCCCACCGCCGGGTTCCACTGGCCGGCATTTTCACGGACGCGCTCTCCAGGCAAGGGGCCGGGCAGCAGCACTTCAATCTGGCCTGCCCGGTGATTCCAGCGCTTAAACGCGCCATCGGCCAGAAAGAGCAAATCGCGGCTGGTGCTGGGGAGGGGGCTGCCGGTAATGGCCTGCACCGGGGGATTGGTGACGGGCGTGGCGGCCGGTGTACTCATCCCGGTGGCTGTGGCTGCCAGCGTGGGGGTTGGTTCCGGGGTGAATTCGGCGCCGGGTACGGCCGTTTCGCTGATCACATCTCCGGGGGCTAAGGTGGGGGATATGGCCGTGTCCCCGCCAACAGGGGTACCAATCTGGCCCACATTCACATTAGGTGGGGGCAAGATAGGCGTCGGCTCGGCTTCGGGCTGCGCATTGCAGGCCGTCAGCCACACCAGGCCTATAACAAAGGCCAAGATGATGAGAAATCGTCGGGATAATGTTTGTTTCATGGTCGGTCGCCTCACTTTAATTGAGATAAATTACTGGCACGAGTGTAAAACAGGTGGCGCTGCTTTGCCATACGAACAGGCAATAAAGCAACCACGATACCCAACTATACTGTTTGTAGTAAGCGATTTGTCGCTGTAAAAGGGCGATGAATCGCCTACTACGAACGGGTTTTGAGGAAGATAAATGCCCCAACCAACCATTATTCAAGATACCGATTATTTACAGAATGACCAATATAAAAATTCGGCCAACCTGGACGCGCGGGCGGCGCTGCACCGCCGTTTCCGCACGGCCGTGACGCCCTGGCCTGTGTGGGTATTTGACCAATTGGAACTGCAAGAGGGCACGGCCGTGTTGGAATGTGGCTGCGGCCCTGGCTGGCTATGGCGGGAAAACCTGGCTCGCATCCCGGCCAACTGCCCCATCACCCTGACCGACTTGTCGCCGGGCATGGTAGCGGAGGCGGAAACGGCGCTGCAAAATTCCGATCACGACTTTCGGTTTCAGACGGCCAACATTCAAGAATTGCCTTTTCCCGACTGTAGTTTTGACGTGGTGATTGCCAACCACATGTTGTACCACGTGCCGAATTTGCCACAGGCGTTGCGGGAGGTGCGGCGGGTGCTGAAGGGGGACGGCCGTTTCTTCACCGCCACCAACGGCCAGAACCATCTGCGCGAATTGTGGCAAATCGGCCGGGAATTATGGCCGGCCGAAGATAGCCCACTACACAGTCTGGTTACAGCAGAATGGACACTTTCGTTTCGGTTAGAAAATGGGGCAGCGCAGTTAACGACCGTGTTCCCCCAGGTATCTCTCCTGCGCTATGATGACCACCTGGCCGTCACCGAAGTCGAACCGATTCTCGATTACCTGTTTTCCTCTTCATTTATTGGTGATGAGGTAAGACCCGCGCCGGAAATCATTGCCCAGGTACGACAAAAACTGACACAGCAAATCGCCCGCGATGGAGCCATCTATATCACCAAAGATACCGGGCTGTTTTATAGCTCTGGCATCCGTTCATTTCTCCATCCGCTGTAGTACGTGCCCAACCTGAATTTAAGGAGTTCGCCCGCCCACGTGCAAACGAGCAGCACGAGGGCGTGCTGCTCTCCTCACTCCACAAACTAAGTTTGTGGCGGTAGTAGTCTCCTAGAGCAAAATCCAGCCAGTTATTGACAAATAGTATACAATCTATTGACAAAATTATACAAAAGATGTACGATTCTGCCTGTGATTCAACCGCCTTGCTGAATGAGGCGTGTCTTTACAAATGATTACCAACAGGCTGAGTAGCGCAATCGCTACGGCCGTACAAAAAACAGGGAATATGATGAACGAGAAGATGATTATCCAGGCAAAAAGTGTCAAGAAAACGTATAACACCGGCAAAGTGATTGTGCCGGCTTTGCGCGGGTTGGATTTGAATGTAAGGCAAGGGGAGATGGTGGCCATCATGGGCGCTTCGGGCTGCGGTAAGACGACGTTGCTGAATACCCTGTCGGGGCTGGACGAGATTGATGAGGGGGTGATTGAGATTGACGGCCGTGACCTGGCCCAAATGAAGGACAAAGAGCGCACCGCTTACCGGGCCGCCAACATGGGCTTTGTCTTCCAGTTCTATAACCTGCTGCCGGTACTGACGGCCGTTGAAAACGTCGAAATGCCCCTTCTTCTGGACGACTCACGCAAGATCAAAGCCAAAGAAGCGCGCCAGATGGCCCACGCTGCCCTGGCCGCCGTGGGGCTGGCCGAACAGGCTGACCAGCGCCCCGCCGAATTATCCGGTGGGCAGCGCCAGCGCGTCACCATTGCCCGCGCCCTGGTCAACAATCCGGCCATTGTCTGGGCCGACGAACCAACCGGCGACCTCGACTCCGTTACCTCGCAAGAGATCATCGAACTCATGCGCCGCTTGAATCAGGAAAATGGGCAAACCTTTGTCATCGTCACCCATTCGCTGGAGATTGGCGAGCAGTGCGACCGCATCATCTGGATGAAAGACGGCCAGATTGTGGCCGAACCGCAGCACGTCCCGGCCAATGGCAAAGTCAACGGACAGACAAACGGGCAGACAAACGGGCAGAGCAACGGCCGTTACCGTGAACCTATCCTCCAACCAAACAGCGAACCCGAATTGATATTCGTCGCCAATTAAAGAGTACCAACCATGAACGAAATTTTTGGCATTCCCGCCAACACCTTGTTAATTGTTCTCCTCACCTTACTGGGTCTCATCTTCATCGGCGTGGGCATCACGGCCGTGCGTTATCCCCTGCCCTTTCGCCTGGGCATGCGCAACATCCCCCGCCGCAAATCACAAACCGCCCTCATCATCGTTGGCCTGGCCCTTTCCACCCTGATCATTACCAGCGCCCTGGGCATCGGCGACACCATAGATTACTCCGTGAAAGTGGCTGTCTATGACCGTTTAGGCGCCGTGGATCAAGAAATCAGCGCCACCCTGCAAGAAACGCCCGCCGGATTCAGCTTTGGCGCGTCGCCCAACACCAGCGCCGATAACAACGAATGGTTTGCCGCCGCTGTGGCCGCCAACATTGCCGCCCAGGTAGACGGCATTGTCCTGGATGCGGCCGTACCCGTAGCCGTGCAAACCCTGCCCGTTTTTAGCAGCAATAGCAACTTGTCTGAAGCGGCCGTCGCCATTCGCGGCATTGGCGAAGTAACCGGCGCCGGGCTGGCTGCACCCGCCGGGCTGGCCGATCTGGGCGAAGATGAACTCCTGGTCAACGCCTCATTAGCCGATGCGCTGGACATCAATCCGGGTGATGAGCTGCTGCTGGTGAAAGGGATGCCCACCCCGTTCACGGTAACGGCCGTTGTGCCTGATGGTGAATTGGCGGGCAGCGGGCCGGCCGTCATCTGGTCGCTGGCCCAGGCACAGGCGTTTTTTGGGCAAGAAGGGCAGGTCACGGCCGTACTCACCTCCAACGTGGGCGACCGGGAAACAGGCGTGGCGCTCACCGATTCCGCCATTACCCAACTGTCCCCCATTACCGGCGACCTCTTCATCAACGCCGTCAAAGCTGACCAACTGGCGGCCGCCGCCACCAGCGCCGAATTTATCACCACCCTCTTTGTCACCTTTGGCATGTTCTCCATTTTCAGTGGCATTCTGCTCATCTTTCTCATCTTCTCCGTGCTGGCCGCCGAGCGCAAATCAGAGTTGGGCATGAGCCGCGCCGTGGGCCTGCAACGCGCCGACCTGGTGCGCCAATTTGTCAGCGAAGGGCTGGCCTACAACTTTTTAGCCGCCGTTATCGGGGCCACATTGGGCGTATTGGCCGCCTTTGGGTTGGCGCAAGCCATCGCCGCCCTGATCGCCGACAGCACCATCAACATCATCCCTCGCGTCGGCCTGCGCTCGGCGCTGATTGGGTACAGTCTGGGGCTGGTGATCACCTTTGCCACCGTGTCGCTCTCCGCCATTCGCATCAGCCGGGTGAACATCATCGCCGCCATTCGCGATCTGAACCTGCCCACCCTGCCACGAGAGAGCCAATGGACGCTGTTTTTACGGCCGTTTCTCGTCTGGCGTGCGGCCGTTACCAAAGCGGGCAAAGGAAACGGGCGCGAAGCGCTGCGTCTCTTTTTGCTGGCCGGGCCTAAAGCTATCCTCAGTTTCTGGGGTGGATTGTTCGCTCGCGGCCCCATTTTACTCGGCCTGGGCTACCTGTTGGCCTACATCGGCGTCAACGTGGCCGAACAGATTGGCGTGTATGCCCTCGGTGTATCGCTCTTCATCATCGGCCTGGGGCAGTTATTCCACTGGATGGGGCTTTCCTCACGCTGGTCATACTCCTTTGTGGGGCTGGCGCTCATCCTTTACTGGGCGCTGCCCACGCGCAACGGCGGCAAACTGGCGGAATTAGGTTCAAACCCCGGCGATTTCTTCATCAGCGGCCTCTTCCTGGTCGGCGGGGCCATTGTCCTCTTCCTGTACAACGCCGACTTTTTGCTCAATCTGTTCGCCGGTGTCTTGGGGCGCTTTGGCCGCCTGCTGCCGGTGGCGCGTGTATCGGTGGCTTATCCGGTGATGACCAAGGGGCGCACCGCCACCACCTTAGCCATGTTTAGCCTGATTATCTTCACGCTGGTGGGCACGACGACGATCACCAATACCTTTAGCAATTTCCTTGACCCCATTGCCGGCAGTGGCGATTACGACGTGCTGGTGCAGGCAAACCCGTTTAACCCGGTGAGCATGGCGGAAATGGAAACGGCCGTCACCGATTTAGCTGCTGAAGGGAAAATGGCGTCGCCAACGGCCGTCGCCAGCGTCATCTTTGCTCCCGTCACCGCCCAAAGCCCGGAAATGGCCCAACCCGCCAGCTACCTGATCAACGGCGTAGATGACACCTTCTTTGCCACCCATCGCCTGGAATTGGGCGGTATTGCCACCGGCTATGAATCGGCGGACGAGGTGTGGACGGCCGTGCAAAACGACCCCAGCCTCATCGTGATAGACAACTTCTCCGTTGATCGCGGCGGCGACCCCACCGCCAGCCGCGACGAAGCCGCCTTTGCCGTCAATAGCATCAGCGCCGCTTCCGGCAGCTTCGACCCCGTTACCATCCAGATCACCGGGCAAGATGGCGTCACCCATGAATTCACCATCATCGGCGTCATCAACTCCGCGCCCAACTTTTTCGGGGCCACGATGAACCGGCAGGCGGCGGAAATGCTCGGCTACGACCAGCCCAACCGCTTCTTCCTGCGCCTGCCCGCCAACGCCGATACCCGCTCCGCTGCCAACGCCATCGAAGGCGAATTCAGCCGCAGCGGGCTGCAAACCTCCCTACCCAAAGAGCAGCTAGAAGCCAGCCGCAGTTCTGTGCGCAGCATCTTCTTCCTCATTCAAGGTTTCATCGGCCTGGGGCTGCTCATCGGCATTGCCGCCCTGGGCGTGGTGATGATTCGCGCCGTTGTGGAACGGCGGCAGCAAATTGGCGTCTTGCGGGCTATTGGTTTTACCCAGGGTATGGTGCAAAACATCTTTGTGCTGGAAGGGATGTTCATCTCCGGCCTGGCTACCATCATCGGCTACGGCCTGGCGCTGACCTTTTCCTACAACCTTTACTTACAGGTAGCCGCCGATCAGGGTCTGGCTTTCTTACCCCCCTGGTCCGCGCTCATCACCATTGGCGCGGCAATCATTGGGGTAAGTTTGCTGACAGCCTGGCTGCCCGCCCGCGCCACATCCCAGGTGGTTATTGCCGAGGCGCTGCGCTACGAATAACATGTTTTGCCAATTTCTTGATCAACCCGCCCGGTTTGTGCTAGACTGCTGCCGGTTTTGATTTTGAACTAAATTTCTCAAAAGGAGATACGCACCTGATGCAAGTCCAATTTATCACATCTAATCAAGTCAATGTTTGCATTGTGCGTACACCTGCCTTTTCGTAAGCCGTAATCCGAAGTCCGTAATCCGTTTATCGAACTACGACTTGATTACCGGGTACTAAAATAAAGGCCACAGGTGTACGAATCCTGTGGCTTTTTTGTTGCCTGAAACTGACAAAGCCACCGGTCACAATGCAATTGACCTGTGGCTTTTTTGATCCCCCATAAGCGTAAAACGTCATCCGTAAAGCGTAAACCGTGATCCGTTGTAGCCACAGGTCTGAAAGTGATCTGTGGCTTTTTTTATTTCGCCAGGCTGTGCCTGGCACAACTAAACAAGGAATTTCAAGTTGAACACACAATTGATTTTGGATCAGTACGATGAGTTTGATTTTGCCGGTGTTGACCGGGAAGCGCGGCGACAACATTCACGCGGGTATAAAAAACGGCAGCAAAACGGCAAGGGCCAACCCGGAGCATCTGCGGCCCGTATCATCGAAATTGCCGAAACTATCACCGATATGGATGACAGCGAAGGCAGTTGGGTACCTAGCTACGCCGCGCCAATGGACTCTAAACATCACGAACGGTACTGGCTGATTGATTCGGTAGCGCCATTTTACCGGGACAACCTCATCACCGATGTCACCCGGTTGGTGAAGGGCGGCAAAGAGGCCAACGTCTACGCCTGCACCGCCCATCCGGCAATGGGCCTGGAGATGATCGCTGCCAAGCTTTACCGACCGCGGATGCTGCGGAATCTGAAAAATGACGCCGTATACAAGGCCGGGCGGCAGCTTCGTGACGCTGAAGGCAAGCAACTAAAAGGCCGCCGTGAAAAGCTGGCAATCCGCAAAAAGACCGACTTTGGCAAAGAGGTAGACATTCAGTGGTGGATTGGCAATGAGTATATGACGCAGACGACGTTGTATGAGGCAGGCGCAGATGTGCCCAAGCCCATTGCCCACCAGGGGAATACTATCCTCATGGCCTTTATTGGTGATGAGCATGGAGCCGCGCCGACCCTGAGCGAAATCCGCCTGCCGGCCGACGAAGCACAGCCGCTCTTCCGCCGCACGATGGAGAACATCGCTCTGATGCTGGACAACCACCTGATTCATGGCGATCTGTCGGCGTATAACATTTTGTATTGGGACGGCCGTATTACCCTCATTGACTTCCCGCAAATGGTAGACGCCCGCAAAAACCCACACGCCTTTGACCTGCTGCACCGGGACATCACGCGGGTGTGTGACTATTACGGCCGTTACGGCATCCATACCGACCCACAACAGTTGACGCTGGATTTGTGGCAGCCGTACATGCGAGAGGGGTGAACAGTGAACAGTGAGCAGTGAGCAGTGAGCAGTGAGCAGTAAATAGTCTACTGAATACTGACATCAGAGAACAAGATGGACCACATAACTTTACTCAGAATATATCTACGGCCGTACCGCTCTCGCATCGTCATCTTAACCATCCTACTGTTGGCGGGGATTGGGCTGCAACTGGTGGCGCCGCAGATCATCCGCCGCTTTTTGGATGCGGCGCAGGGGGGTGCGGCCGTGCAACTGCTGGTGAGCATGGGGCTGGTTTTTTTGGTGGCGGTGGTGGCCCAAAAAGCGATCACCCTGGCCTCCACCTACGTAGGCGCAGACCTGGGCTGGGCGGCTACCAACAACCTGCGCGCCGACCTGACCGAACATTGTATGCGCCTGGACATGGGCTTCCACAAGCTGAAAACGCCGGGCGAACTGATTGAGCGCATTGATGGCGACGTCAGCCATCTGGCCGAATACTTTTCCGAACTGGTGGTGCAGGTGTTTGCCAGCGCCTTGCTGCTGGCGGGTATTCTCATCATCCTGTTCCGCGAAGATTGGCGCTTTGGGCTGATTGGCCTGGTGTATGCCGTGTGTACCGTGGGGCTGCTGCGCCTCATCCACACCCCCTCCACCCGCGTCTGGGGGGAGATCAGCCGGGGTTATGCCGATTTGCACGGCTACGTGGAGGAGCGCATTGGCGGCACGGAAGACATCCGCGCCAACGGTGGTGAACAGGTTGTACTGAACGGCCTCTATCCCCGGATGGCGCTGGTAGCGGATAAACGGGTCAAAGCGCATCTGTGGGGTGGCGTTACTTTTCATTCCAGCTACCTGCTGTATATGGTGGTCTGGGTGTTTACGTTGGGGCTGTCCGGCGCCATGTATACGCGGGGGCAGATAAGCATCGGCACCATGGTAATGCTGGTTTCCTACATCGCCCTGATGGAAACACCGATCACGTACATCCGGCGGCAGGCGGGCAATTTGCAGAAGGCGGTGGCCAGCATCGGCCGTATCAATGAATTCCTGCAATTGGAACCGGAAGTGAAGGAGCGGGTCACGGCCGTGCTGCCTTCTGCCGCGCTCTCTGTTCAGTTTGATGGGGTGAGTTTTGCCTATAAAGACCGGTTGGCAGTGAGCGACGGAGGCGGCGTCCGCGAGCAGTGGGCAGTGAGCAGTGAACAGTTAGTAATGAGCAGTGAAGAATCTCCTAATCTCGCGGTGTCCTCGCCGCCAATCTCCCAATCTCAAACTGTCCTCCAAAACATCTCCTTCACCCTACAACCGGGGAAAATCCTGGGACTGTTGGGACGCACCGGCAGCGGCAAGACAACGCTGACGCGGCTGCTGTTCCGGCTGTATGACGTAGACGAGGGGGCGATCAGGCTGGACGGGATTGATGTACGCGACGTGGCGCTGTCTGATTTGCGCGGGCACATAGGCATGGTGACACAGGAGGTGCAGTTGTTTGAGGCGACCGTGCGCGACAATCTGACGCTGTTCCGCAATTATGACCCGGCCACACCACTGATTCCCGATGCGCAAATCATTGAAGCCATCAAAACGTTAGGGCTGGAAAGCTGGTATAACGATCTGCGCGATGGCCTGGACACGATGTTGAAATCAGGCGGGCAGGGGTTGTCGGCCGGGGAAGCACAGCTATTGGCCTTTACCCGCGTCTTTTTGCGCAACCCGCGCCTGATCATTCTGGACGAGGCGTCATCTCGATTAGACCCGGCCACGGAACAGCTATTGGAACGCGCCATTGACCGGCTGCTGCACGGCCGTACCGCCATCATCATCGCCCACCGCCTGGGCACAGTCCAACGGGCGGACGATATTTTGATATTGGAACACGGCCGTGTCGCCGAGCAAAGTGAACGCATCTTGTTAGCAAATGATCCCTCTTCCCGGTTTTACAGTCTGCTGCAAACGGGGTTGGAAGAGGTCTTGGTGTGAAATTATGAATTAAGAATTATGAATTATGAAGAGCGCTTCATTTCATAATTCCTAATTCATAATTCCTAATTACTATCTTATGTCTACTCAAACTCTCTCAATCAAAACCGGCGCCTGGGCGCTCATTCGTTTTCGTCCGGGCTGGTTTTTGCTCAATCTGGTTTTTGTATCCCTGTTTATCACCTCACGGCTGATTCCGGGCTGGCTGGAGAAGCAGTATTACGATGGGCTGACGGGGGCGACCAACCTGTCGGTTTCGCTCTATGCCGTGCTGGCCCTGATTGTCCTGGTGGAATTGGGACGCATGGGATCTGACATGCTAGGTGAATGGGGCAGCGCGAAAGTGCGCATGGGTGGGCAGTCGTTGATGCGGCTGAACATCGTGCAAAACATTCTGCGCAAACCGGGGGCGCAGCCATTGCCCGTGCCCACCGGCGATGTAATCAACCGGATGGATGATGACCTGGGGGATTTTGCCGATTTTCCCACCTGGATTCCCGAAGTGTTGGGGCACGCACTGTTTGCCCTGTTTGCGCTGATCATTATGTTTCAGATTGCCCCGGCCATTACGCTGGTGGCCTTGCTGCCGCTGGTGGCCGTTTTTTTTCTGACCCGTTGGGCGTGGAACCATTTCTTGCGGCTGGTGCGCATTACCCGCGTCAGTGACAGCCGGGTCACGGCGTTCCTGGGCGAGACGTTTGGAGCCATTCAGGCGATGAAAGTGGCGGATGCGGAAACGGCCGTCACCCACTACTTCCGCACCCTCAACGAAGAACGGCGGCAGGCCAACGTCCGTTTTGGCCTTTTCTGGCAAATTTTCAATGCCACCACCGACAATATGGGTGATGTGGCCGTGGCGGTGATGGTGGTGCTGGCCGGGATCGCCATGTCGCAGGGCAGTTTTACGGTCGGCGATTTTGTGCTGTTTAGCAGCTACCTCTTTTTCATCTCCCGCTTCCCGGCGACGATTGGCAGCTACATTTCGGAGATTGCGCAGCAGCGGGTGGTGCTGGACAGGATGCAGGAAGTGACGCCCTACGCCACGCCGGCATCGCTGGTGGCGCATGGGGAGATTTATGAAGGTTCTCAACGCGGCGGTGCAGAGACGCAAAGAGTTTTGCCGGCGATTCATGTGGTGCAGGGCACGGCCGTTGACCAGTTGGAACGGCTGGAAGTGCGCGATCTCAGTTATCGGTATCCGGTAAACGGCGAAAGGTTATCGGTGGAGAAACCGATTACTGATTACCGATCACCGATTACCGGCATTAAAAACATCTCCTTCAACCTGCCACGCGGCAGTTTCACCGTGATTACCGGGCGGATTGGGTCGGGCAAGACGACGCTGCTGCGGGTGTTGTTGGGGTTGCTGGACAGGGATGGCGGCGAGATTTGGTGGAACGGCCGTCTCGTTGACAACCCCGCCACCTTTTTTGTCCCCCCCCGCTCCGCTTACACGCCGCAAATTCCACGCCTGTTCAGCGAGTCACTGCGGGACAATATCCTGCTGGGCCTGCCGGAAGATGAGGTAGATTTGCCGGGAGCGGTGGACACGGCCGTGCTCACCCCGGACATCGCCACCTTAGAAAATGGGCTGGACACGGTGGTGGGGCCACGTGGGGTGCGACTCTCCGGCGGGCAGGTGCAGCGCGCGGCCGCCGCCCGCATGTTGGTGCGCCAGCCGCAACTGCTCGTCTTCGACGACCTCTCCAGCGCCCTGGACGTGGAAACGGAGCAAAAACTGTGGCAGGGTCTCACGCATCACGCATCACGCCACACATTCCTGGTCGTTTCCCACCGGCGGCTGGCTTTACAGCGGGCGGATCAGATCATTGTGCTGCGCGACGGCCGTATCGCCGCCCAGGGCGCCTTGAATGAACTGCTGGTCACGTCGCCAGACATACGACAGTTGTGGCAGGGGGATGTGGGGTAATTGAGTAATTGGGTAATTGGGTAATTACCCGTAACCGTTCAGACCTGACAGGTTTTTTACCAGTTCAACTTGAAACTTTGCAGGCCAAAAACCTGTCAGGTCTCTTGAGGGACTGAACACTTACGTTTTCATAACACCGCTCTAATTGCTCTCTGAATGATTCTATGGTTTCATTTTTAGTTCTTGACAAAATAGTTCCATCGCGTACAATTCCGCCTGTTATTTTGTTGGGCGATTTTGAAAATCGCCCAACCCTGGAAAGATCACATGCTCGACGAAGAGAAAAAACAACGCTGGGTCGCCTTTGTGCAGTCCATCGAACCGGACATGACCCCCCAGGCGGTGCGGCTGATGGGCGAATGGCGGCGCATCAGCCACGCCCTGCACCAGATCGGCGAAGCTAGCCTGGCCGACAGCGGCCTGACAGAAGCGCAATATCTGGTGCTGATGAGCCTGTACATGCATGAACAAATTGAAGGGCGGACCATGCTCAACCCGTCGGAGATCAGCAAATGGCGCGGTACCAGCCGCAACACCATCAGCGCCCTCATTCGCGGCCTGGAAGCAGACGGGCTGATTGAGCGGCAACTAGATGACGCGGATCGACGTAAATTCAACATTTGTTTGACAGGTAACGGCCGTGACCTGGTCAGCCAACACGCTCACAAACAGTTCCGCGCCGTCGGCGGCTGCTTCAACCGCCTCAGCGCCGCCGACCAGGAAGCATTGACCGAACTACTAAACAAACTCAACCAAAACCTGGAAAAGACCCGTTCACAATTAGAACAGTAAGGGCTATTTGGCAAATTGCCCTACAGGAGACACCAATGCAAGCAGCAGGAAACCCACCCCGCGCCGGTCGGCGCGGCCGCGGCGGCCCCAACGGGGCGCGCCCCAAAATGAGTAATCAGGCGCTCCGCCGCGCCATTCGCTACGTCTGGCAATATCCCAAAGTCACCTGGGCCGCCGTCGGCGCGCTGCTCATCGCCACCCTGGCGCAGTTGGCCGTGCCCCAATTAGTGCAAGAAGTCATAGACACCATCACCAGCAGCGTCCTGAATGAGATGATTCTGGGCTTACCGGCCAATATCCAGACTTTTGCCGCCGGGCAATTGGGGCTGGACCTGGCTACCGCCCAAAATGAACTCAACGGCGCCGAGCGGGCCATCATCATGGCCGGGCTGATCATTGTCGTCTTTGCCATCGCCCGCGGCTTCTTCTCCTTTGCCCAAACCTACCTCTCCCAGGTCTTGTCGCAAAACATCGCCTTTGATCTGCGCCAGGATTTGTACGCCAAAATCCAGCGCCTCAGCTTTAGCTACCACGACCGCAACCGCACCGGCCAACTCATGATCCGCGCCACTGACGACATCGAGAAGTTGCGCCTCTTCCTCGGCCAGGGTTTGCTGCTGGCGCTGCAATCCATCATTTTGCTGGTGGGCACACTCATTATCCTCTTCCTCACCAACTTCCGGCTGACGCTGGTGGTGCTGCCGCTGCTGCCCATTGCTCTGGTCTCCTTTATGGTTTTTGGCGGGCTGGCACAGCCCTTATTTGGCGAAGCGCAGCGCCGCCTTTCGCGCGTGAATACCATCTTGCAGGAAAACCTGGCCGGGCTGAAAGTGGTGCAGGCGTCGGTGGCCGAAAAGCGGGAGCAGGCCCACTTTAAGAAAGCCATTGATTCCGAATTAGAGCAGCGCATCAAAATCACGCGCATGTTTGCCATCCTCTTTCCGTTTATCTTCCTGGTAGCCAATCTGGGGCAGGCGGCGGTGATGTACTTCGGTGGCCGCCAGATTATGAATGAAACCCTGACATTGGGTGAATGGCAAAAGTTCAGCCTTTACCTGGTGTATTTGTTCATGCCGTTGGGCCAGTTAGGGTTTATCATCAGCCTGATGGCGCAAGCTGCCGCCAGCGCCGACCGTATCTTTGAGATTTTGGATGCAAAGAATGACGTGGAAAACAAGCCAGATGCGGTGGAATTAGGGGAGATCACGGGGCGCATCGCCTTTGAAAATGTCACCTTCCGCTACTTTGAAGGCAGCGAGCCGGTTCTGCAAGACATCACCTTTACCGCCGAACCAGGGCAGACCATTGCCCTGCTGGGGGGTACGGGCAGCGGCAAGACCACCATTATCAACCTGATTCCGCGCTTTTATGATGTCAGCGCCGGGCGAATCACTATTGACGGCCATGATCTGCGTGATGTGACCCTGGAAAGCCTGCGCCAGCGTATCGGCATTGTGCTGCAAGAAACTAACCTGTTCGGCGGCAGCATCCGCGACAACATCGCCTTCGGCCGGCCCGACGCCACCGAAGCCGAAATCATCGCCGCCGCCCAGGCTGCCGCCGCCCATGACTTCATCATGGAGTTCCCGGAAGGGTATGACACGCCGGTGGGAGAACGTGGCTCCACCCTCAGCGGTGGGCAGAAACAGCGGGTGGCCATTGCCCGCGCCCTGCTCATGGACCCCCACATCCTGATTCTGGATGACAGCACCAGCAGTGTAGACCTGAGTACCGAATACCAGATTCAAAAGGCGCTGGACAAACTGATGCACGGCCGTACCAGTTTTGTCATTGCCCAACGCATCAGCACCGTGCTGAACGCTGACCAGATTCTCGTGCTGGACAAAGGGCGCATCGTCGCCCGCGGCGTCCACGAAGAATTGATGGAAGACAGCCCCATCTACGCCGAGATTTACCATTCACAACTTTCGGAGGATGTGGAACTTGCTTAATACTCAACATCCCAATATCCCAATATCGGATATGAGGATATTGAGATATTAGGATATTGGTGGAGACTCTCCTATGATAGACCGTCAAGCCCAACTACTGGGCATGGAAGCCCAAAAAGCACAAAGTATCAGCGGTACGCTGAAACGATTTGGCGCGCATTTTCGCCCTTACTGGCTGCCTCTGCTTATTGTCGCCGCCGCCATTATTTTTAGTACCTGGATGCAGGTGCGCATCCCTTATCTGATTGGACAGGCGATTGATTGTTACCTGACGCCCTATGCCAGCCGCGTGGCGCTGACCGGGAATACGGCCGGCGTGACGTTACCGCCCGCCGCTGCCGAATTTTTCAGCCAGATGGCGGGGGATACGGCCGCCGGCAGCAACTGCACCTACACCACCATTGACCCCACCGCTTCTTACCAGGAAACGCTGACCGGATTCACCCAATTGATGCTGGTGATGGTGTTTTTGTATGTGGGCAGTTCCGTCCTCACCGGCATTACTTTTTATGCCATGAGTTGGGCCGGTTTCCGGGTGCTGCGCGATTTGCGTGATGATGTATTCCGCCATATTCACCGCCTGAGCCTGGGTTACTTCAGCAAACATGAGGCAGGCGATGTGATGAGCCGCCTGACGAATGATATGGACACCATCCAGCAGATGATTGGTTTTGGCGTGGTGCAGGTGGTGCAGGGCGTCTTGTTGATTGTGTGGATTGTCTACGTGATGTTCCGCGATAATGTACCTTTTGCTCTGATCAGTCTGGTGACGCTGCCGTTGATGGTTATTTTTACCAAATGGTTTTCTGACCAGGCGCGCAAGGCGTTCCGGCAGGCGCGTAAAGAGATTGGCTCGGTGAACGCCGATTTGCAGGAGGGTATTTCCGGGGTACGCGAGGTGCAGGCGTTCAGCCGCGAGGCGGAGAATATCGAGCAGTTCCGCGCGAATAATGCCGCTAACCGGGACGCTAACATTAAAGCGCAGGCCTACACCAGCGCCCTGGCGCCCACGCTGGAAGCATTGAGCTATGTCAGTCTGGCGATTGTGGCTTGTGTGGGCGGCATTGCCATTTTGCGTGGGGGTAGTTTGATGGGTTCGGCCGTATCTCTGGGCCTGATTTTTTCCTTTATCCAATACACTCAGCGGTTCAATATGCCGGTGCAGCAAATTGCGCTGCTGTGGACGAATATCCAGAGCGCCATTGCCGGCGGCGAACGCATCTTTGGCCTGCTGGATGAAGTGCCGGAACTGACGGATAAACCAGATGCGGCGGCCATGCCGCCCATTGAGGGGGATGTGCGTTTTGAAGGGGTGTGGGCAGAATATAACCCCGGTGAGCCGGTGCTGAAAGGGGTGGATATTCATGCCCGTCCGGGCGAGACCATCGCTATTGTGGGGCCAACGGGGGCGGGCAAGACGACGATTATCAACCTGCTGCCCCGTTTTTGGGATGTGACGGACGGCCGTATCCTGATTGACGGCCGTGACATCCGCGATGTGACCCGTGACAGCCTGCGCCAACAAATTGGCATTGTGCTGCAAGACGCCTTTTTGTTCAGCGACACAGTGCTGAACAATATCCGCTACGCCAAACCGGATGCGACCGATGAGGAAGTGATAGCGGCAGCCAAACTGGCCCGCGCCCATGACTTCATTGAACGACTGGGGGAAGGGTACCAGACGGTGTTAGGCGAACGCGGCGGCGGTTTGAGCCAGGGGCAGCGGCAGCTGATCGCCATTGCTCGCGTGGCGCTGAGCGACCCGCGCATCCTGATTCTAGACGAGGCGACGAGCAGCGTGGATACACGCACGGAGCGGGAGATTCAGAAGGCGTTTGCGGTGCTGCTGCACGGCCGTACCAGTTTTGTCATCGCTCACCGCCTCAGCACCATTCGCAATGCCCATCAGGTGTTGGTGGTGAATCATGGCGAGATCATCGAACGGGGTACACACCGGGAACTGTTAGCCGCCAGAGGCTTCTACTACGATCTCTACATGAGCCAGTTCCGCCGCCAGCTAGACGCGGGCGAATCGGACGAAGAGTTGGCCGAAGAGGTGGATGCCTTTTTTGCGCCGGCGGATTAGGGTAATTGCGGAATTGGGTAATTGGGTAATTAGAGGACGGCCGTGCCCACACAATGCCTATCACACTATGAACCAAATACGTATGGTCACGGCCGTACCCTATTGATGCTCGTATCCTAATTCCACCATCGAAAATTCAGTGATATACTTTGCCTATGAACCGCTTACAGGAAACAGAACACCTTCTCTCGCAAATGAACCGGGCCGAAAAAGCTCAGGTTTTACAATGGGTGGTGCGTGACTTAGGTGATGCCTTTCCCGGCATTGATGCCATTCCTGGCGTTAGCGGCGGCGAGCCATGCATCGTTCGCACTCGCATTCCCGTTTGGCTGCTGGTACAGGCACGAAAATTGGGCAGTAGTGAAGCAGATTTACTGCAAGCCTACCCCACTTTACGTGCCGAAGACCTGGCAAATGCCTGGGCATACTATCGTGCCTTCAAAAACGAGATAGACCACCAGATTCGAGAAAACGAAGAAGCATAAGCGTGGCGCGGCTTTATTCTAACGAAAACTTCCCATTGCCCGTAGTCGAATCCTTGCGACAATCCGGGCACGATGTATTGACGATTCAAGAGACGGGACTTGCAGCAAAAGCCACACCGGACGAACAAGTGTTAGCCTTCGCGATAAAAGAGGATCGAATTCTTCTGACCTTTAACCGCAAGCACTTTATTCAACCACACCGAAAAACGCCTGCCCATGCTGGCATTATCATCTGCACATATGACCCCGATTTTGCAGCACTCGCCCAACGAATTCACCAAGAGATAAGCCAGCACACCGACTTTTCCGGCCTGCTACTTCGCGTCAACCGCCCCCATCGGGTGTAACGGCCGTACTCCCTCTCCCCACGCAAATAGCTTAATTTCTGGCGCGCCGGCCGACAGCCTGACCATTTTTTCATAGCAAAAACCGATTTTTTCCAGAAGGCGGATGGAGGGCTGGTTGTGGGGGCTGACGATGGCGACAATGCGTGGCAGCCCTAGAACCTGGTGGGCATGGTGCAGCACGGCCGTAGCCGCTTCCCGCGCATATCCCTGCCCACAAAATTCCGGCAAAAAGGCATACCCAATGTCCACATCCTCCAGCGCCTCCCGCTTCAGCAGGCCACACATGCCCATCGCTTCCCCGGTACCTCGTGACTCCACCAGATACAGACCAAACCCAAACCGGGCATAACTGGCGACCGGGCCATTCAGGATGTATGCTTCGGCATCCTCTAGGGTGCGTACCCCCCGGTCGCCGATATTCTCGATGAAGGTCGGTTCATTGAGCAAGCGCAAGATAAAGGGGGCGTCTGTTGGCATCAACTTCGTCAGCCAGAGCCGGTCTGTTTCCAGCACGATCTCACCCATACGGGCATCCAGCCGCAGGAAGACCTCAATCACTTCCTGCCCTTGCCTCCGGGAATAACCCTGGCGCAGGCCATAACGCCGGAAGCCACACTTTTCCATCACCCGAATGGAAGCCAGGTTGTGTTGGTCGGCACGGCCGTATATCGGGCGCGCCGTTATTTCTTGCAAAAACAACCGCAATGCCTGGGTGGCAATCCCTCGTCCCCAAAAGTCACGGCGCAGCCAGTACCCCACCTCCTGCTCGCCAAACTGGTTAAAATATAACAGATAACCGGCCACCTGCCCCTGATAGAGGATGCTCTTCTTGAGGACGCCAGGGTCGCCCAACGGCCCATGCCAGAACGACCAATACGTCTCTTTCTCGCCCGTTTCTGGCGGTGTATTGCCCACCTGCTGCTCCCCCGCCGGTTCAGGCGGCAGTTCAACAAAGCGTTCCAGGTCACTTTCCACCACATTACGCAGCCACACGGCCGTGTCATCACCAACATCATCCGCCCCACCCGCGTTTATTCGTGTTCTATTCATGGGTCAGAATGATAATCCCGCTGTGGTTTTCAACCAAATATAGCCCCCCCTAAATGCGTTGTAAATGGAGGAGAGGCTTTAGCCGATGCATTGTTCGCCTAAAGGTTCTCCTCCGACTGTTTATAAAAAACGGCCGTCCTCCCAGACGGCCGTTTCGCTCTTCCCTCTCTTGTCCTGCCACCGATTACCGATTATCGTTCACCGATTACCTCTCCCGCCGCCTGCCAGCCTGCTTGCAACACCCGCAAGTTCGCTTCTACCAGGTGTTGTTTACTGGCCGGTAAATGGGCCGCCAATGTCTGGCTCACGGCCGTCAGCGGCAACAACGGCCGTCGCGCCAGCAATGCCCCCACTGCGGCCACATTCATCATCTTCGTGGCGCCATACTCCTCTGCCAGCGCGTTGGCCGGTACATACACAATTTCCAGATCGGTGCGAGTAGAGACGGCCGTGACGATACTGCTATTCACCACCAGCAACCCGCCCGGTTTCACCAGCGGTTCATACTTATCATACGACGGCAGGTTCAGCACCACAGCCACATCGGGCCGGGCCACAACCGGCGCGCCAATCGGCTCATCGCTAATAATCACCGTGCAGTTAGCCGTACCGCCGCGCATCTCCGGGCCATACGACGGAATCCAGGTCACATGCCGTCCTTCCTCCATGCCCGCATACGCCAGTAGTTGCCCGGCAAACAACACCCCCTGTCCCCCAAATCCGGCAAAAATGATTGATGTCTCCATAGTTCGCTCCATTAAATGAGACGCACCTTGCAGGCGCGTCTCATTTATCACGCATACGCTAACTCCGCCGTCCTTTCTAACTCTTGCGCCAGCACCCGGCCCAACCGTTTGATGCCCTCTTCAATCTGTTCAGGCTGTGCATTGGAAAAGTTCAGCCGGAAATGATTGTGCCCCGTGCCATCTGGGTAGAACGCCGTACCCGGCACAAAAGCCACCTTTTGCTCAATCGCTTTGGGCAGGATAGCCGCCGCATCCAGCCATTCCGGCAGCGTCACCCACAGAAACAGGCCGCCTTCCGGCCACGTCCAGGTAATGCCAGGCGGGAACTGGCGCAACATTGTGCCGATCATCACGTCACGCCGTGTTTTATATACCTCACGAATACGGCGCACATGCCGGGGCAAAAAATCACCCTTGATCGTCTCATGCGCCACCATTTGCACAAAACTGCTGGTGTGTAAATCCATGCCTTGTTTAGCCTGCACACACCGCTTGATGACCGATTTGGGGGCTACCATCCAGCCCAATCGCAGACCAGGCGCCAGTGTCTTGGAAAAGGTGCTGAGATAAATGACATTGCCTCTAAAGAAACCGGCTTCATCTCCATTGTGGCCGTTACCCGCTGCAGGTCTGGCGTCGTCGCCGTTGAGTTTTTCCGCATCCAGCACCACCAGCGGCGGCAAATGGTTGCCTTCAAAGCGCAGTTCACCATAGGGATCATCTTCGATAATGGGCACACCATACCGGTCGGCCAGGGCTACCAACGCCTGCCGCCGGTCATAGGAAAGGGTGACGCCGCCCGGATTTTGGAAGTTGGGCAAGATGTACATGAATTTGGGGCCACCGCACAATGCTTCTTCCAACAGTTCAATCTGGATACCGTTGTCGTCTATGGGCACGGCCGTGAACTCCGCCTGATACGCCCGCCATGCCTGTAACGCCCCCAAATAAGTCGGATTTTCCGTCAAAATCAAGTCACCGGAATTGATCAACAACTTACCGATCAGGTCAAGCGCCTGCTGCGAGCCGCTGGTGATCAGCACATTCTCCGGCGTCGCCTGTATGCCGTATTGGCTCATCTTTTCCACAATAAACTCGCGCAGCGGCAGATAGCCTTCGGTGGTGCTGTATTGCAGCGCCTTGCTGCCGTGCTGCTTCAACACCCGCTGTGCCGCTGCTTCAAACTCCGCTACCGGAAACAGCTCCGGCGCCGGCAGCCCACCCGCAAACGAGATCAGGTCGGGCTGTTCTGTCATTTTCAATAATTCTCGAATCATCGAGCTGCTCATGCGCTGCGTCCGCTGCGCATATCGTTGTGTCCAGGGAGTGGTCATAGCTATCTCCTGAAAGTTCAAAATAAATGGTTTACCGTTTACTTTGAGCTTTCAATTCCTCCGCCACCTTAAAATCACCCAGCGGATAGGCCGGCGCCATGTTTTCTTCCACCCAGTGCAGCGATTCCACCGGGGTCATGCCCCAATTGGTGGGGCAGGTAGAGAGCAGTTCCACCACGCTAAAACCCAGCCCCATTATCTGCGCTTCAAAGGCAGTGCGGATCGCTTTTTTGGCCTGGATGACGTGCCGGGCGTCGTGCAAACTGCGGCGCACCGCATAAGCCGTGCCCGGCAGTGAACCCAGCAGTTCGGCCATGTGTAGGGGGTTGCCGGTCATGGTCACATTCCGGCCAAAGGGCGATGAGGTTGTTACCTGCCCCGGCAGAGAGGTAGGGGCCATCTGCCCACCGGTCATGCCGTAAATGGCGTTGTTGATGAAGATGACGGTGATTTTTTCACCACGTGCGGCCGTGTGCATAATCTCACCCATGCCAATGGAAGCCAGGTCGCCATCGCCCTGGTAGGTGAAGACGATGTTGTTCGGATTGACACGTTTGACGCCGGTGGCCATGGCCGGAGCACGGCCGTGTGCCGCCTCACAGGCATCTACTTCAAAATAGTTGTACGAAAAGACCGAACAGCCTACCGAGGAGACCAAAATCGTCTTTTCGCGGATTTCCAATTCATCCAGCACTTCCGCTACCAACCGGTGGGCAGTGCCATGCGTGCAGCCGGGACAGTAGTGGGTATACACATCACACAATGACTCCGGCCGTTCATATACCAATTTTTCTAGTGGGGATGTTTCTATCAGTTCAGTGGTCATTTTTGCTCCGCATAGGTAAGTGTTCAGTCCCTCAAGAGACCTGACAGGTTTTTGGCCTGCAAAGTTTCAAGTTGAACTGGTAAAAACCTGTCAGGTCTGAACGGTTACCTGCATAGCGGTAATCGGTTATTAGTTATCCGTAATCGGTGAGTTTCCTGATAACCGCTTGCTGTTTACCGCTTACTGTTTACCGTTTACCGAATACCGGTGCCTGCGCCAACACGCGCTCATACAAGGCTCGCGCCGCCGTCTCTACTTCTTCCGGCAGGGGAATTTGACCGCCCATGCGCCCCAGAAATTCCACCGACAGGCCGCGCCCGACGACGCGCTGCACATCGTGGAGCATCTGCCCGGCGTTCATTTCCACCACCAGCATGGCGGCGGTTTTATCGGCCAGGGCGCGCAGTTCTTCTTCGGGGAAGGGCCAGAGGGTAATGGGGCGGAAAAGGCCAACCGGCATTCCCTGGCGGCGGAGATGCTGCACGGCCGTTTTGGCCACCCGCGCCGCCGTTCCAAAAGCCACCAACACCAGTTCCGCATCCTCCGTCAGATGCGCTTCATAACGCACTTCACTTTGTTGGATGGCCGCCAGTTTGTCCTGCAAACGCAAGTTCAGTTCTTCCAGCCCATCGGCACCCATGTAGAGCGAGTTCACCAGATTGGGTTTACGGCCAACAGCACCCGTCAGTGCCCACGACGGCCGTGACTGGGGCAGTTCGCGCATTGGCGGCAGTTCCGCCGGTTCCATCATCTGCCCAATGGCGCCATCGGCGATGACAAATGCAATCGTGCGGTATTTGTCCGCCAGGTCAAAGGCCAGCATAGTCAGGTCAATTGCCTCCTGCACCGTGGCCGGGGCCAGCACAATGGGATGGAAATCGCCATGCCCGGCCGTTTTGGTCACCTGGTTATAGTCGCCCTGGCTGGGCTGGATATTGCCCAACCCTGGCCCGCCGCGCATCACGTCAATGATTACCACCGGCACTTCCGAACCGGCGATATAGCTAAACCCTTCCTGCATGAGGCTAATGCCGGGGCTGCTGGAGGAAGTCATCGTCCGCACCCCGGTGGCTGCCGCGCCATACACCATGTTGATGGCCGCCACTTCGCTCTCTGCTTGCAAAAAGGTACGCTCCAACTCCACCATCCGCTTCGCCATATGCTCTAGCAGTTCCGTTTGCGGGGTGATGGGATAACCAAAATAAGCCTGGCAGCCGGCGCGCACAGCCGCTTCTGCCAGGGCCACGTTTCCTTTGAGCAACTGCTTAGACATGGACCGGTACCTCCTCCCGCGCGACGCGGGCCGGTTTTTGGGGAATATCGCGGAATACGGTAATACACCCATCCGGGCAAACGACGGCGCACAAGGCGCAGCCAGTACAGTCGTGGTGGGGGTCTACCAAAATGGCCGGGTAATACCCTTTGCTATTGAGCTTATCGGCAAATTCAATTACATCTTGGGGACAGGCTTCCCGGCAAATCTCACATCCTTTACATCGCTCCAGGTCAATAACGATTCTTCCTGTGGCCATTCAAATGCTCCTTTGGAATTATGAATTATGAAGGATGAATTATGAATTTCACCCTCCATAGCGCGTATTGCGCCAGGAAAACTATTCTGAAAAAGCCCGCAGTGGGTGGGAAACCACTGCGGCTGATAAATGCAAAACCAGGCATCAAACCACGTTGATACCTGGTTGTTAACGGTTCAACTCCCCCTTGTCGGTAATCGGTAATCCGTAATCGGTTGACGGCTTACGATTTACGGACGACGGGTATTGGTAGTATGGCAAATGGGGTAGAGAGCTAACAGTGACATACGGCCGTGTTCCCCCTGCCAAATGTCACCACCCCAACGAAGACTTGACAGGTTTGGGAAAACCTGTCAGGTCTTGTTTGACAGACGGCCGTAATGCAATATTATTCTCTGCCAAACGGCCGTTTGTAGTGGCGGCTTTAGCCACTTTACCCGCTCAAGTGGTCACTACAAACCATCACAACAACAATTAAGGAAAACCATATGGATATACTTCTAACTTTACATTCATGGACACGTTGGTTGATTGTGGTCGTCGGGGCTCTCGCCTTCGTCAAATTCTTGATAGGCTGGCTACGCAAAAGCAGTTTTCAGCCAATGGATCGAGGGCTGATGAGCGGCTTTGTGGGGCTGATGGACTTACAGCTGCTGCTGGGGTTAATCCTCTTCATTTGGGGCTGGATAGCGGCGGAGACATTGGTACGTTTCCGGGCCGAACATGCCTTCACTATGATCCTGGCAGTGGCCCTGGCGCACATATCTCGCCGCTGGCGCAACGCGGACGACAATACCAGATTCCGCAGCTATGCCCTCATCATCCTGGGCGTGTTTATTTTAGTTTTTGCCGGTATTGCTGTACTGCCGCAAGGATGGTTTGGTTAAGATGCGTGGTGCGTGAACTGTGGTCACGCACCACGGCTTGCGCATCAACCCGGCAAATAGTCCTATAGACAGTACCGGGGCGCTATGCTAATTTACGCAAGCATTTTAGTTAGAATTGGCGACAATAATTGTTCCCATTATCAAAAACACGTAACCGTTCAATTCCTCTGGAGACTTGACAAGTTTTTACACCTGAATTGCGGCAACTGCCTCTGATAAAAAACTTGTCAAGTCTGAACGCTTACAAAAATACACCCAATTTGAACCCGTATAAGTGAGGAGATTTTCATGAAACAAATGTACCGATTGTTTACTATTTTGGCTGTGTTGGCAGCGTTAGGGTTGCTGGCAGCCTGTGGCGGCGGTGAAGAAGAAGTTGTTCCTACTGCAACCTCGGCGCCCACAAACACGGCCGTACCCCCCACCGATACGCCTGTCCCGCCGACCAATACCCCGGCGCCGACAGACACTCCGGCCCCCACAAACACGCCAGAACCAACGGCCACACCGGACATAGCGGCCAGCTTCCAGGAACTCACCAATGAAGACCTGGGCGTTACCATCAGCCATCCGGCCGGCTGGCTCATCGCCGCGCAAGACGATGGCAGCCTGCGGCTGGCCAGCAGCGAGAGTCTGTTGAACAGCACCGAACTCACTCTCGAAGAGGGCATAATTGTGCAGATGATGAATTTGCCGCTGGATATGCTGGCCTTCCTGGTAACCGAAGGCGACCCGTCTGACCCGGTGGCCGTACTCAATGCCTTCTCCACCCTGTTCACCGCCATGAGCGGTACAGAGGAAGACATCACCTTTACGCCCCGCGATGAGGCTGCCGCTGTCACCATTGCTGGTTTTGATGGGGCTACGGCCGTATACGACGTTGTAGCCGACGGGGAAGAAGGGCTAATGAAAATTGCCACCCTGGCCGACCCGGATAATAATCGAATTCTGCTCATCTTCGCCGGTACCCAGGCGGCGTCAGAAGACCAATACCTGCCCATCTTCGACGAAATGCTAGAGACCATTTCCCTCAGCGAGCCGGCGGCACTTGATATTACCGGCACAACCACGCCCGGCGCATCGGCCGGCTTCTTGCTCCCCGGTGATGTTGTGGAAGATGCCATAGAAGACGAGGCTGGTGACGCCTGGAGCTATATTGCCCTGGAAGGTGAAGTCGTAGACATCATTGTGGAACCATCCGGCAGCCTGGATGTGGTGGTGGATGTGCTTGACGCCAATGGCAAATCTGTAATTGGCGGCGAACGGGATGACCAGTTTGGCACAGAAACAATTTCCGCATTTTCCTTCCCCGCCCCTGGCAGCTACACCATCGTGGTGCGCGGCTTTGCCGGCGCCACCGGTGATTACACCATTTCCGTTTTTGAAACGGGCGCCGGCAGTACCAGCAGCGGCATCAGCGTCGGTGATATAGCCATTGGCGATACAATAGAAGGAACGCTGGAAGGCAGCGAAACAGCGTCATGGACTTTTGCCGCATTGGAAAATGATCTGGTCAACATCACCGTCAGACCACTGGACAGTGATCTGGATGTGGTGATTGATGTGGTAGACGATAAAGGCAATTCCTTAGCAGGTGAACCGACCGATGCCTCCTTTGGTACTGAATACATCCCGGTGGTACGGATTCCAGCCGATGGCATGTACAGCGTTACCATATCCAGCTTTGATGGTACCGGCGGCGATTACGAAGTAACCATCACCTATACCAACAACGGTCAGACCAATACCGCTTTCTTCGCCACCGATGAATTGGAAGAAGAAGATGAGGAACATGCCTTCCCCTTCAATGCATTGGAAGGGGATTTTGTGACCATCATTGTCGACCCGGTAGAATCAGGATTTGATCTGGTCATCTCGCTTTACAATGATGACACCGACGAACTGATTGACGAAGTGGACGCTTCCACCGGCATGGAATGGCTGGAGTTTGAAGTGCCAGAAAACGGCAACTATTACTTCACCGTTACCGGATATGAAGGCAGTGTAGGCAACTATGAGGTCGCCCTGATCGGTTCCGAGTTTGTCATTTTTGAACTGGCGATTGGGGATGAGGTATTTGGCGATTTTGGCGAAGAAAATCTGCTGCAATACTACCTGGGTGGCGAGCCGGGTGATGTGGCCACCATTACGGTGACGCCGGGCGAAACGACCGATGTGGTCATCCGCGTCTTAGACCTTGATGGCAACGTGCTGGCGGAAGTGGATGACGCTTTCAGCGGCGAAGCCGAAGTGCTGGAATTTACCTTTGGCGATGAAGGGTTGGTGATCATTGAATTGACCGACTTCTTTGGCTCCGAAGGTACGTATGACATGATCATTGAGTAACGGTAATCCGTTATCCGTTATCGGTAAAAAAAGACGCCGGGCTAAGGCCCGGCGTCTTTTTTTGTGAGCAGGCCACCGGCCTGCTTAACAACCGCCTGCTCAGGTGAAGGGGCTGCGTGTTGGGGCGGGTACGGCCGTTTTCACCTGTACACCGCCAATGGCCACGGCCGTTCCAAACCGCCGCCGGGTCTCATTGCTACCACATTTGGGGCAAATCTGCTCCTCCCCAACGGCGGCCATACGCAATTTCCTTTCAAATGGCTGCCCGCACGCCTGGCAGGCAAATTCATACATGGGCATACTGACTGACTCCTTTGTCCTGAATTGTCGTCAGTATAGCCACCTTTCCGCCGTGATGAGGGAATCTTTACAAGGTCATTACAATTTACGGCCGTCACAGGTGACGGCCGTACCGCCCCATCACCGCTAACACGTCATCCACCGGCAAAGCATACCGGGTATTGCCATCCCGCCCCACCACTGTGTGCGCCATGAACAGGCTGTTGTAGATCGCCTCCTCCACTGCCTCAATCACCGCCAGCGAAAACAAATCCATTACCGGTTGTTCGCGGAAATACGGCCGTTCCCCACCCAACTCTGCCGGCCGATCCGGTGTACGGTTGGCCGTACTAAAGGCAACCACAAAATCACCACTGCCGCCATGACAGGTGCTGCCGGTGCGCGCCAGCCCAAACGCCGCCCGTTGGCACAACCGCCCCAACTGGCGTGTATCCAACGGCGCATCCGTGGCCAGCACGATCATGATTGAGCCATCTTCCTGCCGTTTTTCCGGTTTGGGTGGCCGTACATGCTGCCCTACCGGCACGCCACAAATGGTTAGCTCCTCCGACGAACCGTAATTGGTCTGTACCAGCACGCCGATAGTAAAGCTGCCGGCCCGCCTGGGCAGCACCCGGCTGGCGGAGCCAATGCCCCCTTTCCAGCCAAAACAACTGGTGCCTGTGCCCGCCCCTACCACACCTTCGGCCACCGGGCCGGTGGCGGCGTCTGCCAGCGCCGCCCGAACTTCGGCCAGACCAATGGGCCGCGCCTGCAAGTCGCTCAGATAGCCGTCGCTGGTTTCACCCACCACCGGGTTGACGCTGTGGTAGCCCTGCCGCCCGCTCTCGGCAAAACCGAGGCCGATGTGCGGGTTTTGCTCAATGGCGATGGTCATCAGGGCGTCGGCCACGCGGGGCACGTTGAGGGTGCCGGTGAGGGCGATGGGCGTTTCAATCGTGCCCAGTTCGCGCACCTGTTCAAAACCGTATACTTTACCAAAGCCGTTGATGGTGTGGGTCACGGCCGTGACCTTTTCCTCAAATATGTTCCCCTCATGCGGCACGATCACCGTCACCCCGGTGCGAAATGGCCCGTTGCCCGTCCATGCTCCTTCCTCGGCGATGAGCGTGTAATGCCCCACCGCCACCCCGGCCACATCGGTAATGGCATTGTGCGCCCCCGGCGGTAGTTTGCTTTCAAAAATCCCTAGTTCACGTATTCTGGGCATCTCTCTCCTCTTTCGTGAGCCGTAATTCGTGATCCGTAAGCCGATTACTTCGTGCAAGCACGAAATGTGCCCCAAAAGCGGAAAAAGATCAAAGATTGCCCAGATTTTGCAGATCGTGGCCGGGGTCATTTGGGCAAGCTCAATGAGGTCACACCGTGCCACAGGCGTTTGCCCACCACCAACCCGTTTTTCACAGGCCGCCATACAACTTTTCGCACGGCCGTGACCCCCATCGTACAACCTGCTGCATGAAAATGTACCGAGGGAGACCGGTTAACTGCTGAAATCGCCAGGGCAGCAAGGTATGATATTGACGGCCGTGACGTGGTGAACAGTCTGGTTCCGGCGGGCAAAGGTGAGGCGGTCGCAGCCGCGAGCGGAAGACCGCGCAGGAGCAGGACGTTTATCGGGCTTGTTCAAGAGTTCATAGATCTGTTCCCGGAACGGCCGTGCCACACTTATGTAGGGGGAGGAGAGAGGCGGCGTTCAAGCCACAATTTGCACCGAATTGGCTGGCCCATCGAGGGTGACGGTCAGGTGGTTGAGTACATCACGGCCGATGATGATTTCATCATATTCATCATCGGCTACCACTTCCAGGTGCATTTGTTTGAATGACCCTAACTGCAAGGAAATGGGAAACAACATCACCCGCTTCCTCACGCCAGTTGTGCCCCGCATCCAGGCAGTACGGCCACGCCGGGCGCGAATTTACTGCAAATAACGCTGAGGGATGATGGTGGCATCTGCCCCGGAATCTACCAGTGCCGTGAGCGGGAGGGAGGCTGCGGCCATAGCCGGGCCAATTTCAATGCGTACTGTCGGCATTGCCGGCTGGTAGTCGCGGTCGTAATCGTAGGTATACACAAGGCTCATGCCGGGACCACAAAACGAGGGGAACGGAAAACCAGCGTGGGCATTGGCTCTTCGGCAACGGTAGCCAGCCACACAAATTCATCCGGGTATTGGGCGTCAATCCGGGTGTACAAAGCGCCGTAATCGGTATCCACGTCAACGAGTTGGCCGCCGTAGATAGCCACATGCTGGCCCAGGTATTGTTGTTTCAGCGTCGGGTGTGAGGCGATGTAAGCCTGCATTTCGCGCTCCACGGCCGCATCGTCAAATTCCGGCGCAACATCAGGCGGCAGCGCCTCATCCAGCACATGGACCAGTACGTCATCCACCGGTTGGTTGCGGCTCAGAGCGAGTTCCCGCGCCCTCCGGTACAGTTGTTGGGGAATTGTGATTGTAATTTGCTCAGCCATCAAACATACTCCTGAGGGTGTCACAGATGGGATAATTATACCAGAAAGCCAGCAACCGTTTGATGAGGCAGATTTCCGCGTTGAAGGTTAGCGCGTTTATTCAGGCAAGGTGATGTCGTCGAGGGTCACGGCCGTGAGTATCTGCTCGCTCAACTCGTCGAGTACGGCCGTAACTTCCCCCCGTCCGCCTCCCGTACCAATGCCCGCGCCAGAATCAGCGTGGGGTCAATGAGGAGGGTGTCGTCCATTTGCTTTTCCGTCAGGGCCAGGGGGATTTCGGTACAGCCTAACACGATGGCCTGCGCCCCCTGCGCCTGCAAAGCGGTCACCCCTGCCAGCAAATCTTGCCGGGCGCGTTCGGTGACCCGGCCGCATGATTTGATGCCATGCTGCGGGTGGTAAATGGCCGGGTGGATGAGGGTTTCTTGCATGAGGAGGGTGGGGGTAACGGCCGTAAATCCCAGCCCCGCCAACACCTGTGGATACACTTCCGCCCGGTACGTGCCCGTTGTGGAAAGAATCCCGACGCGCTCAATCTCTGGATGATGCTTCCCTAAAAACCTCCCCACCTCTTCAATCATATGCAGCAGGTAAATCTGGCAGTTGGCTCGCGCCAGTTCCGCCCGCAGCACATCCCAGATGGGCGGCGCATGGGCGGTGTTACAGGGAATACCCACCACCTGCGCCCTCATTTGCGCCAGCAGTTGCACCTGTTCCGCCAACGCAGTGGCCGGGTTTTCGGCCACCTGCCCCAGCAGATATTCGGTGCGGTCGGGGATGGCACACGGCCGTGACACACTCAACACCGTCAGATGATCCTGGTCACGGCCGGCAACGGTCTGGCTGATAATCTTCTGCTGCAAATCCAGCCCGGCCAACGGGCCAACGCCGCCGACAACACCAATTATTTTTTCCATGAGAGTGATTGGGTGATTGGGTGATTGAGTAATTGGGACTGGCGGCTTCAATTACCCAATTACATAATTACCCAATTACCCCACCGCTACGGCTTCAATATCACCGGCAGGTTCAGGTACCACATCGTCGGGACATCGCTGCCGAAGCCGCCGCCATAGTCCAGCGCCAGCGAGACGTTGCCACTGCGGTCTACGGCCTGCACGGCATATTCAAAGGGGCCGCTGATGGTGGCGCTGCCAGAGGCCAGATTGGTGAGCGCGTCATGGGTCAGGTCGAGTAGATGCCAGGTTTGCCCGCTGGTCGGCCGGTATAACACCACCACCCGCTGCACACCGCTGCCCTCGTCCGTCACCGTCGCCTCAAAGTTCACGGCCGTCCCATCACGCCATGCCTGCGTATCCCAAATGCTGGGGGCGACAAAGTCCGTGTTGGCAAACGGCGCATGGTACACCTCAAACTCCAGGCTGGTATATAACCGCTGCGTACCCTGTCCGGCTCCCCCCGGTTTATACTGGCCGGGCACCACCACCAACCGCTGCCACGATTCCCCATCCAGGGTCAGGAAGCGGTTAACCGAACCAACCCCCACCGGGAACCAGTAATCCAATCCATACCCTGGCTCCGCATCCAGGTAACGTCCATCGGTAATAACGCGAGAAATGATAGGGTCAAAATCCGGCACAACCACGTAACGGCCGCCCGTCCACAGCACCCCCGTCGCCAGATAACCATCCAGACTAATGTCCACGCTGGCGCGGGGCAGGATGGGCCGACCGCCGGCCACATACGTTTCCACCTCACCGGCTACCGTGAAGTAACTGCCCCGATCCGGTACATCATGCCGCTCATAATCGAATGTTAGATTGACTGGCGTACTGAAAACGGCGTCCGGCGCGCGTTCTGGCCCACCTTCTGGCGCACCAGAAGGCGCAGCCACCACGCTAACGCCGCCGGCCGGAACAGTGGACGTGACCGGCATGTTGATGCGCAGCATGGGCAGGCCATACAGCGTCATGATGCCCATCACTTTTTCATCGTAATTGCTAAACGACCCGGCGGTCAGGCTGTTGAAGTAGCGGAGTTTCGCCATCTTCATCGCCTGCCCCACCGTCTGTGGCCCCTGGCTCCAATCGCCCAACGCTTCGACAAAATTCACCATCAGCAGTTCCGAATAGGCCACCAGGTCAGAGTCACCATAACCAAAACCGGTATTGCCGAAGAAGGTGGCATTCTGGTCATTAAACGCCTGCGGCCAATCTCTTGGCTGACTTGACGCCCCGTCGGTCACGTTCAGCCCGGAATGGCAGCCCACCGAAAAAATGAGCGACCCCTCGTAATCGGTGGCGGCGACAATTTGTGTGGCATACACATCTTGCGGCGTGTTGGGGAAAAAGCGGTAATGCTCAAAGTGGGAATTAAGCGAAATCAGGCCCGGCGCGACTGGTTGGGTGAAAAGGGCATTGGCAAAGTCAACGGCCGTCCAGCTATTGTTAATCAGGTGCGTCTGGTTAGCCAGAGGGATACCCTGGTTTTGCAGCGAAGTTGTGATGGCGTTCGCCTGGTCAATCAGGAAGTCATACCCGGTAATCAGGGCATCACCCGGTTCAATCACGGAATCGGCCAGAAAACTGTCTACCATGCCCAACATCTCCGTCGGCGTTTCCACCAGGCGCCCCACCGCCAGTTGGGGCAGGTAAAATTCCCGCCCCCGCATTGGCTGCGGCAACAGCGCCGCGTAATAATCGTCCGTGAGCATATACCGGTAGCTCAGCGCGCCAGAAAGAGCCGGAGTCTCAGCAGTGTCGGCGTAGTGGCGCTCGTTGGCAATGAGCGCCGCATCGGGAATACGCCGGTACGGGATGACCAGGTCTTCACCAACAATGACGATGTGTTGCAGATTGGGGTAAGCCGGCGCCAAGGCATACAGCAGCGCCTTGATTTGCCGAGCTACCAGATTGGCCGCATAGGGGTTATCGGGGTAAAAGTCCCAGGTGGCATAAACACCGGAGGATGGTTCATTGAAACCATAATAGTCGTTCAAATCCACTACCACACCATTCACCTGGGGATGGGGCGCCAGGTTGTTTTGCAGGCGGAATAACAGGGCGCCAATGGACGTGTCGCCAGCATACATGGTATTCAGGCGGGCGGAGTTGAGCAGGATGATGGTATTGATGCTGGGGTTCAGGGCCGGTGTGGTGTAAGTGGTCACCAGCGAATAGTAGTTGGCCGGATCATAGGGGAACTGCTCCAACGTTACTTCTATATGCAGATGGAAGGTGGTACCAATGGCCTCGGCCGTATGCGGCACCACCGCCAAATAATACGTACCCCACAATTCGTGAACATCATGGGCCACCATCTCATCGTCTGTACCAGGGTTGATGGACAGATTGACCAGCGAACCAATTCCGCCCAGTTCACCAATGTTGCTCATCTGGCCGATATTGCTCATCTGACCAATGTTGCTCATTTGCCCCACTTCATTCAGAAAGCCCATGTCCAGCAGCTCACCAATGTTACTCATCTGGCCGATATTGCTCATCTGACCAATGTTGCTCATCTGGCCGATATTGCTCATCTGGCCGATATTGCTCATCTGGCCCAGATCACGAATCTGGCCGGTTTCTTCGTCAATGGCGGGGGCAAACAGGTAGAGGTTGTAATCGGCAGAAAGGTTGAAGAGGGTGGCGGTGAAAGTGGAACCGGCCTGGGTGATGGGGATTTTATACCATTGCGCGGAATTTCCGGCGGTGACGACACCGGTAATTGTCTGGTTGGCAGAGAGTTCTTCGGCCGTATACCGGTAGGACCGTTGGGGTAAATCCCGGTCACGTAAGAATACGTCCGGTACTGTGCCGTTGGTATCGTCCGGGATCAGATCGAAAGCGTCGGAATCGAAGACCAAAAACCCACCATCGGCCGAAAGGCTCAGGCCGGTAATGCCCGTCTCGCCATGCGATTCACTGCCATCAGAGGCAACCGATTCACGGGTGGTGGTCTGTGCGCGCCAATCGGTTAAGAATAAATCGGCGTGCCCATTGGTATCCTGTGGGACAAGGTTGTCAGCCAGGGAACGGTAAGCCACAAAATTGCCGTCCGCGGATATTTCCGGTGAATCGGAGTCATCATTAGCCTGGGAGCCATCATCGGCGCGACTGATGAGCCGTGTTTCACCGCTGAGGGTATTGTGAACAAAAATATCCCGATACGCCCCCTGGTCGCCGGGCGCCAGGTTGTTGAAGGTGCTGGCAAATGCGATGTATTGGCCGCTGGCCGAGATGGCAGGCTGCCAGGCGCCCCCACCCAATAACCCGCTGGGCAATCCCTGACCGCCGCTGGAATTGACGGAAACGCGCCAGGTGCGCTCCGTTTCCTGGTCATGGACAAACACATCGGCGGCCTGGTTGGTATCATTGGGTACCAGGTTGTTGGCAGCGGAAACAAAGGCGATATAACGGCCGTCGCCGGAAATCGCCGGCTGGTACGAATGCTGGTTGCCTTGTGTGCCCAGAGATGAGATAGAAACGCGCCGGGTGACACCTGTGAACGTGTCGCGTACAAAGACGTCAGAGAAGTTGTTGGTATCGCCTGTTACTAAATTGGTGGCGTAGGAAGTGAAGGCCACGTAACGGCCACTTAAAGAGATAGCCGGTTCAAAAGAAGCCCCATTAGCAGCGTAGTAATTGTCGTAATCAATAGAAATCAGGAAAAGCGCACCGGTTTGCCCTCCCCCACCGCGATCTTCCCAAAAGTAGTTACGGTTATAAAGATAAACATCCTTGTCCTCGTTGTAATCCCAATAAGGCAAGAGATTGTCGGCATAGGAAGTAAAGGCTATGCGACTGCCGTCGGCAGACAATACCGGTTCAGAGGAATCAGCATTGGGTTCTTCGCCCAAATCACCGAGGAGCAGCGACATGACGGCAGCGTCGCGATCGTGATAATACACCTGTTGGGTAATTCCCAATGTACCCGTCATGATGAGGTTGGAGGCCGAAGAAACGAAGGCGATGGTACGGCCGTCGGCCGAGATGGCGGGCATGGTGGAAGGGCCATCAGCGCCGTCACCATTCCAGGCGTGCGAGATGAGGGTCGTCTGCAGCGCGGGTGGGAATAAGAGCGCCGCCACCGGCGTCCCCGGCTCGCTGGCTGCCCGGCTGCTGGCAATGAGCAGAAACAGAGCCACCATACCGGCAAATACCGAGAAGATAATGGGAAATGTTCTTGATTTCATGGCATTCATCCTTTCTTTCTCGTAATGCGTGACCCCACAGAACTCATGCATCACGCATTACGTCAGCGTTTTTTCAAATTCCTGCACGGCCGTCAAATCCCGTGTCGCTTCCAGACGGGCAAATGTAGCGACAGCTTGGGAAAGCAACGGCCGTACTTCTTGTAAATTGCCTGATGACTGCAGGGCCACCGCCAGCCAATACTGGCTGCGCGCCAGTTCATACTCATCCGCCACCTCCCTTAAAATTGTGACACTTTGTAGCAAATCTTGTACCGCCTCCGCCAATCGTCCCTGTTCATAGGCAATGCGGCCTGATACACGCAGGCTCATACCCTCTTCGGCAGGCATATCCAGTTCACGCGCCAACGCCAGCGATGCCACAACCTGCTCCTGCGCTAACATGAGTTCCCCGGCCACTAACGAAGCCTCCGCCTGATGTCGCCTCATTTCCGGCAAAAAATCACGCGATTGTGCCTGCTCAAAAAACACCTGGCCTAATTGCAGATGATGGCGCGCCTGCTCCGCGTTACCCTGGCGCACATGGGCAGCACCCAGATTCATATGAAATGTGCCTACCATCCAGCCTGAACCACCAATTTGGGTGGCCAGGTGTAATCCTTCTTCATAAAACAACAAAGCATTTTGGATATTGCCACGATTCAAAGCAATACCACCCAGGTTATTGTCAGCTATCGCCCGATTGTACTTATCGCCAATCTGGTCAAACATGTGGTGCGCCTGTAAATAATGGTATTCCGCCTCCGGCCAGCGCCCCAGGTTAAAACAGGCATTGGCAATCAAATTGTGGGAAGTCGCCTGCCCTTGAATGTGGCCGACCTGTTGGTAAAGGGCAAACGCTTTGTGAAAGTTTTCTATGGCCTGATTACTGTCACTGCGCAGATAGGTAATGCCCAACAAGTTATGAGCGCGGGCCAAAACAGCCACTTCACCCAATTGTTCCCCAATCTGCAAAACGTGGTGGCACTGTTCCAGCGCCGCTTCATGATTCCCCTGGCGAATGTAAATGAGGCCGGCCAACAGCCGGATTTGAGCGTTTTCGGCGGTATGCGCTTGCGAACCAATACCCAGGCCGGTCTCTATCCACTCAAACGCCTGGGGATAGTCACCACGCACTTCATAAAGCCGGGCATACCAGCGACAAATGGCTGTCAGCGTTGCTTCATCTTGCAGCGAGAGCGCCAGTTGGTGCGCCTGCGCCAGTTGAGCGGCAGCATCATCATAAGCGCCGGTATCAATGAACAGCTGGCCCAACACCAGATGGATAGCTAATAGATTGGCTGAGCTTTGCTGTACCGGCAGCATGGTGGCCGCATGTAACGCCTTGCGGTAATGGTCAATGGCTTCCTGGTTGGCAAAGAGGGTTTGCGCCTGCTGCCCGGCCTGCATCTGGTATTTCAGGGCGCGCGGCCAATCTTCGCCTTCGAAGGCATGATGGGCAATGAGGGCGGGCAGGCTTTCGCTGCGGCTCCAGCCCTGGCGACGGCCGTCTTCCAGATAACGGGCAATCAACCGGTGATATTCACGGCGGGCGCTGGCTGCCAGCGAACTATAACTTACCTCCTGCATTAGTGAATGAATGAAGGTATACACCAGTTCTGGATTGCGCTGCGCTTCGCGCACAATTTCCACCTGTTGCAACTCATCCAGGTAAGAAGACACCGCCATGTGGTTTAGTTCGGTAGCGGTATGCTCCACCACGTCAAAGGGGAAGGACCGCCCCACCACAGCCGCCATCTGCACCGTCCAGCGGCACAGCTCTTCCAACTGGTCCAGCCGGGCCAGCAGCACCCCTTCCAACGTATCGGGCACGGTGATGCTGGTGATGGTCTCGCTGAACTGCCAACGGCCGTCCGCTATCTGGGTCAATAAGCCATCGTTGATCAACGAGCGGATCACCTCTTCCAGATAAAGCGGGTTGCCTTCTACCCGGTTCAAAATCATATCGGCCACACCAGGCGGCCATTGGCTTACCGGGATCAGGTTCAGCAGCATTTGTTGGGTTTCAGACGTATTCAACCCATACAGGCCAATTTCCCGGTAATGGTGCAGGTGTTCTTGCTGCGCTTTGCGGCGCAGTTGCCAGCACCCCTTTTCCCGGTCTGGCCGGAACAGCCAGACAAAACCGAGCGGAACCTGCTGCACCAACGGCATCAGGTACTCCACCAGATCAAGCGAAGCGCGATCCATCCAGTGCATGGCGTCGAATAAAATGAGCAGCGGTTGTTGCCGGGCTACGGCCGTCAATACCGTGCGCAGCGCCACAAACGTGCGCCGCTGTAGCGCTTCCCCGTCCAGGTAACGAATGCGTTCGTGGGCGGCCTCATCAAGCGGAATGTTTAGAAAATTGGCAAGATAGGGCAGCGCGGCCTCGGCATCATCCGTCGGGAACCATGCAGCCAGACTGCGGCGAAGTTGCTGGCGCATCAGATCAGCACTTTCAGTGGCCGTCAGGTCAAAAAGCTGGTACAGCAGTTCTTGAAACGGGGCATAGCCCACCGATTCGGTATAAGACAGGCAGCGGACGGTCATCCAGCGCGCCTGGCCTTGGGCCTGGGCGGTCTGCTGCCATTCATGCACCAGCCGCGATTTACCCACACCCGCTTCACCGATGATGGAAATGATACGGCCGTGCCGCCCTTCTTGCAGCGTCGCCAGATCGCCCATCAACTGCGCCCATTCTTGTTGTCGCCCCACCAATGGTGACTGTACTCCCCGCCGCTCCGGCGCCGGCGTATCGCGCACTCCTTCGACAGTGAAAATTGGCACCGGGCGACTTTTGCCTTTCAACTCGACCGCGCCGCGTGGCTCCACCACGGCCACATGCTGCACCCGGCGCTGTACATGTTCACTCACATACACCTGCCCAGCCGCCGCCGCCGACATCAACCGCGCGGCCAGATTCACCTCGTCCCCCATCACCGTGTATTCGTGCCGCCAATAACTGCCCACATACCCGGCAAAAACGTAGCCATAGCTGATGCCAATGCGCTGCCGCAGCGCCAGGTCGGGCAGCCCTACCTGCGCCGGTAACGCGGCGGCCACGTCTGCAAAAGCAGCCTGCATGGCCAGCGCCGCCCGTACCGCCCGCTCCGCGTCATCTTCATGGGCAATGGGCGCACCAAAAATAACCATCAACTTGTCGCCATGGTCGTAAAGGTCAATTTTGTTCACCACGCCGCCATACGGCCGTAGCGCCCGGCTCATATGAGTGAAATAGAGATTGAGCGCGGCCACAATGTCCGCTTCGCGCCCTGGACCCAGCCGGTCGGCTATCTCGCCCAACCCATCCACATTGGCAAAAAGGTTGGCCACCAGCCGGTGTTCCCCTTTCAGGCTGGGGGCGCGGGGGTCGCTGGCCAACCGGGCCAACATGCCCACCGGCAAATAAGGGGTTAATAAATCGAGCTGCTTCAAAATGCGCCGTAACCGCGTTAGATTAGGTGGTAACGGGTAATGAGTTTCCATGGGCACGTTGGGCGGCGGCAGCGGCGGCAGATCAATGTATTCCACCGCCAGATAAGCGGGATGGCCGGGCACGGGCACGGCCGTACACAACAAATCCGTATCTATGGCATCATAGGTTGCCTGATCTACCAATACCTGCCCGGCGTTGGCGGCTGATTCCACGGCAGCGGTAGCATTCACGTCACCGCCAAAGAGGGCATATTCCATAGCCTCAGCCGTGCCCAATTGGGCCGCAAAATAGCGCCCAGCGCGCACCCCTACGCTCATGCGCAGCGGAAATGTGCCTTGTGACGTTTTGGTTTCGCTAAACTGGCTCATGGCCGCCTGCATTTTCATGGCGGCCTGCACGGCCTGGGTGGCGCTGCTGGTACGGCCGTGTCCCTCCGTGAACAACCCTAACAACGCATCCCCGCCAAAACGGATCAATTCACCGCGATACTCCCGCAAAATCGCCAGCATCACATCAAAGTAACGGTTGACAACGGCCGTGACCTCTTCCGCCCCCTCGCGCCCCACCCGGCTCAGCCGCTCCGACATGGCCGTAAAGCCGCTGATGTCAGCAAAAAGGAGAGCACCCTGAATGAAACGGCCGTCGGCCTGCCCCACTACCGGATGCTCTAACACCTGTTTGCCCAACGATTCCGGCAGATGGGACATGGTGGCCTCCATCAACGCCGACAAATGGGTGATCACCTGAGATCGCAGACGGGTGGGCGGGTCGCTGCTTTCGGCCAGCAGCGCCTCATGCAACAAAGCAGGCAAATACCGCTGCAAATTTACCAGTTCGCCTGGGGACAGTTGGTTTTCGCTTGAAGTGATACTTTGATCGCCCATGTACTCTTTGGAGACCCTCAGGGTTTTTGAAACCCTGAGGGTCTTGGGGTAGTCCGGTAAGACCGCATAGATTATACCCCGTGAATCTTACGGTACATGCAAGCAAAGTCAGCAAAGGAATTAACAAAGAGGTAAAGATTGAGGGTGATTGGAGATTGGAGATTGGGTCAATCTCCAATCTCTAATCTCAAATCCTTTACGTGATCGGCTTCTTGATAATAATATACCGCCCCATGTCATCCCCCTTCGCCTGGCAGGTTTGCATATCCACTTTGAAGGTATTGCCGCCGGAGACCCAGGTAAGCGCCTCTTGCAGCAGCCCCAACCCCAGGTAACAAACGGGACGGTCGGCCTCACGGCCGCAGCACATGGGGCAGCGTTCCAATGTGTACACAAAATGATCCCCTTCATCTTGAACATTGGAAATCTGGTCAGAAAATTGGGAAAAAATACGGGCCAAGGCGGGCAAACCAATCTTCAACTTGGTATTGAGCGGCAGCACCCGGAAAGCCAGATCCCCCACGCCCACCAGCGCCCCCACCCCTTTCAGCCCGGTTTCAAACGTGGCTCGCCCGGCGCGGATGGCTAACCCCCGCCCGCCACGCGGCCCATACATATCTTCCAGCGCCTTTTGCAAGGCCGTCAGGTCGGCAAAAGAAAACTCTTTGTCCAGATTGTTGGGGGGGCGGTTGTAGATGTATTGTTCCAACCCGGCCAGATGCAGCACGGCGTTCAGGCCGTTTTTGCCCATCACGTCTTCCAGAGCTTGAATGATGATACGACCAAATTTATTGGGGTAAAACAACTGTTGGCAATTGGGAGCGGTCAGTTCTTCAGTCATTGTCCTCTCATGGGTCATTCCGGGTAAGGCGAAAAATATAAAAAGAGCCTGATTTTCTAGAGAAGGATACTCATTTTTACGGGTAATGTCTACTTTGCGCCCAAAGATTTGCCGGATTTTTACGGCGGCGGGCAACTACGGTCCGTAATTACGGCCGTCCCGCCATCACCATCGTCCGCGCCGCCTGATACACGTCTTTGCTCTTTACCAACGTCTCCCCTACCAAAATCGCATCTACGCCAATGGCCTGCATCGCCTTTACATCCGCGGCCGTCTTCAAGCCACTTTCGCCAACAACGGCCGTAGCTGCCGGTATTAACTGCCGCAAACGGGCCGTATTCTCAAAGTCCACCTCAAATGTCTGCAAATTGCGGTTGTTCACGCCAATGATACGCGGTTCCAGGGGCAACATCTGCGCCAGTTCGGCTTCGGTGTGTACTTCCACCAACGCCTGCATTCCCAGTTGGTGCGCCAGCGCCAGCAGCTCCTTCATGTCGCCCGTCCCCAAAACAGCGGCAATCAGCAAAATGGCGTCGGCTCCCGCCGCCCGCGCTTCATACACCTGGTAGGGATGAAAAATGAAATCTTTGCGCAGCACCGGTATCTTTGGCCCAACCGCCTCTTTGACATCGCGGAGATGCTCCAGTGCGCCCTGAAAGTGACGGCCGTCCGTCAGCACCGAAATCGCTTGAGCACCCGCCTTCACATAGGCTCGCGCCAGCTTCACCGGATCATAGTTGGGTACCAGCAGCCCTTTGCTGGGCGACGCCTTTTTACATTCGGCAATGAGGGAGACGCCGGGGGAGGTGACGGCCGTATACAGATCGGCCGGTGGTGGGGCCACGGAGGCCATCGCCCGCACATTTTCAAAGGAGACCTCGCGCATCGTTTTGGGCAGTTGCTCCCGGTGATACCGCATGATCTCGTCCAGAATTTCGCCGCGTTGTTTGGCTAAGTTTGATACGCTCATGGGTGGTAATTGCGTAATGGGGTAACTATTTATGGAAAATGTCGGCGACGGGGACAGAAAAGTTGGTGAGGATGACGGACACGGCCGTGTCCCCCACCCCATACACATTTTGCAACGCAAACTCGCTATCTTCCAACACCAAGACCTCCACCTTCTTTTTGCGGTAATCCACCATCTAATACTCCTTTACGCCTGCCTGTTCATAGACCTCCAACTTCTGCCCCCGGTCATACATCCAGTTGCCTGGCGATAGAACTTAAACAACCAGATCAGGAGCTGCCTCCACATAACTATCGCCCACCACGTTCAGGGCGATGCTAATGTTGCCATTTATCACACTCCTGTGCGCTTTGTTTGTAGACGTTGCAATGCAACGTCTACTACGAACCTTTTTGCGTCATTGTAACACAACTAACCAAAGCTATTGCTCATCTTTACCCACACTTCCAGGGCGTGGAGGGCGGCGCCACTGTCAATGGCATGGGCGGCCGTTGCCAGACCGGCGCGCATATCATCAGAATCTACGCTAAGTGTCGCCGCCGCGTTGAGCAGCACGATGTCGCGGCGGGGGCCTTTGTCCTGGCCGCTCAAAATATCGTGGGTGATCTGGGCATTTTCTTCCGGCGTGCCGCCGATAAAGTCATTCAGGCGGCCCCGCGCCAACCCCAGGTCAGCCGGGTCTAGCTTATAGGTAGTGACACGGCCGTGCAGCAGCCGACTCACCCGATTCACCCCTGCCGTAGACAGTTCGTCCAGCCCATCCGCGCCATGCACCACATACGCCGCTTTGCTGCCCAATGCCTGGAGTACCTGGGCCATCGGTTCTGTCAGGTTGGGGTCAAAAACGCCGATCAACTGGTAAGCGGCCCCCGCCGGGTTGGTCAGCGGGCCGAGGATGTTGAAGATGGTGCGTTGGCCGATTTCGCGGCGCGGCGGCCCGGCAAAACGCATCGCCGGGTGATGGTGGATGGCGTAGAGAAAACCAAAACCCACTTCCTGAACACAGGCCGCCACCTGCTCCGGCGTCAAGTCCAGATTGCCGCCCAACGCCATGAGGACATCGGCCGAGCCGGATTTGCTGCTGGCGGCGCGGTTGCCATGTTTGGCCACCTTCATACCCGCACCCGCCACCACAAAGGCGGCCGTTGTGGAAATGTTGAAGGTATGTTTGCCATCGCCACCCGTACCCACCGTATCCACCATCATATCCCCGGCGGCCAAAGGCACATGCACGGGGACCACGTGCCCCCGCATGGATTTGGCGCTGCCGGCGATTTCGTCTACAGTTTCCCCCTTCATGCGCAGCGCTGTCAGGTAACAGCCAATCTGCGACGGCGTGGCTTCACCGTTCATGATGTCGTTCATGGCTGCTTCTGCCTCGGCTAAGGTCAGGTCTTGAAAGTTGATCGTTTTGGCAATGGCTTCTCTAATTCCCATCTTTTCCTCGCAATTATGAATTATGAATTATGAAAAGGTTGGCCTCACATGCTCACCCTATCAACGCGGGACGAGGCTGGTTAAGCGCCCGTCTTGCTCGCGCGCCAAGCCGCGATGGATGAAGTCGTCGAGCAGTTGGTGCAGCAGTTGTTCAGGGTCGGGGCAGTTGGCGCGGGCGGCGTAGTCGTGGGGCCACGGCCGTGCCAATGCCTCCTCTATCAATTGTTGACGGCTGATCGGTTGGGCCAGCAGCACGGCCGTCATCGTCACCCGCCGTAACAAGTGCAAGGCCATCTTCTCCGGGTAGATCTTGAATTCGGCCAGCCGCCGCGCCAGGGCGTGCAGGCTGGCGACCGGGTCGGTAATCATGTCGCCATGTCCGGGCAAAACCAGGGCAACGTCGTATTGCTGCAATTTTTCCACTGTGGCTATTGCCTCGTCGAGGATGTGGTCGCCGTGTAAGGCCGTGTTCAGAATACCACAATCCCGGTCATGCAGCGCATCCGCTGAAATAAGCAGGCGTGTCTCCGGCTGGTACAGGGCGATGCTGTCCGGCACGTGGCCCGGCGTGGCCATCACCTCAAACCGATACGCGCCCAATGCCACCATATCCCCATCCTGCCAGGTAATGTCCACCGCCACCGGCTCATAGTCGGCGGCAGAATAATCCAGCCACATCAACCGCCGGTCATGGGTGGTCAGGATGTGGGCGGTGACGGCGCTGACGGCCGTGTGCGCTCCACTCAACTGTCGCAGCGCCCCATTCCCGCCAATGTGATCCCAATGGCAATGGGTATTCACAATCAGCCGTATCTCTGCCAAATCAACGATCTGCCCAATCAGCCGAGCGGTCCCCGCTGCACTGGACGGATGCCCCGTATCCACCACCACCGGCCCCGCGCCGTCGGTAATGACGATGGTATTACTGTTTATCCAGCCGCGCTGGAGGAAGTAGAAGTGAGACGGGAGAGACATAGCGGTAATCGGCAAGCGGTGGGCAGTGATCGGTCTATTGCGCCTGGTGGAAGTTTAGCACGGGTCAGACTGGGATGCGATTTTTGGGGCCAGGCGAAAGCAATTGGAAGGGTTGAGAAAAGATGATGCGTGATGCGTGACTTCCTCACGCATCACGCATCACTATCTTCCTGTGGCCGCCTCCCCAGGCAACTCCCCCGCCCTGCGGCTCTATCCTTTTACGGTGATGGGCAAATAGATGCGGTAGTTATCAAACTCATACGCGCCGATGTCACAGCCATTCCCCTTTGGCCGCGTTACACCCCGCGCATCAGTAGCCGGGCAGTGGACGGCGCTGCCCGCATCCAACGCCGGGCTGCTAGGAAAGAACATGAGCGTCGAAACCCAATTGGGCGTCCCGGTGACCTGGGCAAAGGCGCCCAGGAGCGGGTCAGTAAACGTCAGGTCGGTGGGCTGGTTGAAGTTGCAACCGTTGTGCCCATCCAGGTTATGGCCCAGGGAAGTGAGGGCTATATCGCCGCCGCATTGTTGGTTGGGGCCGTTGTCGGCGATGAGGGTGTTCACGGCCGTTATGCTCACCCCATAATTGCTCACCGCCGATGCATCGGGCGGGTTGGACAGGGTGCGCACATTGCGGGCGATGGTAACGTTGGTCATAGTAATAACGCCGTCACCGCCATTAGAAACGGCCGTTCCCCCTTGCGCCTCATTCAACGTAAACGTCACATTTTCCAGCCACAACGTTCCCTGATTGTGCAGCCCGCCACCATAACTACTGGCCTTGTTCCCGGCAAACAACACCCGCTCCAGCCGCGCCGTGCCGAAATTCATCATCCCGGCGGCTGTATCAACGCCAATGCCATTGTTGCTGATGATGCTGTCCGTTACCGTAATTACCGCATTGCTGGTATTGTTAATGCCGCCGCCGCCGATAATACCCCGATTATTCTGGATACTGACGTGCGCCAATGTGAGATTGCCCAAATTTTGTACGCCAGAGCGTTCCGCGTTGTGCATGGTCAGGTGGCTAATCGTCGCATTCAGATTCCCATAAACCTGGAATACCTGGTGAATGTCGGGGTCGGTTTCCACGCCTATGATCGTCTTGTCCAATCCTTCTCCCCGAATGGTCATATCACGGAAGACGCGGATAGTGTCGGTTTCGGTGTAACGGCCGCTGGCGACCAGTACCGTATCCCCCGCGTCGGTTTGTAGCGCCGCATGGGCCACACTGCCGCACGGGTTGTTCTGGTTGGCGCAATCATTTGTGCCGTTGGTACCACCGGGGGCAACGTAACGGATGGTGGCCTGGGGGGCGGCAACGGCCGTTCCGACTACGGTCGTCAACCACCAAACGGGTAACGCCGCTAAAACAAATACAACGAATAAAGCAAATGCTTTTTTGAACATGAGATCACTCCTTTTACCGGATAAGCATGGGTAAATAAACACGGTACTGTGCGCCGGGCGGTGGTTCTGAGCCATCTGCCTCGTAAGCGCCAATATCACAGGCCGGGCCAAACGGCCGTGCCGTTCCCCGCTGGTCGGTTCCCAGGCAATGTGCGCCATTTGCCGCATCCACCGCCGGGCTGCCGCTTAACAAGGCATGGGTGAAGGTATTGCCACCATTATTTTGCAGCGGGCCAAGTAATGCGTCGGTATCTGGCTGATCGCTGCTATGCGTCAGCCCACAACTGCTATCGCTGCTCAGGTTACCGCCCAGCGAGGTAAAGGCCGCGTTGCTGTAACATTGGCTGCTGCCGCCATTGGCGGTGATGATGGTGTTGACCAGGCTGGCACTGACGCCCAGAGCCAGACGCACCCCACCCGGGACATTGCTGCCAACGGCCGTCTGGTTACTGGCAATGGTCACGTGGCGCAACGTCACGGCCGTGCCCGCCGCCGTCACATCCAACCCACCAGCCGTGTTCGCCTGGTTGCCGCTGATGGTACTGTTTTGGATGGTGACCGCGCCGCCACCAATAAGGCTGCTCTGCAAGCCGCCACCGCTTTCACTGGCCGTATTGGCATAAATGGCGCTGTTCGTCACCGTCAGCGCCCCGACAGCATAAATGCCACCGCCATACTGGCCCTGGTTGTTGTAAACGGCCGTATTCGAGATCACCGCCGCCCCCCACAGATACAGCCCGCCGCCCTCATCGTAAAACGCGCCGCCAGCATCATTAGCGTACACGCGGCTGCTCTCCAGCCACAAGCGGCCGCTGCTGGCTAAAATGCCCCCCGTGCCATTGCGCAGCGACAGGTTGCGGATGGTCAGGTCATAGGCCGGCAGGAAATCCATCTGAATAACACGCCCCGCCTGGCTGCCATCCACAATCGTCGTCGCCGCGTCTGCCCCTTGCAGGGTCACGTTTTTAGCGACGCTCAGATTCTCCACATACGTTCCGGCGGCAATCTGCACCGTCTCGCCGCCAAACGCCTGGTTGATGGCATATTGGATGGTGCGGCAGGGGGTGGCCTGGTTCAGGCAGTTGTTGCCGCTATCGCTGCCGGTGGTGGCCACGTAGCGCGTATCTTGGGGCGGGGGTGGGGTATCGGTAGAGCCGTATTCATACGCGCCAATGTCGCAGGTTGCCGTACTGTCGCCATCGCCGTCATACGGCCGTACCCGCCCCCGTTGATCCGTCGCCAGACAGGTTGCATTATCCCCCGCATCCAACGCCGGACTGGTGGGGCCAATGGCGTGCGTCAGCGTATCGCCGCCATTATCCGCCAGCGGGCCAAGCAGCGGGTTGCTGTTGGGCAGGTCGCCCGTGCCGGTGAGCTGGCAGGTGCCATCCGAAGCCAGGTTGTAGCCCAATGATTGCCACGTGCCGTTAAACTGGCTGCATTGATGGTCGCCGGTGTTGTTGGCGATGATGCTTTGCTGCAAACGGATGGTTGTGCCGTTGGCACTGCCGATCCCGCCAGCCGTATTGGAACCCCCCGCCTGATTGGCCGTGATGGTTACATGCCGTAAATCCAGCGTGGCCCCCGACGCACCCAGGTGAATGCCGCCGCCAGAAGCAGCAGATTGATTGCCGCTGATGGTGCTGTTCTCAATCAATACGGCCGCGCCGCCATTCAGGTGAATGCCCCCGCCAGCTTGCTCCACCACGTTGTTATAAATGACGCTGTGGGTGACGGTGAGCGGGCCGCTGACGCTGATGCCGCCGCCATACAAGCCGGTGTTGGAGAAGATGCTGGTATGGCGGATGGTGGTTGGCCCCCACACGCGCACACCGCTGCCATGGCCCTCCGACGGCCGATTATCGCGGATAATCGCTTCTTCAATCAGGGTTTGGCCGCCGCTGGAGATGCCATACGCGCCGCCGTTGCGGATGGTGAGGCGGCGGATGGTAAGGGCGCTCGCCGCATCATATAGCTGTACGGCGCTTCCGACGCCGTTGCCGTCCACAATGGTCGTTTCGGCATTGGCGCCCTCCAGGGTGAGGCTACGGTTGAGGACGACGTTGCCCACATACGTCCCGGCGGCGATCTGAATGGTATCGCCAGCCACTGCCTGATCATGGGCATATTGGATGGTGGCGCACGGGCTGGCCGGGCTGCTGCAATTGCCGCTGTCCGCGCCGGTGGTGGCCACGTAGCGGGTGGTGGCCTGGGGGGCGGCCAGGGTAGTGGACATCAACCAGAATGGCAGCACTGCACTGCATACCAGCAAAGCAAGGGGTATGAGTTTTTTAGACATAGGTGTCGTGTCCTCCGTTGGATTTCTCAATATCTGACAGGTTTTCTGAAACCTGTCAGATATGAAACGGTAATATCGGGCAGGCTGACGGGCTAAAACGCTGCTAATTGCTGACGATAAATGTCTTGAGAATCTGGTCGGCCGCATCCAGGTCGGCCTGGGTGAGCATCTGGAGGAGAACCAACGCGGTGTAGCTGCCATCGGCCGGCTGCGCCGCCAGCACCAGAACCATGGCGCCCTCCTGCCCACTGCCACAGCCGTACCAGAAGTCGTATTTACCGGCATATACCTCATCCTGGTAATCAGACCGCCCTTCATAGGTACATTCGCCGGTGTAATCTATACTGTTGAGCAGGTCATCTATGCTCAACCCCAGTTGGTCGGTGGCCGCAAAAAAGACGCCGGGGGTAGTCCAGCCGTTGTAGAGATTGCTCAGGTTGGGGGAAGCCGCCAATGAAACGCCAATGGTCTGGCCTTCCAGCACCCAGGGGCTGCCATCCACGTCCGCCCATTCCGCGGGCACACTCATCTTCATCAGACCGGAATCATCGCTGATGGTGACGTAACTGGTGTAAGTGGCATTGCCGGTTTCAGCAGCGACCGGGGCAGCGCCCGCTTCTTCGGCCACTTCCTGGGCAAAGGAGAAGGATTGTTGCAGCGGGTCGCCGTTGAGTTTGCCCTCTAACACTTCTTGGGTGTCGAAGCGCAGCACTTCAATAGAGAGAACGTCGGTGGGATTGTGGGTACGCAAGATGTCGCAGTAGTCGGCCATGGTGCCGTCCAGGGCCAATACCAACCCTTCCAGGCGGGTGATAATGTCGCCCGGCTGCAAGCCGGCTTTGTCGGCCGGCGAACCGGATTTGACGGAAGAAACCCAGATGCCGGACAGCCCTTCGCCGTTGTTGACGGCACGGCCGTTGACGCCGATGGAGAGATAATCCTGTCCCTGACGCAATTGTTCAATCACCGGCAGCGCCTGTTCCTGTTTGATGGCGAAGTATTGGTCTATGCCCGCCGCGCCCGCATAATTCACAGCCACCACTTTGCCACCGGTCGTGACCAACGCGCCGCCGGAATTGCCGGGGTTAATGGTGGCATCATGCTGCACCCTGCCATCTATCGAAGCCCAGTTGGTCTCGCCATTGGCGTTGGCCTTGGCGATGATGCCCCGTGTCAGGGTATATTCCGGGTCGCCCAGCGGGAAACCGGCGGCATACACATCCAGCCCCACGTCCACATTGCCATCGTACCATTCCAGGTAGGGGAAACCATCGCCGTCTATGTCAATGACGGCCAGGTCGGCGCACTCGGAAGCGCCGATGATGCGGGCGTTGCGCGGCTGGCTTTCACCGCCGATCCATACCTTGATCAGCGCCGCGCCGGTGACGACGTGATTGTTGGTGACGGCAATGCCACTGGGGTCAATGATGAAGCCAGAGCCGTACCCGGCAGCGTTGTAGAGCATACCTACTTCGGGATCGCGGAAGGTACCCTGAGCTTCGATCTGGATAGCGGCCGTTTTGACCGCTTCCAGGCTGTTCACCGCGCCCGAAGCAGCTACCGGTTCGGCCGTGGGTTCGCTGGCCGGCGCGTCTGCCGGCTCACTGGCCGGCGCGTTTTGCGCCAGACCGCCGCTGACTTTGAATGTCAGCGTCTGGTTCAGTTCGTTATTCAGGTAGAGATCAACTTTGTAATCTCCAACCGGCCAGGGGCCATCGTTTTTCAGATCATAGGTCAGCGTGCCGCTGCCACTGGTGAGTTCCACGTCATCCAGGTGGGTATCAGGGGGAGCGCCTTCGGCATTTACGGCCGTCCACGATGCTTTCACCTTTGTGCCATCCGGCGCATTGGCCAGGTCCACAAGCAGGTAAAAGGTATCGCCGGGGGCAAACGTGGTGGTCGTCTGCGTTCCGGCCTCATCCTTGGCCAGCCGCGCCTGGCTGATGTTAGCCGTGCTGAAACTGAGTTCCTTGCCGCCGCAGGCGACCAGTAAAACAACCAGGCTCAACAACAAAAAACGTATCCATGAGAATCCTTTCATTTTGTTCATCTCCTTTTGTAAATGGGGCATCCTTGCCCGATAAATGCCCAGACAAGGATGTCCGGGCTACGATTTTCATTCACCGAATTCCATTCGGTGGCGACCAGAGGTGGCGAATCTAACATGGTCAAATTGACCAGCCCCAGGCGATGGCCTTAGTCCACTATAGGTAAGAAGATCTGCCAGCCGGCTTGGAACAGCCCGTATTGCCCCGATTGGCACAATTCGGCCGTCAGCCAGCCCGTGGTCATGTTGATTTCCGGTGCGGCTGCGCCGCAGGCGGTGGCGGGGGTTTCCCACTGCCCAGCCATGACATTCCACCAGAGTAGATGCAAATCGGCCGCTTCTCGCCAGAGCAGGCTGGCCGGGTCAAAGGGCAGGGTCAGTGTGGCCGGGGCTTGCAGGGCGTAGCCGTATCGCTGGGCGTCGCCGACCGTCACATCCCACAAGGCGCCATAGCCGGTGGGCAGGTACCCATTCACGTCGGGCAGATAACTGGTGTTGGCGGCAACCTGGGTCAGATGCAGGGTGATGGTTTCGGTGATCGCCCCTGGTGGCAGGGAGAGAGTGATGGGGTGGGCGGTAACGGCCGTTGCCAGCTGCAAATTACCGCCTGTACTGACTGAACCGCCACCAGACGGGGTAGCCGTACCACTGGCCTCCGGTTGGTAGAAGTAAAAGCGCAGCGCTATTTCTATCAGCCGCTGATCGGTTGAGTTCAGGTCTATCACCCGTGTGTTGGTTTGGGCCATTCGGCCATCACCATCAGGGTAGAAATCGCTGGGATACATGAGAAAGCCATACGGCCGTTGCCCAAATTGCCGGTAACTACGGCTGTTGAGTTGGGTAAACTGGACAATGCCGCTGCTGTCGCTGGTTTTTGTACCCAGTGGCAGCATGGGCATACTGGGATACCCGCCCAGCAAGGTAAGCGTGATTCCGGCGTGGGGCTGCATCTGCTCGATGCCATTCGTCAAAGTCACCTGAGCCACCTGCGTGGTGATTTTCCCTTGCGGAATGAAGCCAAAATCTTGCGCTGTAACGATTTGATTGCTGGCTGGCCGAATGGGGATAACGATAGGGCAGTGTGGCGTGGTCTGACAATCCGACGGCGTACCGTCGCTGTCTAACTCGTCATTGTCCCCCTGATTGGCCGGTGATGGGGCATGATTGAGGAGACGGACGATAAGCAGATGGTTTTCTGGCCGGATATGGGTAAAGGTGAAACGGCCGTCGCTATCAGTTGTCGCCGTTGTAACCGGAATCCCGCCCGATACATCGCCGCGCACGAGACCCACACCCAAATTTCCCATCCCTGTTTCATCGGGGTCCTGAATGCCGTTACTGTTGGCGTCTAACCAGACACGGCCGCTGACAGAATTACGAAACAGGCCGGCATCTACATGGTTTTGTGCGGGCGTTGTGGGCGAAAGGAACGTTTCCAGACCGGCCACCCAGCGGTCAAGCGCCACTTGCGTTTCATTTTCAGCGTCACTATCTATCTGGTCATCATTGCCCACGTTGGCATCCACAAAACGGTACCCCGCCGCTGGTTCGAACTGAACAGCGTAAGGCATCGGATCGCCGTTCGCCTTGCTGATGAATAGATTGGTGAAGACGTATTCCCCGCTGGCATTGGTAATCTGTTGGTAGCTGATATTGTCGCCGGGCGTATTCCAATCCCCATCGGCGCCCGGCGTGTCCAAGATTACGGTCACGCCACCAATTCCAGGTTCACCGGCTTCCTGAATGCCCCAGACATTGGGGCCATAAGCGCCCTGGCTGGATAACAACCAGCCATCGTCTAGCCAGACCCGGCCCCGGATGACCCCGCCGGTGGGCGGTGGGGTCGTGGGGGTGGGCGTTAAGGTAGGCGTGGGCGTCAAGGTAGGCGTGGCGGTGGCTGTGGGGGTTAGGGTAGGGGTTGGGCTGCTGGTGGGGGTCGCCGTGGCGCTGCCCGTAGATTCGCCAATTTCGCTGCTGCTGAGGACGGTGGCGCCGGAAGCGATTCCGCCGACCACAAGTACCCGGCCGTCGTTCAAGGTGGTGGCGGTGTGTAAGGTGCGACCGGTTTGCAGTTGGCCGACCACATTCCCATTGAGTTCGACGCTGGTCAGGCGGTTGTAATTTGGGTCTATGCCGCTTATGAGCAGCACGCCGCCGGTAACGGCCGTTGCCGCATGTTGGCTCCGATTGACAGGCAGAGTATCCACCCCGCCCCATCCGCTGCTGGCATCATAGGTCACGCCCTCGCCATACCCGGCAAAATAAATATTGCCGTTGTAGCGGGTCAGGCTCACGCCCCAATAGGAACTCCAATTGATAGCGGGGGCATTGACGATTGTCCAACTGTCGTCGGCCGGGTTGTACATCTTGAATCCACCCAAACCCCGCGCCATCGCCAACACCCGGCCATCGCCTAACCGTTCGCCCGTCGCTTCATACAGGTTATTTTGCCCGGCATACTCCCATGTATCAGTGGCAACGTAATAGCGCATGGCGTAGAGAATATAGTCGGGCGAGCCACCGGTGTAGCCGGAGTAGCCGCCAAAGACCAGCACGGAACCATCGTTGAGCAGCACGGCTGTATGCTGCGCCATCGGACCGGGTGAAGTAACGGCCGTCCACGTGCCCGCTATCGGGTCAAAAATTTCGGCGCTGTTGACCACGCCGCCAAAATCAGCGTCGCCGCCAATAACCAGGATACGGCCGTCGTTGAGCAGGGTGGAGGTATGTTGGTTGCGGAACTGGCTAGAGCCATTGGCGTAGAGCGTCCAACTGTTGGCGGTTGGGTCGTACAGTTCGGCCGTGTTGAGCCGGGTCGCGTTGTTTATGTCGCTGATGCCGCCAATGACCACAACACGGCCGTCCGGCAGGCGGTGGGCGGTGTGGGCATAGCGCTGCTGATTGAGGTTGGCGGCGGCCTGCCATTGCCAGCTATTCGGGGTGGCAGGCACAGCCGCCGTGGGCCGGCTGGACGCCAGAAAGACAAACAATCCCAGTAAAACGGCTGTTATCATGGCCCCATATTTCCAGTGTAGATTTGTGGGCATATCTCTCAGCTCCTCTAGTGCAATCCAGCGGTCGGCGGCTTGTCCGGCTGCGGCGCCATGGTCTGCTGCAAATAATCCAATAGTTCGCCTGCGGAGTGAATACGCTGGAGTTCGCCGGTCTCGGCAAGCTGCACTTCTCCTTGCCACTCCCACCGCCCATCGGCATCTGCCCACAAACGAACAATAAATATTTTGCGTAACGGCCGTGTTGCCATTCCTGCTACCTTTTATTTTTACAAGTGGCGATAGGGTATAACGGCCGTGTCTCAAAATTGTCTCTACTAGTTGGAAGGCGGTGGCAGAATTGGTATCATTTTGGCATGAAAGCCTTTCTTTTTGGCCCCTTGCGCCTAGAAGACGACCAGCAACGGCCGTTGCCCCTGCCCCCCACCGCCGACAGCCGTACCCTCCTGGCCTACCTCCTGCTCTATGCAGACCAACTACACGGCCGTTCCCATCTAGCCGCCTTGCTAAAACCAGACGAGAGTGAAGAAAAGGCACGCCGCGCCCTCACCCAGGCGCTTTGGCACGTGCGCCGCATTCTGCCCGCAGACGCCATCCATACCCCCGCCGATGCCGTTCAGCTAGACGCCGCCCACATCCAACGCGATATAACCGCCTTCGACACCCTCATGGCCGATGTACTCACCGCCGACCAACTTACACCCGTCCAGGCCACCCAATTAGCTCAAGGCATTGCCCTCTACCGCGCCGATCTATTACTCGACCTCTACGACGATTGGGTCTACCTGCCCCGCGAACAGCGGCGCGAACGTTACTTGCACGGGTTGGAACTGCTGGCCGGCTGGGAAAAGCAAAACGGCCGTTTCTCCGCCGCCCTGAACTATATTCTCACACTCACCCAGGCCGACCCCCTGCGCGAAAGCGCCCACCAGGAAGCCATGCGCCTGTATGCCGTCCTCGACCGTCCCCAGGCCGCCCGCCAGCATTACGAACAGTTCCGCAGCTATCTGCATACCGAAATGGGGCTGCCGCCCAACCCGCAAACCCAACAACTGGCCGCTGTTCTCAACGCCGCTGCCAAACTCAGCGACCCGGAAACGGCCGTTTACCTGCCCACCGCCGCCCCCGCCATCCCCTACGCCCTCAGCGCCGCCGCCCCCATGCCTCTCATTGGCCGCGAACTGGAACGCAATCAACTCGTCGCTCAGCTCAACCAGCTCACACAAGGTCAAGGGGGACTCATCTTCCTGAGCGGCGTGCCCGGCGTGGGTAAAACCCGTCTTCTGCAAGAACTGGCACGGGATGCGGAATGGCGCGGTCTGGCTACCGCCTGGGGGGGCGGGCAAGAACTATCAGGACAGCCCCCCTTCGCCTTGTTTCAGGAAGCGGTTCGGCCGTTATTGACCCCGTTGCGTTGGCAACAGTTGCAAACCATGTTAGATGAATATTGGCTCAACTTAGCGGCCACTTTGCTCGGCCTTGAGGCTGGCCATAGCTATGGGGAAATGGCCGATCACGACTGCCTCGAAGCGTTCAGCCGTTTATTGATAGCATTAGGGCAATTACGGCCGCTTCTGCTTATTTTGGATGATGTACAATGGGCTGACCGGGCCAGCTTAGAGGCGTTGGTTTATCTGTCTCATCGCTTGCGCCAACGGCCGTTACTCATCATCCTTGCCTTTCGGAGCGCAGAAGCGCGGGCCGAAACGGCCGTGTGGCAAACCCTCGACACCCTCGACGCCGCCGGACTGCGTTTGCGCCTGCGATTAGAGCCGCTTACCAGCGAGGCGACGGCCGAATTTGTGACGCAGGGCTTAGGCTTGCGCCAACACGCCCCCCTATTTTCGCAACGCCTGTTTGCCGAAACGGAAGGTCTGCCCCTGCTCTTGTTAGAAAGTTTGCGCCTGCTCCATGATAAAGGGGTACTTTATCGTGATGAGCAAGGGGAATGGCACACCCCCCTTCGACCATGCCACCGACGATTACGCCGAATTGCGCCTGTTACCCAATCAATCGGCCATGACCGATTTGCTGGAACGACGCTGGCGACAATTGCCGCCCATCGCTCAAGAAACATTGGCGTTAGCGGCCGTTTTAGGGCGCGACGTGCAATTTTCATGGCTAGTAGCCGCCGGCGATCAGCCCCAAACAGAGCTATTGGCTGCGCTGAGTTTGCTCGTCCAGCGGCAATTTTTACAAGAAACAGCCGAAGCCTACCGCTTTAGCCATGACAAAATCCGCGAAAGCATCTACCACCAACTCCCACCCGACCGTCGTGTCGCTTACCATCAAGCCCTTGCCGATGTGATTGCCAAACGCCAGCCAACGGCCGTTGACCACATCGCCTACCATTACCGACAAGGAAAGCAATGGCCGAAAGCGTTGCAATTCACCCTGCAAGCAGCCGAACGCGCCCGCGCCCTATCGGCTGTCGCCGCCGCGCTGGACGATTATGCCCTTGCCCTACAAATTTTAGACAACTCCGCCCCGTTGCCGCCGCTCCAGGCGGATGAGACCCGCGCCCAAATTCTCATTGCCCGGCAAAAATTCCTGCGAATGAACGGACAAATTGAACAGCAGCAAAAAGAGCTGGCCGACCTGCGCCAATTGGCGCAGCGGTTGCCCGACCCGCTCTGGCAGGCGGACGCGGCTCTGCGAGAAGCTGATTTTCTCAGCGAGGTTAAAGCTGAACATGACGCGGCCGTCGCGCTGGCCGAACAGGCGCTGGCTATTGCCCAGGAAAATCGGCTGCCGCGCCGCGAAGCGGAAGCGTGGCAAACGATAAGCTGCTGCCGTTATACGCAAGGCCGCTACCAGGAGAATGCCGTCGCCCTGCGCCGCGCTGTCGCCCTATGGGAAAGTCTGCCCCACACGAACGCTGAGTTGATGAGCGCTTACCTGCAACTGATTTATAATGAACGAATGTGCGGCCGTCCTCAGGAAGGATTGGCTTTAGTCAACAAATTATTAGCCCTGGCCGAAAGCGATGGCAATTTGTTGGGGCAGGGGAGCGCTTACTCTGCCAGGGGCAGTTTTTATGACGACCAGGGCGACCATCTGGCCTCCATTGAAGCCTACGCCCAGGCCCGCGCCATTTTTCAGCGCATTGGGGCGCGAATCAACGAGGCGCGGGCTTTGGCCAATATCGGTTATGGCTACTGGCGTTTGCACCGGTATGGCGAAGCGATTGCGTTGACTGAGGAGAGTCTGGCTATTTTTTAGGAAACGGAAACGCAAAAAAGTATTTTGCTTTCCTACCTGAATCTGTCGGAACTTTATTATGACGTGGGGCAGCTTGAGCGAGACGGTGATTATACGGCCGACGGCGTGGCTCTGGCGCGGCAGCTGAAGTTGACCAATTACGAACTGGCTTGCTTTGTCGGCCGGGCGCAGGCGTTGGCGCGGCAGGGCGCATTAACGGCAGCGGCGAATTTGTTGGCGGAAATAAAACTATTGGCGGACAGGGAAGAGGAGTGGAATATCCGGGGGACTTATGACAGGGCGCAGGGTCTCTTTCTTGTTCTTAGGCCAGGATCGGCCGGCGGAGGCGTTGGCGGCGTTTCGGCAAGCCGGCGACTGCTTTGCTCAGGAGGGAAATAAGGATTCTGTTATCGCTTTGCAATCGTTTCAGGCTTACGCGCTGTGGCAGATGGGCCGGGGAAAAGAGGCGTTGGCGTTGTCGGCAGCGGCCGTCGCCGCTTTGGAACAGACCCCCGGTGGTGAATGTATCCAAGACATTTATTGGCATCACAGCCAGATTTTAGCCGATGACGAACGGCGAGCGACGAATGACGAGGATTGGTCGTTGGTTGTGAGTCGTGCGTCGGAATATGTGGAAAAGGCGTACCGGATTGTGACGCAACAGGCTGAGTCATTGCCGGATGAGGCGTGGCAAGAACAGTTTTGGCGACGGCCGTTGCATAACGCGATTCGAGCGGCATGGCAAGCGCGTCAACCGCAGAAAGCGCGGGTCTGTTTGCCCCGTTTAGAAACGGCCGTTGCCGGGCGCACGGCCGTTGACCAGACCATTGAAATTGAATGGACGCCCACCCACCCCGATGACGCTTATATCCAGGATAAAGTGGTTCGCCGCCGCCGCCAGTTGGCCCGCTTGCTGGCTAAAGCAGAGGCGCAGGGAGGGCGTCCGACGATTGCCGATTTAGCCGCCGCCCTAAACAGCAGCCCGCCGACCATCAAGCGCGATTTAGCGGCAATAAGACGTGATGCGTAAACAGGAAATCACGCATCAAATTCTCCAGGGAACCCTTTTATCCGCGCCGTCAGGATGGTTTCGCCGACGGTGTTGGTGATAGTGCAGTCCAGCCAGATCCAGCCTTTGTCGGAGAGTTCGGTGATGGTGGCTACGGCCGTGACCGTATCCCCCACATACACCGGCCCCAAAAAGGTAAAGTGCATCTCCGTCGCCAGGAAGTTCCACAGGCCACCAATGTGCGTTAGCAGGCTGGCGGTGAGCAGGCCAGGCACAATGCGCCGGCCAAAGCGGGTCTGGGCAGCAAAACTGTCATCGGTATGCAGCGGGTTCACATCCCACGTCGCCCCGATAAACAGCGCCACCTCCCCATCCGTCAACGTCCGGGTAAACTGCCCCTTTTCACCCACAACAATCCTCTGCGGGGTACGGTATGTCAATTTTGGTCGGTTCATTTCTTGTTCAAGGAAGCTACAACGAATGAGAGAATCAACGAATTGTTCCGCTCATTTGTTTAATCCTCAAATTCGCTGTCGTCTCTGGTTCAGTCTTCCACTTAATGCAATCCAATTGACCATGAGTCCAAATTTAGGACTTTTAATAGTTCAAGTTCTTTATCCAGCCTTTCATTTTGATAATTTACTTCCAAAACTATTGCCGGAATGGCCTTCCTCAATCTGGTTTCCAACGGAAGTAAGTATAAATCCCATCCATGACCTAATAACGAGAGTATAGATTTTAAGCCTGCCCTCTCCGCAATTTCATCTGCTTCAGCCTCATCAATATAAATTATTGCACTGATCTGAGGCCAATGCTCTCGAAAAACGTCAAGAGCATGTCCTTGTACAAAATCTGGCATCCCCCCAAAAACAGTAATTCCTATTCCTTCAATGCTGGTCATTAGACCATTGACTGTCGAAAATGTACCAAGTATTGGCTGTAAAAAAAGGAGAGGCAACGCTCTACTTACTTTGTTTAGTTTGTCGTTGTAATTGCTCAATTTTCGCATCAATCTTACGTGCTTTATGCGATCTTCAGGGGAAGACTCTCTTGAGATTGCTTCTATCTGTTCTTTTAGCTTGTCAATCGGCATAAACGAAGCTCCAAAAACTAGCTGTCTTTGATTTTCAGCAGCAAAAATGGCTTCTTCAAGCATAGCTCTTAGAGTTAGCCGATCGCCAAGCAGTTTTCCTTGATCATCAAAAGAAAGGTTAACTTCAAAAAAATCACCAGGGTAATCCTTGTCTGATGAAAACTCGGTATAGTGTTGTCTATCTGCGATAAACTCCCATGAGAGGTGTGGTCTCAACTCTTTACAATGAGCTATCAAAGATGGCAGTAATCCATGACGTGTACAATACTCTACCAAAGATATAGTTTTACCGATGCGGGTGCCTCCACTTAAATTTTCGTACTCTATAGACAGCTTAAAGCAGAGACTTTGTAACTCAGTCACATTGAATGAATTGCTTATTTGGTCACTAAGATCTGATAACTCTGGCATTGATTCTTGCTTTTATTTCACACCAAAGATCTCTATACTCTCAGTGAAATGACTACCTTTGCCCCCACTAAACCTACAACTTCGGGCAGCCCAACGGCCGTACTCGCCACCCACGTCCGCTTTCAAGATGATGCCCTGGTGGTGCGGTTGTCTGACGGCCGTGAAATTTCCGCCCCCCTCGAATGGTTCCCACGCCTGCGCGACGCCACCGACGAGCAGCGTAACAACTGGCGCTTGATCGCCCGTGGCATCGGCATCCACTGGGAAGATGTAGACGAAGACATAGCCGTCAGTACGCTGTTAAAGAGCTGGTAAACAACGGATTTGTTGGCCGTTGCCCCTCAAAATGGGATCACGGATGACACGGATTGAACGGATTTTCACAGAAAAAAGAAAAATCCGTGTTCATTCGTCTCATCTGTCCAATCCGTGATCCCATTCCTTATTTCACCTTCGTCACCCGCAGCCAGTTGCCGCCGCGTTCACTGTTGGCGTGCTGGATGGCTTCGGCGGAACCGAGGACAACGACACGGCCGTACTCCCGCACCCCTTCCAACACCTCCCCCAACGCGGCAAAATCGGCCGCCGTGGTAGACAGCACTTCCTCGCGTAGCTGCTGCCGGTAGGCGTCCGTCACATGCGCCAGATAATGAGAGAGCGACGTATACCCCTTCGCGTCCGGCAGTTCATAGGCATCCATACTGCTAATCGCCCCGATGATGCTTTTGGTCAGTTCATCGTTGTGCAAGGGCTGGCGCAAAAAGGCGGGCACACCGGCATAATTCGCCAACGTCCCCAACAGGTTCGGGTCACGATACGACAGGAAACTGTAAACGCCGGTATTGTGGCTGAAGCTGACCATACCGCCATACGCCCCGCCCTGCACCCGAATCTTTTCCCACAGGTAAGTGGTGCGCAGGTAATTGTTGATCACGGCAATCGAGCCGTGCAGCTTGTACCCCAAATCATACAGATTGGCCCCCTGAGCCACGTAATTCACCTGCGCCGGGATGGTCAACCCTTCCGGCGCGGCGTCCCCCTGCCACTGCCAGCGCTGCGCCGCCACCGGCACATCGGGCAGACTGCCGATGAAACCCGCCAGCCGGGGCTGGAACTGCGCCCAATTGGCCGCGTCCAGGGTGACGTTGACGAGCAGATTGCGGCGGCTGGTGAGCGTTTGCCGCACCTGCTCCAATCGGGCTAACACGCCGGGCCAGTCATTCTCCATCTCGGCCGCCAACTGGCGCAGGGCAAAGAGGTAGGCGATGCCGCTGGTCTGTTCGGAGGCCCAATCGCTCTCGTTGAAGGTGGCCCGGAGACGGCCGTCTGCCACCCCATGTCCCCCCGGAATCAGCCCCGCCTCCAGCCGGGCGATGGATTCATACACCATTTGCCGCAGCCGGTCGTGATTGTCCAGCTTCACCGTCAGCAGCACGTCTCGCAGGATGTCTAGCAAATCATCCGCCTGGGCCATGGTGGCCTTGCCGCGCAGGAAAAGCCAGGCGGCGGCTTCACCTGTCCCCCGTTTGGCGGCAATGTGGCGCGAGGCGTACAGCCCACCCGTCTTGCGGCCGATGCGCTGCTGCAACTTCACATAATCCTCGGTTTCCGTACCCACTTCGGTGAGGGCACGGCCGTACAGCCCCACCAACGGCAGCAATTCCTGGGGCAGCGTGTGCAAATTCAAGCCCACGTCCAGGTAAACGATGCCATTGGTAAACAGGTCGTGGGTGATCACCTCCGCGCCTTGCAGCGTCTCTTTGGCAAAGGGGATGGGTTTGTTTTCCCTGTCCAGATCGGCCAGCGTCAGCCGGGGGATGGCGGCCAGGGCGGCGGGGTCATCCGGCTTCTCTTGCAGCGCCTTCAACTGCTGCGTGGTTTCGATGATGTCGGCAATCTGGCGTTCATTGAGGCGGGATTGCACGGCCGTCAGCTTCGCCTTCTCTTCTGCCTCCATCCGCGCCTGCAATTCCGGGTCTGGCTCTAACACCAGCGTCACGCGGTGCGTGTTTGCCAGCAGGTAGGTACGAATGAGTTCTTGCAGATAGGTGGGGTTGGCGGCGAGTTGGGTTTTCACGGCCGTGAGCGGCGCTTCAAATTGCAACGGCTCCACCGGGTCATAATCATACACCCAGTTCCGCAGCGCCCGGATCATCAACGACAGGCCACGTGGAAAGGAGCCGGTATTGTTCTCGCGCAGGCTAAATTCAATGGTGTTGAGCGCCGCCTCAATCATCTCCGGGTCAATACCCTCGGTCGCCAATCTTTCCAACGTCTGCAACACCAGCGGCTCTACTTTGTCCACATTTGCCAACTCCACCCCTTTCAGCCCGGTGGAGAAGGTGGCCTGGCGCAGTGCCCCGGAAATGCCGCCACCAATGGTGTCGCTGCCCAGCCCGGAATCCATCAGCGCCTGGCGCAGCGGCGAAGCGGATGTGCTGACCACCGCATAGGACATGACACTCAGGGCCATTTGCAGCGCCGGGTCGAGGATTTCCGGCAGCGCCCAGTTGATGCTGACATACGCTTTTTGCTCGCCATCAGCAGTGACAGCATACGGCCGTACTACTCGTTTCGGTTCTACAAATGGCTCATGCAAGGGGATGGCCGAATCTACTTTGGCGGGATCAAAGCCGCTCAGGTATTCATCCAGCAGCGCCAACCGCTTCTCCGGGTCATCATCGCCATAGAAAAAGATACGGGCGTTGGACGGATGGTAATAGGTCTCGTGGAAGCTACGGAACTGCTCATAGGTCAGGTTGGGCATCACCGTCGGGTCACCGCCGGAATCATGCCGGTATACATTGTCCGGGAAGAGCGACTCCTTCACCGCCTTATACAACACCCCTTCTGGCGACGAATACGCCCCCTTCATCTCGTTAAAGACGATGCCCTTGTAAATGAGCGGCTCGTCCGGGCTGTTTAATTCATAATGCCACCCTTCCTGCTCCAAATGGTGGGGGGTAATCAGGGGATAAAATACGGCGTCCAGGTAGACATCTACCAGGTTATACAACTCTTTGGTGTTGGTGGTGGCTACAGGATAGGTGGTGAAGTCGGCGGCCGTAAACGCATTCAAAAAGGTCTTAAACGACCCCTTCGCCAGTTCAATGAACGGCTCCTTGACCTGGTACTTGCGCGAACCACCCAACACGGAATGTTCCATGATATGCGGCAGCCCGGTGGAATCTTCCGGCGGCGTGCGGAAGGTGATGCCAAACGCCTTGTTCTCGTCCTCATTTTGCACCGACAGCAGTTCCGCGCCCGTCTTCACATGCCGGTACAACGTCGCTTTACTGTTTAACTCCTCAATCGTCGTTTCTTGAATTAACTCAAACCCGTGGGAATTCATCACTTTACCTCGTCTTGTGGCAGATATTTAACGCAAAGGTGCAAAGAAGCAAAGGATTTAGAGAAAGAAGAAGAGCTTAGGTCTCTCTTTTCTTTGCCTCTTTCGCCCCTTTGCCCCTTTGCGTTGAAAATGGATCATAGTACGTTATACGGATCAGGCAATACGATTCATAATCCACTGCTCGTGATATTCAGCATCTGGTTGCCGCCGCGTTGGAATTCGTAATTGACCGGTTCAATCACGGCCGTTACCCCCTCCCCCCGCATCACTTCCAACAACGGCCGTAAATGCACCGACTCCCGGCATTCCAAATCCAGCAGCGGAAAGATGCGCACTTCTTCGGCCACACGCACCATCTCGCGCACGGCCGTGACGTGAAACTCTAACGGCAACTGCTCGCTGTACAAAAAGAGAAAATGCGAACACAACGCCAGCCCTACCTCCCCCAACCGCTCCGGCGACGACCGTCCCCAGGGAACCACATTGTCCAGTTGCACACTCATGGAGAAAACCTGTAATTGAGTAATTGGGTAACTGAGAAAATTACTCAGTTACCCAATTACTCAATTACTTCTTCAACGGCCGTCCAAAAAATTCTGCAAGATGCGCCGCCCATGCTCCGTCAGGATGCTCTCCGGGTGGAACTGTACACCCACCACCGGATACTCCTTGTGGCGCACGCCCATCACCTCACCCTGGCTGGTAAACGCCGTCACTTCCAGGCAGTCCGGCAGCGGTTCCTGCACAATCAGCGAATGGTAGCGCGTGGCCTGGAACGGGCTGGGGATGCCGTTAAACAGCCCCTCGCCGTTGTGATACACCCGCGACGTTTTGCCGTGCATCAGGCGCGGCGCCCGCACCACCTGCCCGCCAAACGCCTCGCCAATGCACTGGTGCCCCAGGCAAACGCCGAAAATCGGCGTCGTCGGCCCCAATTCGCGCAGCAAATCCAGCGAAATGCCGCCATCCTGCGGGTCGCCCGGCCCTGGGCTGATGACAATATGATCCGGCTGCATCGCCCGCACCTGCTCCACCGTCACCTGGTCATTGCGATACACCTGAATCTCCTGCCCCAACTCCCCCAGATATTGCACCAGGTTGTAGGTAAACGAATCGTAGTTGTCTATGACGATTATCATTATTTCCTCCCTGTTCGTAGTAGGCGATTTATCGCCGTCAGAGGGCGATAAATCGCCTACTACAAACGAGTGGGCAAAACCAGCCCCATCATCTCTTTCATGCGGTCAACTTTGGGTTGGGACACGGCCGTAGCCTGCATCGCCCCTTTCGCCAACAACCGCCCCAACTCCGCCGGGTCGGCCATCAATTGGTGGTAGCGTTGCTGGATCGGCCGTAAGGTCTCAATCGTCACCTCCGCCACCCGCACCTTCAGGTCGCCATACCCCCGCGCATGGGCAAAGTCCGCCTCCACTTCCGCCTGGCTCTTGCCGGTGAGCGCCTGGTAGATTTCCAGCAGGTTGTTCACACCTGCCTTTTCCGGGTCATCGGAAAAGCGAATTTCGCGCCCCGAATCCGTCACCGCCCGTTTGAAGGAGCGCATGATCTCATCCGGCTCATCGAGAAAACGCACCGCATGGCCGCGTATATGCGCCAGGCTCTTGGACATCTTCACCGTCGGGTTATCCAAGGCCATTACCCGCGCCCCCACTTCCGGGATCACCGGCTGCGGAATGACGAAAAACTCCTCTTCGTAAAGACTGTTGAACCGCTGGGCAATGTCCCGCGCCAGTTCCACATGCTGCTTCTGGTCTTCACCCACGGGCACCTCATGGGCATCATAAAAGATGATGTCCCCGGCCATCAGCACCGGGTAATCGAGCAGGCCGGTCAACACACTCTCTTGCCGGGCGGACTTGTCCTTGAACTGGGTCATGCGTTGCAGCCAGCCCAGCGGCGTGATACAGTTGAGCAGCCAGCAGCCCTCAGCGTGAGCCGGCACATGGCTCTGCACAAACAGCGTACACTTGTCCGGGTCTAGCCCCGACGCCAGCAAAATGGCGGCCATAGACAGCGTTTCCTGCCGCAGTTGCTCCGGCACTTGCGGCACCGTCAGGCTGTGCAAATCCACCACGCAAAAGAAATTTTCTTTCTCATCCTGTTTCGCCACCCAATTTTTATAAGACCCCAGGTAATTGCCCAGATGCACATTCCCGGTTGGTTGGATGCCGCTGAATACGCGCTTTTTACTCATAGTTACTCTCTCCCGTTCGTAGTAGGCGATTTATCGCCTTCTGACGGCGATAAATCGCCTACTACGAACAATTACAAAATCCCCTGCTCTGCTTTATCTACCGCCACTAATAACGCGCGGGCTTTGTTGAATGATTCTTGATACTCGCTGGTCGGGTCGCTGTCAGCCACAATGCCCGCGCCGGCCTGCACATAGATGGTGTCGTCCTGCATCACCATCGTGCGGATGGCGATGCAGGTGTCCATGCTGCCATCGTAGCTGAAGTAGCCCACCGCGCCCGCATACAGGCCGCGCCGTTCCCCTTCTAGCTCTTCGATGATCTCCATGGCCCGCACTTTGGGCGCGCCGCTGACGGTGCCCGCCGGGAAGGTGGCCCGCATCAGGTCGAAGGCGTCCATGCCCGGCTTCAACTGCCCGGTGACGTGGCTGACGATGTGCATGACGTGGCTGTATCGCTCAATCGTCATCAGGTCGCTGACCTTAACACTGCCGTATTCGCTGACCCGGCCGATGTCGTTGCGGCCCAGGTCTACCAGCATGACATGTTCGGCGCGCTCTTTGGGGTCGGCCAGCAATTCCTTTTCCAGAGCCAGGTCTTCCTCTGGCGTCTGCCCGCGCCAGCGTGTGCCGGCGATGGGACGCACGGTGGCCGTGCCATCTTCCAACCGCACATGAATCTCCGGCGAGGCGCCAATCACCTGCAAATCCAGTTCGCCAAAGTCGAAGTAGAACATATAGGGCGAGGGGTTTAACATGCGCAGGGCGCGGTAAATGGCAAAGGAGTGGGCGCTGGTCTGGCGGCTGAATCGCTGGCTGAGGACGACCTGGAAGATGTCCCCGGCGGCGATGTACTCTTTGGCCTGGCGCACCATCTCCTCGTAGCGCCCCTGCTCCATGTTGCTGGTGAGTTGATGGCCGTTGCCGTGGCGTGAACGGTGATAACGCAACCCAGGGATGGCGGGCAACGGCCGTAACAACCGTTCACTCACCCGCTCAATCATCTGAATCGCCTCCACATACGCCGCTTCCACATCGCCATTCACACGGGCGTTTGCCAGAATCAGCAGCCGGTGGCAGGCATGGTCAAAAACAACCAGCGTATCGGCCAGCAGGAAGATGGCGTCGGGAATGTCGAGGGTAGGCACGGCCGTGTCCGGCAGCCGCTCAAAAAAGCGCACCACATCATAGCCCAGATAACCCACCGCCCCGCCCTGGAAGCGCGGCAATCCGGGCAGGTCGGCGGGCGTAAACTGCGCCATCTCTGCCTTGACCACATGCAAAATGTCTTCGCCCTCGGCCAGGGTTCGGGTTTCGCCGCCGGCCGTTACCGTGCGCCCTCGCAGCGAAATCAACCCACGTGGATTGACGCCCACAAAGGAATACCGCCCCACCTGTTCACCGCCCTCCACCGATTCCAGCAAAAAGGAAGGGCCAAACTGCTCCATCAATTTCAAATAAACCGAAACCGGCGTCTCCAAATCGGCGGCAAACTCCCGGTACACCGGAATCAAATTCGCCGGCCCCGCCGCCAGTTCCCGAAATGCGGCCAAAGTAGGTGTATACACTGAGTTCATAATTGAAATTATGAATTAGGAATTATGAAGGGCGTTCATTATTCCTAATTACTTACCTCCGGCAAATGGCTCATCGCCTCGGCAATCGCTTCTGCCGGATAGTCGTAATCTTCCAATTCGCCGTTGAAGTAGGCCTGGTAAGCCATCATGTCAAAGTGGCCGTGCCCGGACAGGTTGAAGGCGATTACCTTTTGTTCGCCCGATTCCTTGCAGGCCAGCGCCTCATCAATGGCTATGCGCACCGCATGGGAGGATTCCGGCGCGGGAATGATGCCTTCGGCGCGGGCAAAGGTGGTAGCCGCCTCAAACGTAGCCAACTGCTGCACGGCGCGGGCTTCGATGTAGCCAGCGTCCACCAACGCGCTCACCTGCGGCGACATGCCGTGATAGCGCAGCCCACCGGCATGGATGCCCGGCGGCACAAAGGTATGGCCGAGCGTGTGCATCTTGACAATGGGGGCCATGGCGGCCGTGTCACCATAATCAAAGGTGTAGGTACCGCGAGTCATCGTCGGGCAGGAAGCCGGTTCGGCGGCGATGACCCGCGTTTTCTGGCCATTGGTCAGGTTCTCGCGGATGAAGGGGAAGGTGAACCCGGCAAAGTTGGAGCCGCCGCCGGCACAGCCGATGACCACATCGGGGTATTCGCCGGCCATGGCCATCTGCTCCAACGCTTCCAGGCCGATGACGGTCTGGTGCATGAGGACATGGTTCAGCACTGACCCCAGGCTGTATTTCTTCGCGCCGCCGGAGGTAGCCGCCACTTCCACCGCTTCGGAAATGGCAATGCCCAATGAGCCGGGGGAGTCGGGGTCTTGTTCCAGCAGGGCACGGCCGTACTGCGTGCGATCCGTCGGGCTGGCATACACCTCTGCGCCAAAGGTCTGCATGATGACCCGGCGGTATGGCTTTTGGTGGTAACTTACCTTGACCATATACACTTCCAAATCCAGGCCAAAAAAGTTGCAGGCCATGGCCAGCGCCGACCCCCACTGCCCGGCGCCCGTTTCCGTGGTCAGCGCCTTCGTGCCTGCTTCTTTGTTGTAGAAGGCTTGGGGCACGGCCGTGTTCGGCTTGTGTGACCCCACCGGGCTGACGCCTTCATATTTGTAGTAAATGTGCGCGGGGGTATCCAACGCCTTTTCTAAGCGGTGCGCCCGGAACAGGGGAGTGGGTCGCCATAGTTTGTAAATCTCGCGCACCGGTTCCGGGATTTCAATGTACCGTTCCGTGCTGATCTCTTGCAGGATCAGGCTCATGGGAAACAGCACGCCCAGAAAGTCCGGCGTTACCGGCTCCTTCGTGCCCGGATGCAATACGGGCTGCGGCGGCGCCGGCATGTCCGCGTTGATGTTGTACCAGGCTTTGGGCAGTTTGCTTTCGTCTAATTGATATTTGGTTGTTTCGATCATTGTGTCCTCCGTAATTTTGTAATTGGGTAATTGGGTAATTGAGTAATTGCCCAATTACTCAGTTACTCAATTACCCCAAATAAAAAACGCTCTCGTCCCAGGCGAAATTACCTTCGCCTAAGGGACGAGAGCGTCTGAATCAACATCTCCCGCGGTGCCACCCTGTTTAAGCCGGCTCTGGAAATAAAAAACGCGCCTGTGATAGCGCGTCGAGTTTGTTAGCCAGCTTCACTCATGTTGCCTTCTGCAATAAAAGGCTTTGCCCTGGTAACGGTGGCAACTCCGGCTCTGGCTAATTCGTTCGGAGTAGGCACTTTAGTGCCTTTTTTGCCACTAAAGTGGCAACTACAAACGGTTCATCAGAGCAACTCCCTGGCCCATTCGCCAACTGCGTGGTTATCAACCTTGCACCAGAGTGGTTGACTCTCTAAAACTCGCCTTGTTGGGTACTATTCCAGTTCAACGTCATTGGTTGTTAAGTTGGGCAGGATGGTAGCATGGGAGTACGGCCGTGTCAAGCTGAATCTGGCGTTTACAGCAATTCTCAATTTGCCCGGCGGCGGCAGATAAATCTGCACCTACAAAAGGCAAAGTCGGCCTGCGTCGACCGGCGCCCAGCCCACGCAGTGCCTGCCCTGAACCTGTTGAAGGGTGGGCTTTGCTCTCTGTAGGCGCGATTTGAATCGCTGGCTCTTGGTAAATTGAGAATTGCCGTGGCGTTTAAGGCCCCGGCGCGGCGGCTGGCTGCAAAAATTCACCGGCCACCCACCCTTGGGTGCCGTCAGTCCGTTCCACCTGCCACCAGACGCGGTTGTTTGGCTCATCCGGTGATGGGCCGCCGATTACCAGTAGCAGCTCGCCTTCATTCGCCACCACAATCAAGGCATTACTGGTGCTGGGGCCACCGCGCAAGTTAGCGCCAACGCCGCCGGTATTGGCCACTATTGCATAATAGTCAACCGTGATTTCCGGTGGGGCTATGGCCTGGTCGGGGGTGGGAATAGGGGTAAAGGTTGGAATGGGCGACGGCGTCGGCAGTATGGAAGTCGGCGATGGTATCGGGCTGGGCGGCGCGGTCAGGATAATGAGTGTGGGCGCGGCCGGATCTACTTCCAGAGGCGGACGGCGCAACAAGGCATTGGCCAACGCCAACGCAATCACCAGACTGACGATGGTGACCACCACACCCAGGCCCAGATAACGCCAGGGCGTGGGTTCTTGAGAGTCGCGGCGCATCCGGCGCGGCCGTTTGCCATCAGATTGACGGGGATCGGGGGGAAGTTCGTATCGAGCCATAGAGAATAAAACCAGAAGTTCAACTTCTGACAGGAGTTGCGCTTCTCTCCAACACAAGCAAAGTCAGATCATCAAATGGGGGCGCGTCTTGCATCCAGTCGGTTAATGTCTGGGCAATGTGCGCGGCCAGGCCGGCAACGGGCAGGCGTTCGGCGGCGGCAACAACGGCCGTCAGCCGTCCCAGCCCGAACTGTTCCCCGGCGGGGTTGATGGCGTCCGGCACACCATCGCTAAACAGCGCCAGCCGGTCGCCGGGCTGCAACTGCATCTCGTACTCGGCCAGTTGCAGGCCATCAATCATGCCCAAAAAACGACCGTTACCCGGCAGCTCCACAATTTCCCGCCCCGGTCGTACCCATAACGGCCGTTCCTGTGCCGCCCGCACATAGGTCAACCGGCCACTGGGCCGGTGCAGCACACCGTAAAACGCCGTCAAAAACGTATCGTGGGAGGAGACGGCCATCATGCCATGATGCACGGCTGTGGCTACCGCTGCCGGCGACAAAGAATGTTTGCCTTCCTGCAAAAAGAGCGTGCGCGTCACCGCCATAAACAGCGCCGCATGAAACCCCTTATCGGCCACATCGGCAATCAAAATGCCCACATGTTCGTCATCCAGAGCAACTACATCGTAAAAGTCGCCGCCCACCTGCCGCGCCGGCTGTAAATAAGCGGCAAAGGCATAATCGGGAAATTGGGGCAGTTCATCGGGCAACAGACTGCGCTGCACATCCGCCGCCAGTTCCAATTCCCGTACCAACCGTTCCTTTTCCACCAGCCGCGCCTGCGCCCGCTGCAAATCAGCATACGCCGTTTGCAGCGCTTCGTTTTTCACCTGTAACTCGGTAATTGCCTGCTGATCAATGTTGCGCGTGGTCGCCAACACATTACGCAGCACGGCATAGGCCAACGCCGGGCTTTCCAACATAAACCTGTCAAAGTTCTCTTCAGTCACCTCCAGCACGGCCGTGTGGGTGAGCGTAATACAGTTAGCCATACGCGGCGCGTCGTCAATGAGGCCCATCTCGCCAAAATAGCCGCGTGCGCCAATGACGTTGAGGACACGTTCCTGCCCATCATCCAACGTTTGCGAGACAACTACATTGCCGCTGACCACCACATAAAAGGTATGCTCAATTTCACCCTGGTGGCATAAGGTGGTGTGCGGTGGATAGGTGCGCGGCACAGCCACCGCCCGCAGTGCTTCCAGCGTGTGCGGTTCTAAGGCGCCAAAAGCGTGGCGAATGAAGGAAGTGGTGAGGGTGCTCATGGCGTGATGCGGGATGCGGGATGCGGGATGCGGGATGCGTGAAAGTTATCACAGGGCACGCATCACGCATCACGTTCCTCTAAAAAAGTCAATAATTTCGACAAGGGCCAGGTATTGACTACCTTATCGGCGGCCGCCCAACCACGTTGGGCGGTGGCAACGCCGTAGTGCAAAAAGTTGAAGTGGTCGGTGTGGTGGGCATCGCAGTTGATGGACAGGGTGACACCCAGTTCCACGGCGCGGCGCACCAGATTATCGCGCAAATCCAGCCGGTGCGGGTTGGCGTTGATTTCCAGGATGGTGCGGGTAGCTACGGCCGTTTCCAATACCTCCTCCCAGTCCAAATCCGCCCCGGCCCGGTCCGGCAGCAGCCGCCCGGAGGGATGGCCGATCATGTCCACATGGGGGTTGTGCAGGGCGTTGAGGATGCGCGCCATCACCTGCGCGCGCGGCTGGCTCAGGCTGACGTGCAGGCTGGCAATGACAAAATCCAACTGCGCCAGCACCTCATCCGGGTAATCGAGCGAGCCATCAGCGCGAATTTCCATCTCGGTGCCGTGCAAAATGCGGAACGCCGGCCCCATGACCTGGTTTGCCTGGCGGATTTCCTCGGCCTGCTGCCACAGCCGTTCAATGGACAGACCATTGGCAATGCCCAGACTAACCGAATGGTCAGTGATGGCGATATGGGTAAAACCGCGGGCCTGCGCCGCCCGCGCCATTTCCAGAATGGTGAATTTGCCATCCGACCAGGTGGAGTGCATGTGTAAATCGCAGCTGATTTGTTCGGCATGGATTACAGGGGGCAAATGGCCGTCCCGTGCCGCTTCAATCTCCCCTTTGTCTTCGCGCAGCGTGGGCAGGATGTAAGGCAGGCCCAGCGTCTGGTACACTTCTTCTTCGGTGGCACACAGGATTTCGGCACGGCCGTCTGTGGGCGTGAAGGCGTGTTCGTTCAGGCTGAGGCCCTGTTTCAGCGCCAGTTCACGCAGGCGCACATTGTGGTCTTTGCTGCCGGTGAAGTAAGAGAGCAATGTACCCCAACGGGCGGCGGGCAGCACCCGCAGATCTACCTGCAAGCCGTTCACCAGGGTAACACTGGACTTTGTTGGCCCGTGCCCGGAAATAAATTCCACTTGCGGCAGATGGACAAAGGTATCCATGACGGCCGTAGCCGCCTCTTCGTCCGCCGCCACCAACAAATCAATATCGCCAATCGTTTCTTTCATGCGCCGCAGGGAACCAGCCACGGCCGTTTTGGTCACACCCGGTAACTTTGCCAGTTCGGCCAGAATTTCCTGGGCAATGGGCCAGGCGGTGCCTAACATGGCCCGGTCGTCGCCATGCCGCGCCAGGCTCTCAATGGCTTTGAGCAGTTTTTCTTCAGATTTGGCCCCCATGCCAGGCAGGTCACGCAATTTGCCTTCGCGGGCAACGGCCGTTAGCTCATCCAGCGTCGTCACCCCCAACACCGCATACACCTGCTTCACCCGCTTTGGCCCCAATCCCTCTACCTTTAGTAGTCCCACCAGGGATGGCGGAATCTCCGTTGCCAATCGCTCATAGAATTCCAACTTACCGGTGGTCAACATTTCCTCGATTTTCTCAGCCAATGTCTCGCCGATGCCAGGAATATCGGTCAACGTTCCTTCTGCATACACCTGGTTAATATCGCGCCCTAGCGTTTCTACCGCTTCCGCCGCCCGGCGATAAGCCAGCACCCGGTGTACATTATCCCCACGAATCGAGAGCATATCAGCCACGTCAGAAAAGAGTTGCGCTACCTCACGGTTATTCATAAAATCGATTATACCCCGCGTAAAACACAAAAATAAAATGGGATCGTTTATTTTTGTATTTCACACATGTTTGTCATGTCACACAACCCATGTTACCATACACTCGATCCCGACACATGGCGTTATGACTCGCTCAAAGCAGCACAAGTTTTATTGTTCATATTCTTTCAAATGGAGGAGAGAATGAAAAATCGCAAGTTGTTACTATTGTTTAGTGTATTTGTTGTTTTTGCTTTGGCGTTAGCCGCTTGCAGTGGCTCTTCGCAAGCAGAACCGACGGCAGCGCCGGCCACATCTGCCCCGGCCACATCTGCCCCGGCCACAGCGGCGCCGGTTGAAGAAGCGGCAGAAGAGCCAACAGAAGAACCAATGGAAGAAGCGCCCGCCGAAGAGACAATGGCGTTTGAGCCAATGTCTGTGGCCGCGGAAGATTGTGACTATGGTGGCAAGATCGCTTCCATTGAAGCGGTAGACGAGTTCACTGTTGTCTTCAATCTGTGCAAACCCGACCCGGCTTTCACAGCGAAAGTAGCTTTCACCCCCTTTGGTATCCAGCCAGCAGAATGGATCGCCGAAACAGGCGGTACCGGTGTCATTCTGGAAAAACCGATTGGCACAGGGCCATACATGCTTGACTCCTGGACGCGCGGTGATTCGATTGTGTTCAAACGGTTTGACGATTATTGGGGAACACCGGCCAATGAAGAAACGGCCGTACTCCGTTGGGCTGCTGAAGGCGCTGCTCGTTTGCTGGAATTGCAAGCCGGCACCGCCGACATGGTCACCAACATCAGCCCCAGTGACTATGCTTCCGTTGAAGCCGACCCTAATCTGCAACTGTTGCAAGTGGCCAACCCCAATGTCTTCTACCTGGGGATGACCAATACCTTTGAGCCGTTTAACAACCTGCAAGTACGCCAGGCTGTGGCCATGGGCATTGACCGTCAGCGTATCGTGAGCAACTTCTACCCAGAAGGTTCCGAGGTTGCTTCTCACTTTACCCCCTGCTCCATTCCCAATGGCTGCGCCGGTGAAGCGTGGTATGAGTTTGACCCCGAAGCCGCCCGCGCCATGCTGGCCGAAGCCGGGTATCCAGATGGTTTTGAAACCACTATTTATTACCGTAACGTTTTCCGTGGCTACTTGCCGGAACCGGCGCTGGTAGCTGTAGAACTCCAGGCGCAACTGCGGGATAACCTGGGCATTACTGCCAATGTGGAAGAAATGGAATCTGGCACGTTTATCGCTGAATCCAGTGCGGGCAACCTGAATGGTTTCTACCTGTTAGGTTGGGGGGCAGACTATCCACACGTTACCAACTTCCTGGATTTCCACTTTGGCTCCGGCAACCTCCAGTTTGGCGACCCCCATCCGGAGATTTATGAGCTGCTGCTAGAAGCTTCCACCATCGGTGACCCGGACAAGGCTGAGCCGCTGTACGTCCAGGCCAACAATGCTATCCGTGAATTGGTACCGATGGTGCCGATTGCCCACGGCGCATCAGCCCACGCGGCCCTGGCCTCGACCGAAGGCGCGTATGTACCACCGTTTGGCGCTACCGAGTTTGCCCGGCTATCCACCGGTAAGGGGACGCTGGTCTTTGTGCAAAATGCCGAGCCGATTAGCCTCTATTGCGCTGACGAGACCGATGGGGAATCGTTACGGCCGTGCCAGCAAGTGGTGGAAACCTTGCTCTTCTACCGCACGGACTCCGGCGACACTGAGCCTGGGCTGGCTACAGAATGTAAAGCGAACGAGGATTCCACTGTCTGGACGTGTACCCTACGCCAGGGTGTCTTGTTCCACGATGGCTCCAAATTCGACGCCAATGACGTGGTCGCCTCTTGGGCCGCCGGTATTGATGCGTCCAATCCCTACCACGTAGGCAACACCGGCGCCTTTGAATACTATTCCTATCTGTGGGATAGTTTGATGAACGCTGGCGAATAAACCGGTAACTGTTTAGCCCTGACAGGTTTCAAGAAACCTGTCAGGGCTGGAATAAGCCATTAACACAACCACTAATTTTGTCATAACGCCTCAATAATATAACAACGAACATCCGATTTTGCTGTCGGTGGCTGGTGAAGTAAGCGTTCAGACTTGACAAGTTTATTACCAGAGGCAATTGCCGCAATTCAGGCGCAAAAACTTGTCAAGTCTCCAGAAAAACTAAACGGTTACCTGGCGAAATCGGATGTCTTATTCCTACTCATCATGATTCAGTATACCGTTCGCCGCATGTTGTTGGCCATTCCCGTATTGTTAGCCATTCTGATAGTGGTTTTTCTCCTGGCGCGGGCCGTGCCGGGTGATCCCTGCAAATCTATCCTGGGGGAAAAGGCCACCGCAGAAACGTGTGAACGTTTTACAAAAATTCATGGCTTAGACAAGCCGGTACCTGTCCAGTTAGCCATTTACATGTCCAATATGCTGCGGGGTGACTTTGGTGACTCAATCCGTTTTAAGCGACCGGTACTGCTGATGTTGGCCGAACGCCTGCCCATGACCATTGAATTAGGTATGGCCGCGATGACATTGGCGCTGTTGGTGGGTATTCCCGCCGGTATACTCTCGGCGGTGCGCCGGAATTCGGCTATAGATGTGGTCACCATGTTTGGCGCCAATATCGGCGTTTCTTTGCCAGTCTTTTTCCTGGGGTTGTTGCTTATTTACCTCTTTGCCGTTGTCTTGCGGGATACGCCGTTTTCCCTTCCCCCCTCCGGGCGTCTCTCACCCGGCGTTACGCCGACGCCGTTTTTTCAATATTACGAACTGGCTGTGGAGCCTAACACGGGGAAATTTTACTTTTACCAGTTTATTGCCAAGCTATACATTCTAAATTCAATTTTGACCAAAGATTGGGTCGTGTTGAAAGATACGCTCCGGCATCTTCTCCTCCCGGCCATCGCGTTGGCTACAATTCCCCTGGCAATTATCGCCCGGATGACTCGTTCCAGCATGTTGGAAATTTTAGGGCTGGATTACATTCGCACGGCCAAGGCCAAAGGGCTGCCACAGCGGATGGTGATTATGAAACATTCATTTCGTAATGCGTTGTTACCCATCGTGACCATTGCCGGTTTGCAGATGGCGGCCATTTTGGGTGGGGCGGTGCTGACGGAAACGATTTTTAGTTTACCGGGGGTGGGGTTAAGTGTGTATGAGGCGATTACGGCCCGTGATTTTCCGGTGATTCAGGGTTTTGTCCTGGTGATCGCCTTTATTTATGTTTCCTTTAACCTGATTGTGGATCTGTCTTATGCTATTCTGGATCCGCGCATTCGGCTCAATTAACGTATGATCACGCAAAGTTCAGAATCCATTGCCTCAGTCGTGCAAATTCCCGATGACAATATCGCCGATATCGGCAATTATAAGTCGAATAGTTTGTGGCGTTTGACGCTGCGCCGCCTGTTCCGGCAGCGTTCGGCTCAGGTGGGCATGGTTATGTTGGGGCTGTTGGTGTTTACGGCCGTCTTCGCCCCCATGATTGCCCCGTATGATCCCGCCCGTGTGATCGAGGATGCCAACGGCCGTATCAAAGTACGGCAGCCCCCTTGTATTCACTTGCTTGGCTGCCCGACCGATCAATCACAGCATATTTTTGGCACGGATGGCAACGGCCGTGACCAGTTCAGCCGTATCCTCTATGGCGCGCGGGTATCGTTGCGTATTGGCGTCACCGTGATTACGGCCGCGGTCCTGGTAGGCACCGTGATTGGCGCCATCGCCGGTTATGCCGGCGGTTGGTTAGATAACCTGCTCATGCGCGGCATGGACATCATTCTGGCATTCCCCTTCTTTTTATTGGCAATTGCCCTGGTTTTTGTGTTAGGCCCCAGCCTGGAAAATGCCATGGTGGCGATTGCCATTGTTAGTGTGCCCACCTATGCCCGGGTTGTTCGCGCCACCGTGTTGTCGTTGCGAGAAACGGATTATGTGGAAGCGTCGCGGGCGTTGGGAGCCAGCAGTTGGCGCATTCTGTTCGCCCGCATTTTGCCAAATGCACTGCCGCCATTGATTGTGTTAGCCACATTGGGCATTGCCACCGCCATTTTGGACACAGCCGCCCTCTCCTTCCTTGGTTTAGGCGCGCAAGAGCCAACGGCCGAATGGGGCACCATGCTTGGCCGCGAACGCAACCAGATTTTCAGCGCCCCCCACCTGGTTCTCATCCCCGGTATTGCCATTTCCATTACGGTGCTGGCCTTCAACCTGTTAGGCGATGGCCTGCGCGACGCCCTTGACCCCCGCCTGGTTCACGGCAAAGGGATCAAGTAACAGGCGGCAGGTTGAAAACAACTACCTGCCACCTGCCATTCCCCCTGTTTTATTCGACATAACGCTTGCAACTTGACGTAATATCAGGCATAATGTATACATTATGTCTCCTTTATTAGAGGCGCTGCTCCTGCTGCAAACGCGCATAAGCACCTGGTTGCAGCAGCAGGTATGGCCTTTATTGGGCATCAACAAACAGGTGATGGCCTTTGGTTTTTTCCGGGGCATTTATGACACGATATTGTTGCTGCTGTTGGGGACCGGGCTGTTGGTGGGCAGCCAGATGTATATGAATGCGCAGTACGACTTACCCAAAGATATTCAGGCAATGGCCGTGCAGTGGGCGCCCATTGCCGACAGTATCGCCCGGACTGTAGATATTCCCCGTGAGGTACCGCTGGTGCTGTGGTTCAAGGAAAACAGCATGTTGGCCGTTAATCCGGCCAACTGCACCGGCATTATGGGCGCCTATGACCTGGTGCGGTCGGGAGCGCGCCCCTGTTTTACACCCGGCCCTATCTCTGACCGGGAAGTGCGCGAACAGTTACAGATTGGCGCGGAGGAGTTCAAAAAACGCTGCCCGGATATCACCTATTACACCCAAGACCCGGAAACGATAAAAAGGTGTTATTTTGCTTACAATGCCGGTATGGGCGCGGCGCAGCGGTTAGACGCTAACCAATCTGCCTATGTGATGAACCTGTATGACGCGGCGCATACCAACATGGTCTACAGCGACATTGAACTGGGCACGGTGGTGATGAAAACATTGGGCGCCTGGCCGGCGCATCTGGCGTTCCAAAGCCTGATTACAGGGCAGTTGGATGTGGAGGAACGGCCGTTTGCCCTGACCCTGCTCTATATCAGCCTGCAATTTTATGACCTGACCAGCCAGTTTTTTGTGGATTTGCTGGGAGGCGTAGACGGCCGTGAAGTGAGCATGGACTTCCCCGCGTACCGCGCCTTGCCAGATGCCAATTGTTTGGGGGAAGGGCATATCCTGGGACGGCCGTCGCTGCGCCCACGTCTTAATCCCGTCAGTGAATCCCCTATTTTGACCCAAGATATTCATGGATGCAGCTATGGGCTGCCGGGTATAGACATTTCCAGCAGCAATAGTACGGCCGTGTTGCAAGCCCCTATCTCCGGCGACGTCACCACCTATACCGACCAGTGGTATAACAGCACCATCCGCATTGAAAACGAGGAATGGATTGTCTGGCTATTGCACGCCCGCACCTACTTTGTAGCTGAGGGGCACATCCGGCAAGGTCAGGCTGTAGGCGTCATGGGCGCCGTCGGCATTGCCACCGGTCCACACGTCCATTACACCATATTTGACAAAGTGAACGATACATTCGTTGACCCCAGGGAATTTGTTCCCTGACGGCCTGGCGGTCAATGAATTTAACCAGGTAGTACATTTCAGAGGAGTGGAACATCATGGATCTATTACAACTACTAAGGTTTTTGCCCCTGATTCTGGGTGGCGCGTTGATCGTTTTCCTGTTGTTCAAACAGGGGCCGATCAAAGATTTCAAACTTACCAAACTAATCGTTTACTTTGTGGGCATACTAGTCACCCTATTCTTTGTGGGCTGGCTGGTAGATACTTTTGTCTTTTCCTGGGCCAATGACCGCCTGCAAGCGACGACGGATGGAGAATTTGATTCCTTTGTCAATTCTACCGAAGCGATCATAAACTCAGCGCTAACTACCAGTTCAGGCAGCAGTAGTGTACCGCCGGCTCCCACACAGCCGCCCGTGGTCATCATTGTCACCCCTCCCTCTAGCGGCAGCGGCGTGCCCCCGGAAAGCGGCGGCGGTGCGCCTGGCACTGTGCAATATGTGGTCGTCGCCGGTGATACACTGTACAGCATTGCCGCCCGTTTTGGCACCACCGTTAATGCCATTATGGCCGTCAATGGCCTGACCGATCATATCATTTATCCGGGTCAGGTTTTGCTCATACCCACGTCGTAGGGTCGTAATCGGTAATCGGCTTACGGGTCACGGATTACGATTCACGGGTCACGCATTATGCCTATTCACAGATATTGGGATTTTTCGGCATCGCTCACGAATATCCAGGATTCGTTTAAGCCCAGCGAACTGGAAGAACGTCTCATGCCAGGTGAAGAACTGCAATTGGAAATTCATCTGGCCTGGTATCGGGACTTTTTAGGGCGCTTGTTGATTGACCGGTTTGGCTGGTTTTTGCTGGCGGCGGCGGTGGTAACATTTCTCACGGCCGTCCTCACCGCCACTCAAAACTACCATTGGGGCATTGCCTTTATCCCCGCCCTCCTGTTTGCCAGCCTCTTTTTTCTGGCGCTCTACCAGCGCATCATCTACCAGCAATACCGCCTGCAAAAGACGAATGCCCGCTTCATCGTTTCCATCCCTCAGCCAAACGGCTTTCCCCTGGCAGACAACATTGAACTCAAAGGTCTGCCCCAGGTGGTAGACCCTAACTGGTCAAAAAGCTTCTTCTGGCGCGTCTTTCAGTTTTTCACCGGCGCTCGTGATATTTACATCAGCCTGGTCGCGTATCAATTTGTGGAAGGCACGGCTAAAGTGGGCGGCGCGTTAATTATCCCCGATGTAATGCCAGAGGATATATTTGAGTTAAAACGGCATGTATTTGGGATGGTATAAAAAAACGGCCACATGGCCGTTTTTTTATGCTAACAAACTGTTGTCACCTTGATAAGGCTCAATTTCGGTGGCTTCCAACCCTTTGCGGGTTTCTTCCACATCGTAGAGAACCCACTGCCCTTCCTGCAATTCTTCCGGCTCGCCCACGGTGCTGCTTTTGTGAAAGAAAATCTCTTCACCCGCGCCGCGTACAATAAAGCCATACCCTTTTTTAACGTTGTACCACTTCAGCCGCCCCAGATATTTGCCCGTTTGCGGATCGATCTGAATTGTCAGCGGTTCGGCAAAGGTTGTGCCCGCGTCATCATCGCGATCATGACTTTGTTGTCTTGACGGCGGTGGTGAGTAAGACGGCCGTACCGCTACCCGCTCCGTCAATTGTGACAACGACGCCGGTTCGATGGGCAGCCCGGCCTGATCTAGCCGCCGCTGCATCTCCACCGTAAACAAAAATTGTTCCCCATTCTCATTAGTTGCCCATTGGTCTTTGTAGTTCATATTTCATCTCCGTTGGTAGCCTGGAGACCTGCCAGCTTTTGCAAACCTGTCAGGTCTGAACGAATCGCCGCATTGTACCGTCATTTACCTAAGCAGGCTATTTCTTCTTTTTGGGCGGTTTATCAGGCAACAGAGAAAGTTGTTGGGGGGTCACGGCCGTGTCCATCTCATCCCCATTTATTTCTGGCCGTTCCATAATGCGCAGTGCGCCGGTAATCTGGTTGCGCTCGCCCACCGTTATTGCCGGGCGCGGTTTGAGGGAGCGCGCCCCCACCGCGCCCGCATTCAGGTTCAGTTTCTTGGTGGAACCGATGCCCGTCGTTACCAGCAGCTCCGTTTTCTCCGAACAGATGACGGCCGCCACCACTTCCGCCGCTTCTTTGGGCAGACGCACGTTAATCACGCCCGCGCCATGTCGCCCTTGCGTGGGATATTCGTTCAATGGCGACGCCTTAACCATGCCATTATCGGTAATGCTCCACAAATACCCATCTGGCTCCACCACCTCGGCGGCAATGACGCCATCTGACTCGTCAGCCAGCTTAATGCCCATAACGCCGCCCGCCGGTAAACCCATCGGCCGTACTTCCTCTTCCTGGAAGCGGATGGCCTGGCCGTTGGCCGTGGCCAGCAGCATCTCCCGCTTCCCATCCGTCAGCCGCACCCAGCCCAGCGAGTCGTCATCAGGCACGTTCATCACCGTAAACGGCACGGTGGTGATGCCGGGCAAATCTTCCACCCGCACCCGCTTTACCACCCCCGCCAGCGTCGTCAGGAAAAGATAACCATCCACGCCCACCGGCAGCACTAACGCCGCTGCCAGATGGTCACGCCGGGCAAAGCCGGTCATGTCGGCGTAATGGGTACCCACGCCCAGTTCGGTAGCCTGGGGCAGCTGGTAGATGGGCAGGCTGGCAGCACGGCCGTCGGCGGCAAACAGGTACAAAATATCCTGCGTATTCGCTGCCAGCAGCGCTATTGGCTGCTCTTTCGGCTTCAGGGGGATTTTCACCATTTCCGGCGAGGTGGTGCGGGCAATGGTCCCTTTTTCGCCCACCATCACCCAGACATTTTCTTTTGGCAGCAGGTCGGCGGCCGTAATCACTTTGCTATCCATGCCATCCACAATTTGAGTGCGGCGTACATCGGCATATTGGCTTTTAACGGCCGTTAACTCCTCCTTAATCGTCTCCCGCATCATGCCCGGATTGGCCAGCAGCTTTTCCAGAAACTTAATCAACTGCTTTTGCTCTTTATGCTCTTCCTGAATCTTCTGCCGCTCCAAAGCCGCCAGCCGCCGCAACTGCATATCCAAAATCGCCTGCGCCTGCACTTCGGACAGAGCAAACTTCTTCATCAAATTGGCATGGGCCGTCTCCACCGAGCGCGAACGCCGGATAGTGTCAATCACCTCATCCAGGTGATCCAACGCCTTGAGCAGCCCTTCCCAAATGTGCGCCCGTCGCTGCGCTTTAGCCAGATCGTGTTCACTACGACGGCGAATCACGTCCAGCCGGTGTTCCAGATAAACCCGCAACGCCTGTTTCAGCGTCAGGACCCGCGGCTCACCATTAACCAGCGCCAGCAAGGAAATGCTAAAGGTGCTTTGCAGCGGCGTCAGGTTAAACAGCGCCGCCAGCACTGCCTCCGGCTCCACCGTGCGTGTCGTCTCGATAATGATGCGCATCCCATTGCGGTCAGATTCATCGCGCAAATCGGTCAGCCCTTCAATCTTGCCATCCCGGTGCAGGTCGGCAATGCGCCCCAGCAAATTGGTCTTGTTGGCCTGGTACGGCAGTTCGGTAATAACAATGCGCGATTTGTTGCGCCCCATCTCTTCCACATGCGCTTTGGCGCGCACCGTCACATGACCGCGCCCGGTGGCATAGGCGCTGGACAGGGCGTCGTTCTCCACCCCCTTCACATCCCGGTAGCGGAACACCAGCCCGCCAGTGGGAAAGTCCGGCCCTTTGATAAAACGCATCAGATCGGCCACGGAAATATCTTCCACTTTGGCCCAGTTATCCAGCATGTAGGTGAGGGCGTCTATCACTTCGCCCAGATTGTGGGGCGGGATGCTGGTAGCCATGCCCACGGCAATGCCCGACGAGCCGTTGACCAGCAGGTTGGGGATGGTGGCGGGCAGAACGGCTGGTTCTTCGAGGGAATCGTCAAAGTTGGGATTAAAGTTGACCGTCCCTTTTTCAATGTCGGCCAACATGTCATGGCCCATTTGTGTCATGCGGGCTTCGGTATAACGCATGGCGGCGGCTTCGTCACCGTCAATGCTGCCGAAGTTGCCCTGCCCGTCTACCAGGGTGTAACGCAGCGAAAAGTCCTGGGCCAGGCGCACCATGGCGTCATATACCGCCTGGTCGCTGTGGGGGTGATATTTACCCAGCACTTCACCGACGACACGAGCCGACTTCTTGTAGGCGGTGTTGGGGCGCAGGCCCATGTCATACATGGCGTAGAGGATGCGCCGCTGCACCGGTTTGAGACCGTCGCGGGCGTCGGGCAGTGCCCGCGAGACGATGACGCTCATCGCGTAGCTGAGGTACGATTCGCGCACTTCTTCATCTATATTGATTTGTTTGACTGTTCCAATTTCCATGGATTATCCAAAGGTGAGCGTTCAGAGTTCCCCTGAGCGCCCACCAAAAATGAAATAAATGTTCTACTGAGGCGGGCGTAAATATAGGCAATTTGGAGCGGGCTGTCAATGGATGGGACACGGCGGGTGTAGTAAAAACTCGTTAGGGAAAAAGATGGACAAAATGAGCCTCCTGTGATTTCGTTAAAAGGCGTAAAGCAAAACGAAAACACAAGGAGGCTCAAATGGATTTTAACACGCAACAGGTTCAAGAGGCGGTGGAACAAATAGCCACCATATTAAGCAACCTGGTGGTTGCCGGTGTGCAGG
>JABFFZ010000003.1 GCA_013112725.1 Chloroflexota bacterium
ATTTCAAGCAGGCCATTGAAGACTGTTTGGCGGAGGTGTCAGGCAAGTTCAAGGAGCAGTTGTCCAGCTTGCTTACGCTTAATTTTCAGACTTTGGAAAATGTCAGTTTATGACCTTTTTCAGTATAATTATTGTGCTTTCCAAAGAATACAGGCAGGAGCACGCCCAATACATCAAGTATCTGAGCGAGAGATATTTGTAATTCGCAGGTTGTTGTAAAATTGGGCAAAACACTTTTAATAGCAAAAGAGTCTTCAAGTCCTACCGTGCCTAACAAAGCGTGCAGTGGATTGGCGGGATTCGTCGCCATTTTCAAGCATTTTTCTGGCTTCGGGCTTTTCCTGCTCTCAAACATTTTCCAAGCCCGCCCGCCAACCACTAACGCAAGCCGTTAGACCACGCAAGGAACGGGAGTGCTGCACACGTGACTTTGGACCAGCACATTGAGGATATTCGAGCCGGTCTTAGGGCAGGACGCTTCAGCAACGAGGCATCCGTATCGCAGGGAATCGTTCTGCGTCTGCTCCACGCTCTTTCATGGCCGGCGTATGACACACAGATCGTGTGCCCAGAATATGCCCTTGAAGGACGCCGTGTTGATTTCGCGCTCTGTCATCCGCCCGGAAAACCAATCGCTTTTGTCGAGGTGAAGCAGGTTGGACAAAGCGAAGGCGCAGAGCGCCAACTTTTTGAATATGCATTCCACACGGGTGTGCCTCTCGCGATACTGACGGATGGTCGCGAATGGAATTTCTTTCTTCCTGGGGAACAGGGCGACTACGGCGAACGTCGGGTTTACAAACTCGATATCCTCGAACGTGACGTATCAGAGAGTGTGTCCCGGTTAACGCGCTATCTCAAGTACGACGCCATCGTTTCCGGCGCTGCGCTGAGCGCAGCGCGCGAAGACTACCGAAACGTTTCGCGAGAACGACAAATTAAGGACACGCTTCCTGAAGCGTGGCGAAAACTCGTCGAAGAAGAGGACGATCTCCTGCTCGAAATCATAGCCGATCGGGTCGAAAACCTTTGTGGCTTCAAGCCTGACCCCGATACCGTCGCAAAATTCCTCAAGGACCAAGTCGCCACGAGGGCTCACGGAATACAACTGCCACCGATACAACCGCCGCGCCCAGAACCACAGCCATTGCCGCCACGTGGTCGTCCGATTGTGGCCCCCGGCCCGGTTGGATTCACTCTACAGGGACAACATTTTCCTGCACGCAATGCGCGTGAAGTGCTGATAAGAGTGTTCGAAATTCTCAGTTCGCGTGACGCCACGTTCTTGGACCGCTTTGCTGCACTCCCGACACATGGTCGCAGGCGCCGGTACCTCGCTCAGAATCCAGAAGATCTTTACCCGGGTCGCCCCGACTTGGCGCGCGATCACTCAGCGAAACTTAGTTCAGGTTGGTGGCTCGGGACTAACGTCAGCCGCGCTGCGATCAGCCGCATCATTGAAATGGCGTGCGATGTGGCTAGCTTGCGGTTTGGTCGAGATTTACAGATTAGCCTCGGTGAATGAAGCGTGGTCTAACCCTTGCGTGCAGCCGACGCCCGCAAGCGGGCGCGGCTGACGCACGCCGTTCGGCGGCACGTTGCAAGCAGTAGTAAGGGAAATCAATGTCAAGCAGAATCAAAATCCCTGAAACAGAAATAAAAATTCTTTTTGCAAAATCGGGTAATTTGTGTGCTTTTCCTTCGTGCCAAAACCCTATTATTGCTAATGAAGGAGATGGAGATAAGCCATTGGCAGAGATGGCTCATATCATTGCATATCAAGACAACGGTCCCCGCTCCGACCCAAGCATTCCAATATCTGAAAGAAATAAAGCATCTAACCTTATTCTCTTTTGTCCAACCCACCATACAATAGTTGACAAATTTGAATATCAATACAACGCACAAGTGCTTCGAGAAATGAAACGATTGCATGAAGCACGCTTTATTCCACCAAAAGAAAAGCAGATTCAATCAGAGTTAAAAAGCGAATTTTTATACGCCTCCTTTTTGCCAATTTCGCGTCTGCCTTTTTTTGTCTTTTCAGCGGTGACACCATACAGAAAGAGTAATATTCTTGAGTTGTTTGACATTCTCAATACACAAGAGCATAAGGGCGCACTTTATGCATTTGAATTAAGAGACCAACGCCTTTACACATTTTTTGATTTGCGAGAACCCAATAACCCATTTCGTGGAGCATACGACCAAACTACCGTAGAAGTATTAAAGGCAACTGATTTATGGGAAAACCCCGATTCTCATAGGCTTTATATTGCGTTGCTCAATAGGTCACTAACCAGTTATCTAAAAAAACGCGGGGTTGCTTACGACGCAGAACATTTTAGGCATTACTTCTTGCCTGATAAGACAACCGTAGAACGGAAGTTTACTTACAAAAGTCTTTCTGGTAAAAATACGTCTAAATCTATTGTTCACAATCCAACAACAAAGTTAACAGGCTTACCAAAATCATATTGGATACACCTTGCTGCTAATTTATCATTTCAGCAAGTAGAAGAACGTCAGTGGGTTTTTACAATTCGCCCAGAACGCCACTTGACTAAAGACGGTTACGATACTTATACACACTCTTCAATTGGAAGCAAGATTACCAGAATAAAATCGAAGATGTATAACTGGGAATATTTACAGGAAATTCAATTGTGGCGTGAATTCTTAACCAACGCAAAGCCTCGTTTGTATTTATCGTTTGGAAAACAATCTATCGTCATCGAAAATGTACTCCTAAAGGAAGAAATACGATGGATAGGCGTTCCTGATGACGAAAAAGATTTTGTTTCTCAACAACACCCCGAAGACCTCTTTAGTTTTGCTGAAAGCCAGTCTTTTGAGAATGCCGAAGATGATTTTGATGGCGATTTATTTCTAGGTGAATTTGAAGATGTCTAACCACCTCCATAGAAATTCTTTTTTACACTCCCCTCAAATGACGCTTCAGTGGATTGAAGAGCCACAGTTATCTTTTGGCAATGGTCAAACTCACACCAATCCTAAAATTGGAATTCCGCTTTTTGGTCCAAAATCGCTTAATACATCAAGACATAAAAGCCAAGTACATATTGGTTTTGTCGGAGAGTCAGACGCAATAGAAAAAGTCAAGCGTTTCCTATCAGAATGTTCCAAAGGCATTCTTGCGATTGACATTGAAAACGGCTCGCAGTCATTTCCTGGAATCTCTACCGAGCAGGGATTTGGGTTTGAAATAGTATTGTCGGATTCCTTGGTACAAAAAATAACATCTTCCGAGAAAGAACGTATCAAGAGAAACGCATCCGCAGAATTTCAGTTTTCCGCCACATTAGACCTAATCGAAGAAAAAGTTAGCATACTTTGTGAACAAGACCATCCACTTGATTATATTTTCATTGTCTTGACAGAGAGCGTTTACAATGACATTAGAGTTGTAAAAACTTTCGACCCCATATCAGGTAAAGGGCGAGTTACAAGAAATTTCAGGCGGGCATTAAAAGCACGGTTGATGAAATATAACAAGCCCACACAAATTATTCGAGTTTCAACAACCGAACCTACCAGCGACGAGAGAGACATGCAAGATTTAGCAACCCGTGCTTGGAATATCATTACAGGAATGTATTTCAAGGTAGGCAGGCTTCCTTGGGGTCCAACGGGGCTAGAACCAGCAACTTGCTTTGTTGGAATAAGTTTCTTTCGCCCATTTGGCGAACCAAATTATATGAGAGCAAGCATTGCACAGGCATTTAACGAGCATGGCGATGGACTTGTCCTACGTGGACAAAAATTTAAATGGGATGATGAGATAGGCAAATCACCCCACCTAACTCAGACTTTAGCCAACCAACTGGTGACCGAAGTTCTACACCGCTATCAAATGGAACTCAAACAGAAGCCACGGCGAGTAGTTATCTATAAATCGTCACGCTTTGAACCTGCCGAGCGAGATGGTTTCAAAAACGCTCTCATGGAAGTCCCTGAATACGATTTGGTGACAGTTGGAACATCAGGAAATTTTCGTTTATTCAGGTCGGGCGAATATCCACCACTTCGTGGAACAGTAATGAATGTCGGGAAAAACTATTTTCTTTACACAACTGGCTATATTCCTGAATTAAAAAAATATCCGCATGGGCATGTACCAGCTCCGTTGCGGATTGTTGACCATTACGGCGATACTTCAAAAAATCAATTGCTACAAGAACTTTTTGTATTGACAAAAATGAACTGGAATACAGCCAATGTTGATGGTGCATTCCCAATTACTTTACAATTTGCCCGTTTAGTAGGAGAAATACTAAAAGAGTTTCCCGAAGATGAAACACCGAATCCAAAATATATCTACTACATGTAAAGCAAAAAGCCGCCGAACAAAGCGTGCAGCCGACTGGTGGGATTCGTCCCGACTTACAAGCATCTTTCTGGCTTCGAGTTTTTTCTGCTCTCGGAGCGAATCCCAGCCCACCCACCAGCGGCTAACGCAAACCGTTAGGCCGACAGCCAAACATACGAGAGGAAACTCATGAGCAAAGTATTCGTCAACATTTCACTTAGCCTCGATGGCTACATGGCGCCGGAAGGCATGACCTTGGAGAATTGGGACAGACCCGATTACAACGACTGGGGCGCCAAGTGGGGCGCGCTGATGGGATGGATTTTCAATCAGCAGTACTTCCGCGAGAACCTAAAGCTCGGGCCAGGAGGAGAGACTGGTCCGGTCAATGACATGCTGCGCAGCACCACGGAGCGCATCGGCGCCAACATCATGGGCAAGCGAATGTTCGATGGCGGTGAGCGCGGTTGGCCGGAAGAAGCTCCGTTTCACACACCGGTATACGTTCTTACCCATGAGAAGCGCGAACCCTGGGTGCGCCCCGGCGGGACGACCTTTTACTTCATCAATGACGGGCCGGAGCGTGCCCTAGATCTGGCTCGGGCGTCCGCAGGCAGTCGTGATATTCGTATCGCGGGTGGATCGGATGTGATCCAGCAGTACCTGAACTTGGGTGTCGTCGACGAGCTGGAGATCGCCTTAGCCCCCGTGTTGTTCGGTGGCGGGCGGCGTCTTTTCGAAAACCTACGCGAGCCCTTGCCGCAGTTTCGCATTGACAAGGTTCTTGATAGTCCAGCCGCAACACACTTGCGCTATGTGCGTCAGTGATTGCGGCCCAACGCTCAGCATGCAGCGGACGGCGCTGCGCGCCGCCGCTGATGCTGAGCGTTGGGCGGCTTCAAGCCCTCACTCGCAGGGCATTACAGATTTAGAAGGTTGAATTATGGCTACTTTTGTTCTCATTCATGGCATGTGGCATGGCGGTTGGTGCTGGAAAAAGGTTACGCCCCTCTTGCAGGACGCTGGGCATAAAGTCAACATCGTCACGCTAACGGGTGTTGGAGAGCGGGCGCATTTACATTATCCTGATATTGACATGAACACGCACATACAAGATGTTGTAGGTGTTTTGGAATACGAGAATCTTAATCAAGTGATTCTTGTTGGTCATAGTTTGGCTGGATTTATGGCTCCCGCTGTGGCAGAACGTACCCCTGAGCGGATAGCGCATATCGTTAATCTCGATGGCGTAATCCCCACGAATGGCAAAGCATTCAAGGATTTAATGCCAAGTTTTTGGGATGATTTCCGACAGCGTGGACAGGCTGCTGGTGATGAATGGTGGTCCCCCCCAATTCGGGAGTGGACATTTGGCGTAACCGGCGATGACCTTGAATGGATGATGTCGAAGTTAACCCCACATCCGCTTAAGTCATGGGAAACGCCTCTTTTCTTTACTAATCCTGCGGCAGGTTCCATACCACACACATTTATTCATTGTATTGAAGGGGCCTCGCCAGATGAAACAGAAAAACAAAAGAAGGAGTGTGTGAATATGGGCTGGCAATATCGCACACTATCCACAGGACATGACGCAATGATAACTGCCCCAAAGGAATTAACCGAATTACTACTTGAGTTTGTATGAGTTCCCCCAAAACCGCCGCCCAACGGTTTGCGTGCAGCCGACTCGCCTCCGCTGCGCTTCGGCGAGCGGCTGACGCAAACCGTTAGCCCGCCCATCCAAATCCAAGATGGTACAATACAGCAATGGATAAAAACGATTTTTTGAATGTGCTTCAGACAGAAGTAGCAACGTTTAATTCAGCGGTTTCCACTCCAAATGGCGACTGGATTATCAAGGGTTTTATTGACATAGCCAAGAACATTTACACCATTTCGGTGGACACAAAAGTTATCTCAAAAATCATGGAACTTTTGTTGTTCCCAGAGCTTGCGCACTTCGCAGAAAAGCATGGCTTGAAAATGGTCTTATCGGAACAGCAGAACTTTTATCCAGACATAAGTTTTGTAGATGATGATGGTCACCGTTTTGCACTTGACTTGAAGAGTACTTACAGAGTTGATAGCAGCCGCGTGAATGGTATGACACTCGGGGCTTTTACTGGATACTTCCGAGAAAGGAATAGCACAAAGAACATAACTTTTCCCTACGGTTCTTATAGCGGACACTTTGTTCTGGGCGTGATTTATTCAAAGACTGATGACTTGATTGACGAGCGAAGAAGATACACTCTCGATGAACTTGAACGGATTACATCTGTCATCAGAGACTTTCAATTCTTTGCTCAAGAAAAATATCGCATTGCGTCTGATCGTCCAGGGAGTGGCAATACCAAGAATATTGGTTCAGTCATGGAGATTGATAAGCTTGTAAATGGGTCTGGTCCGTTTGCTCCGTTAGGAGAAGATGTTTTTGATGACTACTGGATGTATTACTTGACCAAAGATATGGCAAGAGCAGCGGAATTGAAGCGGCCGCCTTATACCAATTTGCGCAGTTATTTGAAATACAAAGGCTTGGCAAAGTGATTGTTCTTCAAGGTCTACCGCGCACAGTGAAGCAAGTAATTGTCCCCCCGATAAAGTGTCAGGGGATTAAAACTAAACTCGTCAAATTCATCTTGGGCAATATCTCCTGGAATGGCAAAGGGCGATGGATAGAACCGTTTCTTGGGTCAGGTGTCGTTTTGTTCAATGTGCAGCCAGAACGTGCATTAGTCAATGATATCAATCCCCACATTATCAGACTGTATCAGATGATTTATGATGGGAGTTTGTCGCCAGACGAAGTAAGAAAGTATTTAACAGCAGAAGGTAAGAAATTGCTAGTCAATGGCGAAGATTACTATTATGCAGTAAGAGAACGCTTCAACAAGAGTGGAGATTCATTAGACTTCATTTTTCTCAACAGATCGTGTTTTAATGGGATAATGCGCTTTAATAGTAAAGGGGAGTTTAATGTTCCATTTTGTCGCAAACCTGACCGCTTTCGTCAGGCCTATGTGACCAAGATAGTTAATCAGATTTCACAGATACGTAAAATCATGCAGGGCAAAGATTGGGAGTTTCGTGTTGGAGATTGGCGAGACGTTCTTGAGAATGTCACAGAAGACGATTTTGTATATCTTGACCCGCCTTACATTGGCAGACATACAGATTATTATCAGCAATGGTCGGAAGATGACGCGGCTGATTTGGCGATAATTGCTCGGAATTTGCTGTGCGGTTTTGCATTGTCTATGTGGAAGGAAAATAAATATCGCCTAAATCCACATATTGCTTACTATTGGGATGGATTAGTCGAAAGAACCTTCACTCATTTTTATCATGTAGGTTCGACCGAAAATCTCAGAAACTCAATGGAAGAAGCTTTGTTGATAAAGCCTGGTTATGAAGCAGAGAAAATTAAAACTACGAAAGCTGCCAAGCCTGTCCAATTGACGTTTGCTTTACATGAACAGGCAGGCTAATAAATAGTTGGGCGGTCAAGAGCATAGCCCTATGATTAGCCACGAGCACTACAACCGGATCGCCCGCGTCTTGCCTATCTTACAGCGTGCCGACCCGCAACTGGTGCGCGAGTTCCAGCAGGCCGCCTTCTTTGCCCGCATCCCAACCGGCAAGGATGTGTTCGTCGAAGGCGACCGCACTGACGCAATTGCCTTATTGATTTCCGGGGTGGTGCGCGTCTATAAAATCGGTGAGACGGGCCGGGAGATTACCCTGTACCGCTTCGGCTTCGGCGAATCCTGCATCCTGACCGCCAACGCCATTCTCAGCCAGCAGTCGTTTCCTGCAATTGCCACCGTCGAGCAGGAGGCCGAGGCGGTGATGATCCCTGCTGATACCTTTCGGGATTGGGTGCACCGCTACGACCTGTGGCGCGGCTTTGTCTTCGACCTGCTCTCACAACGCCTTACAAGCATAATGACTATCGTGGATGAGGTGGCCTTCCGCCGCGTGGACACGCGCGTCGCTTTGTTTCTACTGAATCGTAGCCGAATCCAGAACCCTATCCGCATCACCCATCAAGAAATCGCCGCTGAACTGGGCAGTTCGCGTGAGGTCATCAGCCGCATCATTGAAGGCTTTGCCAATGAAGGACTGATTCGCCCGGCGCGCGGCATGGTCGAAATCCTAGATTTTGATTCCCTGCAAACTCGCTCCGTTATGTGACTTTGTCACTGACAAAAATCTGACCATCTCCTATAAAAGGGTCAAGATACAAACCCATTACCTAAAGGAGATATTGAAATGAACCCCTTCATCACATTCATGGCTTCCACCACTGGCCGCATCGTTCGCATTGCAGCGGGCGTCGCCTTGATCGCCTGGGGCTTGTTGGGCCTCGGCGGCACTACCGGCATTATCGTGGCTGTCGTCGGCGCAGTGCCGTTGCTGGCCGGACTATTCGACTTCTGCGTGTTCGCTCCGCTGTTTGGTTGCCCGTTAAGAGGCCCAAAGATTCGCGCGGGAAAGTAGCCACTTTCCTTCGCAACAAAAGGCATCACGCGGCAGCAAGCGTGGTGCCTTTTTTCTTTATGGATACGCTCTTCTCTTTCACAACCATGCTATACTGCGAAATATTGAGCAGGCAAACCAGCAAACACCGTCCAACCACCGTTTGCATCCGACTCGGCTACCGCCGCGCCCTCGCGGGGTTTCGAGTAATTCCGGCGGGTCTTCCCCGCGAAGGAGTTTTTACTTCACCGCCGAGCGGGTGAAGCGAACCTTTGGGCAATAGATAAACCGGCAATAGGAAGTGATTCCCCTGCTAAACGGCCGTACCCCCAATCCCCTGGCCCCGCATCCGTCACCATGCCCCGATCCTATTAATCTCAAAACTATGGGTCAGGTTGGCCACGCAGCGGATGGTGGCGGCGACGGAGCAGTATTTTTCCTCAGACAGGGCGATGGCGCGCTCCACTTTTTGCGGGTCTAGCTCCTCCCCTTCCACAATGTAATGCAGATGGATATCGGTGAACATGTATGGTGGCTCGGAGAGCTGCTTGCCCTCTACCTGCACGTACAGGTTTGTCAGCTTTTGCCGCTGCCGACCCAAAATCATCACCACATCATGTGACGAACAAGAGGCCAGGCTCAAAAGCAGCAGGTCAGACGGTTTCACCGCCTTCCATTCCTGCCACTCTGGGTCATCATCCGGCCATGAACCGGCCATAATGACGTGACCGAAGGAGTCACGGCCGTAAAACAACTTGCTATCGGGGCCCGCCCATTTCAAGGCAACATTACTCATATTGGAACTCCTAAATAATCAGTAAGCAGTGAGCAGTGAGCAGACTGCTCACTGCTCACTGCTCACACGTGCCCAGCGCCGCTCCGGTAACCGGATCACTACATTGGCAATACGTCACATTTTGGTTCTGCCCGTCGCTTTCCCACAGCAGATAGGTGACGCTGGTTTTGGCACAGGTGGATTGGCCGGACAACGGCCGTGTCCACTCCACCCCTATGCCATCCGCATTCTTTTCCTGCACCATAAAAAAGCGCAGGTGGTTGCGCGGATTGCTGCCCACCTCAATCTGCCCATTCCGCGCCAGCGTAAAGGCAAATGTGGGAAAACACATCACCATTAGCCAGCTGATGACAATCAGCACATAACTAAATCGCCGCGGCCATCTTTTCATAGTCAGCAGTTAGCAGTAGACAGTGAACAGTGAGTAACTTTACTGCTCACTGCTTACCGCTCACTATTCACAATTTACTTGCCCCCATTCATCGCCTTCACATACATCTCCGTCGTATACTCTTTCACCATGCGGCGGGTGCTAAAGAGTGGAGCGTTGGAGCGAATGGTTTCCCGCATAATCTCCACCCACCCCCGCGGAATACTATCCCGATCCCGGCTGTAGTAAAGGGGGACAATCTCATCTTCTAACAATTGGTACAGCGCATTGGCGTCGAACTCATCCTGCTCGTGTTCGTTATTAAACTCTCGCTCGTCGCCAATGGCCCAGCCATTGGCCCCGTTGTACCCTTCTACCCACCACCCATCCAAAATGCTCAGGTTAGGCACACCATTCAGCGCCGTTTTCATACCGCTGGTGCCGCTGGCTTCGCGGGGACGGCGCGGATTATTCAGCCACACATCCACCCCCTGCGTCAGATAACGGGCCATGTGCATATCATAATCCTCAATGAAAGCCACCCGGCCACCCAACTGATTGTGTTTCGCCAGGTTATACACCTGTTGGATGAGCGCCTTGCCCGGCTCATCAGCCGGATGGGCCTTACCGGCGAAGATAAGCTGCACCGGGCGATGAGTATTCAGCAGCATCCGTTGCAACCGCTCCAGATCACGGAAAATAAGCGCCGCCCGTTTATACGTAGCAAAACGCCGGGCAAAACCAATGGTTAGCGTTTCCGGGTCTAACAACGTGCCGCTGGTAAGTACCTGTGTGGGGTCGTTCGCGCCGCTGATCCACCGCCGCCGCACCAAATGGCGAAAGTGGTTGAGCATTTTTTGCTTGAGATACTGGTGCAACTGCCATAATTCTTCGTCAGGCACGTTTGCCAGACGTTTCCAAATGGCCGGGTCATCGTGATGGGTGCGCCAGTTTGCGTCCAGGTACTTGTCCAGCAAGAGGCTCAATTCACTGGAAATCCAGGTGGGCAAATGTACGCCATTGGTGATAGAGCCAATGGGCACATCCTCTACAGCTTTGTCCGGCCACACCTCCTGCCACATTTCACGGGAGACACGGCCGTGCAGCGCACTCACCCCATTACTTTGCCCCGCCTGCCGCAAGGCAAATACCGTCATGTTAAAGGCCATCCCCCACGGTTCCTGGTGCCCCCCCAGGCTTAAAAACTGTTCCCGGCTAATACCCATCTTATCCCAGAAGCCCTGGAAGTATTGTTCCACCATGTGCAAGCCAAAGGCATCGTGCCCGGCCGGCACCGGCGTGTGCGTGGTGAAAATGGTTTGTGCCCGCACTTTCTGGCTGGCTGTTTCAAAACTATCACCCTGCGCCACATATTCTCGGATGAGTTCCAGAATAAGAAAGGCGGAGTGCCCCTCATTCATATGCCATACCGCCGGATGGATACCCAACTGGCGCAGCAGGCGCACACCCCCAACACCCAGCAGCATCTCCTGGCGAATACGAGTTTCACTATCTCCGGCATATAATCGGGCCGAAAGTTCCCGATCCCAGGGATCATTTTCATCCACATCCGTATCCAACATATAGAGCGGGTTGCGCCCCACATTGATGTGCCAGACGCGGGCGTAAACCTGGCGGCCGGCCAGATTCACGCTTACTTTCAACATCTGCCCCTGATCATCTGTCACCACTTGCAGCGGGGCGGAACTCATGTCTAGCTGGTGGTAAATGGCTTCCTGCCAGCCATGAGAGGGAATACGCTGGCGAAAGTACCCTTGCGGGTACATGAAACCAACACTGACAAAAGGCAGCCCTAGATCGCTGGCCTCTTTGGTATGGTCGCCGGAGAGAATACCCAGACCACCTGAATAAATGGGCAGTGAACTGTGCAGCCCAAATTCAAAAGAAAAATAGGCGATAGTTTTATCTTTTAGCTCTGGATAGGTGGTATGAAACCAGGAAGTGCCATTTTGCATTTCCCTGTCAAAGAGCATCATCACCTTTTCATAGGCGCGGATGAAGGCGCTATCATGGCTGACTTCTTGCAAGCGCGCCGGGCTGATTTCTTGCAACATTTGCACCGGGTTGTGCAGGGTGCGCCGCCAGAGCGGGTAATCCAAACGGCGGAATAACTCGCGGGCGTCGGTATTCCAACTCCACCAGAGATTGTAAGCGAGTTCGTCCAGGCGTTGAATCCTGGTAGGAAGTTTGTCACGTAATGGGGTCATAGTTGTATCCCTTTCCTTTTACTCGTGTGTGCATATTGTAGAGGTGGGCCGGCTAAAAACCGGCCACATTGCCTATAGCACCACATCTATATGGTTGATGCATCAACCAATTGATGGCGGTATTATATGCAAATGAGGGGAATCAATCAACCGAGAAGGAAGTAAATGGGGTGACGGTGGGCAACGGCCGTTGCACTCGCTCAATGGCTATTGCTACCATTTGATTCACACACCAGTTAAACTGTTCGGCCGTCATCAGTTGGCGGTCAATATCCGGGGCGGGATTGCTGGCGGCAATCACATACACATCGTTTGCCTGCACCACAAACTCCACCATATTCATATCGTACCGGTACAGCCGGGTAATGCGCCGGGCATCTTCGGCTAACTGTTGGCCCCACCCCTCTTCTTTGGACAACACGCCGGGCAAGTAGGCGCCACTAGCCTGAGAATACCGCAAGATCATCACCGCTTCCTGGCCCACCACAAAGGCGTGTAAATGGTCATCGGAATCAATAATCTGCTGCAAAATGGTGGTGCGGAATCCGCTCTCATCATACCGCTGGATAAGTTCATCTACATTGTGGACACGGGCAGCAAACTGACGACCACCGCTGTGAATGTCTTTGAAAATGGCCGGCACGCCGACGTATTCAATTATTGCTTCCCAATCCATTGGATATTTCAGATTGCGAAACGTGTCGGGAGAAGTTTCACATTCGACCTGTTTGTTGGGCAGCGCCACCGTGCGTGGGCTTTTAAGGCCTAACTGGTTGATCACGGCCGTGCCCAAAAACTTACTATCCGCCCCCCATAAAAAAGGGTTGTTGATAATGGCGACGCCTTGCAGGGCGGCGTGTTTCACATAGGCGCGATAATACGGTATTTTGTGGGACATCCGGTCTACAATGACAGCATACGGCGATGGCTCATCCATCTGCGTGCCGCCCAACTTGACAAATTCGGCGGTGATGCCGGTATTGCTGTTATTCACGGCCGTTATAAACGCTTCCGGCCAATCATATTCCGCGCCAACAATTAGACCTATTTTCGTGCGCTCGTTCTGGCTCATATGTGCTTCATTCCTCCAATTCTCAGGGTTCAGTGGGTGAGGCGGATAATACCTCATTCAGGGGCGGGAGACTACTTGTTTGAGGATCCATCAGCAATTCTCAATTTACCAAGAGCCAGCGATTCAAATCGCGCCTACAGAGAGCAAAGCCCGCCCTTCAACAGGTTCAGGGCAGGCTCTGCGTGGGCTGGGCGCCAGTTCGGCGAAGGCCGACTTTGCCTTCTGTTGGTGCAGATTTATCTGCCGGAGCCAGCCAAATTGAGAATTGCTGGGGATCCATGCATACTCACCCCCCGGCGATTAAAATGTCGCTCAGGCGACGCTTTGCCCTGCGGCTACAGAGGGCAAAGCCCACCCTTCAACAGGTTCAGGGCAGGCTCTGCATGGGCTGAGTTCCAGTCGGCGAAGGCTGCCTTCGCTTTCTGTTGGTGCAGATTTATCTGCCGCATTGCGGAATATACGATTGCCCTGGCTCACGGATTACGGTAGTCGCCTACGCCGCAATTTGCTATAGTCTGGGCATGGAAAGTGATCTAAACCAACCAACTAACATCCTGCAACCGGCAGCAGGGGGCACGGCCGTATCTTTTAACATCTGGCGCACGCTGCGGCTGAGTTCTTTTCAAATTGGCTCGGCTACGGCCGATATTCTTACCGCTAGTGTGTGGAACCGGGTGATGATTGCCGAATTGGGCATGCCCGCCACCTGGGTGGGGCTGCTGCTGGCGCTGCAATACCTGCTCATGCCCATCAGTTTTTGGGCCGGGCATCGCTCCGACACACGGCCGTTAGCCGGGCGGCGGCGCGTCTCCTACATCTGGCTGGGGCGCGGGCTGGTTGTCCTCTCTTTCCCGCTCTTAGGCCTGAGCATCGCCCTGTTTGAAGATGGCGACATCACGCAGGGGTGGCTGGTGGCGCTGGTCTGTTTTTTGCTGTTTGGCGCGGGCAAGCTCTTTTCCGGCAGTGTCTACCTGGCGCTGGTACGCGAATCGGCGCCGCCAAGCAAACATGGCATCGCCATCGGCATGGCGGAAACGGTATTGATTGCCTTTTTCCCCATCATGGCCATTGCCTACGGCCGCTGGATGGAGCATTATGATCCCCGCACCTTTGCCACGATGATTGTGTTCACGGCCGTCTACTGCGCATTCTGGTGGTTTTTTGCCACCATCAAAAGCGAACGCCCCCTGGCTGTACCGGCTGTTGCCAGCCGCAGCGGTGGTTGGGGCGAGACGGTGGGCAAGTTTAAGAATGTGTGGGCGGACGGCCGTGTGCGCCGCTTTTTCCTTTTCCTCTTCGTAGCCACCTTCGCCGCCTGGATGCAAGACAACATCCTGGAACCTTTCGGCGCCAACGTCTTTGGCCTCTCCACCGGCCAGACCACTCGTTTCACCAGCTACTGGGGCGGCGCTACCCTCCTGGTCCTCATCACCTCCTTTGTTATCTGGCGCAAACGCTACCCGGAAACGCTTGCCAACTTTGCCAAAGTGGGCCTGAGCATCATGGCCGTCGGGATGCTCCTGCTGGCGGTAACATCATTTGGCGAACAGAGGCATCTGATAGAGCTATCCCTGCTCGTTTTTGGCAGTGGTTTTGGTCTTTATACCTTTGGCGGCGTCAGTCTTATGGCTGCCATGTCGCCGGACAAAGACGCCGGGGCCTACCTGGGCTTGTGGACGGTGTGTATCCTTGTGTCTAAAGGGCTGGGCACATTTAGCGGCGGCGTTCTGCGCGATCTGTTCCATTTAGGTTTCAACTGGTCATTTGCCGCCAGTTATGGCCTCATCTTTGTCATCACCGCCGTTGGCCTGGTGTCGGCAGCGATGTTGTTGCACGGCCGTCAGGTCATCTCCTTCGTTCACGAACACAAGCAGCGCCAGGCACGACCAATCCACCTACCCTCCCCCGCCAAAACGGGTAAAATTGGCGAAATATAGGACACATTTTTCTCATTTATCTGCGTCACCCGCGTTAATCCGCGTCCTATTACAAGGAGAAACCCATGCGAACCCCAATTATTGCCGGTAACTGGAAGATGAACAAAACGGCCGTGCAAGCCGTTGAATTTGTGCGTGAAATCCGCCACGCCCTGCAAAACATCAAAGGCATAGATCGCGTCGTCTGCCCACCCTTTTTGGCCATTCCCGCCGTGTATGAAGCCTTGCAAGCCACCGACATCGGCGTCGGCGCACAAAATATGTACTTCGCCGAAAAAGGGGCCTACACCGGCGAAATTGCCCCTGACATGCTCACCCCCTACTGCCAATACGTCATCCTGGGCCATTCCGAACGGCGCGCTTTCTTTGGCGAGACGGACGACAGCGTGAACAAAAAAGTCCACGCTGCCCTGTCTCACGGCCTGACGCCTATCATCTGCGTCGGCGAGAGCCTGGAACAGAACGAAGCCGGCGAAACACACGTGTTTGTCAGTGGGCAGGTAAAGGCGGCGTTTGCCGGCTTAACGGCCGTGCAAGCCCCCGCCTGCGTCATCGCCTACGAACCCATCTGGGCCATCGGCACCGGCAAATCGGCCAGCGCCGCCGAGGCCGGCAGCATCATCGGCCTCAGCGTGCGCGGCGCGCTGGCCGAACTGTTCGGCGAAGACGCCGCCCAACAGGTGCGCATCCAATACGGCGGCAGCGTCACCGTAGAAAACATCGCCGACTACATGGCCCACCCAGACATTGACGGCGCCCTCGTCGGCGGCGCCAGTCTGAAAGCAGACTTTGTAGATTTGGTAAGAAATGCGATTGTTTGAGATTAGAGATTAGAGATTGGAGATTTGTTAATCTCCAATCTCTAATCTCCGATTACCGTTTACCGAATCTCTATGAACGACTCCCTCATGCCCTTCTTCTGGGTACTGGTGACAGTGCCCATCTTGTTGGTAATGCAGCGCTGGATTCATCAGCATTTGCACGGCATTGCCTTCCTGCTGATGAGCCAGCCGGGGCGGGCGGTGGTGTTGTACGCCATCATTTTGCTGCCCGGCGTCTTTTTACACGAGGCCAGCCATTGGCTGGCAGCCACGCTGCTAGGCGTGCGCACCGGCACATTTTCTGTCATCCCCCGCCAACAACCAGATGGCAGCATCCAGTTAGGGTATGTGGAGTATTACAAAAGCCGCTCCCTGGACCCGCTGCGGGAAAGTATCATTGGCGGCGCACCGTTAATCGCGGGCACGGCCGTGATCCTGCTCATCAGCTACCACATCTTCAACTACCCGGCGCTGGCCGCCCTGGTGCAAACGGGCGAAATCCGCGCCCTGACCATTGCCCTGGAACAGCTACTGCAAACCCCTGACTTTTTCCTCTGGCTCTACCTGATTTTTGCCGTCGCCACCGCCATGATGCCCAGCCAATCTGACCGCCGCGCCTGGCCCGCCTTCGCCATTGCTCTGCTTACCTTTGCCCTGATTCTCAGCGTATTGGGATTATTTCACGTGGTCGCCGCCACTCTGGCCCGGCCGGCGGCCGTTATGTTCGGCTACCTGGGGCTGGCCTTCTCCCTGGCCATCGGCGTTAATATCTTTTTTATGGTCGTCATCAGCTTTCTGGAATGGCTACTGAGCCGGTTAAAAGGGGTGTCGGTGTTGTATAACCAGGCGCCGGAAGCGTGACACCTGGCACATGCTTTCCATCCTCATCACCACTTACCGGGAAGCGCAGACCATTGGCCGGGCGTTGGCGGCATTTCTGCCGCAGTTGCCCGCCGACGGGGAGATGGTGGTGGTGTGCCCGGATGCGGAAACAACGGCCGTTATCCAGCAATACGCCACCCATTACCCCCAAATCCGCCACATCCCCGACCCCGGCCTGGGCAAACCGACGGCCGTCAACATCGGTCTGCAAGCAGCGCGTGGCGACCTGATTGTGTTTAGCGATGGTGATGTGGTAGTGAGCGCGCAGGCATTAACACCCCTGTTGGCACCCTTTGCCGACCCACAGGTGGGCGCGGTGACGGGCCGGCCGGTTAGCATTTCGCCACGTCATACCAAACTCGGTTACTGGTCACATTTGTTGGTGGAAGGGGCACACCGGGCGCGGTTGGCGCGGAACGCCGCCGGTCAATTTTTGCTCTGCTCCGGCTACCTCTTCGCCGCCCGCAAAGCACTTATTCCGCCGCTGCCCACCGATGCTCTGGCCGAGGACGCCGCCATTTCCCACCGCATCGCCGAGCAGGGTTACGCCATCCGTTACGCTCCCGCAGCCGAAGTGTACGTGAAGTATCCCACCACGTATGCTGATTGGCGGCGGCAAAAGACACGCTCCACCGGTGGCTACGCGCAAGATTATGTGCGGCGCTCCCCCTACCGGATGCGCTCGGCACGACGGGAAGTGCAGCATGGCTTTTGGCACGCCCTCACTTTTGCCCAGACACCCCGTGAATTTTGGTGGACGCTGCAATTGTTTGCTGCCCGGCTGCATTTGTGGGTGTCGGTGTGGTGGCAGGTGCGGGTGCGGCAACGGCCGTTGCCCGACCTCTGGCAGCGCGTGGAAAGCACAAAATAGGGTGGTACAATACGGCCGTTATGCGCCAATTAACTTTGCCTTTTACGACGGCCGTTACCCTAAAACCCGATCCTGTTCCTCATCCATTCTCCCATGACGGCTTATGCTGCGAAGACGCCCGCCTGGACATGGAAATCCGCTACGCCCATTTGCTGGAAGAGACCGATCTATTTAGTCGTCGTGTGGTCAGCTTTCAGGCAAATAAGACAGAAACGCTGCATAGTTGGATTAAATATCGGGAAGGGTTTTCGGCACAACTGGTAGAGACATTGCTTGCTGAATTGGGCATACAGCCGGGGCAGACTATTCTAGACCCCTTTGCCGGTTCTTGTACTACTTTGCTGGAAGCAAAAATGTGGGGCATTCATGCCGTTGGTATTGAACTTCTGCCCCACTGCCATCTAGCCTGGCAAGTCAAAGCAAATGCCTTTGAGTACAACGTAGATGAATTGGTGCAAATTCGCCAACAGGTGCAGCAGCAAACGCCACCGCCCACAACCACCACTTTTCCCCACCTAACCATCACTGAAAGTGCCTTTCCGCTGGACACGGAACGAGAGTTAATGGCCTATAGCCACTGGTTTGCCGAACAAGACATGAGTGCCAACGCTCGGTTGTTATGCCAGGCCATTTTGATGAGCTTGCTGGAAGAGGTCAGTTACACGCGCAAGGATGGGCAGTATTTACGGTGGGACGGCCGTGCGGCAAAAATCAAACAGCGCAATGAGCAGCGTCTACAACAAGGCAAAGACCCCATTCAGGGCATCCACAAAGGCAGCCTGCCCACCGTCAAACAAGCCTTTCTGCGCCATCTCAATCGTGTAATTCAGGATGTCAGCGAACTGCAAAAACAGCCGCCGCCAGCCAGCCAACAAACTGTTTTAGAAGGTAGCGCCCTGAACATTTTACCCGCGCTCGAACCCGACCAGTTTGAGGGGGTTATCACCTCACCCCCCTACGCCAATCGCTATGATTACACCCGCACCTATGCCCTGGAACTGGCTTACTTGAACGTCGGCGATGCTATCTTTCACCTGCGCCAGCAAATGCTTTCCTGCACTGTAGAAAACAAGCCAAAGCTCAACCCGTTGCAAGAGTTTTATTCATCGCTCGACCGCGAGGCTGAATACATCGAAATCCTAAACCTTGTCCAAACAAATTCCGTTCTGAATGAGATCAACCAGGCTCTCCACATCCGAAACCAGGAAGGAGATGTAAACAATCAGGGCGTGTTGGGCATGATAGACCAGTATTTCACCGAGTTAACCTTTATCTTTGCCGAACTTTTCCGCGTTTGCCGTTCAGGTGCGCATGTGGCCATCGTCAACGATAACGTGCGTTATGCCGGGGAAGTGATTCCGGTAGATTTCCTGAGTACCAATCTGGCCGAGACACTAGGGTTTGAACCGGTGAAAGTGTACGTGCTGCCTCAACAAAAAGGCAACAGCAGCCAGCAAATGGGCAAATTTGGTCGCCGCCCGTTGCGCAAAAGCATCACCATCTGGAGAAAACCGTAACCGCCTATGAACTACCAAACCCATCTGGCCTCGGCCGACTCCCTTATCACCCCCTACGCCCAGGTTCGCACCGGTTTTATCAGCATGGCATTGGAGAAGAATCGCAAAGCAACACCCTTAGCGATTCGGGGGTTAATTGATAACTTCCTGGAGCCTGCTGGACTGGACTTTGTAGACGAATTGGTCTACCGCTTTTTGTTGACCCGAGGCGATTCTCTAGGCGGCAGTATGCGAAATTTGGCCGGTATCCTGGCTGAACAAAAATTAAGTCGTACCATCATCGCCACACTTTCTGTACAAGGCAAGACATTTTCATGGCTAGACGGCCGTTCTCGTCAATGGTTTCCTGGCAAAAATCAAGATACTGACCTGGGCTATACCCTTCGTGGACTACATTGGTAGAATCCATTGGGCCACCGCATCCTCATTTTCAACCCGATTGTCTCGCTGGTACAGAAAAACGTTGACCTGTGTCTGTTTGACAGCGTACCTGCTCATTTCCAGTTTGGCAGACGCCAGTCCTCTTGCCATTATAAGCCAGACAAATACATCGCCTTAGGTGAGTTGAAGGGGGGCATTGATCCCGCTGGCGCTGATGAACACTGGAAAACGGCAAACTCGGCTTTGCAAAGGGTAAGAACAGCTTTTGATGGGAAGCACTTATCGCCCCAAACCTTCTTTATTGGCGCCGCCATTCAAAAAGCGATGGCTATTGAAATTTATCATCAGCTTGAGACTGGCTCACTTACCAATGCCGCCAATTTGACCATTGACGAGCAACTGGTTTCTATCTGCCAATGGCTTATCGCGTTATAAGAGCAGAAATCATATCACCTACCCCTCTGGCGTTGGGTTTTCTGGGGGAATGAAGATGGGCAGCGGCGAGGGGGTGGGTAAGGGCGTGGGAATGGGCGTGGCGGTGGGGAAAAAGTCGAAATTGTCGGAAATCAGGACAAAACTGGTCTGGCCAGGATAGACCGTTACCATCCGCCGGTAGCGATGAATGCCATCGTTCAGGTCTATCAACAGTTCATACTGGCCGGCGGGCACGTCACCAAAAACAAAGTTTTCCTGCCACACCGGGTCTGAGGCCACGCCACTGTAGTAGTAGGTGCGCTGCTCGCGTACCTGTTCATCATCAAGCAGGGGCAACGGCCGTAACGTCAACAACGCACTGCTCACCAACCGCCCCCGCCGGTCTACAAAACGCCCGGCAATCGTGCCCCAGCCCTCATACGGCGCCAACCACAACGCGGGGTTCACGGCCGTATTGTAATTGTTCTGACCCAACCGCACCTCAAAATGTAAATGCGGCCCCGTCACTTCGCCGGAACTGCCTACCCCGGCAATCAACTGCCCCTGGGACACATGATCCCCCACCTGCACAAATAATTCTAACGTGTGGGCATAGAGGGTATAAACATCCTGGCCCTGCCACTGCCAGTCGTGAAGGATGACCACTGTATTCCCGTAATAGTTCACCCCGTCACGGGGGCTGGGCAACGGCCCGGCGTGTATCACCGTGCCGCTGCTGGCTGCCAGCACCGGTGTGCCCGATTCGTTAGGAAAATCCATGCCATGATGCACCCGGTAGGGCAGCAAACCAGGCGCCAGCACATCATTGCCAAAGGGGTACCATTCTAGATCGTAGTTACGTTTCCCGGAGGGGATGGGACGAATCAAAAAGTAATGATCATCAGGATGGAAGGAAAGGGGCACGGCATAAGGGGGCGGTCGCCAGTTGGTGGGTGGCTCCGGGCCGGCATCCGGCAGGTATTTCTGTTCGGCGTCTCGCGGGCGCACACCATTGCCTTCTGGCGTAGGGGGCGCAGCTGTCCCTGAGCTTGCCGAAACACCCGGCACCCGGCCATCGGCCACGCGCTGGCTGACCGGTAATGGGGACACGGCCGTTGGCGTAGCCGTCTCTCCTGGCGCAAACAACACCGGAATTAACGTTGGCAGTGCCGGCGTGGTGGTTTGGCCGCAGGCGGTGAGGAAAATGATGATCGGTAAATAGTAAACGGTAATCGGTAATCGGTGCAGCAACCGATTACCGATTACCGATAACCGATTACCGGATTTCATTCAGTTCCGCCTCCGTGTAAAGCTGTTGCATGGCTTCCAGCCAGGTGAGGTCCTGGCGGTTTTCAAAGCGCCAGAAAAGGATGTCGGGGAAATAAGTACGCCAGCGGGTGTTCGCCGGGACGCGCTGCCATCCATAACTGGCCGCCAGCGCCGTAAAATCAATGTAATACCCGGTAGGCACATTGTCTGCCAGTTTGCCGCCCTGTTCATAATACTGTGGGTCGTCGCCGCTGCGCGCCTGGAAATTCCAATTGCGGCTGGTCATCGGTTCACCCAGGCTGCCGTCTTGCACGGCCGTGCGCACATACAACCGCCAAAACGTTTGCGCCCCAATATCCTCCCGCACCACCATGATTTGCGGCTCTAGCCCCAACGCTTTGCGGTAATAAATATCAAAGGCTCGCCCCGCCTTGCTCCACGATTCCACCGATTGGCCCGGCAACGGCCGTGCCTCTAACGGCTCAAACATGCCGTCCAACTGCCCCAGGAAATCCCATCCCGCCTCCGCCATCAGCCGTTCCCGCAGCGCGGTAAACGATTGGTCTACCTGGTCGCTCAGGTAAGGCGAAGGAGCACTGACCGGCATTTCAAACAACGTTACCGGCGGACGCCCTCGTTCCGGTCGGGCCAATGCCTCCACAAATAATGGTTTTTCGGCCACCAGACCGTCTATATTTTTCAAACTCTCCAACAAGGCTGGCGATAAATCCACCGCCGCCCAGGATAAGCCATCTAACGGGCCGTCGGGCACATACATTTGGGGGGCAATGCCCCAGGCAACGGCGCTGCCCGCCACCAGATAACTACGGCCGTCCTTTTCATGTGCATACACCAACGAGCGGCTGTCCGGCGACCAGGCCGCTTGGCTGCCCTGATGCCCCAGGCTGACGGGCAGGCCATCTGGCTCATTATCTTCGGTAAGGGGCTGCCCCATGATCACCAGGAAACCGGCGCTGTCGTCCTGGTAGGCCAGGGTACGGCCGTCCGGCGAAAACGCCGCGCCATCTTCATGCACCCCCGGCGTATTGGTCAGATTGACCACCGTCTGGCCGGTGGTGTCATCTAGCGATTGCAGGAAAATATCCTGGTTGCCGGTGCGCCAGCTTGTGTAGGCAATGTGCCGCCCGCGCGGCGACCAGGCCGGGTTAAAGTCCGGCGCGGGATCATAGGTGAGGCGATAGGTCCCTTCACGGCCGTCGGCGCGCACCAGGTAAATATCCAGATTGTTGTCCCGGTATGATTCATAGGCCAGCCATTGCCCATCAGGCGACCAGGCAGGCTTACCATCATAGGCCAACCCGCGCGTCACCCGCAACAAGTGGCCGGTGGGCACATCGTACACATAAATATCCCAATTGCCGTCACGCCGCGATGAAAATGCCAGTTGTGAACCATCGGGACTCCAGGCCGGGTCGCGGTCTGGCGCCGGGTCGGTGGTCAGGCGCACCGGTTCGGCCTGGCCTACCGGCAGCACGTAAATATCGGTATTGCCGTTTACCGTCTGGGCAAAAGCTACCGCGCCACCCCGCGTAGTGGGATCGGGTGTGGCCCAGGGGGTCAGTTTGATGGCCACGGTAGGCACGGGCGTGGGTGTGGGTGGCAAGGGCGTGGGCGTGAGGATGATGGTAACGGGGGCGGCATCAGCCACGGCCGTACCGGGCCGGTCTTGTAAACTGAGCAGCGCCACCACAATCAGCAAGGAGACGGCGGCAATGGCCGTAGCCAGCCGCACGCGGCGGGTATGTTGGCTGTAGGCTGCCAGGCGCGGACGGGCGGGGGCGATTTCGGCTTTTTCAGGGGGGGACGGCCGTTTGAACACAAGCCGCCATCGCGCCCAACGCACCAGCCAGCGGGAACGATAGCGGCGGCGCAGCAGCGCCCGGCGCCCGGCCGTGCGTTCCATCAGCGCCAGCCACAGCCGGTATAATTGCCGCCCCACCCACTGCGCCTGTCGCCCCAACCAACGCATAAAGGCCCAAACGAAGTGCCGCCAATACCAGACGATGGGGGAAATGATCAATTTGTGGAAGGGGCGCCACAGCAGCAGGCTTAACATCCGGCGCGCCGCCTGCCCCACCTGGCCCATAAAGCGCCAGATGGGCGGCGCGATCTCTTTCATGTAATCCCAAAAGAGCCAGCGCAGCGGCAGCCAGAGCGGGAGAGTCAGCAAAATGAGGGGCTTCCAGACAAACAGGATGAGAATGCGGCGACAGGCCAGACCCATCCGACCAATAAAACGCCAACAGCCCAGAATAACGGCCGTGACCCAATGCCACAACTTCCCTGCAATGCGTGTAAATAGTTTACGCATATGCGCCAGTGTAACACGAGACAAGACTATGTCAAGTTATTTTTGTCCTATTTGTTGTATTCATACAACAGGTAACTGGTAATTGACTAATCGGGTCATTTGCTCCCAACTACCCAATTAGCCAATTACTCAATCACTGCCACCACTGTCGTAAATGGCGCAAGATGGTGACGGCGCGGGTGATGCGCTGGCGGTTTTCTGGTTTGTTGGGCCACAGGCTGGCGCCGGAGGGGTGAGGCAAGGGCACGATGAAACGGCCGTCTCCCGCCGCCGTCTCTAAAAATGAGGGCAGTTGTTCGTTCGTTAAGGGCACGGCCGTAGCCAGATCAAAATTGAGCGGGCTGGTTAGGGATTCTGGGGGGAAGTAGACGGCCGTACCGATCACATCTTCCAGATGGGTGCTGGTGGGGTAGACCAGTTTCATCGCCAGCCCACCCACCAGGATGATCAGGCGGGGCCTGACCAGGGTGATCTCTTGTTCCAAAAAGGGACGGCACAGCGTTTGTTCGGCCTTGGAGGGCACGCGGTCGCCTTTGCCATTAGCCGCCTTACCGGGGTAGCATTTGGTGACGGCCGTCATGTACTGCTCGGCCCGGAACGTCTCTTCATCCCAACCCGCCTCCCCCAACCACTGGAACAGACGACGACCACTGCCGGCATTGAACGGCCGTTTCACCTGCGCCTCCGTCACCCCTGGCGCCTGCCCAATCAACATCACCCGGCGCGCCGAACCGCTGCTAAACACCGCCCCTGACGCAATGCTAAACCCGCCATCCAGGCAACGACGGCAGGCGCGCATGTCGGCATGTAAAACTGCAAGGGAATCCATGGTTAAGAGCGGAGATTGGAGATTAAGAGATTGGGAAATTGCCCGAAACAGCGTCCCCACGGCCAATCGCCCAATCGCCCAATCACTCAATTGTCAATTGTTCAAAGCGATCCACATCCACCCGCAGCACGTCCAGGCTGGCCTGCCAGAATGCCTTTTGGCGGATGTCCAGGCCAAAACGGGCAGCCAGATCGGCGGCGGCGCCTAGACCGGTGGAAGAAAGCAGGTCGTCATATCCGGCCTGGAAGCCGGTGGGGTCGGTCTGGTATTGGGCATACAGGCCCAGGCCAAAAAGCAGGCCAAAGATATAGGGAAAGTTGTAATATGTGGTGATGTAGTAATGGGGCACGTAGGCCCAGCGGTAGGGGTGGAAATGGTCGGGATGGATGGCGTCGCCACGTGTTGCCTTTTGCGCTTCAATTTCCAGGGCGCAAAATTCGGCGGCGGAGAGTTCGCGCTGTGTCCGCTTTTCAAAAACGGATTGTTCAAAGAGGAAATTGCTGGTAGCGCCCAACACGACGCGGGTGGCATATTCCAGCAGGCCGTCCAGAATGATGCGTTGGTCTTGGGGCACGGCCGTTTGCAGCGCCGCATTTTCCACAATTTTCTGGCAAAAGGTGCTGGCCGTTTCCGCCAATGTCATCGGTAGATATTTTTGCAACGGGGTGCGCTGCGCCAGGGCCACATTGTGATAAGCATGGCCCAATTCATGCGCCAGCGTGCCTACGCTGGTAAAGGAAGATTCAAAATTCATCAGAATGCGCGATTCATCTTCGCGCAGCGACATGCAAAATGCGCCACCGCTCTTACCGGCACGGGGTTCGGCGTCAATCCAGTTTTCGGCAAAGGCACGCTGCGCCAATCCCGCCATTTGCGGCGAGTAAGAAGCGAATTGGCGGGTCACAAACGCGGTCGCATCGGCATAGGAATAGCTCTGGCTACCCTGCCCCATCGGCGCCAACTGGTCATACCAGGCCAGCACCGGCAGCCCCATCAACCGCGCCCGCGCCTTAAGGTACCGCTGGAAATGGGGGAAGGCATCCTGGCAGGCAGACATCATAGCGTCCAGAGTAGGGCGATCCAGGGCATTATCAAACAAGGCCATATCTAGCGGCGTCTCCCACCCCCGGCGGCGACAAAGCGCCAGCGTCTCACCTTTGATGGCGTTTAGCGCCGCTGCCAGAGGGACACTGGCTTCTTCCAGGGTATGCAAAACCGCTTGATGTGCCCGTTCGCGCACGTCGCGCTCCGGCCGAAAGGCCAGATTTTGGGCAGCCGTGAGCGGCATCGTTTGTGTCTCGCCATCCAATTCCAACGTCACCTTGAGTTGGGAGGTGAAATCGGTAAACATGCGCTGCCAGCTTAAAGAGCCGGTGAGGCCCAATTCGCTGGCGAGCGCCTCTTCGCTGGGCGACATGAGATGCAGCGATCCCAGGCGTGCTTTGTGCAGTACATAAGCGTGGGCGGCGGCTACTTCTGACCGGGCAATCAGACCATCCACATCCAATGAACCAATCCAGGCGGTGAAGCGTGTGCCTAGCAGGTCTAGTTTGGAAAAATAGGGTTGTAGCTGGCTAAAACGCGCCTGGGCAATCTCATTGCGGGAATCGGTGGTGAGGAAGCTGAACAGATACGAGCGCACCGTATTCACCGCTTCCAGGGTTTCATTCATACGGCCAACGATGGCGTCAAATGTGGCCATGGTGGCATCATCCAAAGGGCTGGCTTCAACGCGATTGATGCCGTGTGCGTCAAATAAGGCCACCAGATCGGTGATCGCCTGAATAAGAGATTGAAATGCAGTCGTAAACTCGTCTGATTCCAGGCTGGGGAAAACGGTTTGCATGTCCCAATAGGGTAATACATCTTGTGGTTTGCTCATCTTAGCCTCCGATGAAAAAGAGTGGATTTCGGCGTCATGCTGGCTATTGCCCGTTTGCCGATATAAGCAAGTCTAGCAACGAATAAACGATGGGCAAATTAGCCGCTTTACCTATATGATTGTGAGATGTGTTGTCATGTACACAAGTAAAATAATGGATGTGCAAAATATGGGCTATTGCCCACCACGAAGGATGGAAATGGTTGCCAGTTACGCGGTCAGGCAGCCGACCGCCAACCACTATTTTCAGGACAGATTTTGTAATAACGATGACAGTACCTGATGTAAGCCAATTGGTGCTCATTATTGATGATGAAGAAGCGGTGCGGGAAGCAGTTTCCGATATTTTGGGGTTTACGGGGATCGGGGTGCTAACGGCCGTTGATGGCGTCTCTGGTATTGATTTATTCCGCGCCAATCACCACGACATTGATCTGGTGCTGTTGGATCTTTCCATGCCGGGCTTGAATGGAGCAGACACTTTTCAGGAATTACGCAAAATTGATCCCACTGTTAAGGTCATTCTTTCCTCAGGATTTGATGAGGCCGAAGCAACGCGCCCGTTTGTGGGGCAAGGGTTGGCCGGTTTTTTGCAAAAACCATACAACATGAAGGATTTGGTGGTAAAGGTAAGCGAGTATATGGGACGGTAATCGGTCATCGGTGATCGGTCTTGGGGTCTAGCGAATACGGCAGGTTGTGGTGGCGTACGGCCGTGTCCGCCGCCAACGATATCAGCCAACGGGCCAGGCAGGCAATGGCCAATTGTACGCCAGGGGTTGGCCAGGGGAATCCCATTTCAGACAAACCAATCAAATAATGTCCATCGGCCCGCCGCTTGATGAGCAGGCCCACCCGCTGCGAAATCGGCTCTTCGTTGATGTATGCCTCTACCAGCAGCAAATGTTCTTGCTGCGATTTGAAGAGCATGGGTAGCCGCACGTGAATGTCTGCGGCGGTATCGTGCAACGGTGTGAAACGGTTGGCAATTTCGAGCAGGCTGAGGGGGGAGTACAATATGGCATGGGGCATAGGCGTCTCCTGGGGGATGGGGAATTCATCGGCAGCGGGCACAGCATTACGCTGCCAGGTGAAGTAGTGGCAGGTGGAACCGGCGACCAGGGCCAGTTGTTCGTATTTGGTGCGGACACGGCCGTCCGCCTGTGTCACAAACGGCGTCTCAAACAGGCTTTCAAAATAGGGGGATTGGACCAGGTCGGCGGCAATGGCCTGAGCATAATCGGCCACATCGGTGGCAATGTGTAACAAACCGCCGGCAGACAATCGCGCCGCCAGCAGCGCCAGGAAACGGGGATTGATCAGGCGGCGGTGGGTTTGTTTACCTTTGGGCCAGGGATCGGGGAAGTTGATAAACACCTCACGCACCACACCAGGAGCGCAGCAGGCCCATAACAGGTATTCGGCGGAGGCTTGCAGGACACGGCCGTTTGTCACCCCCGCTGCCTGCAGCTTTTTCAGCCCGCGCCGGATGGAGGGCCGGGTAATTTCCACGCCCAGCACATTGGCCTCCGACCGCTGCTGCGCCAACCCGGCCAGAAAATGCCCTCCGCCAAACCCAATTTCGAGGAGGAGAGGGGCCGGGCGGTGGTATACGGCCGTCCAGTCCACCGGCCATGCCAATTCTCTGGCATACAGTTCAAAGTTTGTCACACGACTTCTCCGTTTCCAACATTTTGCTCCTCTACCTTCTCACTTTTTTGCACGTTTGGCAACGGCCGTTGGCAGGTAAACGGCCCAGAAGCCATGGTTGCCCACTTAAAATGGTAGGATACCATCCCTAACGAAAGGATTCCCGGCAATAGATAACGCATGATTCTCCCCAAAGAACGTGACCCGTGTTTCGTCACGTTTCGCCGTGGGGGCGACCTCTCCGATTCAAACCACCAACTCCTGGCTTTGTGACCGCGCCGCGCACGAGCTGAGTGCGGCAATTCGAAATATGACGCAAGCCGGCGATTAAAATCGCGGTAACGAAAGGCAAAGCCCATCTTCGTGGGCTGTATGCCGGCCAGTCGGCAAAGGCCGACTTTGCCTCTTGTTGGTGCAGGTTTATCTGCCGAAGCCAAATTGAGAATTGCTGAATTGCTGACAGGATTCTTGCCTTCATACACTGGGCCTGATAACATTGGCGCATCGTACTAGTTGCCACATCGTAGTTAATCAATCTCAAAAAATGTTTACGGCCGTGAACCGCTGTAGCGATTCGTTGATCGTTTGTAGTTACGGCGGAAACGGTTATGACAAACGCATTGGGAGGGCAAGATGATGCACATCTGGCGCAATTACCGGCAGCCGGTTGCTTTTATCTGGACACTGGGCCTGGGGTTGGGAATGGTCATGTTTGTGCTGAATTCAGCCGAAGCGGCCAACCGCTTCTCCCCTCTCCTGGCTCAATCTGTTGAGCATCATCCGTATCCCGTTATCCGTCAGCCGGCCGAGCACCGTTCACCGATTACCGATTACCAAACACCGATGGATCACATCGTCATCAACGAAGTGCGTGTGGATCAGACCGGCGCGGACAATGACGAGTATTTTGAACTGGCGGGGCCGCCAGGAAACAGCCTGGCTGGCCTCACCTATCTGGTCATTGGCGATGGCATGGCCGCTCAGGGCAGCGGCGTCATTGAGGCCGCCGTGCCGCTAACCGGAAACATCCCGGCGCGGGGTTATTTCCTGGTGGTGGAAGCCACCTTTAGCCTGACCAACACGGCCGATCTGACCACCAGCCTCAACTTTGAGAACACGGATAACGTCACCCACCTGCTCGTCAGCGACTTCAGCGGCAGCAATGGGCAAGACCTGGATACAAACGATGACGGGGTGCTGGACGTGACGCCCTGGACGGCCGTACACGACCTGATCGCCCTCATCCGCGAAGAAAATCCACCCATCACCACCGAATACCACTACGGCCCGCCCACGGTGGGGCCGGGCGGCGCCAATTGGCCCGGCCACGCCTTCCGCTGCCCGGAACAGTGGGAGATGGGCCATTTCAACGCCGGGGTGAACGACACGCCTGGCGCGGCCAATAGTTGCCCCATCGCCGACCTGAGCCTGGACAAAAGTGGCCCCACGTTCACACAGGCAGGCGGCGTCATTCAGTACACCCTGAGTTATGCCAATGAGGGCACGGCCGTAGCCGCCACCATCACCCTCAGCGACACCCTGCCCGGCGGTCTTACCTACCTGAGCGACGGCAGCGACCTACCCTGCACCGGCTGTATGCCCGGCAGCGATCAGATGGTTTGGGAATTGGGCAACCTGTCTCCCGGCGGTAGCGGCAATTTTGTCCTCACCGCCCTGGTGAGCGACACGGTTGCTTATGGTGCGGTGCTGACGAACACGGCCGTGATCGCCACTGCCAGCCCGGATAATAACCCTAACAATAACCAGTCCCAATGGGCGACCACCATCAGCCCACTTGACCTGGCAGTGACGGCGAGTGGTCCCTCCGTCAACTTTGCCACAGAGCCGTTGGTCTACACCATCACCGTGCAAACCAGCGGCATTGCCACCGCCACCCAGGTGGTGCTGACCGACGTGATCCCGCTGGAAACAAGTTATGTGGCCGACTCCGCTCCCTGGCCGGTAACGGTCGCCGGGCAGACCCTCGCCTGGGCAGCGGGCGATCTGCCACCCGGCCTGCAAACCAGTTTTCAACTTACAGTCACGGCCGTACCATCCATCCCCAACGGCACGATAGCAATGAATCTGGTGACGGCCGTGACCAGCGCCCCTGGCGACGACCCGGCCAACAACAGCGCCCAGACCAGCACCACCCTGTACGCTCTCGTCCCCATTGCCCAGGCCCGCGCCGGGAACAGCGGCGACCTGTTTGCCACTGAAGGGCAGATTATCTACACGCCAGGCACATATCATCCCAATGGCTGGGGGCTGCAAGATAGCAGCGGCGGCATTGCCGTCTTTTACGCGCCGCCGCCCCTACTGCAATTGGGTGATACGGTGCGCCTGGTGGCTACACGGGGCAGTTTTCAAAACGAGGAGCAGTTAATGGCCCCCGTTCACTACTTTGCCAACCTGGGAGCAGGCCCAGAAGTGACGCCGCTGCCCTTCAACACCGGGCAAATTGCCGGCGGCAGCAGCGAAGGCTGGCTGGCGATTATCAGCGGCACGGTCTCCAATTTGTACTGCCCCACCCAGTTTTATCTGGATGATGGCACGGGAGCGGCGCTGGTTTATGTGGACGCGGACACGGGAATTGATGTGTGTGGCGGCGGGCTGCGCCATGGCATGACGGCCGTTGTCACCGGTTACAGCACCCAATATCAAGACGAATACGAGATTAAACCACGCCGCCCCGCGGACGTGCAATTTATGGCCAATGCCCCCAGCCTGAGCAAAGCCGCACCGATATGGGTAGGGCCGGGCCAGTTGTTCACCTACACCCTCACTGTCTTCAACAACCTGGGCTACACGCTAACCAATGTGGTCATCACGGATGCCGTGCCCGCACTGGCCGATTTTGCCTATGCCCTGGACGGGGGCAGTTATACGGGTGGGGTGGTCTCCTGGACACGGCCGTCCCTCCCCTACCAGAGCAGCGTTACCGTTCGTTTTGCCGTGAATGCGCCGCCGGACACGGCCGTCATTGAAAACCACAACTACACCATTACTGCCGCCAATTTTGTGACGCCCACCGTCGGCCCGCCGGTATTCACAATGGTCATCAGCGGGCCGGTGGCCATCCACCACATTCAGGGGGCGCGGCACAGTTCGCTGCTGGCGGGTGAGGTGGTGACGGGGGTGCAGGGGGTGGTCACGGCCGTGTCCGGCACTGGCTTCTTCTTGCAGGCCCCACAACCGGACAACGATGAGGCCACATCTGAAGGCATCTTTGTCTACACGGCCAACACGCCATCCGTCACGGTGGGTGATCTAATCTCCGTCACCGGCCTGGTGGACGAGTTCACCAGCGAAGGAATCGGCTCTGGCAATCTGTCCAACACCCAACTGCGGAATGTGATCATGGAAGTGCTGGCGACCGACCAACCTTTGCCCGCGCCGGTGATCGTGGGGGCGAACGGCCGTGTGCCGCCCAACCAGATCATTGACAACGACGCCAACGGCGATGTGAATCAGACGCCCCATTTTGACCCAGATGAGGATGGCATTGATTTTTACGAAAGCCTGGAAGGAATGTTGGTGCAGGTAAACGACGCAGTCGTAATAGGAACCACCTTCTTCAACGAAGTGATTGTGGTCGGCGACGGCGGCGCAAATGGCGGCCTGTTCAGTTCGCGCGGCGCGTTAGTCGTTCGCGCCGATGATTTTAACCCGGAGCGCATTTTTATTGACGATACCCTGACGCCCGCACCGGCCAATTACACAGTGGGTGACGCTTTCACTGCCCCCATTACGGGCGTATTGGATTACAACTTTGGCAACTTCAAACTGCTCAACGTGAACCCCCTGCCACCGGTCGCGCCTGGTGGGCTGACCGCCGAAACCACCGCGCTCAGCAGCGCCGCTGACCGGCTGACCATTGCCACTTTTAACGTGGAAAACCTGAGCGCCCAGAGTGACCCGGCCCGTGTGGAGGCGCTGGCGGCCATTATCGTGGACAATCTGGGCGCGCCGGACATTGTTGCCCTGGTGGAGATTCAGGACAACAACGGCCCGGCGGATAATGGTGTGGTGGACGCCAGCGAAACGTACCAATTGTTGCTGGGAGCAATTGTGGACGCGGGCGGGCCACTGTATGCGTTCCGGGACATTGCGCCAGAGGATAATCAGGATGGTGGCCAAGTGGGCGGCAATATCCGGGTGGGTTTCATCTTCCAACCGGCGCGGGTGACATTTGTGGACAGGCCAGGGGGCACGGCCGTGTCCCCTACCACCGTTTCATGGGGCAGCCAGGGCGTGGAATTGAGCTACAGCCCGGGGCGCATTGCGCCACAGCATCCCGCCTTTAGCAACAGCCGCAAGCCACTGGCGGGCGAGTTCCTCTTCAACGGCTACAAGTTGATCCTGATTGCCAACCATTTCAATTCCAAAGGAGGGGATGGGCCGCTGTTCGGCCGCGAACAGCCACCACTGTTGGTGACGGAGGCGAAGCGAGTGGCGCAGGCGCAGGTGGTGGCGGATTTTGTGCAGCAGATTTTGGCGTTGGACAAGCAGGCGCATGTGGTGGTCTTGGGTGACTTGAATGACTTCCCCTTTGCGCCGCCGCTGTTGGCGCTGGAGGAGGGTGGGTTGAACAATTTGCACAACTTACTGCCGCAAGCAGAGCAGTACACCTATATTTATCAGGGGAATGCGCAGGTGCTAGACCATATTTTGGTAAGTGAATACCTGGCGGCACACACGGCCGTAGCCGCCGATATTGTCCACGTGAATACCGAATTTCGCCTGAATGAACAGGCCAGCGACCATGATCCGGTCATAGCCCAGTTCACCATGCCACCATTAGCCGCTGCCTTCAGCAGTAATTCGCCCGTGCGGTTAGGGGAACCCTCTACTTTCAACAATCTGTCGGTGGGGGCAACTTCGTATGTGTGGGATTTTGGCGATGGGGTAGGGACGAGTACGGCCGTGAGCCCCAGTTATTTATACGCTGCCCAGGGCGCTTACACCGTCACCCTCACCGCTATCAACACCCTGGGCCGGGCCGTCTTCACCTCCCCCCACATCATCGGCCCACCCCTTTACCGCGTTTACCTGCCGCTGGTCATCAAACCGGCGACGGCCGTGAGCCGCAACCCCTTATCCGTGAACCGTCATCCAATTACCGATTAGGAGTCACGGATTACTCTTCCACTATCAACTCCTGCGCCTTTTTCTCCAGGTAGCCCGCCAGCAGTCGCAGCCGTTTCCATTGTTGGCGAAAGACGTAAATGATAGCCAGGGCGCGCAGATAGCGAATGTCACAATTCGGTGTATTAGCCAACTCTTCAAAAACAGCCATCGCTTTGGCATCGGTGCGCCGGGTACGCATAAATTCTTCGGCCAACTGTTTTAGCTCTCCTTCCCGTTCCTGCTTCCGTTTGCGATTTTGCAGCTCAGTCCACTGGCTGCCAAAGACTTGTTCACGGACACGCTGCATCACGGCCAACAGTTGATCCGAGGTAAATGGTTTGATCAGATAGTCATGGACGCCCAATTTCATGGCCTCATCTACCGTTTTCTGGCTGCGTTCGGCAGAGAGGATGATGCACACGATGTTGGGCCGGTGCTGGCGAATGAGTTTCACCGCGTGCAACCCATCCATTTCCGGCATGTTCAAATCCATCAGTACCACATGGGGGCGGTGTTGGCGCACCATTTCCAGGGCTTGACGGCCATTTTCGGCCACGGCCACCACCCGCGCTTCCGGCACCAACGTCATCATCAGCCGGGTACTGCGGCGCGTTTCCATCACATCATCCGCAATCAACACACGCATCAGTTCCGGGGGCTGGCCTGACCTGTTTGCGTTGTCCGACATGAAAAACCTCTTTCTCTCAAGCTGGGGCTAAATTCGCACAATGGCTATTGCCACACATCACCGTAAATTATACACAAAACGGTTTATGACGATAGAGGCTTGATGGTCGGGCTATAGTTGTTATACTAGCAAACGAGTTGCCGCCGCTTACAACCATTTTTCCATCATCGCCAGTGGCCAGGCAGCAGGAGATGATTTTGGCAAATTCGCGCAAACCTATCATCATATTGATGGCTGATGACGATTCCGACGATTGCTTGCTGGCGCAGGAAGCGCTGGCACACATTAACATGGAACACGAGGTTCATACCGTCTCCGACGGAATGGCTTTGATGGATTACTTACACCGGCATGGTTTGTATGAATCATTCAAAAACAAACCGCTGCCAGGTCTTATCCTGCTGGACCTGAACATGCCGCGTATGTCTGGGCTGGATGCGCTGCGCCAGATTAAATCAGACCCTTTGTTGCGCCGTATTCCTACCGTCATTCTCACCACATCAGAATTGGAAGAAGATGTTCAACAAAGTTATGATCTTGGCGCAAATTCTTTTGTCACCAAATCTGTGAGCTTTAGCAGTTTGGTCGAGACAGTAGAAGAAATCGGTAAGTATTGGTTAGAAGTTGTGCAGCTTCCCCCAGAATCATCTCCGCCATGTTCTTGAGAAAAGGTTGGCTGGGGAATGGGAGGTGATTGACAGATGCTCGTTCCATATTCCAATTCTTCGACAAGCTCAAGACAAGTCTCCCCATCGCTAATCTTCAATCTCCCATGTTTCACACGGTTAGGGTTTTTGTGGCTATCGGCGGCAATGGCTCTGCTCCTATGGAGAGTTCGCCAGTTTCGGATGGGTACGATTGGCGGAGGGGCAGGACAACGTGAAAAGCGCTGCCGGGGCACTCGGTTTCGTTATAACCGGCGCTTTCTACCCAGATACGGCCGTTGTGCGCTTCCACAATCCCCCGGGCAATAGCCAATCCAATCCCCGACCCCCCCCCCTTAAATGAGGTTTTGCCCGATGAATGTTGATTGACCTTGCCCGTCTGAAAAAATTTCTCAAACACCAGTTCCTGCACTTCCGGGGCAATACCAATGCCCGTATCCGAGACGATAATTTCCACACCGATTACTTCCCCACTGCCATCGCCAGAAGCGCCATTGCTGGAAACTGTGTAGGCACGGCCATCCACCCGAATAAATCCCCCATCCGGTGTATATTTCACCGCATTCACCAGCAAATGCGTAAATAACTTTTCCATCGCTTCTGCGTCCGCTTCCACGTCCGGCAGACCAGGCATATCAGCCACCGTAATCACCAACTGGCGGCCGGCCCACTCCCGCTCCAGGCGGCGCACCACCTGCTGCACCAGAAAACGCATATTCAACGGCGACATGAACAAATCCAGCGAACGGCTGTCAATCTTGGCTACATCCAGAATGTTCTCCACCACCTCTTCCATGCGCTGCACGCCCCGGTAGATGCCTTCCGCCCACTTCAAATAGTCGCTATGCTGTTCGTTGCGTGCTTCTTCCAGGATCATCTGGCTGTTGAAATTCACAATCGTCAGCGGCGTGCGCAGTTCGTGAGAGGCGATGGTGATGAAGTCAGCTTTTGTTTTGTCCAGCCGTTCCAACCGGGCATAGGCCGCCAGCAAATCCTGGGTACGCTCGGCCACTTTTTGTTCCAACTCCTGATTAAACTGCTTCACTTCACCATACAACCGCGCATTTTCCAAAGCAATAACCACTTGATCGGCCAGTAGTTGGTAAGCGGGAATCTCCTCTTCAGCAAAAGCGGCCGAACGATTACTTTGCAAATCCAGCACACCCCACATCTGGTCGCCAATTTTCAGGGGCAGCAACAGTTGCGATTGGGTACGTGGGGTCGCTTCTTCTGATTTGAAGCGGTTGTGTTGCAGCACGTTGTCCACGCGCAGGGCACGGCCGTGCTGCATCACCCAACCCGCCAACCCATTTGGCCCCACCTTCATAGGCGTGGTTTGGGCGTCCATGTTGGCGCCTGATTGGGCAACGGCCGTCAACCCCTCCCCGTTTTGATCTGGCAACAACAGCCCCACATAACAGACCTGGTACTGCTGCCGGATAAGCTCCGCCACCTGGGGCATAAGGGTTTCTTGATCTAAAATGGAGGTGATGCGCTGGCCAACGGCAACGGCCGTGTGCAATTGCAGCGTCAACATTTGCAGCGCCTGCCGCTGGTCTCGCTCCACAATCCGTAAAATAACCGTATGCCGGTACGCCCGCACCCGAACCACATGCGCCAGCAAGCCCGTGGCCATAGCTGCCAGCGTCACCACCACAAAATAGGGCCAATCCGCCGAAGGGGGAAAGGTGTAAATTGCCAACACCAGCGCCGCCAGCGTCAGCAGCGCAAACAGACCATACCAAAACGGCGAGATGAAGATGATGGCGATGGCAAACAAAAAAAGCGCCAGATTCGCCGCCTGGTTGGGATTCATGGTCAGTTGCGCCCGCAGCACAATGCTCGCCAACACCAATGCCGCGCCAAACGCCGTCAGCGGCTCCGCCCACGTATCGGGCAGGCCACCCTGCCGCAGAACATAGACGATGGCAAACATCAAGACGGCGCTGCCCAAAGCGGCAGTAGCCATCAACCCTGCCTGGTTTTCGCGCAGCACCGTCAATTGCAGCCCGGCATAAGCCACAAAGAAAAAGCCGACCACGCCATACATAAATGGCAAATACCGCATCAGCGAATGATTGATCGCCGCCTGTACCTGGTCAGCAGGGATACCGTAGCTGTCCAGCGACAACAGATCACTCAGGTAATATCGTTTGCTGCCGGAAGATGATTTCATATGGTTTTCTCTACTGCCAATGGATTTGCGCCTATTTTATTACACCTGCCCCAAATTCTCAATCTTTGTACCTGGGATAGATACGGGGATACAATCCGCAGCTAAATGAAAATTCATAATTCATCCTTCATAATTCATAATTTCCAGAGGAGACAGCTATGGCGCAGGTCACTAAATTACGCAGTGAAATTCCAGTGCAATACACCTGGGATACGGATTCTATTTTTGCTTCCGTGGCGGATTGGGAGGCCGCCATGGTGGAAGTGGGGACACAGTTAGAGGAATTGGGGAAGTATCACGGCCGTCTCCACGAATCCCCGGCTACCCTGGCCAACTTTATGGCCGGGTTGGAACTGATGCAGCGCCACCTGAGCCACATCTTCAACTACGCCGGCCTCAACTACAGTGTAGACACCAACAACCAGGAGTGGGCCGCCCGCCAGGATCAGGCGCGCGGGTTACTCAGCCGCGCCACCGCCGCCGTTGCCTTTGCCGAGCCGGAACTGCTGCAAATTGGTTTTGACACCTTACGCCAATGGCTGGCAGCCGAAGAACGGCTGGCGGTATACGCCCATTATCTGGATCGGCTGGAAAAGCGGCAGGCGCATGTGCGTTCCGCCGAGGTAGAGCAGCTATTGGGCCAGGTACAAGACCCGCTGGGCACGGCCAACAGCACCCACAGCGTACTGGCGAACGCCGACCTGAAATTTATCCCTGCTACCGACAGCCGGGGCGAGAGCTACGACATCACCCAGGGCAGCATTGGCAGCCTGACCACCCATCCTGACCGTGAAGTACGGCGTACAGCCTGGGAAAATTACGCCGACGCCCACCTCTCTTTCAAAAACACGATGGCCAATGCAATGGCCGGCGGCATCAAACGAGATGTCTTTTTTGCCCGCGCCCGCCGCTATCAAAATTCGCTAGACGCCGCCTTGAGTAACACCTTTATTCCCCCGGCCGTCTTTCATAATCTCCTTGACACCTTCAAAGCCAACCTGCCCACGTGGCATCGTTATTGGGCCATTCGCCGCCGGGCCATGGGCGTGGAGACGCTACATCCTTACGACGTGAAAGCGCCGCTGTCTCGCCAATCGCCGGTGGTACCGTATGAAACGGCCGTCCACTGGATTGCCGCCGGGATGCAGCCGTTGGGCGACGAGTATGTTTCCGTGCTACGGCGCGGCTGTCTGGAAGAACGGTGGGTGGATGTGTACCCCAACCAGGGCAAACGGATGGGCGCTTTTTCGTCGGGGTCGCCGGGCACACGGCCGTTCATTATGATGAGCTACAGTGATGACTTGTTCGGCCTCAGCACCCTGGCCCACGAATTGGGCCATTCCCTGCACTCTTACTTCACCTGGCAAAATCAGCCGATCATGGCCTATGCCCGCTATGGCCTCTTTGTGGCCGAGGTAGCATCTAACTTCAATCAGGCCATGGTGCGCGCCCATTTGCTGGCAACCCAGCCTGACCCGGAATTCCAGATCGCCGTCATCGAGGAAGCGATGGCCAACTTCCACCGCTACTTTTTCATCATGCCCACACTGGCCCGCTTTGAACTGGAAATCCACGAACGGGTAGAACGGGGCCAGGCATTGACGGCCAATGGCCTCATTGACCTGATGGCCGACCTGTTCGCCGAAGGTTTTGGCGAGGAAGTGGAGATGGATCGGGCGCGGGTAGGCATTACCTGGGCGGAATTCCACACGCACCTGTACAGCAATTTTTATGTGTACCAATACGCCACGGGCATTTCCGCTGCCCATGCGCTGGCAGATGGCATTCTGGCGGGTCAACCGGGCGCGGCCGAAAATTATCTGGCGTTTTTGAAAGCGGGCGGTTCAGTCTACCCGCTGGAAGCGCTGCAACTGGCAGGGGTGGATATGACAAAACCCACGGCCGTAGAAACCACATTCAGCACCCTGGCCGGTTACGTAGATCGGCTGGAACAGCTAATTTCAGCCAGAGGATAAGGAGTTAAAGGAATGAAATTGCCCGATTTGTCTCAGAATGTTCTACTGCGGGTTGTGGGCATAAGCCTGTTACTGTTCGCGGTAATGATTCTCATTTCACGGCAGGCAGCCGCCAGCGTCACCACCACCCCATCACCCGATGGCGTCTGGCAAGAGGTAGATGAAGCCACCATCAGCAATCGGGCGGAGCGCTTACTGCATCCTGATCGCTACCGGGTCATGGCCCTCGACGGTGCCGCCTTGCAAGTAGTATTGGCACAGGCGCCCCTGGAATTTTCAGAAGCGGCACAAAGCCAGGAAGTTGTCCTATATTTACCATTGCCAGATGGAGGTTACGGCCGTTTCCGCATTGTGGAATCCCCCATCATGGCGGCCGAACTGGCAGCCAAATTCCCCTGGATGAAAACCTATGCCGGTCGCGGCCTGGATGACACTACCACGACTGTTCGTTTCGGCTGGACGCAGTTTGGCTTTCACGCCACCATATGGTCAACTGACGGCGCCATTTACATTGACCCCTACAGCCGGGCCGATACTACCCATTACCTGGTTTATAACAAACGGGACTACACCCGGCCCAGCGGCCCCTTCGTCGAATATCCGCCGCAGGGTGATAACAGCGAAGTAGAAGCACTGGTAGCTGACTTACAGGCCAGCGGTATCGTCCTCTCCTCTGGAGAGGAATTACGCACGTACCGGTTGGCGATGGCGGCTACCGGCGAATACACCATTTACCACGGTGGCACTGTGGGTGACGGTATGGCTGCCATAGTCGTGGCCATGAACCGCGTGAACGGCATTTACGAACGTGACGTGGCCGTGCGCATGGTCTTGATCGCCAACAATGACCTCATCGTATACACCGATCCGAACACCGATCCCTATACCAATGACAGCGGTACGATAATGTTGGGGCAGAATCAGGCAAATCTGGATACGGTTATCGGCAACGATAATTATGATGTTGGGCACGTTTTCAGCACCGGCGGCGGCGGCGTCGCTTCTCTTGGTGTGCCCTGCCGCACCGGGGTGAAAGCACGCGGCGTGACCGGTCTGACCAATCCAATTGGCGATCCGTTTTATGTGGATTATGTGGCTCATGAAATCGGGCACCAATATGGCGCCAACCACACCTTCAACGGCAATGCTGGAGCCTGCGCCGGTGGCAATCGTCACGGACCCGCTGCTTACGAGCCAGGCAGCGGCACCACCATCATGGCCTACGCCGGTATCTGCGGTAATCAAAACATCCAGGCCAACAGCGATGATGATTTTCACACCAAGAGCTTCGACGAAATTCGGGCTTACACCGTTGCCGGCGCGGGAAATACCTGCGCTGTGATCACCCAAACGGGCAATAGCGGCCCCACAGTTGACGCCGGTGGCGACTATATCATTCCGCTGAACACCCCCTTTATTCTGACCGGTTCAGCGACAGACGCGGATGGCGACCCCCTGACATATGATTGGGAACAGTTTGATCTGGGGCCGGCGGGTCATCCAGATAACCCGGTAGGCAATGCCCCTATCTTCCGCTCGTTTGTGCCTGTTACCGTTCCCTATCGCATCTTTCCCCAGATTTCAGACATCGTGAACAACATACACACGATTGGCGAATTGCTGCCCAGTTATGCCCGTGTTATGAATTTCCGCCTGACTGTGCGTGACAATAACATAGCGCCCAGCGCCGGTGGGGTGAACTATGATGCCATACAAGTAACGGCCGTTGAGGAGACAGGCCCATTTGCCGTTACATACCCGAACACGGCCGTTATCTGGCAAACGGGTGATTTTGAAACCGTTACCTGGGACGTGGCAAACACCGACCAGCCACCCATCAATTGCACCCACGTAGACATCAATCTCTCCACAGATGGTGGTTACACCTACCCCTACACCATTGAGGCCAACAGACCCAATGATGGCGCTGAAAGTATCATCGTCCCGTTCATCCCAACCACCCAGGCGCGGGTGCAGGTGATGTGTGCCGATAATATCTTTTTTGACATTTCCAATGCCAATTTCACGATTCTGAGTGTAGACCAGGCCGTCTTATTGGTAGACAAAACTGTGTCAGCCCCAGCCCCCGTGCTGCCAGGCGATCCACTGACCTATACCATTACCATCAGCAATGTGGGTAACATCGCCGCCACAACGGCCGTTACCGACGTTTTCCCCATCGGTATCAGCAATCCGGTTTGCAATGGCGTCCCCGGCGATCTGATTACAACGGTGAACATCAACCCAGACGACCAGATCTTGTTTGAATGTACGGCGATGGTTGACCCTGCGCTGGCTGTAGCCATTGAGAAATCGGTTGATCAGGCGGAGGTTGTCAGCGGCACGGCCGTGACTTATACCATCACCATTAGCAATCCCAACCCCATCACTTTAACAAACGTCCTGGTTAGTGATCCCGGCATTGCTGGCTGCACTTTTACGCCCATTACCCTGGCCCCGGCTGCCAACTACACCTACCTATGTGCCAACAACATCATCACCAACACCATCACCAACACGGCTACCGTCTCCGCTGAAATCCTGGTCATCAACACGGCCACTGCCGACGCACCTGAGGCGCTTAACTCGCCTGTTACCAGCGATCCCGTTCCTGTCACGGTCAATCTGGCGGCCAACGCCACGGCAACCGTAACGGTCATCACCATACCACCGGAACCGCAGTACATGCTTTATTTGCCCGTCATCTTGAAAGAAGAGTAGCCGTTTTCAGACCAGGCTTGATGGAAATACGACCGTTTCATCCCAGCGACCAGCCCGCCGCCAAAGCCCTCATTTTGGCCGGGCTGGTTGAGCATTGGGGTTGGCTGGACCCAACGTTAAACTCTGATCTGGATGATATTGCCGCCAGTTATGCCGATGGCATATTCCTTGTGGTTTATGAAGGGGAGCGGCTGGTGGGAACAGGGGCATTGCTGCCCGAAGGTGAAAATGGGGGGCGGATTGTGCGTATGTCGGTAGATAGGGGTGAGAGGAAGAAAGGATACGGCCGTGAACTGCTTCACGTCTTGTTACAAGCGGCCAAAGACACAGGGTACAACCAGGTGGTATTAGAAACCACCGCTACCTGGGTGGACGCCATCCGTTTTTATGAAGCCAACGGCTTCCACCGCACCCATGAAACGGATGGGGACGTCCATTTCATACGGGCCATATAAAACTCAGGCCTGATGGGTTTCCGGAAACCCATCAGGCCTGTTGTCTTGGCTGAAGTCTCTATTAGCTCTTAAGCAGCCGCGATTTCGGTGTCTTCGGGGGATTTTTCGGCGGGGACCTGCTCCACGCGCACCACACGAATGGTGCAGTCCGTGACCATGGCGGCGATGAGGGCGACGACGGCCAGCCAACCCATGCCGATGAGACCTAATACGGCGATGCCGCCTACGCCCACGGGCAGGGGCACTTTGAAGTGGATGTTGTGCTTTTCGTTGATGATTTCCACGTGACGCACGGAAGATTCTTTGACCAGCTTCTTGACGGTGCCGACCAATTCTTCACCGGCTACCACAAACTCTTCCGTCCACGAATTTTTCTCTTCGCCGGTTTCTTCTTTCACTTCATCTTCATCAATCTTGATTCTTTCTTCGTTACTCATAGTTACATGCTCCTATTCTGATATTGGAGATTAGAGATGGAATATGGTCACAATCTCCAATCTCAAATCTCTAGTCTCCCTAGATTATGCCCCCTAATACGGGCTTACGGGCGTGCGGTTGCAAACTACATCGAGAGATTAAGAGATTGGGAAGTCCAATCTCCCAATCTCCTAATCCCCCCATTCCACCAACACATTATCAAACGCGCCGGTAATGCCCTGATTTTGCAGGCCTACCGTGCCCCGCTGCACAGTGGTGCTGGCGGTCAGCCGGGAGTCTGGGTAGCCGATGATTTCGCAGGTGAGAGCAGAACCGACGGCCGTTACCCGCAACCGGTACGCTTCCCCGGTGACAAAATGGAACGAGGTAGACACCAACTGGCCTTCCGGTGTTACCAGTTCCAACTGGCGCTGCCCGTTGGCGCGCGTCCGCAGGCGGCACTGCCCGCCAACCCCATTCTCCTGGTAGCGAAACAGCAGCCCGGCGCTGGACGGGGCCACCGTGCCGGTAGCCGTCACATCGGCTTCAAGGTGGTAATCGGCCCATTGGTAGCCACGGCCGTACACCGCCTCTGACCGCGCATCAGCCCGTGTGTTGGTGCCGTAATAGATACCGTTTTGCACGTCCCAGCCGTCGCTGAAGGTATGCCAGTCTGGCAGGGCACGGCCGTCAAACGACTGCCGGTAGAGAAAATCATTTGGAACCGGGGGCGGTGGGGCAATCTGGTTGACGCGGTAAGAGGCGATCATGTGCGGTACGGCCGTGCTGCCCGGCGGCGACAAAGGCCAGACATGCCCCAGAGCAATGCCCGCGGCAAAAAAGGTGAAGTTCACAGCCGCACACAAAAAGACCAGCGTCGCCGCGCCCAACAACAACAACATCAACCGGCGTCGCTTATAACGAGCGTATTTCAGATCGTAGATTTCTGATTCCGGGGATTTTTCCATCTCGACGTTCTCCTATTATTCAACGCAAAGGTGCAAAGGGCGAAAAGAGCCTTTTCTTTTCATCAGGAAAACGTCAGGCAGTTCCCAAAAGTTCCATGAGCAGGCACAGCGTACCTCATCTCATACAGGAGCAAAATACGCTGCGGCGAATGGCAGAGAGAAAAATCTGCGCAATCTGCGCAATCTTTGATTGTTTTGCTTGCGGCTCTGCCTTATCAAAAGGCACAAAAAAGCCGCTGCTCACCAGATTGATGAGCAACGGCGCGGCAACTGATATTTTTATTGTGTGCGACTATTTCACGGCCATCTCAAACTGCACGGGGCGGAATTTGTAGCCGTAGACAATCATGCCTTCGTCGCCATCGGTACGAAGTTTGCGTGTGACCATTTCCACGGGCATCCCAATATACATTTCATCTTCATCCATATCGGTCAACTGCGCCGTGACAATCGGGCCCTCTTCCAGCTTCACCAGCGCCACGCTGTACGGCGCTTGCTGCTCAAAACCGGCCGGGGCATCATAAATTGTCGTGTATGAATAAACTTCACCCAGGCCGGTAAACGTATACAGCTCCTTCGCCGGGGCCGCACATTCCAAACAAACATCACGCGGCGGGAATAACTTAACGCCGCAATTGTCGCAGGTCTCCCCTACTAATTTGTACCGCTGTTCCTGTAAACGCCAATGACGTGACACTTCCATTTTTTTATCCTCCGGTTTTTTATCTCCGGTTCTAGTGGGTTATTAAAACCAAAATTTCCTATTTGTAATTATCTACGGAAACCCTATCATCTACTGCCAGTGTCGCTCGTATCGCTGTCAAAAGCTGTCAGGAATGGGAATATAACGATTCTTGGAATCGTTATACCCCCAAAATATGCGTCACGGCCGTAGCCCCCGCCCCCCCCAAATTCTGCACCATGCCAATTTTGGCGTCAGGCACCTGGCACGCTTCCGCCTGCCCACGCAGTTGTCGCGCCACTTCCACGATCTGGTACACGCCCGTGGCCCCGCCAGGGTTGCCACGCGCTTTCAGGCCGCCAAAAGTACTGATGGGGATACGGCCGTCCCGCCCAATCTGCCCATCCCGCGCCAACTGCCAGCCTGCACCCGGCGCTGCAAAACCTGCCGCTTCCAACGAGAGCGCCGCCAGCACCGTAAACGCGTCATGCAGTTCAAACAAATCCACATCATCCGGCGTTACCCCCGCCATGGCCATCGCTTTTTGGGCGCTGCGTTCCGCCGCCCCCAGCCATAGCGGGTTCTTGCGGTCATGCAGCGCCAGCGTGTCCGTAGCCAGCGCCGACCCCAAAATGCGAATCGGCTGCGGCGACATGTCCATTGCCTTTTCGCTGTTCACCACAATCACCGCCGCCGCGCCATCCCCTGCCGGGGCCGCATCGAACAAACTCACCGGTGTGGCAATGGGGGATGCTTTGGCAAATGCCTCCGCCTTCAACCGGTTGCGGAACATCGCCAGCGGATTGTCTGCGCCGTTGGCATGAGCATTCACACTAAACCCGGCAAAATCGGACACACTCACGCCATACTCGTGCATGTAGCGGCGCATCAGCAGTGCACCCGCCCCCGCCGCCGTCAGCCCATGCATCGCTTCATAATCCGCATCCAGCCCGGTAGCCAGCGCCGCCGTAATGGGCGAACCTGTCTGGTCGGTCATCTTTTCCACGCCCACCACCAGCGCCGTTTCTACCAGGCCGCTTTGCACCGCCAGCACCGCCTGCCGCAACGCCACGCCGCCGGAAGCGTCTGCCGCCTCTACCGTCACCGCTTCAATACCGCGCAGCCCGGCAAAGTCGGCCACCAGCGCCCCCAAATGGTTTTGCTGGCTCAATTGCCCCGCCAGCATATTGCCCACATACAGGGCATCTACCTTACTAATATCCGCATCATCCAACGCCGCTTCAATGGCATACCAGGCCAAATGGCGGATGGAGGTATCCCAATGTTCGTTTACGGCCGTACAGCCAATTCCGATGATCGAAACATTTGTCATTGTGTTAGATTCCTACTGGCATGAAACGTGAAACGTGATGCGTGAAAAGAATTCACGTTTCACGCATCACGCATCACTCCCTACGACATCTTCAACTTATCCCGATACCGCGTATACGTGGCGTAATTGATTTCCTTACGCCGGGCAATATAGGCTTCAGTCGTGGGGGCATTCGCCCGCACCTCCGGCAGTTTGTCCGTCACCGTCAGATCAAAGGCATCGGAACCAGAGCCAGAACCATAGCTGACCATCAAAATCCGGTCGCCCGGTTCGGCCACGTCCAAAATGGCCGTCAGGCCAATCATGGATGAGCCAGAGTAGGTATTGCCAATGCGTGGGCTGAGCAACCCCGGTTTGATCTGCTCCATCGAAAAGCCCAACTGTTTACCCACCCGTTCCGGGAACTTGGCGTTCGGTTGATGGAACACGGCCCAGTCATAATCGGCCGCCGTCGTGCCCATCTCACTCATCAACGCCTCAGCCGCGCCTAAAATATGCTTAAAGTAGGCCGGTTCGCCCGTAAAACGGTCGCCGTGCGACGGATACTCGGCATGCGCCCGCCGCCAGAAATCCGGCGTATCCGTCACAAAGGAGTAGGAGGCGTTGATAATCGCCACCGCCTCGTCAGCCGGGCCAAGCAGGATAGCCGCGCCGCCGGCCGCGGCCGTGTATTCCAGGGCATCGCCGGGCCGCCCCTGCGCCGTGTCCATGCCAATGGTCAGGGCATACCGGGCCATACCGGACCCCACAAAGCCAATCCCGGCCTGCATCGCTTCCGTGCCCGCTTTGCAGGCGAATTCCCAATCGGCCGCCAATGTGTTGGGCACCGCGCCAATGGCCTCGGCCACAATGGTGCTGGTGGGCTTGACGGCATAGGGGTGGCTTTCGCTGCCCACCCAGACGGCGCGGATGTCCTGGGGATCAACTTGCCCGCGCAACAACGCATTGCGCGCCGCTTCCACGGACATGGTGGCTACGTCTTCGTCCAGCCCATTGACGGCCTTTTCCTGAATGGGCACACCGCCCACGCCGTTGGTCCACATTTGCGAAATTTCCTTGGCCGGTATGCGGAAACGGGGCACATACGCCCCATAGCCCACAATGCCTACGGGCCGGTCTGGTTTCATGAGTTTATTGAAGTCTGTCATTGTTCCTCTTTTCGATAATCGGTTATCGGTGAATCGTAACCCGTAACCCGTAATCGGATAACGGATAACGCATTACGGGTTACAAATTTCCAATTACCAATAACAGTTCTTTTGCGCGTTCGACGCGGATGTTTTGTTCTTTAACGAGCAGGTCGGCAATGGTTTGCACCTGGCCATCCGTGGCGCCGGCGGCCAAAGCTACCTGGCGGGCATGCATACGCATGTGCCCTTGCTGAATGCCAACGGTGGCCAGGGCTTTAATCGCCGCCAGGTTTTGGGCCAGGCCAACGGCGGCCATCACCTGGGCCAGTTCGGCGGCGGATTGCACATTGAGAATCTTCAGCGCCACCTGAGCAGTGGGGTGTACTTTGGTGGCCCCGCCGACCACGCCCACGGAAAGGGGCAGGGTGATTTCGCCGTACAGGTCGCCGCTGGGGGTGACGTGCCAGTCGGTGAGGGATTGGTAACGGCCGTACCGCGCCGCATACGCATGTGCCCCTGATTCTACCGCCCGCCAATCGTTGCCGGTGGCAATACAAACGGCGTCAATGCCGTTCATAATGCCTTTGTTGTGGGTAGCGGCCCGGTAGGGGTCTACTACAGCAAAGGCGTTGGCTTCGGCGATGAATTGCGCTACTTCGTGGCCGGTGTAGGTGGTGCGCTGCGCCAGAGCGTCGGCGGGGATGGTGCAGCGGGCGGTAGCAGTACGCCGGTCGGTGAGGTTGGAGAGGATGCGCAAATTGGTGCGCCCACCAGTCAGTTCAGTCACCAGCGGAGCGATGCTCTCTACGGCCGTGTTGATGGCATTGGCCCCCATGGCATCGCGGCAGTCATAGAGCAGGTGGATGATGAGCATAGGGCCGACGGGGGTGTCCCCAAACGGCCGTATCTCAATATCCCGTGCCCCACCGCCCCGTTTGACAATGTTCTGGCTGCATTCATTGGCAGCGTCCATGAGGTCTTGTTTGTGGGCGGCGATGGCTGACATGGCCACGTTCATATCGGGGATGTCCAACAGTTGAATTTGCCCGATCATCACCGGGTCAGACGATTCGGTGTGGAAGCCGCCGCCTTCCCGGATGAGTTTGGCGGCGTGGCTGACAGCGGCTAAGACGCTCGGCTCTTCCACGGCCATGGGGATGAGGTAGTCACGGCCGTTGATCAAAAAGTTGGCGGCCACCCCCAACGGCAGGGCAAAGGTGCCCAGCGCGTTTTCGATCATCTTGTCGGCCTGGGTGGGGGGCAGGCCACGGCCGTGCAGCACCGCTTTGTCCTCTTCCGTCAAGTCGGCCCATTGGGCCACCATCTCAATCCGTTCTTCCAACGACAGCTTATAAAAGCCGGGTAGTCGTGAAGATTTGTCCATATTTCCTCGACACAGACTCCGTGTTACAAAATGAGAGATTGGGCACACACCCAATCTCAATAACCCGGACTATAGCGTTGGTTTTCTGTCAAAAGCTGTCAGGAACGGTTTTAGGAAGAAATTGACGGGGAATAAGAGAATGCCACACAGGGGAGTAATTATTGCCTCCCCAAGATTGATACAAACACCGGCCAACAATTGCTCACCAACAGACACATAGTCTCAAATTTATAGAACTGGGCGATATTGAGTTTTGTCACATGTGTAGCGTGTAAGGAGCATATGAGCCTTGCGTTAAGCCCTTGCCTTTTTCTTTGGCGGCAAGGTGGCGGCAGGCTAAACTATTTTGTGGCTGCCGGAAATGAAACCGGCGACCGGTATGTCTGAACCGTGTGTAGGAATTTGGAAGATAATATGGTGGATGTAGCCGTCATGATTGTAAGCTGGAACGTGCGCGATTACCTGATCAAATGCTTGCGTTCCGTCTTCGCCGAGTTTAAGCGGTCCGGCTTAACGGGGGAAGTGTGGGTGGTGGACAATGCGTCCACCGATGGCACCGTTGAACTCCTAGGTGATCTGTTTCCCCAAATTCATTTACTGGCAAATGAGCATAATGTGGGGTTTGGCGCAGCCAATAACCAGGCGATGCGGGCCGCCGCCGCACACCAACCACGATATTATTTTTTGCTCAACCCTGACACGGTGTTGAATCCGGGCGCATTGAAAGAGTTGGTACGCTGCCTGGATGAACGGCCAGATGGAGGCATGGCCGGGGCGCGATTGGTGTATGGCGACGGCCGTTTCCAACACAGCGCCTTCAATTTTCCGGGATTAGGCCAACTGGCGTTTGACCTCTATCCACTACCCTCCCGTCTGTATGAAAGCCGCTTGAACGGCCGTTATCGCCGCTCTCTCTACCAGCGCAACGGTAAACCATTTGCCATTGACCATCCATTGGGAGCCACCATGCTGGTGCGCGCTGAAGTGGCCGAAGCCACCAAAGGGTTTGACGAATCCTACCATATGTACTGCGAAGAGATTGATTGGAGCTGGCGCGTACAGGCTGCCGGCTGGAAAATTTATGCCGTGCCCACCGCCGAAATTGTGCATTACGGCGGTGAAAGCACCCAGCAGGTACCGGCGCGTTCGCTGGTAAACCTGTGGCGCAGCCGGGCGCAGTTGTATGAACAGCATCACGGCCGTGTCAAACGCAGCATCGCCCGCCAACTGGTCATTCGCGGTATGCGCCGCAAAGCCGCCCACACCACCGACCCCGAACTCAAATGCGCCTATGAAGAGATCATCTCCATCTGGCAAAACGGCCACCAACCAATAGAAGGGCAAGCGGCAGAGTTGCAAGTGGCGGGTGGAAAGTAATGATGTAATTGAGTAAATGGGTAATTGGGCAATTACCCATTTACCTAATTACCCATATGTCTCCCCAATTAACCGCCGTCATCCTCACCCTTAACGAAGAAGCGCATATTCAACCGTGTATTGAGAGCCTTTCCTGGGCGGACCGGGTGGCGGTGTTTGACTCGTTCAGTCAGGATAAGACCGTGCCGCTAGCACAGGGGGCAGGGGCAGAAATTCACCAATCAAAGTTTGAAAATTACGCCCAGCAACGCAACGCGGCGTTGGCGGCTATCAGCACCGACTGGATTTTTTTTGTGGACGCCGACGAGCGGGGAACGCCGGAATTGGCGACCGAAATTCGACAGGTGATGGTAAATCGGCCGGAAAATGGCTGGTATGTACCCCGACATAATTACATTTTTGGCAAACTGACACGCGGCGCAGGTTGGTATCCTGATTACCAGTTGCGGCTGTTTCGTCACGGCCGTGTCCATTACGAGCGCCCCGTGCATGAAATCGCCATTGTGGACGGGGAAATGGGCTATCTACAAAATCCGCTCATCCACCACAATTACCGCGACCTGGCCCACTTCCGCGCCAAACAGCAGGCATATACCGCCTATGACGCCTCCATCCTCAAAGCCAACGGCATCCGCCCCAAACCACACAACTATATCTTGCAGCCGCTCCGCCAATTCTATTGGCGATTTATCACCCTGCACGGCTGCCGCGATGGCTTACATGGCCTGCGCCTCAGCCTGTACATGGCTTATTACGAATGGGTAAAATACCATAAACTGGCGGCGCTGTGGCGCTAATCCGTGATTCGTCACCCGTAATCAGATTACGGCTCACGGATTACGGTTCACGGTTTACGACTCACGATTATGATCAACTCGCTCATGCTCAACATCCTCCTCTTCGCCCTGCTGTTTGTCAGTTGGGCCGTACTGCACTCGTTGGCGGCAGCAGTGGGTTTGAAGCGGCTGTTTCGGGGACGGTTTGGGGAAGCGGCATATGCCGGTTGGTACCGGCTGTTGTATAACCTGTTTGCCCTGATCACATTTTTGCCCCTTTACCTGCTGATCCCAGTGCTGCTGCCGCAGACAGTAGTGTGGAGTTGGTCACGGCCGTATCTCTACCTGGCCTACCTCTTTCAACTCATCGGGTTGGCAGGGCTGGCCTATTCACTCTGGTTAACCGATATGTGGGAGTTTTTAGGCGTGCGGCAGGCGCTCTGGTATGTGCGGCAAAAGGGCGCCGGCCAGATGCCCACGCCGCGATTTATCACCAGCGGCCCCTATGCCCTGGTGCGCCATCCGCTCTACTTTTTTTCGTTAGTGGTGCTTTGGTTCAACCCGGTGATGACGGTGGGTAGTCTGGCGTTTTATACGGCCGTTACCTTTTATTTCTGGCTTGGTTCCATCTACGAAGAAAGAAAACTCGCTGCCGGTTATGGCGCCGAATACCAGGCTTACCAGCAGCGCGTTCCTCGCCTTTTCCCTATAAAGAAACCATTTTAGCTTCAGCCATCTACCGCAGCCCGGCATTTGCCGGTGTAACCGGGATGACCAGCAAATCCCCCACGTAAATGGTTGGGTAGCCGTTGTAATAACAACCGCCTAAATAGCCATAGCCATAATAGGGGGGACCACCCGGCACATAATCATAATGGGCGTTGTAGCCATAGCAGCCGTAGTTGGCAAACAGCAGCACCTCTAAAGGCACACTGTAGGTGCGGGAAATGGAAAGCAGTGTGTCGCCCGCTTTGACGTTGTAATAAATGAGGCAGGGCGGGCCGATGGGTGTATCCACACTGCCCACGTTGGGGATTTGCCACACTTCCCCAGCCATAATCCAGCCAGGATGAGGCAACTTGTTAGCGACCACAATCTCGGAAGCAGAAGCGCCATAACAACGGGCAATCTGGTGCAGCCACTCACGTTCCCGCACGGTGTGTTGGGTTAGCACTCCGGCCATGGCTGACTCCGGCGTGCCGCCGCTGGCAGTATCGGTTGGTGGCGGTTCGGGCGTAGGTGTAGGCTCTACGGCCGTGACTTCCGCTGCGGGTGATGTAGCCGTGGGGGCTATTCCTTCTCCTGTAACTTGATCTTGGGGGGGTTGGGGCTGGCTCTCGTTAATGGGTATTACCTCAGCGCCTGGATAGGCGGTATCGGTTGTTGTGGGGGTTTGCGCATCATTGTTGCGGCAGGCGGCAAACAAAGTCGCCAGAACAACCATGGCCAGCCATATTAAAATCTGTTGTCGTTTCATGGGAATCCTCCTGTTTCAGATACGCCAGATAACATTATGTCACCTTTATAGACTATACGATAATCTAAAAATGTCAATCTGGTAAAAACAGGAAGAGAAGAGGTAATTGGGTAATTGGGTAATTATCCAATTACCCAATTACTTGACTACGGCCGTTCCCCCACCACCACCTCTTGTGTCTGCACCTGACCCCCCCGGAGGATAGTAAGCGGTACGGCCGTGCCGATTTTGTCGCCGGACAGCGCCGCCAGCAGATCGTCGTGGTTTTGTACGGCAATACCCGCTACAGCCACAATGGTATCCCCCAACGTCAGGCCGCCTTTTTCCGCCGGGCTGTCTGTCTCCACGCTGACCACCAGCAGCCCCCGCTTCTGCCCCACCGTGCCCCGCAGCGCCTCCGGCAAATGCACGCGCTGGGTGCTGACGCCCAGATAACCACGCCGGATACGGCCGTGCGCCAGCAGCGTATCGGCCACCCGCGCCAGTGTCATGGTGGGCGCGGCCACACTCACGCCCCGCGCCAGCGCCGACGTATTCAGCCCCAGCAACGAACCATCAGCGCCCACCAGTGGCCCGCCGGAAAAGCCAGGGTACATCACCAGGTCAGTTTGCACATACCGGTCTATGATGCCGCCGCCACCAGTACGCCAGCTATCACCCAGGGCACTGATGATACCCCAGGCTACCTGTACGCTGCGTCCGGGCCGGGCCAACGCCAGCACCAGGTTGCCCACGGCCACATCCTGTTTGTTGGCTTCGGCCAGAGGTGTCAGGGTGGCGTCTACGCGCAGCACGGCCAGATCGGTGCTGGGATCACGACCAACCAGGGCGGCGTCCAGGCTGTTGCCATCGGCCAACCCCACGCGGATGCCCTCATCGCGCGCGACCACATGGCTGGCGGTGATAATGAGGCCATCCGCCGACCAGACAATACCGCTGGCGGGGATGCGCCGCCGCCCTTCCACACGCACCACACTTTGCCCGGCGCTTTTCACCACTTCGGCAAATTGATTGGACAGGTCAACAAGTACATTACTCATGGTTTATCCTCCATAATGAAATTGGTTGTTGGTGGCTAGTTGCCTGTACCAGCCACCAACCGCTAAGGGTTCGTTCAAAATTAAGTTTTGACTTTTGGTTTGCGAGCGAACCCTAAGTATTACTGCACCAAGTGTAAATGGTGCGCAATACCAGGGGTATTGGCGATATGGTGGGGATGCACCTGGAAATTTGGGTAGGGGAAAAGGGGATGGGTAATTGGGTAATTGCGTAATTGCCCAATTACCAATTACAGCTTCATTCCGGCGGGGGGATGCGCGGCATCTCGAAGAGATTGTTGATGTGGGCATAGGTGGCGCCGGCCAGTCGGCCAATGGGTTGCAGCACTTCGGGCAGGATACGGCCGTTAACCATCACGTCATCGCGCACATAAATGGACTGCACTTCGCCGAACACGGCCGTGCCGCCCCCCGGCCCTTCATGCACCACCACAATTTGTTGCAGCTTGCACTCAAAGGCAATGGGCGCTTCGGCCACACGCGGCACCCGCACCACCTGGCTGGGAACGGGAGTCAAACCGGCCCATTCAAACTCATTCACATCCGCTTCAAATTCGGTGGCGGTCTGGTTCATGGCTTCTTTGGTGGCTTCATTGGTGATGTTGATCACAAATTCGGGCACTTCGCGGATGTTGTAGAGGGTGTCTTTCATCCGTCCCCGGTGGCCGCTCCAGCCAGGGCAAAAGAGCAGCGTCATGGGGTCAGAGGCGACGGCCGTGAAAAAACTAAACGGCGCCAGGTTCAAATCTCCGGCCTTGTTCATGCTGCTCACCCAGGCGATGGGGCGTGGCACCACCGCGCCGATGATGAGTTTGTAACGGTCATTGTAGTGGAGGTCTTGGGGGTTGATAATCATAGTTCTACCAGTCTTTGGCCATTTCATCCCAGGTTTGTTCCTGGACGATTTCCAGTAGATCTTCATCGTAGTTGAGCATGTCGTTGATACTGGACACGGCCGTGAGCAAAATGTCATCGTCATACGGCCGTTGGCCCATCTTGTCCATTTGCTTCTTCAACTGTGTCACCGTCACCCGCAGCCGCCCGCCTCGTTTGGGTCTCTGGCTTTTTAGCGCGCCAACCAACACTTCAGAGAGCCGGATCGCCAGTTGCTTCATCTCCGTTTCATTCATACTCGTGTTAATGTCATCATCCGCGTCAAAATCCCAATAGATGGCGTTCGCCATTTCGTAGCGAAACCAAGCTTCATTGGTCTTTTGCGCTTCCGATTTATAGAATCGCTGTGTTGGAATCGGCGACGGCTCGTCTTCAACCGGGGGTGGGAAATAGGGTGCAGATGCAGGCGCCGTCACATTGGTCGTCATTATTTTGATAGCGCCATAACCAATGACGATAGAAGCAATCATCACCAGTAATGTGGCTTCAAACAGCGTAAATGGCGTTACCTTGATCAGCAGCCAGCCCACCCCCACCGACCAACCCATGATCACCGCCAGACACAAAAGCCCTACCAAGAAGATCACCAATAACAACAATAGAAAACTGAAAACGGCTCTCATGTGGAATTGCCTGCCTTTTATTTTCTCAGGCAGTAAAGATAACAAACAATCTATGCGGCTACAAAAACTACAGAGAGAACAGAGATCGGAGATTGATGAATCTCCAATCTCTAATCCTCTAGCCAACTATAGGCGTAATGTGCATCTTCCATTTCCAACGCCTGTTTCGTCAGTTTTAGGGGTGCAAAGGTGTCTACCATAACGGCCAATTCGTGGGTCTCTTTTTTGCCGATGGAGCCTTCATACGTGCCAGGATGGGGGCCGTGCGGGATGCCGTTGGGGTGAATGGTCAGCGAGGCACGTTCGATCCCCTTGCGGGACATGAAGTTGCCTTCTACATAATACAACACCTCGTCAGAGTCTACATTGGAATGGTTGTAAGGCGCGGGGATGGCCTGAGGATGGTAATCAAACAGACGGGGCACAAAGGAACACAACACGTAACCGGGGCCATCAAAAGTCTGGTGAACAGGCGGGGGTTGGTGAATACGGCCGGTAATCGGTTCAAAATCTTCAATGTTGAAAGCGAACGGCCAGAGATGGCCGTCCCAGCCGACCACATCCAGCGGGTGGTGGTCGTAGATAAAACGGGTGATCAGGTTGCGCGCCTTGACGCGAATTTCAAACTCGCCTTTTTCGTTGTGTGTTACCAGCCGTTCCGGGGTACGGATATCCCGCTCACAGTATGGGGAATGTTCCAGGAATTGGCCGTAGTTGTTGATGTACCGTTTGGGTGGGGTGACATGGCCATAACTTTCCACCACTAACATGCGCTGTTCCACGCCGGCATCGGGTAACAGCCGCCAGATGACGCCGGTGGGGATAACCAGGTAATCGCCGGGGCGATACGGTAACAGGCCAAACTGGCTTTCCAGGACGCCGGTGCCGTCGTGAATAAAGAGGACGTCATCGCCGTGTGCGAATTTGTACCAGTAATCCATTGCTTTGTTGGGACGGGCCACATACAGCACCACGTCGTTATTGCCCATAAGGGGCACACGGCCGTCCACCGCATCTCCCCCTTCTGGCAATAACGCAGACTTTAAGTGGCGGTGTTTGAGGGGATGGCCGTCCACATATTCAATACAGGTGGAGATGCCGGCTTCAATGCGGCGCACGGCCGTCGGTGGATAGATGTGATACAAAATAGACTGAATCCCGGCAAAACCATGAATCCCCATCACCTCCTCGTGATACAACGAGCCATCCCCCTGCCGAAACTGCACGTGCCGCTTCTGCGGCACCTCTCCCAACTTATAATAGTACGTCATTTTCTGCTCCTTCAATAGATACACGGATGACACAGATTTGACGGGTTTTTACGGATTCATTTTTAGATGCGGTTTTTTGTTGTTCGTGAGAATACGGCGCTTGAAGTCAGGTTCAGGACCGAAATTTAAGAGTAGACCAACTTCGACGGCCGTTGCCCTCAAATAGTTGTCCAGTTGAGAGATATGTGCCTGGGAAATAGATTCGGCCACCTTCAATTCAACAATGACCAATCCCCCAACCAACAAATCAGCAAAATACTCACCAACAATAACCCCAGCATAATGAACTTTAATTGGATGCTGTGGAAACACTTCAAGCCCTGAAGATCGCAGTTCATGGAGTAGTGCATTCTCATAGACCTTTTCCAAGAAGCCATAACCTAATGTGTTATAGACCAAATAAAAAGCCTGGAGAATCTGCCCTGTTAACGCCTCATGTAACATACTCTTTCCTCAAAAAAATCCGTGAAAATCCGTCAAACCCGCGTCATCCGTGTATCCATTGCTACAAATTGCCGCGTAGGGCTTGTTCGCGTTCGATGGATTCAAAGAGGGCCTTGAAATTGCCTTTGCCGAAGCCCCGCGAACCGTGGCGTTCGATGATCTCATAAAAGACGGTGGGGCGATCTTCCACCGGTTTGGTAAAAATTTGCAGCAGGTAGCCCTCCTCGTCCCGGTCTACCAGGATGCCCAGTTCCGCCAGCTTATCTACCGGCTCATTGATTTTACCCACGCGCTCTTCCAGGACTTCGTAATAGGTGGTAGGCACGCGCAGGAACTCGATGCCATTCTTTTGAAGCTGCGTCACCGTTTCGATGATATTGCCGGTGCTGCAAGCGATGTGCTGTACGCCGGGGCCGTAGTAATAATCCAGATACTCTTGAATCTGAGACTTTTTCTTGCCTTCGGCCGGTTCGTTGATGGGGAATTTAATCTTGCCATTGCCGTTTTGCATCACTTTAGACATGAGGGCGGAGTATTCGGTGGAGATGTCTTTGTCATCAAAATGCAAAAGCTGGCTGAAGCCCATGGTGTGCGCAAAAAATTCCACCCAACGGTTCATCGCGCCCAGTTCCACATTGCCCACCATATGGTCAATGGAGGCAAGGCCGACGCCTTTATGCCGCCCTGTGCCCCCATTCTTGGCCATATACCCAGGCGCAAACGGCCCGTTGTAATCCTGGCGATCCACAAATTTAATGATCGTGTCCCCGTAGCAGCGAATGGCTGAATAACGGAAAACGCCATGTTCATCTTCAACGGCCGTTGGCGCAATAGCCCCCGTCGCCCCCCGTTTGGTAGATTCGGCATAGGCGCTGGCGGCGTCTGGCACTTCCATGGCAATCACCGCCACCCCGTCCCCGTGCAGGTAGGTGTGGCGGCTTACCGGGTGGTCTGGCCCCAGCGCTGTAGTGAGAACCAGGCGAATTTTGCCCTGCTCCATCACATAAGACGCCGTTTGCCGGTTGCCTGTTTCCAGCCCGCTGTAAGCGGTGTGGGTAAACCCAAACCCGGTGCGGTAATAATGCGCGGCTTGTTTGGCATTGCCCACGTAAAACTCCACGTGATCCATGCCTTTAATAGGTAAAAAATCTTCAGACATCGTGATCTCCTTGGGGAATTATGAATTAGGAAGTAACCGTTCAGACCTGACAGGTTTTTTACCAGTTCAACTTGAAACTTTGCAGGCCAAAAACCTGTCAGGTCTCTTGAGGGACTGAACACTTACATTAGGAAACAGGCGTTCGCTTCATAATTCCTAATTCATAATTCACAATTGATTATCTTTGCCAGCCGTTTAATGCCGTCTTCAATCATCTCCTCCGAACAGTTGGAGAAGTTAAGGCGCATACAGTTGTGGATGTGGCGACCGGGCACAGTGAAGGCGTGTCCGGGAATGAAAACGATGTTTTCCTGGGCAATGGCCGTTTCCAACAAAACCGCTGCGTCCATTTCTTCCGGCAGTTCCACCCAGATAAACATGCCGCCTTGCGGTTCTGTCCAGCGGGCTTCGGCGGGGAAGTAGCGGTAAAGGGCGGCCAGCATGGCATCCCGGCGACGGCCGTACTCCCGCCGCAGTGTCGCCAGATGCCCCGGCAAATGGCCGGCATCCAGATAGGCCGCTACCGCCCGCTGCGTCAGCGCCGATGATTCCAGATCGGCTGCTTCCTTCACCACCCCAATCTTGGTCACAAGCGCCGCCGGGGCCACAATCCAGCCCAGCCGCAAAGCCGGGGCCATGATTTTGGAAAACGAACCGAGGTAAAAGACGTGGGAATCGTTGAGAGCGCGGAGGGGAAGAGATTGGGATATTGGGAGATTAGGAGATTGGAATCTTTCAATCTCCCACTCTCCATACTGCAACAACCCATAGGGATCATCCTCAATCAACGGCACATTGTAAGCCAGCGCCAGTTCCACCAGCCGTTCGCGGCGCGTCTGGCTCATACTCACCCCCAGCGGGTTGTGGGCGTCGGGGATGGTGTAGATGAAGGCCGGAGAAGCTCCGGATGGCCGTGCCCCCCCGGCCAGATACGCTTCCACCTCATCTACATTCATCCCTTCCACCAGATCAGTGGAAACGGGGAGAATATGGGGCAAAAATGGGGCCACCACCTGCTGCGCCCCGGTATAAACCAATTCCTCAAACATCACCTCACCGCCGGGGTCCAGCAGCAGCCGGGCCAGCACATCCAATCCCTGCTGCGCCCCGGTGGTGAGGAAAATTTGCTCTGCGGTACAGGTGACGCCGCGCAGCGCCATCAACTGCACAATGTGCTGTTTCAGCGGGGCAAAGGGCATGCCATATTGCAGGGCTTTGGGATCAGTCGCCAGCACATGGGCCAGCGCCGCCGCATAATCGGTTGTGGGAAACAACGCCGGATCAGGCAGCCCTCCGGCAAAGGACAAAATACCGGGGCGCGATACCACCGCAATCATCTGCCGCAAAACAGAACGCTGCATGGTCTGCGTCCATCCGGCTAAGGGGATTTCTTGGGTGTGGGGAAGTTGGGCTAACATGGGGTCTCCGTCATTGGGCAATTACGTAATTACCTAATTACTCAATTACCCCGTTGAGTGGCACGGCCGTTGTCGTTTTGATCTCACTCAGCACCAGGCTGGTGCGAATTTTGTCCATGCCGGGCACGGGGGTCAGTGTTTCCAGTAAAAATTGTTCCAGGTGGCGGCGGTTACGCACAATCACTTTGAGCAGGTAATCGTATTCACCCGTCAGGTGGTAACATTCCAGCACTTCGGGCATACGCTGGACGGCCTCACGGAAATGGGACACGGCCGTAGGTTCATGCCGCTGCAACGTCACCTGCACAAAACAGAGCATATCAAAACCCAGCGCCTCCCGGTTCACCAGGGTCACATACTGCGCAATTACACCGGACTCTTCCAGCTTTTTTAGTCGTTTTTGCAGGCCAGGGGGGGAAAGTTCAACGCGGCGGGCCAGTTCCGTATTGGTGATGCGCGCGTCCGCTTGTAATGAAGCCAGCAACGCCCGATCAACATCATCCAATTCGATTTCCATTTTATAACCACTTTTGCGAATCAGGTTGTAATAATTAACTAATTATAGGCTGCACAGCTTTTTATTTCAACCCATTTTTGCAAAATTATTGTGCGCCGGGCCGCCTTTCGTTTACAGATTGTAAGCAAAAGAAAATACAGGTAGAACGGATTTTCGCGGATAAAATGGTAACAATCCGCGTAAATCCACCACCTCCGTGAAAATCCGTGTCCGATTCTCTAATCGTGCCTTTAACTCTTGCGCAGCCCCTTGGCCATGAAGTCCCCATTGGTGATGAGGGCTTGCTGGCGGGTCATCAGGTGGGTGGTGGCAAAGTTGAACAGTTTATTGACCGGGCCGGGGATGACCAGATGTTTTTTGCCCAACCCATCCAGTGGCTTCTGTCACCACCGGATCTACTTCCATGAGCATAATCTGGGGGTAATCGGCCAGGGCGTCTCCTTGCGTATTGGTCAGGCCGGGGGCCAGCACCAACATGTCCACATTTGTGTTCCGCAATTCATACCACAACGATTCGCCCAGCACCATCTGGAACGCCTTGTTGGCCGAGTAGGCGCCGGTATAAGGCGTGCCGCGCAGCCCGGCCTGGGAGGAGACGATGATAATACCGCCATGATTTTGGGCCACCATCTGACGGCCGTACCCGTGCATCAATGTCGTATAAGCGCGGGCGTTAATATCCAGCATGGCGTGATGGGTATCTAAATCCATTTGCAAGATGGGCAGCGTCTCTTTGGGCGTGAACATATGGTTACACACCAGCAAGCCAATTTCCAGTTTGTCGGCGACGGCCTGCAACGCCGGTAAAAAGTCCGGTTTGCCTAAATCCAGCGTCACGGTTTCCACCTTCACATGGTATTTCTGGCGCAGTTCGGCGGCGCGGGCCGCCAGTTCCTCCTCTAGCACATCCACCAGCACCAGATTGAGATGCCGCCCCGCCAGATGCCGGGCAAAGCCATAGCCGATGCCCTCTTTGCGGGCCGCGCCGGTAACAATGGCCCAGGGGCCATACTGTTGGCTAAAGGGCGGGCGTACGGCCGTTTCCACCCGTTTTGGTTTATGCTGCCACAAATACACGGCCGTCGCCCCCACCACCGTACCCGCTATCACCAATGGCTTCTAATTTTTGCTCATCATGCACCTGCCCATACCATTGCGGGCGTCACGGCCGTCGCCGCCGCCTGCTTACGGCGATAACAAACAACCGTCTCAGAAGGATGGTTCGCACCCATGCCCTGCACCACATGGGGGTCTGGCGCTAGCAGCTCCAGATCAAATGCGCGGAAAAGCAGCGCCGTAATCAACGTCATCTCATTGTTGGCAAAATTCATACCCGTGCATTTGTGCGTACCGCCGCCAAACCCAAAGAGCAGGAAACGATCCTGTTTATCCTCTTCACGGCCGGGGGCATAGCGCAGCGGATCAAACTGCTCGGGGCGCTCAAAATAAGCGGGCAGCTTGTGGCCCACACCTTGTGTCACCTGCACCAGCCAGCCGGCGGGGATGACGTAATCACCAAATTGCACCTCTTCCTTCACCGTGCGCATGAGCATGTCGGCCGACGGCCGTAGCCGTTCCACCTCGCGCACCGCCCACTCAATATGGTGCAACTGGATCATACGCCGGGGATCAATATGTTCAAGATAGGGCGCCACCTGCGCCAGTTCCGCCTGCACCCGTTCCAGATAAGCCGGATGTTGCAGCAGCAGAATAATCGTCCAGGCGGCCTGCCCGGCCGTGGTTTCATGCCCGGCAAACATGAAGCCGATCAGCAGATTCAGCGCCGTCTCCTCTTCAATCAGATTACCTGCCCAGTCTTCTTTCATAATAAATAATGTCTTGTTGTAAAAAGTCATCATACGCGGCCGGGTTCTAGCAGCGGCGGGCAATAATCGGCTGCAAAATTTGCAACATGCGCGTTTTGGCGCGGTCGCGGCGGATAAATTGGGGATGGGGCAAATTATGAACAACGTAGTCTCCACTAACCCCATCAGCCCGCCCCCCCCCAACCGCGCCTCAACCACCAGCAGAGGCCCCGGCTAAAGCCGCACCCACCGGCCCCAACCGGCTGCTCAACGCCTCCTTTGAAGAGGACTGGTACTTTTTCCAGAATGCATCTGAGTGGCAGGGCCCTATTCATTGGCAGTTAGCTGTTGACAAAGGCCCCAATACACTCACACCGGAAGAAGGGGATGTTTTTATCCGCCCCGAAGTGCGGGTGGTGCCTGAAAGTGACCTGCCGGCGGTGGAACACAGCATGTTTGTCTTTGATGGTAACAAAACCATCAAATCATTCAAAGGGGGGCTGCCCATCCACTTTACCGTTTTTACCGACATCCCGCTTCCCGCCGGCTCTTACCGCTTTACCATCCGCTTTTTCCCCGATGGCGTTATTACGTACAACCAGGGTCAAAAAGTGTGGGCCTATGATCCATTGGCCGCCGAAGCGCGGGTGATCGTTAGCGCCGGGGGCACCGGCTGGATTCCCGTCACTCCCGGCCAACGGGGCGCTCAGTTTCGATTTTACGCTTGAGGAACCGGCTACCGTGCGCCTGGGCGGCGACTTCCGCAATCGCTTCATCAATAACAACAACGGCTGGTTTTTAGACGACTGGTCTTTGCAGCGACTGGAAATTCCGTAAGCCGTAGGCCCTAATCCGTAAACCGTAATCCGGCATCGAACTTCGGATTACGGTTCACGGTTCACGGATTACGATTCACGGGGCAGGCACGGCCGTAGCCAGCCAGCCCGCCAAATCCTGCTTCAACTGCGCCAGGGCGGGATGGTGTACATACATCATGTGCCCCGCTTCATAATAAGTCATGGCGATGTTGCCCAGCAGGTCGGTGGGCAGGTCAATATGGTTGAAGGTGTACTCCGTGGCCAGGAAAGGGGTGGCTAAATCATAGTAGCCATTCGCCACAAACACCTTGAGGAAGGGATTGCCGGTGATGGCTTTACGCAGCGTTTCGGCCACATTCACAAACTCATTCTGGTGGGGTTCATAGTTCCAGGGCCAGACGCGCCCGGTGAGAATTTCATAGGGCAGATCGCTTTCAAATTTCAGGTCACGGCGCACGTAATCGTTGAACACGGCCGTGTACGGCCCCATAATCGCCGCCATACTGGGATCATATTCAAAAAACTCACCCGCCGCATCCCGGTCATACCCCGTAAATCGGCTGTCCAGCCGCCCCACCGTTTTGCCCTCGTCCCGCAGCAGTTCCTTGCAAAAACGCATGTAGTGAAGGCGCAAGTTGCACCGCTGCACATAGGCCAACGAAAGACCGGTATACCGCGCCAGCTTCTTCTCAATCTGGGCGCGTTTTGCTGCCGAAAGCGCCGATCCCTGCATGAGCGCCAGCGTGTAATCAGTGAGGGCAAATTGGCGCACCTCGTCCAACGTCTTCTGCAAATCCGCCTGCAAATCAGCCGCCAGTTTTTGGTGATACCAGGCTGTCGCCGTCAGCGAGGGCAGGTAAAGAATGTAGGGCAAATCATTGCCCACCGGATAGCGAATGGTCTGGAAATTAAGGACAACAGAAACAAGCATAATGCCGTTCAGATACAGGCCGTGTCGCTCTTGCAAGTAGCCAGACAACCCGGCGGCGCGGGTCGTGCCATAGCTCTCGCCGATCAAAAACTTGGGCGAAGTCCAACGGCCGTACCGGCTCACATACAGCCGGATAAAATCCCCCACCGACTCAATGTCCTTCTTAAAAGCATGAAAATCCTTTGGCTTTTCGCCGGGCACGGCACGGCTGAAGCCGGTGCTGACCGGATCAATAAAGACCAGGTCGCTTTGGTCCAGCAGCGAAAAGTCGTTGTTGACCATCTTGTAGGGCGGCGGCAGCTGCTGCCCACCGTCCATCGTCTCCACCCGGCGCGGCCCCAGCAGCCCCAGATGCAGCCACACGGAGGAAGAGCCAGGGCCGCCATTGAAGGAAAAGGTCAACGGCCGTGACCCCACCTCCTCCACCCCATCCAGCGTATAGGCAATGAAAAAGACGCTGGCCTTCGCCTTTTCCCCCTCCGACTTGCCCTCCTTTTCCGCCTCCTCCTTCAGCACAATGGTGCCGCAGGTGACGGTGTAGGAAAGTTCACGGCCGTCAATCACGGCCGTGTGCTGCGTCACCGAAATTTTGTCCTCCGGCGTCGGGTATTTCTCGTCCTTCTCTTTCTCTTTATCGTTACCGTTCTTCTTTTCGTCTTCAGCCATCATGCCTTGCCTTTCACGTTCGTAGTAGGCGATTTATCGCCGTCAGAGGGCGATAAATCGCCTACTACAAACACACGCGGATCACACCGCCACCACCGCCTTCACCTGCGGAAAAAACTGCTTCACCGTGCCCTCTACCCAGCCGTGCAGCGTCACCGGAGCCAGATTACACCCCTCACACGCGCCAGACAAATGCACCGTGACCACATCATCCACATACCCAACCATTTCCACCTCGCCGCCATGATAATGCTCAATATAGCTGCTGATGGTCTTGATCAGGGCTTCCATACGTTCTGTTTCCGTCGCTTCCTGGGGAATGCGCTGCATTTCGCTGTTAAACCCGCGCACGCCCGCCGGTCTGTTCATGGTCGTCATGGGAATTCTCCTTCACCGAAGGGCGATTTAGCAAAGGGTGTGTTTCAAACGAGTTGAATCGTCACTAGAACACAGATTTACAGGATTTACGGATTAGGGTAAGTCAAAAAGCAAATCCGCAAACCCTGCCCATCCCTTGTTCTATTACCAACCGAAATGAAACACACCCTTTAGCAACTCACCCTACGACAATCAATCATAGTGACATGGTATCATAATCCCTTTATCGTTGCCACGTGGTTAATTACCAGGGTGATCAGATTTTTAGATGATATGTGGGCGGCGTCAGGCAAGGGGCTGTACAACATTGGTCAATCAAAATGGTTCTGCCCCTTGCCTGGCACGACTTGTCACCAGACCTCCGCACACCTTTCTGACATTGTTCAGTTGTTTTTAATTACAACCGTCTGTTACACTTCCCCTATGTAATACGACATACCACGTAGGGCTGTACCGTGTGATTGTGATGTATTCGCAGCCTGGCCGTTGGCTTCCAACACATACGCAATTCACGATAATGGAACAGCATCCAATAAAACGGTTAACAACAAACAGGTTGTCTTGATGAGGGGCCAGGTAGATAGATGACAGGGAACAAACTCTTAATCTCCCACTCTCTTACACCCCAACCTGTAATTCAGGAGAAAACAAGATCATGCGTAAACACGTCCTACTTACTTTTATTTTATTCTTGCTGGTCATAGCCGCCTGCCGCAAAGAGGAACCGCTGCCCACGCCGGTACCCACCATCGCCGTGCCCACGGCCGTGCCCACCAACACCCCCCCCCCCCGCCCCACCCTGGCCCCCGGCGAAACGCCGCCGCCCGGTGAACCCCTTGCCCCCACCACCATCAACCCGGCCGACATCACCTGGTCGCCCCAGGTGATAGACAGCAGCCCGCTGCCCGGCGAAGAACTGCTGCTGGACGGAGCGATCACCATCCGCTTTGACCAGCCAATGGATCAGACCTCCGTTGAACAGGCCATGTCCGTAGCTGCCGAAGAAGACGGCACGGCCGTCACCGGCGACTTTAGCTGGCCCCGGCCCGATACCGTCATCTTCACCCCCCGAACTGATTTTAGCGGCAAGCAGCTTTACCGCATCAGCATTGACAACCGCGCCGAGGGGCAAAACGGCCGTCCGCTGGAAGTGCCCATCCAACTGCTGTTGCAAACCGCCGGCGACCTGGCCGTCAGCCAGGTATTGCCCGCCGACGACACCGCCGGTGTGCCCACCGACGGCGCTATCACCGTCATGTTCAACCGGCCCGTAGTGCCCCTGGTCAGCACCGGGCAGCAGGCTGATTTACCGCAGCCGCTCGCCTTTGACCCACCCGCCACCGGGCGCGGCGAATGGACATCCACCAGCATCTACCGCTTTATCCCCGACCCCCCGTTGGCCGGCGCTACCACCTACAGCGTCAGAGTAGACCCGGCGCTAACCGACGTCGTAGGCGTGAAAATGGCCGCCCCCTTTAGCTGGTCATTCACCACCCTCAATCCTGACGTGGTCACCATCTTCCCGGAGGAGACGACCGCCATCGCCCCCGATACCACTTTCACCGTCACCTTCAATATGCCCATGGACACGGCCGTTACCGAAGCAGCTATTGCCCTGGAAGGGGGCAGCAGTGCTCCCCGGCTGGCGTTTAATTGGGTGGAAGGAGATCGTGTGGTTGGCGTCACCCCCCAGGAACTGCTGGACATGGAGACAGAGTACGAATTTGTCATTGGCGCGTCCGCGGGCGCTGCCAGCGGGCAGGCCGCCCTGGGTGAAGACGTTTCCTTCACCTATAACACCAATCCCTTCCCCGCCATCAGCAGCGTCTATCCCCGCGCCGGGCAAACGGCCGAACAGTGGGATCGTGGCGTGAACATTCAGTTTGCCGCGCCTATGAATTGGGACACCGTCGAGGGCAAAATCAGCATTTTCCCCGCCCCCGCCGTACCGCCTCGTTACCATATAGATACCTGGTCAAATGGCGTCTTTGTAGATTTCACATTCCAGCCCAACACGTCATACCGGGTCATCGTACCCGGTACGGCCGCTGACCCCTATGGCAACACCTTGGGCGCGCCCTATGAGTGGACGTTCCGCTCACCCAGTACGCCGCCCATCGCTTCCCTCAATTTACCGCCTAACCAAAGTCTACTCAGCACCAGTTTCCCCACCCAGGTAGACATTATTCACAACAACGTCGCCGCCATTGATGTGCAACTTTACAATCTGGGACTGCCACTCAATCTGCTGAACAATCCCTGGGATGTGCGCGACTACTCCCCTGCCAGTGCGCCACTACGCGCCTGGGAGCTGCCCATCACCACCCCGCGCAACGAAGTGGGCGTCATCACCCTCCCCCTGGCCGATGGCGGCGTCTTACCAACCGGTATCTACCTCATCCGGCTGTTAGCCGATGAATTACAGGAAGATACCCGGTGGTGGCAGAACCAACAAAACGTTCTGATCATCGCCGATACCAATGTGGTGGTGAAGGAGATGTTTGGCGATGTGTATGTGTGGACGACGGACATCGGCAGCGGCCAGCCGGCCGCCAACCGCAATCTGACGCTCTATAATGCCCAAGGGGTGCGCGTGGGCACGGCCGTGACCGATGCCAACGGTCTGGCCCGCTTTGATTACATGCCCGCCAATAGCTACCTGGAAGGCGTCACCGTCATTAGCAATGCCCCCGGTGAAACCGGTTTTGGCGCCGGTAATAGCAACTGGAACAGCAATACCGCCCCCTGGAGCTTTGGCATTAGCGCCGCTTCTGACGATCAATCACCCCTGTTTGGCTACCTGTACACCGACCGGCCCATTTATCGCCCCGGTGATACCGTCTATTACAAAGGGATTGTGCGGGAGAATGATTACGGCCGTTTCTTCCTGCCCGGCGAAACACTCAGTCTGGAACTCAACATCTCCTTCTATGACTATACCGGCCAAAATGAGCTAAACGAATACGTCACCGTCACCACCCAACCGGATGGCACCTTCAACGGTGAATTTGTCATTCCCGAAAATGGGCCATTGGGCAGCTACACCATCAGCCTGGGCAGCCAGGGTTTTAACTGGCGCGCCTATGTCAATTTCACCGTCGCCGAATACCGCCGCCCCGAATTTCTGGTGACACTGACGCCAGCGTCAACGGATGCCCTGCGCGGCGAGCCGGTGGATGTGACGCTGCAAGCTGAATACTTCTTTGGCGGCACCGCCGCCGACCTGTCGGTGACCTGGAGCATCTACGAAGACGCCTTCTACCCTGACTTCCCCGGCCCTTATTACTGCTGGACAGACTGTGGCGGTTTCAATTATGAAGACCCCGGCTTCTTCTATAGGGGTGAAAACTTTGTGGGCAGCGGCGAAGGGGTCACAGATGGCAACGGCCGTCTCGCCATTACCCTGCCCGCCGACCTGCTGCAAAACAGCGATCCTGGTAGCCGCCAGGTGCGGATTGAAGCCACCGTACAAGACATCTCCAACCTGCCCGTCACCAGCCGCGCCGAAGTCACCTTCCACGCCGCTGAAACCTACGCCGGTATCCGCGCCCTCACCGGCTTCGTGGCTGCCGGTCAGCAAGCCGAAGTGGAAGTGAAAACGGTCAACTGGGACGGCGAACGAGTCGCCAACCAAAACATCGAGATTGTTTTCTACCGGCGGGACTGGACGCCGGTACGCACCCAGGATTACGGCATGTATTACACCGCCTGGAACGCCACCGACACCGAAGTGGCCCGTACCAGCGTCACGACCGATGCGCAGGGAATCGCCAAAGCCACCTTTACACCCGATCAAGGCGGCTCTTACCTGGCGGTAGCTACGTACACCGATGGCTCTGGGCGCACCAACCTGAGCAGCACCTACGTCTGGGTAACGGCCGACGGCCGTATCGCCTGGCAAACCGACCCCTATGACAAGGCCATGGACCTCATCCCTGACCGCACTGAATACGTGGTCGGGGATACCGCCCAGGTGTTGGTGCAAAACCCCTTCGCCGTGCCTGTGCAGGCCTGGGTGACGTTGGAACGGGGCAGCCTCATCAGCCAACGCATTGTGACCTTGCAGCCCAATAGCGACATCATCAGCATCCCCCTGACCGATATCTTTGCGCCCAATGCGTTTGTGACGATCACGGCCGTGAAACCCACCGACCCCACCAACCCCGCCAACCCCTACGCCGAAATCCGGCTGGGCATTGCCGAACTGGTGGTCAACCCGGCCATCTTCAACGTCAATATTGAACTAACGCCGCGTGAATCGGTATTGGAACCGCACGGCACGGCCGTCTTCGACATCCGCACCACCGACCACACCGGCGCGCCCGTCTCCGCCGACCTCTCCCTGGCGCTGGTAGACCTGGCCGTGCTGACGCTCTTACCGGACAACGCACCGCCCATCCTGGACACCTTCTACGAACGGCAGCCTTATCGCAGCCAGACCGGCGGTGGCCTCTTCATCTCCGGTGAAGGGTTGCCCATCGAAATCCCGCTGCCCGGCGGCGGCCTGGGCGGCGGCGGCGGCGATATGGCCGCGGCCGAATCCGTTGCTCTGGAAGAAGAAGACGACGTGCGCCGCGACTTCCGCGACACCGCCTTCTGGCAGGCCAATTTGCTCACCGACAGTGACGGCCGGGCCACCGTGGAAATCACCCTGCCCGATAACCTGACCACCTGGCGGCTCTCTAGCAAAGCCAACACCGCCGATACCCTGGTGGGCCAGAACAGCGCCGACATCGTCACCACCCTGCCGCTGCTCATCCGCCCCGTTACCCCCCGCTTCCTGACGGTGGGTGACACGCTGCAAATTGGCGCCATCATCAACAACAATACGGACAGCGCCATTGAAACAGCCATCAACCTGGCCGCAACCGGCGTCACATTGAACAGCCCGGCGGAGCAAACGGTAAACGTACCCGCTCATGGGCAGACATTGGTGCGCTGGGATACGGCCGTGAACGACGCCCAATTCGTAGATGGCCAGGCCTTTGCCGACCTCACCTTCCGCGTCAGCGGCGGCGGCTACACAGACGCCACCAAACCCACCTTCGGCGTTGGCCCAGACAATCTCATCCCCATCTACCGCTACAACGCCCAGGACATCGTGGGCACGTCCGGCGAATTGACCGCGCCCGGCAGCCGTGTGGAAGCTATTTTACTGCCGCCCGGTGTAGACATGGATCAGGGCAATGTGGATGTAGTACTCAGCCCGTCGCTGGCAGCGGCCCTGCTGGACAGCATTCGCCTGCACAACAACATGGATTTCCTGGCCGACTGCCCGGCAGCCATTGCCGACCAAATGCTGCCCAACGTGGCTGTAAAAACGCTGACGACCCGGCTCAATGCCCCCGAAGTGGAAGCCCAATTTGGCGACGAACCGGCGGCGATGATCAACGCCGGCATAAGCCGGTTAACGGCGCTGGTACAAAGCGATGGCGGCTGGAGCTGGTGTTTTGAAAGCGATAGCGACCCCTGGATCACGGCCTACGCCCTGCTGGGGCTGGCCAAAGCCCGCCAGATCGGCTTTACCGTAGACGAGGCCATGCTGGAAAAATCAGGTAACTACCTGGTGCGGCAGCTAGGCCGCCCAGAAAACTTCCGTACCGCTTCCGACGCCAACCGGCAGGCGTTTTTCCTCTACGTGTTGGCTCAATTGGGCGTGGATGTGAATGCGGAACTGGATAATCTGTTCACCGAAGCGCGTGGCCTGCTGGATCCGTATGGCAAGGCGCTGCTGCTGATGGCCTATCACCTGACCGACAGTAACCAGAACGCAGACGCCCTCATCGCCGATCTCAGTGGCAGCGCCATCGCTTCCGCCACCGGCACACATTGGGAAGATGTCAGCCAGGATTACCGCAACCTGAGCAGCGACATTCGCGGCACAGCCATGGTCATTAACGCCCTGGCGCTTTGGCAGCCGGACAACGCCCTGGCGCCAGGCGCGGTGCGCTGGCTGATGGCCGCCCGCACCGCCAGCGTCTGGCCAACCACACATGAATCTGCCTGGGGTATCTTTGGCCTGACGGAGTGGCTGGCCGCCACCAGCGAATTGGACGCCAACTACGATTATGGTTTGCAGGTGAATTTGCAGCCTACGGCCGATGGGTCATTCAGCCGCGCAAACATCGCCGACAGCCGCCAGGTGACGGTTCCCGTGCCCGGCCTGTTCAGCGACGACCCCAACTTCTTTGAGTTCCGGCGCGGCGCGGGGGATGGCACACTCTATTACACCATGCACCTGAACACGGCCGTAGACGCCAGCCAGGTCAGCGCCATCAATCGTGGCATCCACGTGGAACGCGCCTACTTTGACGCCGCCTGTGACCCGGACGTGGCAACCTGCGCCCCAATTACCCAGATTAAAGCGGGCCAATCGGTGCGCGTGGTTGTCACCATCCAGACGGAAAACGACCTGCTGCACGCCGTCATCGAAGACCCCATCCCGGCCGGCGCGGAAGCGGTAGACCCGAACCTGGCCACCACGCCCACAGACAGCGGTGATGGCCCCATCCCGCTCGACTATCTGTGGGGTTATTGGGGCTGGTGGTTGTTTGACCGGGTGGAATACCGGGATGAGAAGATCGTCTTCCTGGCCAGCTTCTTACCGGCAGGCACGTACCAATACAGCTACACGCTGAACACCTTCATCCCCGGTACATACCAGGTGATGCCCACGTTTGCCAAAGAAGCGTACTTCCCTGAGGTGAACGGCCGTGCCGCCGGCCTGCTGTTTACGATTGTGGAGTAGACGGCCGTTGATGAGCAAAAGACCCGAAGGGTTTGGGAAAACCCTTCGGGTCTGTGGGGGATTATGGAGGGGGAATGGGGTACGGCCGTGAACCTTCCAGGTTTATTCTTCTAGCTGCCATTTATATTTTTGCTTTACACATTGTCATCTTACTGGTGCTTGCTATGGTTGGTGTTCCCGCCGCACCTGTTTTGCGCAACGCACATGTGGGAATTATACGGCCGTACCCCCACCCCAACCAATCCCCTCACGGCTGCCGTGCTTTAATAGCTGCTAAAGAAAGGGCGAAGGAGATACTAAAGTGGTAAGCGTTGAACCTGGTTTATCCACTCCTCTGCTGAACTACAAGCTACAATGAGGAGTAGATCTTCAATTACTGAGCTGATAGACAGTGTGTCGCTGGCCACAATGACACCGGCTGCCAACTCTCCAGTTCCTATTCGTTCGTAAGCATAAATGGGAACCGTTTTTCATCGCGAGTTAGCAGGATACGCCCTTCACGCGCAGCCCATTCCAGAACGATGGGATCAGTAGCGCCAGCTATCTCCATATCCTAAACCCGCATGACATCCAAATCTGGCTGGCGACGTAGCAAACCACGCAGGATGCGATTGTCGAAGTTCTCGTCGGCTGCGAATTTCATTTGGCCATTGTTTTGCAGCGGCCTGGTGGCGTGCCAGCAAACGTTCGCGGAATAGCCGATAATCAGGCGCAGATTCAATCGTATGCCAGATTTCCGCGGCGGCTTCTTTTTGCTGGTGCAGGTAATGATTCACGGCCGTCTGGTTATTCAGGTAGTAAGAAATGACCGCGTAAACGTCGGCCAGTTTCAGAGCCGGGTAATGACTGGCAATTTCCTCGGCCGTGTGTCCCTGATTGAACGCACGAACAACGACATCCAATGTAACCCTTGTACCGCCAACGCGAATGATGCCATCCTGATCAAACTGCAAAGGGGGAGATTGTGCTTCAACTATCAATGTCATCATTTCACCTCAGTGAAATGATAACATGAAACGGGGTCACTACCGGCTAATTTGCATCCCCTCTTCAATTCCCTCACGGCCGTACCCCCCACCAACCAATCTCCTCACTAAAATGTTGTATTGCGAGGTTGGTTGCCGGGAACGAAGATTGAGGGCACACTTCATCATCGTTCAAAACAGACCTGGTAGAAATTGGTTCGATCTCCAAGATTGAACCAATCTGAAACACACGGATGCTCGAACTCAAGGATTTCCTGCACTTACCCCAACTGGACGCCCTCATGGACCAACTCGCCGCCACCGACGCCGGTTTGATTATCGTGGCCGGGTCAGACCCGCACCAGCCGGATGGCGTGGCCGGCTTTCTGCCCAGCGGCCGTGCCGCCATTTTCCGCATTCTGCTGCGCCAACTATTGGAGGCCGACCCCACAGCGCGGGCCATCGTCATCACCGAACACAAAGAGACAGTACGGCTGCCGCGCCAGCTACGGCGGCGGGTGCAGTTTACCCTGGTGCGCGGCGTGTACACCTGCGAAGGAGCCATTGCCCAGGCCGTCAGCCAACGGCCGTCCCTGCTCGTCATTGATCAACTGAATGCGGACACGGCCGTACCCGCCCTGGCAGCCGCCCAACAGGGATTGTGCGTGTTGGCCCCTCTGGACACCATCTTTCACGGCGCAGAGGTGGCCCGCGTTTTGCTGGATTGGGGCGCGACCCAGGCGCAGTTGGCCGCGCTGCGGTGGGTGGTCGCCGTGCAACGGCTGCCCATGCTCTGCCCCCACTGCCGCCAGCTCGTTGCCGCTTTGCCCGCCGCGTTGACGGAGCGGCTGGCCCATTATCCAGACCTGGCGGCGGTTACGCCCGCAACGGGCGCGCCCACCTTTTACCGGGCGGCAGGCTGTGAACAGTGTCAGGGACACGGCCGTGAGGGACACGGCCGTGAGGGACACGGCCGTCAAAAAACCGAAATCACCGCCTTCGACATTTTCCGCGCCCCCGATCAAGTCGAAACGTTATTTGCCCAAACCAGTTTGTTACCATTAGAAGAGTATGTGCTGCGGCTGGCGGCGGCCGGTCATATCTGCCTGGATGACGTCCTCAGTCTGGAATCTGACCAACTGCGCCGCACCTACAACCTGCTCACCGCCAGCGAACACGCCCAGCGCCAGACCAACCAGACGCTCCGGGCCAAATTGCTGGAACTGGAAGCCGCCAACCGCGTTTTGCAGCAACGCACCGAAGCCCTGATCTCGCTGCAAGAAATGGGGCAGGCGCTCATCAGCACCCAGGGGCTGGCCGAACTGGCCCACCACGTTTGCCGCCATACCTATGGCCTGTGTGACGCTGACCGGGCCGTGTTGTACTACTTGCGCTCGCCGGAAACGGCCGACATCCTGGCCTTTACCGGTTGGGATAAAAGCCACGTGACGCGCCAGGTTTCGGCTGCCGAGGTGTTTGATGGGGACACGGCCGTGACCCCTTTTCCCAATTTTCCACCCGGCATTGCCCCTCATCCCCCGGCAGCCGGGCAGCTTCCTATACGCGCCGGGCTGCGGTTGCCCCTCATCGCCCAGGGCCAGCCGGTGGGCGCCATGATCGTCCACACCACCCAGCACAACAGTTTTGCCCCCGGCAAGGTGGCCTTGCTGGAAACTTTTGCCAACCAGGCGGCGCTGGCCATTCAGCGCGCCGGGTTGATCACCACCCTGCAAGACCATATCCACCAGCTAGAAGCGGCTCAGGCGGAAATTGTCAAAAAGGAGCGGCTGGAACAGGAGCTAGACCTGGCACGGCAGGTGCAAGAGAGCATGTTACCCCACATCTTCCCCCTGACGCCCGGCTACAGCTTTGCCGCCCTCAATCGCCCGGCGCGTCACGTCGGCGGTGACTTCTACGACGTGATTTTGCTGGACGCCGACGTGGTAGGGTTGGTGATTGGCGACGTATCCGATAAGGGCATGCCCGCGGCGCTCTACATGGCGCTGACACGCAGCCTGATCTTCGCCGAAGCGCGCCGCGAACGTTCACCCGCCCGTGTGCTGCAAAATGTCCACCGCCTGCTGCTGACGCTGGGGGAGAGCGACATGTTTGTCACCGTCTTTTACGGGGTAGTAGATATGCCCGCCCGCCGCCTGACATATGCTCGCGCCGGGCATGATTACCCGGTGCTACTGCGACAGGGGAATATACAGCGATTGGGTGGTAACGGCCTCTTTTTGGGATTTCCAGGGGTGGATGATTTGCAGCTATCGGAGGAAGAGTTCGCGTTAGAAATGAACGACCGGCTGGTGCTGTATACCGATGGATTGACGGATGTGGTGGATGAACACGGCCGTATCTTCAGCCCCGCCCATCTCTTCCCCGTTGTGCAGCAACATGCCTACCTGCCACTGACAACCTTTTGCCAGGCCATCTTTGCCGACCTGGAAGCGTATCAGGGCAACGCCGAGCAGTTTGATGATATGACGCTGCTGGTGGTGGAAGTCACGTAGTACGTGACCCGTAAGCCGTAAGCCGTAAGCCGATAACGGTTAACGGATTACGCATTACGCATTACGCATTACGGATTGCGAACTTCATACCCCTGCCAGCGTACCTAAAAAGCTGATTACTACCCCCAGTCCAATCAGGTAAATAAACCAGCCCACCAGCACGGTTATGGCTGCTTTACTACCTTCACTTAGAGCCAGGACGTGTTGGGTGGCAAAATAGAAGGAAACCACTAACCAACAGGCCACCAGAAATTGGATGATGATGCCCATGAGGGGGATAAAAGAAAAGATGTTGAAGGCAGCCGGGGCGTAAGCAAAACCCAACACCCGCATGACCTGGCTCATCGTCGCCTCCCCCTTAAACACCTTCACGCCAATCAGGTAAACGGCGTCGGCCCATAACAGCCACGATACTACTGCCCACAACAACAAAGAGCCAAACCCCACCGGAATGCTGCTGGCCAACAACCCCCCGCCAATGGCTGAGCAGATAGCCGCCATAATGACGACGAGAAGCGCCTGTGTGGTGGCTTTTTCGTCTGCTTTCAAGGCCGTATAGGTGTCCGCACTCATTGTTAGCGCGCCGATCACTTTTTCTTTCATCTGCTTTTCCTCCTGAGGCGATTAGTGTTGGAGATTGAAGCATCTCCAATCTCTAACACCGTAGCATGACATCAGCTTCCCAATCAGACAATTGTGCCAAATCGGACGGATTTCGGACAGAGGCCGGACGGCCGTACCCTATCCTACCCTCATCTTACCCATGCGTTCACGAAAACAAATGAACGCCGAACCGCGGCGACGCAAAGAGAACCCTTTTCGCCCTTCGCGGATCAAAACAAGGAGCAATACCATGAAATCAAGAATTCCCGTCGTTTTTGTCTTGTGCGCACTGCTGGCTTTGTTGCTGGCAGCCTGTGGTAGCAAACCGGCTACCGTCAATGATATTCCCGCTTACCCCAATGCCACCGCTTTACAACCCGGTGAAGACCCCATCGCTGACACCCTGGTCAACAATATGTCCCAAGATGCCAGCCTGCGCGCCAACATCGGCGTGGGTGGCAGCATTGAGCAAATGGCCTACCGCCTGCCCGAAGGTACCACCTGGGACCAGGTCAAGAGCTATTACGACAAAGAGCTAGACGGCGCCGGTTGGGACAGCGGCATGGGCGGCCCCGGCGGCAATCTGGCCAGCGGCATCCTGGAATCGGTCAATACCAGTAACGACTTATTCCAAATGGCTTCCTGGAACAAGGGCAAACAAATCCTGACACTAATCCGCAATGTAAACCCGACCAACGAGTCTGAGGTCTACCTGATCATGTCGTTGAATACAAACTAATAGACGTAGACCTGACAGGTTTTGAAAACCTGTCAGGTCTGATGCGCTCCATGAAACTAGATGCCATTGCCCTGGTGCAAGAGACGTTGGTCCAAATAGAGCCAGCGGCAACGGCCGTCATCTTTTATGACCGCCTCTTCACCCTAGACCCAACGTTACGGCCGTTGTTTACACACGACCTGACGCTACAAGGGCTGCGTTTCCTGGCGGCGCTGCACGTGGCGGTGGGGGGGTTAAGCGAACCAGAGTTGATGGTGACGGCCGTGAAGCAACTGGGCAAACGACATGTGGCCTATGGGGTACGTCCCGAACATTACCACACTTTTGGCAAAGCCTTATTCTGGACACTGGAACAACAGTTAGGCGACCGCTGGACGCCCGCCGTCGCCGCCGCCTGGACGGAAGCCTATTACTTGCTGGCAGGGCTGATGAAAGAGGCGGCACAAAGGGAAATGGTAATGGTGTAATTGGGTAATTACCCCATTACACCTTAAGAGGTCTTCCGCCCCAACAAAAAAGCGATAAACAACACCACCGCCGCCCCGACCAGCCCCAGGGCGGCGCGTAATTCCAGGCGGCGGGTGGGTGTTTCGGGCACGGCCGTGTGGGAGGCAGCCGGCGGCGTGGTGTAAACCGGCATGGCATAAACCGGTTCTTCCGGCCCCTGGCGGGCCTCACGAATTAAAACGGTGGCGTGGGCAAACGGCCGTACCTGCGAGCCATACTTGTTGGCATACACATAGGTAAACTCCGCCCCAAAAAACAACATCTGCGCCGAGTAATAAACAAAATAGAGCAGCACCACCAGTGAACCGGCCGCCCCGTAAACCGACCCGGTGAAGAAACGGGTAATAGCAAAACTTAAAACTTGAATACCAACCAGCAGCAAGACGGCCGTTACCGCTGCCCCCAGCCACACATCTCGCCAGGCCAGATGCGCATCCGGCAAAATCTTGAACAGCAGCGCCACCAGCACAACCATCAACGGCAAAATCACAAAAAACTGGTAAAACGCTGCCAGCCGCCCCACCGCTGGCAGCCAGACCACCAGATAATCGCCCAACGTGGTCAGGGCAAACATCAGCGCAAAAGCCAGCACAAACAAAAACCCCAACGTCAGCACCATAAACAGCGCCAGCGACCGGGTCTTGATGTAATGGATAAACCCGTTTTTCGGTTCGGGACTGATGCGCCAGATAAGATTGAGGGCCATTTTTAACTGGTAAAAGACGTTCGACGCGCCATAGAGCAGTAGCCCCCCCCCCACAACAGCCACAATACGCCCCGCCGCTGCCGTGGAGGCATTTTCTACCAGCAGCGCCACAAACGCCGCCGTCTCCGCTCCCACGATCTCCTCCAGAGAAGCAAATAGCTGCCCCTGCACGGCCGCTTCGCCAAAAATAGCCCCGGCAATATCAATGACAATCACCAGCAGCGGCGCCAGGGCAAAAATCATATAATAGGCCAGCGCCGCCGCCATCAGGTGCCCCTTGTCCCGCCCCCAGCGGGCCATCGACTCCTGTAACAACCCGATAACTGCTTTTACATATCGCATATTCTTTGTAAGCGCGCAAAAATAAGTTGGTAACCATGCAGTAAGTATGTAATTGAGTAATTGAGTAATTGGCTGCTTCAATTACTCAATTACCCAATTACAAAATCGCTAAGTTATTTTCAAACGATCACTTTGCGCTTCTTCGAGTCTTTCACGAAGCCCTTCGCGTTCTTAGCGGATCTGCCCCAACGCCTGCTGTAAATCGGCGATCAGGTCAGCCGCATGTTCAATGCCCACCGAAATGCGCACCAGACCGGGGTCAATCGCCAGCGGCGAATCGGCCACGGAGGCGTGGGTCATCGGTGCGGGTAGTTCAATCAGCGACTCTACGCCGCCCAATGATTCCGCCAACGTAAACAGCTTTGTCTCCCGCGCCACCAGCCGGGCCGCCGCCTCGCCGCCATGCAAAATGAATGAGATCATGCCGCCCGGCCCGGCCATCTGCCGCCGCGCCAGTTCATACTGCGGGTGGCTTTCCAGGCCGGGGTAAATGACGTGGCTCACGGCCGTATGATCGGCCAAAAAGTGCGCCACCTGCTGCGCGTTATGGCAGTGCTGGGCCATGCGCAGCGCCAGCGTTTTGATACCCCGCAGCGTCAGGAAACAATCCATCGGTCCCGGCACAGCGCCAATAGCGTTCTGCAAAAATTTCAGCCGCTCGTACACGGCCGTATCATTCAACACCACCGCCCCGCCCACCACGTCCGAATGGCCGCCAATGTATTTGGTGGTGGAATGCAGCACAAAATCTGCGCCCAAAGCCAACGGCCGTTGCAGCACCGGCGAAGCAAACGTATTGTCCACCCCTAACCAGGCCCCGCCCGCATGAGCAATGTGGGCGATGGCGGCAATATCCGTCAGGCGCAGCATGGGGTTTGTGGGCGTCTCTAGCCAGACCAGGCGGGTGTTGGGCTGCATGGCCGCTTGCACGGCCGTCACATCCGTCGTATCCACAAAGCTAAACTGCAAACCATACCCAGACAGCACCTTGTCAAACAAGCGGAACGTGCCGCCGTACACATCATTCCCGCTGAGTACATGTTCTCCCGGCTGAATCAGGCGCAGGATGGTATCTATGGCCGCCATGCCGGAGGCGAAGGCCAGGGCGTGCTGCCCCCCTTCCAGCGCCGCCAACGCCTGTTGCAGCGCCGTGCGGGTGGGGTTATCGGTGCGCGAATACTCATATCCCTTATGCACGGCCACATCGGCCTGGGCATAGGTAGACGTCTGGTAAATGGGCGTCATCACCGCCCCACTCACCGGGTCCGGCTCCACCCCGGCATGGACGGCTAAGGTTTCCAAATGGCAATTGGTAGTCATATCTCTCCTTGGAGCGTAATCCATAATCAGTTTACGGGTCACGGATCACGGCCGTAACAACACCTTCCGCACCCCTGGTTGAGCGGCGTGGGCCATAGCAGCCAGCCCCTCGGCCAGTGGGTATTCGGCGTCAATGAGCGCGCCCACATTCACGGCGTCTTGGGCCAACAACCGCAGCGCCGGCGCAAAAGGACCGCAGCGCGAACCGACAACGGTGATTTCGCCCACCACCAGTTTGGTCAGGTTCAACCGGCTGTCCCCGGCATAGGTGCTTTTGAAAATGAGCGTACCCAACGGCCGTACCAGCCGCAACGCCTGGGCAAAACCGGCCGCATTCCCAGTTGCCTCCACCACCAGATCAAAGCTGTTGTCCGCAAAATCATGGGCCAACCCGGTGTGCAGCCCCAGGCGCGCGGGCAGTTCCAGCGATGGCGGCGTCCGGCCGAGCATGGTCACGGCCGTGCCTGCCAGCGCCAATACCTGCCCCACCAGCAAACCCAACCGCCCCGGCCCAACCACCGCGGCGTGGGCCGTGGGCCGCACCACCACCTGCTCCCGAATGCGCAGCGCCGCCGCTAACGGTTCGGTAAATACAGCTGCTTCATCGGGCACTTCCGGCGGCACTTCCAATAAATTTGCCAGCGGCAGCGTGACAAAATCGGCAAAAACGCCATCTTTCTGGATGATGCCCAGCACCCGGCGCTGCGGGCAATGTTCCGGGCCATGCCCCAGGCACACCGGACAGAGGCCACAACCCAGGTTGATGCTGCCCACGACACGACGGCCGTGCCACTTCTCGTCCGGCGCGCCCTCATTTGATGAGGCGATGACCTCCCCCACAAATTCATGCCCCAACACCCCCTGGAAACCGGGCACATATCCCTTCACAATTTCCAGATCGGTAGTGCAAATGCCCGCCAGCCGCACCCGGATCAGCGCCTCGCCGCTTTGGGGCGTCGGTTGGGGATGATGGGGCTGGAAAGCCAGTTGGCCTGATTGTAAATAAAGTGCTTGCATGAGCCTTCCTTAAGACCTGGCAGATTGGCAAACCCGGCAGGTCCGCTTATCAAGGAGATGGAGGAGAGGGAGTGGCCGTAGCCTCCGGCGTGGCCGTTTGTTCCGCCGCGTCCGTTGGCGCAGGCGTCCCCGTCTCGGCGCCTGGTGGTGTTTCTGCCTCTTCCGGCAGAACCGCCAGATTAAGTAATTCATCCAACAGGCTGTTGAGGGCAGCCAGTTGGGCTACATTCGCCGTATTGAACCATTCACCATCATAGACGCCGCCTGGCCCACGCACCAGCAGGTGGGTACGGGGCGGTTTGGGCGTGGCTGTCACAGTCAGGGTGAGGCCGTCCGTATTGGTGATGACGCTGGGGGAATCACCCTGAAAGGTATGCAACCCGGTGCGCACCGCGCCGCTGGCGATCAAATCATTAGTCAGGGTGATCAGCTGCGTGGTGGTGATGGTGCTGGTGAAGATGTCGCCGCTGCTGCTTTGAACGACGGCCGTGCCATCCAGATGCAACGTCAACCGGGCGCCATCTACGCGCTGGTAATCGAGTACGGCCGTTAAGGGGAAGTCGGTGGGCGGGCGCGGTAACACTTCGTCATGCTGCGCCAATTTTTCCGCCAGCGCCGCATCCAGCCCGGCATACAGCGGCAGCAGCGGCGCGGGCAGCGCATATTCCGGGCAGGCCAGATTGATGGTACGGCCTTGCTCCCCTTGCTGCACAAACAAAGTCTCCAGCGGTGAACCCAGGCAGGCAGCCACGTATTCATTACCTGATGACGCCAACGAGAGCGTGTTTAGAGCAGCCAACAGCGCCGGATCGGCGGCGATAGGCGGGCCAACCTCGCTTTCAGTTGCCAGCCAGCTATACAACAGGCCATCGGCCGTGAGGGCAATGGTATGGGCCGGGGCAAAAGGGGAGGCGCTGCGCCGCAAACCGGCAACCGTGCCCGGCGGAAAGTGCGGGCCTAAGCTGATCGCCATGTAATTTTCAATGCTGGCTAAAATCACCGGATCGCGCAGCCAGCCTTCACCCTGCTGTTCCGAATAGGGCAGGGCATAGGAAACAAACACACAGCCTGCACAATCCGCGGGTACCACGGGCAGCAGCAATTCCCGTAACACCTGCTGCAATTGCAACAACACCCCCCCCTGGTTGCTGCGTTTGATCGCCTGCCCGGTGCTTTCATCAACTACAATAATCTGGCTGCTGATGCTGCCTTGCAGCCGCCGGTCTAGCCCTAACGCAGGAATGGTGTAACGAAGTTCAACGGCCGTGTCGCCAAAATCAATGGGGGTGCTGGTAGCCGCTAACGGCCGTTGGGTCACCGTCACCGCCGGAAAGGTGGGAAAGAGGCGGTCAGAGGGACTGGGCGGCGTAAAGGTTGGTGGCAAATTGCTCACCGGCGTCGGCAGCGGCGTCACCGCCAATGTGGGCGCAATCTCCTCCTGCCGCGTGCAGCCAAATACCGCCAGAGAAATCAATAACAAAAGCGAGATGTTTACATAAAAACGCTGATTACCAAGCATAGGCCGGATTATACCGTAATCACCGGTGATGGGCGCACACGATACAGAACACCCCATCAGCGCGGGCTGGTTTTGGCAAAAATCATCGTATCGCGCAAGGCGTTCGTCAGGTGGTGGCGGCTTTCGTTGATCAACGTGGCTTCGTGGGTAAAACCCAACCGCCGCGGCACAGCGGCGCTGCGCACATTGAGCGCATCACAGCGTATTTCCACCCGGTTAGCCCCTAACTGCTGAAAGGCAAAGTCGGTAACGCCCGCCACCGCTTCGGTAATGTACCCCTTCCCGCCATACGCAGTACGCACCCAGTAGCCAATTTCAAAACAAGGTACCGCCCAATTGATGCGATGCAGCCCGCTGCCGCCGATGATGACATCGCTGTCTTTCAGCAAGAGCATCATCCACAAATCTTCACGGCTCAAGAAGCGCAGTTGGCCCTGACGCACTTTGACTTCGTACTCCTCTTCGGTGGGAATCTCCATGGCCCAGGGCATCCATTCTTTCAACTCGGCCTGGGATTCTAGCACGGCCGTGCGCACCCCCACGCCGTCCCCCGGCAATGGCCCGCGAATCGTCAGCCGTTCTGTTTCAAAACTGTAGGGAAATTCCCGCATAATTGGTTCCATCACTGCTGTCTCCGTAAGAAAATTTGATAGCCTTACCCCTTACTCTGGTACTATGCAACCCACTGTGTCCCTTGCGCAAAGAAAAGGGGTAGTGACGCTAATTTTTGTCCTGCCTCTTTTCTTTTTTCTTATTTTCCAACGTTTACCTCTTTTTACCAATTTTAGCGACGAAAGTTTTCTGCCCGAACTGCTGCAATACTACACCAGCACCTTAGCCGGTCTATTGGGCGTCATCATCGCCTTGCTGACACGGCATGGGCTGGGGTTAAGCCAAAACGGCCGTTCCGTGCTGCTCACGTTTGGTTTTCTGGCGCTGGCCTCTTTATTGTTGGTAAGCAGTGTCGGCATCCCCTATCTGCTGCTGACGAATATGCTGCACCCGGCCTTCGTCTGGTCGCTCTTGTTGAGTTTACCAGCTGGCAGCCTCTATTTTGCGGCAGCGGGTGTGCGCTGGACGGCCGTTGCCGAAAAACGACTGATTACCTGGCGTTGGCCTCTGTTTGGCCTCAATGGGCTAGTCTTTCTGGCCTACCTGGGTTTTGTCTCTCATTACACCGAACCATTCGCCCAAATGTTAAAGCGGGGGTCACTGCTGCTCCTGGGCATGACCATGCTGGTCAGTGGTCTATTGCTCTGGGCCGCCTGGCGTTCTGACCAATTCAGCCGGCTACGAAACAACAGCGCCGACAGAAACCTGGCTGTTACCTTTATCTTACTGGCTCAAGCCGAATTATGCCTGATCTTTGGCATTTCCGGTTCAGCAACCTGGGTGTTGTTTCATCTGCTGTTGTTGGCCGCTTTGCTGGTGACGCTGCTGCCACTGCTGCGCCATGCCATCCAATACCAGCGCGAAAAACGGCAGCGCAGCGACCTGATTCAACTAATTGTGCATGATCTGAAAAGCCCCCTGACCATTGTTATCAGCGGCTTAGATTTGCTGCATCGGGGTGGCCTGGGTGAGGTAACGCCCAAGCAAGCACACCTGCTGACAAACCTGGAACATTGCAGTGATGAAGTGTTGGGGTTGGTCAATGACATGCTGGACGTAGAACGTCTGGAAGAAGGGGTCATGCCACTGCACAAAAGCATGACGGACCTGGCGCCCGTGCTGCGTGAACAAATCGCCGAACTACAAATTCTGGCGGACAAACATCAACAGCAGCTACAGCTTTTTTTGCCAGAGACGCTGCCGCCGGTCATGGTAGACCCGATTTTAATCCGCCGGGTCATCCACAATTTGCTGGCAAATGCCCTCAAACTGACGCCGGATCAAGGCGAAATTGAGGTGCGTGCTACAGTCGAGGGGGGACAGTTGCAGGTGAGTGTGGCCGACAGCGGCCCAGGGATACCGGTGGCCGACCGCCAGCGCATCTTTGAAAAATTCGCGCAGCTTGATACCAAAACACGCCGGGGTAAGGGGCTGGGCTTAACCTTTTGCAAAATGGCGGTGGAGGCGCATGGCGGTTTGTTGACGGTGGAAGACAGCCCATTGGGTGGCGCCCTCTTCCGGCTGGCGCTGCCATTGGAGGGGGCCATTCAACCGACCAACCCGCAGCCCTCTTTTTACCGGCTGATATGGGGCAAGTAAGCCTTTTCGGGCAGCAATAATGTGGGCACGGTCACGGCCGTGTCTCCACTCACATTCCCCGCTCGATCCCGACCCCGTAAGATGAAAGTATAGTCGTGGAAGGGTTGGCTCTGGTACACGGCCGTCGTCTGCGTCGTTTGGGTTAACCAGGGCTGCGCCGGCCCGCCATCTACCGCCACCAGCAAGTCATAATCCACCAAACCGCTGCCATCATCGGCGCCGCTCCAGGAGAGGTGGATGTGGTATTCGGCAAAGGGGGGCGCTGTCAGGCTGAGTACGGGAGGCAGGGTATCTTGTTCAATCAGCAGGTACGGCCGTCCACCGATGGCATACAAATTCGGGTCCCAGGGCGCGTTCTGGTTGGTTGCCGCCGGTAAAGTCAGCGTAAACACGCCGTTTTGAGCGATGACAGTTTCGGTAATGCCGTCCGGCGTGATGAGCAAACCCTGGCCTGATTGGTTGGTGGTGGGCACGACGGCCGTTTCTGCCTGCCCAAAACGCGCCCACATGCCCAACACCCGTGACTGCGTCGCCGGTTGGTAAAAGGCAATCCACTCCTGCGGGCCATTGGCCGGGTCGCTGCCACCCGGCCGCAGCCGCCAAAATGGTTCCACGCCGGTGAAATAGTTGGTCAACACCCGGAAAGCATCAAAGTTGGGGCGGGGCGATTCCGGGTTGGGATGCTGCCGGAAACAAACGGCATCGGGAGGGTTACGGAAGAGGCCGTTAGCGTCACCGGCGCAGGGGAAATCGGTGCCAGGAATTTGCCCATCTTCGTCACACAATTCGCCATTGTGTGGTGGAAAGTCGGTGCCTGCCGGCTGGTTGCCACAGCCATCATATAGTTGGAAATGGAAAATGCCATCCGCCCCGGCAAAGGTGCTGTAAAGCGCAGATTGAATAACAAAATCCGCCTGTTCGGACATGGTAGCGCGCAAGCCACTCTGTGGGTCCCATACCGGGCCAGGGTAGTCATCCCAGGCAGTCACGCCATTTTCGTTGAGCCAGATCGGCTTATCTAAACCACGCACGGCCAGGGTATTTTGCGCGCGCCAGACATGATACCAGGAGTTCCAGGCATAAAAGTAACTGTGGGTCGCCAGAATATCGTGAAAATAATCATAGGTGATAGCCAGGGGATCGGCATCATACAAAGCCATGAGGTCATTATAAAAGTTGGGGTTAGCCACGCTAGACAGGTTGATATTGGACAGGCCGCCCAAAATGACCTGGGCATCCGGGTCAGTTTGTTGGATGGTCAGGTAAGCCACTTTGAGCAAACGGCCGTAATCAGCCACCGTGCCATCCCAAAAAAATACGTAATCTTGTTCGTTCCAGATTTCCCAATGGGTGACGCCGGCCCCGGCCGGCCAGCCGTTTTGCTGCGCCAGCACGCCACCCGGTTTGTAGCGGTTAACGGCTAAGGAGACAAATCGCGCCCACCGGTTCTCTGGGTTGATATTCTTGCCGAGGCCGGGAATGTCGCTGCCGTCGGTGAAGATGGGGTCATACAGGCCCACCGGGGTGGCGGTGTTAATCGCTTCCAGAGCGAGGGGTGACTGCCGCGTAGGGGGAACTGTTATTCGGCGGCTGCCCTCGCTGTGGCGCAGGCTGGTGAGATAAAAAGGAGGCGTACCCAACAAGATGGCATCCGTTTTGAAGCCGTAAGTCACGTCGCCTTGCACGGCCGTGTCCACCGCCCCCCACACAAAATTGCCTTCACTTTGCTCAATGTTGAACCAGTACATCGGCCAGCGATTCCAGGCCGCGCCAGTGGCCTGGCCGTTTAGGAATTGCTGCTCATCGGCCGGGTCTTCGGCCGAAGTGATAAAGTTCACGCCGTAAATGGGTTGGGCGCTGGCGCTACCTGCCGGGGATACGGTGACTACTTTGGCCTGCGCGGAACTGTGCTGCCAGACCGCCACCAATACAAACATACATAAAATTGAGGGGATGAAGAGGGACGGCCGTAATCCTTTATCTCGCTTTTCCATAACAACCTCCAGCACCAGGCTTGCCCAACCATACCCCATTCCCCGCCTCGCTCAACAGGTTTTTCACCGCCCCTTCACCCGTTCCGAAGCCCGTAAACCGTGAACTGTGAACCGTAATCTGATTACGGATTACGGGTTACCTGTTACCGATTACGACTCTGGATCGGCATTACGCAGGCCTGAAATCAAGGTGCGCAGGCCGGCGCTGATACGCTCCAGGGTGAAGCCGCGGTTGGTTTTCTGGAACTGGAAAAAGTCGGCCTTGAGGGGCGAAAGCAGGGCGTCGGCCAGGTAGTCGGTATCTAGTTCTGGCGAAATTTCCCCGGCAGCGGCAGCCGTGCGCAGTAAGGCGCTGACGGTCATATGTTGCCAGAAATGGGGCAGTTGCAGGCGCGTGTTGTCCAGGGGCAGCAGCCCTTCCCGCTGCACTTCGCACAAAAGCGGCGAATGGGTGTCGGTGAAATACACCAGGGCATCCATAAATTGCTGTAGCTGTTCCAGTTTAGGCAGCCCGGCGATATTCATTTGCTGCATACGCGCCAACATACCGTTTTGGAAGTCGGCCATCTGTGTATCCAAAAGCGCCAGGCACAGTTCCCCCTTGTTGGCAAAGCGGCGGTAGAGCGTGCCCTTGCCCACCCCAGCCGCCTGAGCAATATCGGCCATGTTAACATTACCCACACCGTGCGCCGCAAAAAGGCGTTCAGCCGTTTGCAGGATTTTGTAACGGTTGGCGGCGGCGTCACGTCGTTCGACACGGCCGTCGTCCTCATTCATATGTATTTCACCCAGCATAATCGGTTCATCATCACCGGTCATATTGCACCATTACCCTGTCCAAAAGTACAGTTCATCCTCTCATCTGTTGACAAGTGGACTCAAGTCCGGTAATATGGTAACAGATAAGCGGACTAAAGTCCACTTGCAAAACTTGCTCAACAAAAAAGATTGAAGGAGATTATACTATGACCTGGCAAATTGATTCAGCCCATTCCCACATTTATTTCACGGCGCGGCACATGATGATTTCAAAAGTACGCGGCCAGTTTGAGTCGTTCAGCGGTGAGGTTAATTATGACGAAGAAAACCCCACCCGCACCACAGTAGACATTCAGATTGACACCGCCAGCCTGAACACCAAAGAAGCACAGCGTGACGGCCATTTGAAATCACCCGATTTTCTGGATGTAGCCAATTACCCGGTGGTTCGTTTTCAAAGTACAAAGGTAGAACAAACCGGCGCCGATAGTGGTAAACTGTATGGCAATCTGACCATCCGTGACATCACCAAACCGGTTGTGTTGGATGTGGAATATGCAGGCCAGGCGCGAAGCCCCTGGGGCACAGTGAGCGCGGGCTTCTCGGCCAGCACCACTATTAACCGCAAGGATTGGGGGCTGAACTGGAATCAAACCCTGGAAACCGGCGGTGTGCTGGTCGGCGACAACATCCAGATTGAAATTGAACTGGAATTGGTGAAAGTGGCCGAATTGGAAGCCGTCACGGCATAGTGGGAAGAAGTGAGCAGTGAGCGGTGAACGGTTTGAAGCAATGGGTATTGCTTACTGCTCACCGCTCACTTTTTATTGCTATACTTACTCATATGAAGATTCACCCAGACACAAAAATAGGCACAGTTTTTCTGACGGTTTCAGACTTTGGCCGGTCGCTGCCATATTACCAGCACAACATCGGCCTGAAGTTGCACCGGCAGGAAAGAGACATGGCCTACCTGGGCGCGGGCGGGCGGGATTTACTGGCGCTGCGGGAACTTCCCACCGCCGCCCGCCCCCAACGCACCACCGGCCTGTATCACTTTGCCATCCTCGTCCCCTCCCGGTTGGAACTGGCGCTGACACTCAAGCACCTGATTGACACAGAAACACGCATTGGCGGTGCGTCTGACCATTTGGTGAGCGAGGCGCTGTATCTATCTGATCCGGATGGCAACGGCATCGAGATTTACCGTGACCGGCCACGGAACGAGTGGTCTATCATCAATGGGCGGATCGAGATGGACACACAGCCGTTTAACGTAGAAAGTGTGTTGGGTGAACTACATAGCCGTAATCACACCTGGAACGGTCTACATGTGGATACGACCATCGGCCACATTCATTTGCACGTGTCCCATTTACCAGAGGCCGAAGCGTTTTACACGCAGGTGCTTGGTTTTGACCTGATTACCCGCTATGGCCCCAGCGCCGCTTTTGTCTCGGCGGGTGGCTACCACCACCACATTGGCCTGAATACCTGGGCGGGCGTGGGCGCGCCGGCGCCACCACCGGGAGCGGTGGGGCTAAACTGGTATGAGATTTTATTGCCGGATGAAGTGGCGCTGATGGCTACGGCCGTGCGCCTGCAAAACGCCCACATCCCCACCGAACAGCGCGAAGACGGCCTCTTTTTCCGTGACCCGGCGCAAAATGGAATCCTTTTAAGGAGAATTTGAGATTGGAGATTGGTTGAATCTCCAATCTCAGATCTCAAATAACCATGAACATATTCGACACCGTAATCAGCGGCCTGGATACGTCCAGCAACTTGCACTTTTATAAAGCGGATACCTTTCCGACCTTCAAGCCAATTCATTGGCTGACATCGCATTTTGCGGTGGGCGGGTGGAGTCCATTGCAGCGGCTCAGCGGGATGTTGACGGCGCACATGACACAAATTGCGCCGCATAATGGTTTCACCTGGCATCCGCATCGTGGCCTGGAAATTTTCACCTATGTGATTGATGGCGAGGTATACCACGAGGATACCACCGGCGGGCAGGGCATCATTCGCGCCGGGGAAGTGCAGCGCATGTTTTCCGGCTACTACATCCAGCATCAGGAACTCAACCGCAGCGATGCCTATGCCCGTGTCATTCAAATCTGGTTTGTGGCCGAGCCACAGCACATGGGCATACCGGCGCATTACGAGCAAATCGGTTTGGGCGACATGACAGCGCGGTCAGTGGGTGATGCCGTCGTGCGCGACATTATCGGGCCGACCGGGGGTACCAATGCGCACGTGAATGCCCGCCTCACCAGCGCCCTATTGCCGCCGGGTGGGCAGGCAACGTTGGAAAAGCCACAACCAGGCGAAGAGTTGTTTTTGTATTTTGTGAACGGTCACGGCCGTTTCCATTCCCCCACGTATGACGAAACCGTCGGCCTTTATGATGTGGTGCTGGCAAAACCAGAGGCAGACACGGCCGTCATCACCGCCGATAGTACCTCTTTGAATTATCTTTCATTTTATTTGAAGCCATTTATGGCCTGAGAAAATCGCATGGCAGACCAGACTGAACATCTTCACATACTGGGCATTTCTGGCAGTCTGCGCCAGGATTCTTACAATACGGCGCTGCTGCGTGCTGCCGAAGAATTATTGCCACCGGACATGAGCCTGGAGATTGCTGATTTGCGCGGCATCCCCTTTTTTGACGCCGACCTGGAAACAGAGGGAACGCCGGACAAGGTGCGGCTCTTTCGAGAACGCATCCGCCAGGCAGACGCGCTGCTCTTTGCCACGCCGGAATACAACTATTCGATCACCGGCGTCCTGAAAAACGCCATTGATTGGGCGTCACGCAATGTGCCAGATCGCTCGCCGTTGGATGGCAAGACGGCGGCGCTGATGGGCGCGGGGGGACGTTATGGTACGCTGCGGGCGCAACTGCATTTGCGCGAGATTTTGCAGCACAACGAAATTGCTGTGCTGCCCCACCCCCAGTTGATGATCCCCTTTGCCCGGCAGCAGTTTGACGCCGACGGCCGTCTCACAGACGACGACATGCGACAACGCCTGCAACGCCTTCTGCTGGCCTTGCAAGAGTGGGCACGACGACTGCAAAAGTAAGGCAATGAGCAGCCTATCGGCCGCCTTTTTCTTAAACTCCCCTTAAGCGCGCCACAACCTACCCTTAAAGGCACAGCCATTGGCTTCTGGTATGCTGTCATCAGTATTGGTAAGCGCATTCTCAAAGAGAACCCTGTATCGGCAAATCCTTTGAGAATGCGCACACAAAACCGTTAAATTTGTTTTCCTCCTCCTACACACACAGAAACGGCCGTCACCATCCCCGGTGACGGCCGTTTCGCTTTTTCCGCCGTTTCGCTTTTTCCGCCGTTTCACTTTTCCTGCCGTTTAGCTTTTCCCTACCGCTTAATTCTTGAAATGGCCCAACCAATAAACCCATGATAGCTGCAAGCCTACCGCATTAAACAAGCGTTGATCGGCTGTCCAAAAAGCACACCCCACATGTTCTGCCAGGGCCAAATAATGAGCATCATAAGCCGTTGGCCGGTTCAGTTGGGTGGCTAATGCCCAGGCCCTCTCATGGATTCCAGGGAAAGTCTGGAGTTTTACGTCAAACTCAAGCCCCTTTTTCAGTGCTTTTTCGTCCAACGCGGGATCGAGTAAGCCACGATAGGATACTTTGCGCATCACGGCCGTTACCTCAAATGGAAACAAAAAAGGTGCAATGATTTCCACTCCGTTCCTAACCCACGTTTGCCACAATGCTTCTGCCAAATGGCTGTCAGGCTCACTCAGGAGCAATTTGAGTAAAATGCCTGAATCAACGCAAACCTGTGAGGTCATGCAAACGCCCCTCCCGTGCTTCATCCAAAACAGAAGTTGAATCAACCTGATAGCCTGATTCCGCCACTGTTTCACGCAGTTGGCGCGCCTCACCTAACAAATCCAACTGGCGACTTTGATAAACTTCTTGTTCACTTTCGTAAAGTGTTTCTAACAAGCGCAAATCATCCATGCTAATCAACGCTGCCCGCTCCTTGCCATGAGAAAGCAGGACTATCCGTTGCCCACCAAAAGCGGCCTGATTGATGATTTCCCCAAGATTTTGTTTCAATTCGGTTACGGAAATGGTCTTAACTGTCATTCTACAATCCCCGTTTCTTGGTCAGATAATTCGTCCGAAAAGTGCGAATCGTGCGTATTGTATCATAGAATGGTAACAATGTTGGCGGTAACCGTGTGATCTGGTAGGGCAATCGCATATTCCTAAATGCGGCAGATAAATCTGCACCAACAGAAGGCAAAGTCGGCCTTCGCCGACTGAAACCCAGCCCACGCAGGTGGGCTTTGCCTTTTGTAGCCGCGATTTTAATCGCCGGGAACTGAGTATGCGATTGCCCTATATGATCTGGCAGCAAACAAAAACCGCCTTATAATCCCGAACGATGTCATCACCGAACAAACCCCAGAGCGCGCACAGCGACCCCCAATTGCTCTGGCGTAGTATGGGGTATCTACGGCCGTACAGCCAACTCCAATTCGGCATTTACGGCACCATGGTTCTCATCAACCTCATCAACGTCTTCGCGCCGCAGCTCATCCGGTGGGGGATTGACGCCGGCATCTACGGCGGCAACCTGGCGCTGTTAGGCTGGGCTTCTGCCCTGCTGCTGGCTATCACATTGGTCAAAGGCGTTTTCATCTACTACCAGGGGCAATGGACCGAACTGGCCTCGCAAAACGTAGCCTATGACCTGCGCAACGAACTGCTGCAAAAGCTCTCCACCCTCTCCTTCTCCTTCCACGACCGCAGCGAAAGTGGGCAAATCCTGTCCCGCGCCATGCAAGATGTGGAGCGCATCCGCTTCCTGACAGGGCGGGCCATTTTGCGGCTGGTAGAGGGGGGCATGTTGATACTGTTCACGGCCGTTATCCTGCTCTGGATGAATCCCACCCTCGGTTTCCTCATCCTGCTCACCCTGCCCCTCCTGCTGCACCGCGCCTACCACTTTGGGCGGCAGTTCCGCCCCCTCTCCTTCAAAATTCAAGACCAATTGGGCAACCTCACCACCCAACTGGAACAAAACCTGCGCGGCGCCCGCATCGTCAAAGCATTCGCCCAGGAACAGGCAGAAATACGGCGGTTTGACCAGGAAAACGAACGCTGGTTTGCCCTCTCGGCCAAATCCGCCCGGGTACAGGCCATCCAGGCCCCCATGCTAGACATGATCGCCAATTGGGGCACCGTCTTCATCTTCTGGTATGGCGGCTGGCTGGTTATTCAGGGACAACTGACGTTGGGTGAACTGGTCGCCTTCACCACGTATCTGGCTATGCTGGTGCGACCCATTCGCCTGATGGGGCGCATCATTCCCATCCTGGCTATCGCCTCCTCCGCCGCCGAGCGCATCTTTGCCATCCTCGATACGCCCGTAGAGATTGCCGATGATCCGGGGGCACGGCCGTTGCCCCGCTTGCAAGGCCAGGTGTGTTTTGACAACGTTTCCTTTGCTTACCAGGGCGGCCGTTCCGTGCTGCACCACGTCTCCTTTACGGCCGAACCAGGCCAGATGGTGGCCCTCATCGGCGCCACCGGTTCCGGCAAATCTACCATCATCAACCTGCTGGCCCGCTTTTATGAGCCATCGGCCGGGCACATTACCGTAGATGGTATAGACATTCAACAAGCCACCCTCTACTCCCTGCGCAGCCAGATCGGGTTCGTGATGCAAGATACCCTGCTCTTTGCCGCTACCATCCGCGACAACATCACCTTTGGCCGCCCGGACGCCAACGAAGCGGAAATCATCGAGGCGGCCAAAGACGCCCAGGCGCACGACTTCATTATGGCTACGCCCAACGGCTATGACACTTACGTGGGCGAACGGGGCATCACCCTCTCCGGCGGGCAAAAACAGCGGTTAGCCATTGCCCGCGCCCTGCTCACCGACCCACGCATTCTCATCCTGGACGACGCCACTGCCAGCGTAGATACGCAAACGGAGCGGCTCATCCAGCAGGCATTGGAACGGCTGATGGCCGGACGTACCACCTTTGTCATCGCCCACCGCCTGAGTACCGTGCAGCGCGCCGACCTGATTCTGCTGCTGGCACACGGCCGTGTCGCCGCCCAGGGTACCCACGACACACTGTTAGCCACCTCCCCCCTCTACCGCCAGATTTGCGAAACGCAAATGCAAAGTGAAGGGGTAGTTGCTGACACAACTACCCCTTCAAGGATATCCGTATGAGTTTTAGCTTCAGTCCCGGCATCGGCCCACGCAGCGCCATTGAGCAGTTTGGGCAGGAGCCAAAGGACGGCCGTTACTTTGACAAGGGTGTGGTCAAGGGGATGCTGGCGTTTGTACGGCCGTATCGCCGCAAAATGCTCGCCGCCATCCTCTTCATGCTCTTTGCCACCGGCTTCACCCTGCTGACCCCGTATCTGATCAAAATTGCCATTGACGAACACATCGCCATTGGTGACGCTGCCGGGCTGACGCGCCTGGCCGTCATCATCGCCGTCTGTTACCTGGGGCTGTACATCACCACCGCCGGGCAGGAGTATTATCTGGGTTGGGTCTCGCAGCGGGTGCTGGCCGACGTGCGCGCCACCCTGTTTGCCCATTTGCAGCGCCTCTCCCTCAGCTACCACGACCGCACCATCATCGGCGTCACCGTCTCCCGCGTCATCAACGACGTGGCGGCCATCAACGACCTGCTGACGCAGGGTCTCATCACCCTCATCGGCGACTTGCTGGTGCTGGTGGGCATCATCGCCATCATGCTCTCCATGAGTCCGCAGTTGGCGCTGTATACCTTTGCCGTGCTGCCGCTGATGATCGTGGCGACCATCTGGTTTTCGCGCAGCGCCCAGGGCGTCTTTCGGCTGACGCGCAAACGGGTGGCGGCGCTGGTGGGCAATCTGGCGGAAAACATCAACGGGATGCGGGTGATCCAGGCGTTTGCGCAGGAAACGGCCGTGGAAAACCAGTTCGACGAAGTGAACGACGCCAACCGCCGCGCCCACGTGGAAGCAATGCGACTCTCGTTCATTTTTTTACCGACGATTGAGTTTTTGGGGGTGCTGGCTACGGCCGTTGTCCTCTACTTTGGCGGGCGGGCCGTCGCCGCCGACCAGGTAACGTTGGGGGTCATGGTTGCTTTCATCGCTTACGTCACCCGCTTTTTCCAGCCCATCCAGGAACTCAGCCGCATCTACACCACCATGCAGTCGGCCATGGCCGGCGGCGAGCAGGTACTCAAGCTGCTGGCCACCCAGCCCGATGTGGTAGATGCGCCGGACGCCGCCGAAATGCCGCCCGTGACCGGCGCGATTGAGCTAGAAAAAGTTTCCTTCCGCTACCGCGCCGACAGCCCGGAAATTTTGCATCAGGTATCGCTCGCTATTGCCCCAGGGCAGACGGTGGCGCTGGTGGGGCCAACGGGGGCGGGCAAAACCACCGTCGCCAATCTCATCGCCCGTTTTTATGATGTCAGCCACGGCCGTGTCACCATTGACGGCCTGGATGTACGCACTGTGACCCAGGCGTCCTTGCATCGACAGTTTGGCCTGGTGCCGCAAGACCCATTCCTCTTTGCAGGTTCCATCGCCGACAACATCCGCTTTGGCCGCGCCGAAGCGACGCTGGACGAAGTAAAGGCCGCGGCTCAGTTAGCCAACGCCGCCGAATTTATCGCCGCACTGCCCGATGGCTATGAGACCAAAATTCTGGAAGGAGCGGTGAATTTGTCGGTGGGGCAGCGGCAGCTTTTGTGTATTGCCCGCGCCGCGTTGGTGAACCCGCGCATCCTGATGCTGGACGAGGCCACCGCCAGCGTGGACACGGTGACGGAGGTGTTAATCCAGCAGGCGTTGGAGCGGCTCATGCACGGCCGTACTGCCATCGTCATTGCCCACCGGCTGAGTACCATACGGAATGCGGATGTGATTTGTGTGTTGGCAGACGGCCGTATCGTCGAACAGGGCAGCCACGATGAGTTAATGGCGCAATCCGGCCTTTACCGTGATCTGGTTGAGCGACAGTATGGGAAATGGGAATCCGTAAACCCGTAATTCGTCATCCGTGAACCATAATCGGATTACAAATCACGGATGACGAGTTACGCTTACAAAGCCAGCAGTCCCAGGCGGGTGGCGCGGACAACGGCGTCGGTGCGGCTTTGGGCATTCAGTTTGCCCATGATGGCGTTGACGTGAAATTTGATGGTGTGTTCGCTGACGTGAAGCTGGCGGGCAATGGCTTTGTTGGTTAATCCTTCGGCCAGCAGGTGCAGCACTTCGGTTTCGCGGGGGGTGAGGGGTTGGGTGACGGCCGTTGCGCTTTCCCGGTCATGGGCTGGCAGCAGCAGGGCGGCCATATCGTTGTCCAGGATGGTGAGGTTGTGTACGGCCGTGTGCGCCGCCGCCGCCAATAGCGCCCCACTGCTCTCCCGGCTCAACAACAGCCGTATGCCCCTCTCCCAAAACAAACGAATCATCCCCCCATCCGGCAAAAACGGCGGTAACAGCGCCAGTACCGGTATATCATTGTCAATCCAATCTGGCAGTTTTGCCGGCGCTTCCCACCCAATATCCCAAATAATCACGTCCGGCTTCTGGCTATCTACCAGTTCATCCAAAACATCGGCGCTGTTTATCTGGCTAATAACCAGGCATCCCGGTTCATTTGCCAGCATCAGGCCCAAACCGGCGCGCGCCAGGGGATCATCCGCCACAATCAAAAGTTGAAGATCAGACATAAGCGCCTATGGTAGGACATTTATCTATACGGTGCATAAGAAAGTGCAAATCAAACCTCGTCCTTTGTCCCGATAAAGTCCATTGTTATACTATGTAAGTCATTTAGTAACTTCAAGAAAAAAATCGGGAACTTTCCAATCCCCATGGTACTTCAAGGAGTTCAACATGGGTGCGACACATCACGATGAATGAAAATTCATAATTCATCCTTCATAATTTATAATTTTCAGAGGAGAACAAACGTGGCTGAAAAATACCCTATTACCTTACAAAAAGACGAGAAGGTGATTAAAGTGATGCGGCGCCACCCTGCCCGACTCGTTTTAGATATCATTCTGACCATTATCATCGAGATAATTGTGTTAGTGGCCCTCGTCTGGTTACGGAACATTACCTCATCTTGGGAATGGTTGGGGTTGTTATGGACAATCCTGATTGGCATTGCCATTGTGGGCGGGTTGCTTTTTATTGGCATTGAGTTTTATCGCTACCGTAATGATGTCTGGCTGCTGACCAACCAGCGCATTGTGGACTCTACCCGCACGTCGCCATTTAACCAGACAGTTTCTTCGGCCGATCTGGTGAATGTGCAGGATATGAATTTCCACAAACGCGGCGTGTTGGCAACCCTGTTCAACTTTGGCGATGTAATTTGCCAGACGGCCAGCCAGACACAGCATTTTGCCTTCAGGGGAGTGGCAAAACCAGAGGATGTGCTGCATCTGGTGGATTCACACCGCGACCTGGCCCGCCACCGAATGTATAACCCGGAAGGGAATGAGGGGAGTGGGTGATGAAGTAATTGGGTAATTGAGTAATCAGGTAATTGAAGCAATCAATTACTCAATTACCTGATTACCCAATTATCTGATTGGGTGATTAACGCAGCCAGTTCTGTCTGATTCGTGACAACCATGTCGCCATACTGGCTGAGGGCTAAGGCCGCCAGGGAAACGCCGTAACGCAGCCCGGCGGCAAAATCGCCATCCAGCCAGCCATGAATGACGCCGGCCGCCAGGGCATCACCCGCGCCAATCCGGTCTATCATCTGCACCGGCGGCGCACTCTGGCGGATAGTCTGCCGCCCATCCCAACCAACAACCCCTTCTTCTGCCAGACTGACAACAATGTGGCGGGCGTTGGTTTGGGCGCGCAATTGGACCACCACCTCTTCCGGCTCACCCTGGCAGCCAAACAGGGTCATGGCGTCTCGCCGGCTGCAAAAGAGTAAGTCTACCTGCTGCATGAGGGGCAACAGGGTGGCCGCGGCCGTTTCCGGCGACCATAATTTTTGGCGATAGTTGACGTCAAAGCTCACGGCCGTCCCCCTCCCCCTTGCTCTCTGTAATGCCTCTTGCACCATCTCCAGGCAGCCCGGCGAAAGCGGCGGCGTGATGCCCGTCAGGTGCAATAGGCGGCTGTCTAGCAGGTAGTCCCAATCAATTTGCGCTGACTGTAACTGGGTGAAACAGGAGTTGGCGCGATCATACACCACCTGCGTGGGGCGAGGCGGTCCGGCAAACTCAATAAAGTAGGTACCTATGCGCCCGGTGGCCGACCAATGCACGGCCGTGACATCCACCCCCGCCTGCCGCAGAGCATTTGTTACCAGCCGTCCCAGGGCGCTGTCCGGCAAGGCGCTCACCCAGCCACACGGCCGTGCCAACCGCGCCAACGCTGCCACCACATTCGCCTCCGCCCCCGCCGGAAACATGTCCAACTGCCGCGCCGTTTCCAACCGCACCCCGGCGGGCACACTCAGCCGCACCATCGCTTCGCCAATCGTCGTCACATCAAATCTACTCATCATCACCTTCACCGATGACCGATAACCGATACCCTCTTAATCCGGGTGATCTTCAGGGATGGGGCTGCGCAGCGACCAGCCGCCGTCTACCTGGATCGTTTGGCCGGTGATGTGGCGGGCAGCGGGCGAAGCCAGGAAGAGGGCGGCGGCCACAATGTCCTCCACTTCTCCGGCACGGCCGTCCGGCGTCACTCCACCCCATTTAGCCGCATAATCGGGATCGTCGGCTACCGTGCGTTCGGTGACAATCGCGCCGGGGCAGATGGCGTTGACGGTGATGCCATATGCACCCAATTCCAACGCCAGCACCCGCGCCATGTGAATGATGCCCGCCTTGCTGACGCCATAGGTTCCCAGGCTTTTGAAAGCGCGCACACCGGTGACAGAAGACATGAGCAGGATACGGCCGTCTGTCGTCCCTCGTTCAATCATCTGCCGGGCAGCCGCCTGCGCCGTAAAGTAGCTGCCGCGTAAATTGACACCCATCACCCGGTCAAAATCAGCGGCGGTGTAGTCCAGAAACTTACCGTATTGGGTGATGCCGGCGTTGGCAATGACGATATCCAGACGGCCGTGCTGCTGCGCAAAATGATGGACGGCCGTTTGCACGGCAGACACATCGGCCACATCAAAGGCATATGGCGTCACGGTCGGGCCAGGCAGTGTGCCGTTGATTTTACCGGCTGCCGCCTGGGCTAACGCCTCATCCACATCATTCAGCGCCACCATCGCCCCGGCTGCGGCAAACGCTTTGCACAGAGCAAAGCCAATGCCCACCCCCGCCCCGGTGATAAAAACGGCCTTACCCGTAAATGGTTGTTGGTTCATGCTGTTTCTATGCGCCCATCCTGCAAATCTGTGTTCTACCATTACAAAAAGAACTGCTCCACCCAGGCAACCGTCGGCCCAATGTCTACAGCGTGGGCATAAGTGAGCAGCCTGTCCATGCTGGCCACATCGTCCAGTTCCACAGGTTCCGGCAATGCTTTGTTCAGGCGATGGTATTGCTCTGGCCCTAAAATACGATGGCTTTCATAATTTTGGGCATCCATTGACCCTTCCAGCATGATGGGAATGGCCGGGCTGGCCCATTGCAGCAGCCCCCAATTGTGCCGCTCTCCCTCAATCGCCCGTGAGGACAGACCGGTACCCAAAGATAGTAAACGAATGTCGGCCAACTGTTGGCCGCCGGTGCCGGGGTCTAGCGTCTGCGCCAGCGCCGCCATCGTCGGGCTGTTGGCCGCCACCCCGCCATCCACATACCCCTGGTAGGAGGGGAAGTAGGTGGGCGCGGCGCTGGTGTACATAGCCACATCGGCCAGCTTTTTGTCCGGGTCCCCGGTAGTGCCGGGGAAGTTATGGAAAAATTTGGGTCCCCAGCAGCGTGTTGGCCTGCGCCCGCCATCCAGGTCAAAGCTGGAAATCAGCACATGTTTGCCGCGCTGCGCCAGGTCGGCCATCGTCAGGTCGCCCAGCTCACTGGAAACGGCTTCCTGGAGCATCTGGTTATCATATTTGGCGCCAATCAGCCCCCACAAGGTGCGCAGTTGCCAGACCAATGAGCGGGAGAAGATGCGTGGTCCCCATTGTTGGTACAGGGCCACCCCTTCAGCCGGTGTACGCCCGGCTGCCAGCCCCAGGGCAATGATGCCGCCGGTAGACGTGCCGGCATACAAGTGAATGTCGTCCAGAAAAGTGGGCACGGCCGTCAAGATGCGGTCCAGCAGTACGGCCGTATACAATCCCCGTATCCCCCCTCCATCCAGGCACAAAATCCGAAACTTGCTCATGATATTTTCACCACACGTCTGGGTTTCAACCGCAGCACCACAAAATCCTCGTTCTGCCAGGATTGTAGATATTCTTCCGCCTTATCCGGCTCTTCGTAATGGCGGGTAATGCGCGTTGCCATCTCCTGATCGCGGTCATCCGCCACGACCAGATCACCATCAATCAGGTAACAGGGGCTACCCACCGGGTCGCCGCCAATGGCGATACAGCCCTTCGGGTTGGCCAGGGCGTTTTTCACCTTGCGATTGTCGCGGACAGAAAACAGCGCCAACTCCTCTCCATCCAGCATAAACCAGACCGGCACCGTGTGCGGATACCCATCCGGGCGGATGGTGGTAAACCGGACAATGACCGCCTGGCTTAACACGGAACGCATTTGTTCATCAAACATATATTTCCTCGTCCCTCGTTCCCACGCTCTGCGTGGAATGCCGATTAACTGTTGGGGTTTGGCCGTCGGAAACCCATATTTTCAGTTCGGCATCCCGTGTTATAGTAGTGAGTGGCTGGTATCAGCTACCAGCCCGATTTACCAGACCAAAAATAACATACAATGCTCCACCTTGCCACCACCCACGAATTCATCCTTTGTGGCGTATAATTGCCCCATGACTCCCTTAACTATTTCCGGCACAAATTTACAGGTTGACGATGTGGTGGCGGTGGCGCACGGCCGTACCGTGCAATTAGACCCCGCCGTCATCCCCAAAATGGAACGGTCACGCACGGCCGTAGACGAACTGGTAGCGCGGGGCGAAGTGGTGTACGGCATCACCACGGGCTTCGGCCGTTTCAAAGACAAGATCATTTCCCCCGATCAGGTAAAACAGTTACAGGTCAATCTGGTACGTAGCCATGCGGTGGGTGTGGGGCCGCTGCTGCCGGAAACGGCCGTGCGCGCCATGCTCGTTGTCCGCGCCAATACGCTGGCGATTGGGCATTCGGGCGTGCGCCCCGCTGTTGTCCACCTGCTGCTAGAGATGCTCAACCAGCACATCCACCCGCGCATCCCGGCGCAGGGGTCGCTGGGGGCCAGCGGCGATCTGGCCCCGCTGGCCCATCTGGCGCTGGTACTCATTGGCGAAGGGGAGGCGGTGGTGCAGGGAGAGGTAATGGACGGCCGTGCCGCCCTGGAGCAATGTGGCCTGCAACCATTGGAACTGGAAGCCAAAGAGGGACTGGCGCTGCTCAACGGCACCAGCTTTATGGTGGGCCTGGGTGCGCTGCAAGTGCGCCGGGCCATCAACCTGGCGCTGACCGCCGACATCGCCGCCGCCCTGACGTTGGAAGCCCTGCATGGGACGGATCGCGCCTATGACGGCCGTGTCCATGCCGCCCGTCCTCACCCGCGCCAGATTGATTGTGCCGCCTTTTTGCGCCAGCTGTTGCAGGGCAGCCAGCTTCTACGCGGTTACGACCCGCTGAATGTGCAAGACCCGTACACGCTGCGCTGCGTGCCCCAGGTGCATGGCGCGGCCCGGGACGCTATTGCCTATGCGCAGTGGGTGATTGATATTGAACTCAATGCCGTAAACGACAACCCCATCATCTTTGTGGACGAAGAAACGGGCGCAGCCGACGTAATCTCGGCGGGCAATTTTCATGGCGAGCCGATTGCCCTGGCCATGGATTATATGAAGCTGGCGCTGACGGAGATTGGCAATATGAGCGAACGGCGCATGGCGCGGCTGGTGGATGCGGACAGCAACGGCCGTGTCCTGCCCATGTTCCTCACCGCTGATGGCGGCCTGGAAAGTGGCCTGATGATGGCCCAATACACGGCCGCAGCCCTGGCTTCGGAGAACAAAGTCCTGGTTCACCCCGCCAGCGCGGACACCATCCCCAGCAGTGCCAATGTGGAAGACCATGTGAGCATGGGGGCGACGGCCGTGCGCCAGGCGGCGCAAATACTTGACCATGTGGAAACGATTGTAGCCATTGAACTGTTGGGCGCGGCCCAGGGGGTAGACTTCCGGCGGCAGGTGATGGGGGCGGAGAAAGAGTTCGGAAAGGGTACGGCCGTGGCCTACGCCCTCATCCGCCAATCCGTCCCCTTCCTGGCCGATGATACCCTCCTGGCCCCGCACATCGAACAGTTACGCCGGTTGGTGGCTGATGGCACAATCAAGCAGGCAGTGGAGGCGGTGTTGGAACGGTAATCGGTTATCGGTTGATCCGCGAAGGACGCGAAGAAACGCGAAGGTGTAGAATTCTTGGATGAAATGATGTTCAGTCCCATCCAATCAAAAGTGGGGGAACCTGTTTGGGAGATTGCCTGGTTGTTTCCTTACCAGGGAGATTGGACAGAAGCAGATTATCTGGCGCTTGAAACCAACCGGTTGATAGAACTGGACAACGGCCGTCTCATCTTCCTACCCATGCCCACCATGCCCCACCAACTGATCCTCGGCGAACTGGTATGCCGGTTTCATGATTTTGTGCGGGCAAATCGTCTAGGTACCGTTTTGCCCGCGCCACTGCCTGTACGATTATGGGAAGGAAGATACTGTGAACCCGACATTGTTTTTATGAACCAGGCGCGCGTTAACGCTCTCACAGGCGATTACCCGGATGGCGCGGACCTGCTGGTAGAAGTGATAATCGGTGATGAAGAAGATAGAAACCGGGATTTGAAAAGCAAACGCACTGAATACGCCCGCGCCGGCGTTGCCGAGTATTGGATTGTTGATCCGAAAAAGAAGCGGGTAACCGTGCTGACGTTGGCCGGTGATGAATACATGGCACATGGTGAGTTTAAAGAAGGGGAGCGGGCGACGTCGGTGTTGTTGGATGGGTTTGCGGTGGCGGTCACGGCCGTGTTCGCCGCCGCCGAGTCCGGGAATCGGTAAACGGTGATCGGTGAACGGATGACGGCCGTTTGTGAATGGCTCTGGCGCATGTTAGAATAGCCTTATATACGGTTGGTGTGTAATGAGCATGGTAAATTGATAGGCGTTTAGAAAGGTGTTGTGAGAAATGGCAGCCAAGACATTAGCTGAAGCATTTAACCTATTAGACCCCCTCAGACCCGTAACCCCAGAACAGGTGCCCCAACTCTTTGTGCAACGGCCGTACTCCCCCGTAGACAGGATCAAAGCCCATTTGCAGATGACCGTTGCTCAGGCCAACCGCCCCCAAAAATTACTATTTGTCGGTCATCGCGGCGCCGGTAAATCTTCTGAACTGGCCTACCTGAGTACGCTCCTGCAAGATGAATTTTGGAGCATCTTCACTCCGCTTTACGATGTATTTCAAAGCCCATCGGTCAATCATACTGAAGTCATCTTTGCCATGTATCTGGCCATGCTGGAAAGCGCTACCCAAGAGGAGTTTATTGCCAAAGGGGTAGTCAGTGAAGGCTGGGAAAAGTTGATGGAGCATATCTACCGGCCGCTCCGTGACTTTCTGTTCAGCCGCGACCCCATTCCCGCCGACACAGAAACCAGCATCACCATTAAGCTCAGTCTGCTAGTGGCCGAACTGGAAACCAAGATCGGCACAGAGTCCTTCACCCGCAACCAGGTCAAAGAAAAGTTTGAAGGCCGGATTGTAGACATTCTGGATAACATCAAACAGCTAACCCACTTACTGGAACAAAGAAGCGGCAAACGTCTGCTCTTTATTGTGGAAGATTTAGACAAATTTGACCTGGAGTCTACCCGCCGCCTCTTTCAAGAACATGCCCGCACCCTGACCGATCCCTATCCTTCGATCATTTACACCTTTCCCGTGGCCATGCGTTACCACAACGGCTACATGTCTATCCGGCACAGTTTCAACAATGCCTATTTGCTGCCGAACATCAGCCTGGTACACCGCAATGGTGAAACAGACCGGCAAGGGTACGAGACCATGGCCGCCATTCTAGACCGCCGCATGTCGCCCGATTTGTGGGCGGAAGGGGTGAAAGAGCAACTGATTGGCTGGTCGGGTGGGCACGCGCGCACGGCCGTGCAGCTCAGCCAGCAAGCCATCCTTAACGCCGTCGTAGACAAAGCAGGTCAGGTCGAACGTCCCCATCTGGAAGAAGCGTGTAAGGCTTTGCGCGCCGACTACATGTCCCTGCTCAAGCGAGAGCAGATCACCCTGCTGCGCGCCCTTCACCAGGACCCAAACAAAGACCTGGATGACACCACGCCGGAAAAACAGGCGTTGTTAGAAAACGGCAGCCTGCTGGAATATGCCAATACACGTGGCTACTGGGCCGATGTGAACCCGCTGGTGCGTGAATTGCTGGTGGAAAAATTAGAGGGTTAACCGCCCCATCCGCCCCTCCCAATCTTGCTGTGAACGCCATCAACTTCTCCCAGGCTGATGACCCGCTGGTGCAACTCCTGACCGGTCGAGAGTTTGAAAAGCTGGTGACAGTGGCCCAACTGTCAGAGCGCGGCGCTTTTGTCATTGCCCGGTACAGCACCCCGGCCTCGCGCACCGCCCTGGTAGAAGCGCTGCGGCGGCGGGTAGCCCCCTTACCCATTTACGAACACACCCTCACCACCCGGCAGCCTGATGTGAAAGCCTATCTGGAACAGCTACCCCCTGCCCAAAAACAGCAGCGCGCTGTTGTTTGCCTCTATGACATCGAATCGGCCGGGCCGCAGGCCATCCGCCTGTTAGATCAGCGCCGTGACCAGTTGGCTGCCTATCCCCACACCCTCATTTTATGGATACAGCCGCAGCTTTGGGGCAAACTGGCTCTGGAAGCGCCCAACATCTTTTCCGGGCACAGCGGCGTTTTTGATCTGCGCCTGCCCGGCGGCCACTTTACCCGTGCTGCCGAAACGACCCCCACCTGGAGTTACAGTTCACTGGCCGAGTGGCAGCAACTGGTAGACCAATATGAAACCCTGCTGGCGGAATATGAAGCCAGTCCACACGATGATCCCCGCGCTCGTTTTGATCTGCATTACCGCCTGGCGCGGTTGTATCAGGATCGTTCTGATTTTGCCCTGGCCCGGCCCCACTATCATCAGGCCTATGCCTTACTAGAGCTGGAAGCCGACCCTGCCGAACAGGCGGAAATGCTCTATCGCATCGGCCAGATGTATTACTACGACGGCGATCAGAATAACGCCCTGGAGATATTGGCACAGGCGTTGGGGCTGTTCCGGCAGGTGGGGGACAGGTTGGGCGAAGCCAACGTGCTGCAGGCCATCGGCGACGTGCAGAATTTCCGGGACGAACGGGACGCGGCCTTAGCCAGCTACGAGCAGGCGTTGGGGCTGTTCCGGCAGGTGGGGGCCAGGTTGGGCGAAGCCAACGTGCTGGCCGGAATGGGATTCTTGAAGTTAGATCAGGGAGATGGGGAAGAAGGGGTGCACCTGTTACAGGCAGCCTTAGATTTGCATACACAAGTTGGCAGTCGTGTGGGGCAGTCCAATATTTGTTGGCAGTTGGGGATGCGGTTTGCCCAGGCAGGGCGTCTGGCAGAGGCCGAACCGTTGATGGATCAGGCAGTAACATTGAGTAATCAATTTGCTCCCGGTCATCCGGTCACAGTTTACCGGGAATCCGTTCTGGCGCAGGTGCAGGCACAGCTAAACAGCTCCGCCAGCCCGTAGTCGCTATGCGCAGTCTCGCTCAATGGGCTATCTGGCCCCAGGCAAACATCACCACCTTGCGCTATAATCCCCACACGGCCGTAATGGCTAGATTTCATAATTGATAATTCATAATTCTCCAGGAGATTCCCCTATGAACGAAGTCGTCATTGTCAGCGCCGCGCGCACCCCCATTGGCCGCCATGCGGGGGCGCTGGCGGAGGTGCGCCCGGACGATATGGCCGGGCTGGTGATCAAAGAAGTGGTCGCCCGCAGCGGCATTGACCCCCACACCATTGAAGAAGTGTACTTTGGCTGCGCCAACCAGGCGGGCGAAGATAACCGCAATGTGGCCCGCATGGGGGCGCTGCTGGCCGGGCTGCCACAGGCGGTGGCCGGTGTGACCGTCAATCGCCTCTGCGCCAGCGGCCTGAATGCGGTCAACCAGGCGGCCCGCGCCATTCGCTGCGGCGAAGGGGAGGTGTTTATTGCCGGGGGTGTGGAGAGCATGAGCCGCGCCCCCTATTCCTTCCCCAAAAATTCCCGCGCCTGGGGGCCATCGGGCAACATTACCGGCTGGGACACGACGTTGGGCTGGCGCTACCCCAATCCGAAGATGGAGGCGCTGTTCCCGTTGGAAGCGATGGGGGAAACGGCCGAGAACATTTACCAGATGAGCCTGGAAGGGCAAATTACCGGCGGGCCAATCAGCCGCGAAGAGCAGGATGCCTTTGCCCTGGAAAGCCAGCGCCGCGCCTGCCAGGCGATCAACAACGGCTATTTTGCCCGCGAGATTGTGCCTGTGCCCCTGCCCTCCCGCAAAGGCGACCCGGTGTTGGTGGACACGGACGAACATCCACGCATCAAAAAGACGGCCAACGGCTATGAACTGGATACGGACATGGCCACGTTGGCCAAACTGCGCCCGGCCTTTCGCAAGGAGGGCACGGTGACGGCGGGTAACGCCAGTGGGCTAAATGATGGGGCTTGCGCCTTGCTGTTGATGTCGGCGCAGAAGGCGGAGGTATTGGGGCTACGGCCGTTGGCCCGGTGGGTGTCGTCTGGGGCAGCCGGCGTGGATCCACGGGTGATGGGTTTGGGGCCGGTCACGGCCGTGCCCAAAGCCCTCTCTCGCGCCGGGATCAGCATGGCCGACATTGACCTGATCGAGTTAAACGAAGCGTTTGCCGTGCAGTCGCTGGCCGTCATGCGCGAATTGGGGATGCGCCCCGAAATCACCAACGTCAACGGCGGCGCGATTGCTCTGGGCCACCCCCTCGGCTGCTCCGGGGCGCGTATTCTCACCACCCTGCTCTACGAAATGCACCGCCGCGCCGACGAAGGCCAGCCCATGCGTTATGGGCTGGCAACCTTGTGCGTCGGCGTTGGCCAGGGGGAAGCAACGGTGGTTGAGTTGATCCGGTAAAAAAAGATGAGATGGGGAGATTAGGAGATTGAGAGATTCAGTCTCCTAATCTCCCAATTCCCAATCTCCAATCTCCTATGCCCATCACGGCCGTAACCCCTGACATCTTTCAAGTACAAATCCCCCTACCCTTTGCCTTGCGCATTGTCAATTGTTACCTGCTGCGCGGGGACGATGGCTGGACGGTGATAGACACAGGATTGAATACCAGCAAGGCGCGGGCGGCCTGGCAGGAAGCGTTTACCAAGTTGGGCATCCGGCCACGCAAGATTGCCCAAATTGTGCTGACGCACATTCACCCCGACCATTATGGGTTGGCCGGTTGGCTGGCCGAATGGTGCGTGGCCGATGGCGGCGAATCGCCACCGATACGTCTCTCGGCGCGGGAAGCGTGGTTGGCAGTACATTTTTGGGGCCGGGAAGTGTGGCAACAGCCGGCTTATTTGGCTTTCTGGCAGCAGTGCGCCGTGCCCGCCGACCTGGCGCAGGCTATCATGGAAACGACCGAACAAACCCGGCAGCGCACCTACCCCCACCCGGCAGCACACCACATCATCGAACCCGGTACGCCCATCCGGTTGGGCGCGCGGCTGATGCAGCCGCTGCTGATGCCCGGCCATAGTGACGGGCAGTTGGTCTTTTATGACGCCGCCGACCGGCTGCTGCTGTGTGGCGACCATGTGCTGCAAACCATTACGCCGAATATCAGCCTGTGGCCGGATGGGGAAGCCAACCCGTTGGGGCGGTATCTGGATTCGCTGGATGAACTGGCGCGGCTGGATGTGCGGCTGGCACTGCCGGGGCATGGGCCGGTGATGGCGGATGGGGAGTTACACGGCCGTATCACCGAAATTACCCATCACCACCAGGAACGGCTGGCGCAAACCGAGGCCGCCCTGCCCCAACCGTCCACCGTGTACGAAGTCAGCCAACGGCTGTTTAACCATGCCAACCTCAGCGTCCATGAAATGCGCTTTGCGGCCACGGAAACATTGGCCCATCTGGATTATCTGGTGCGGCACGGCCGTGCGCGATGGCATGAGGAGGCGGTGTGGTGGTTTGAAGGTAATTGAGTAATTGGGTAATTGGGTAATTGCGTAATTACCCAATTACCTCCCCACATGACATTCCGCACTACGCAAATTTTAACCTTTTATGTATACTAGGGACATTAGTCCCTTAAACACATTACCACACCCAATTGAAGGAGGATAGTGATGGCAGACACTGTATTACACCGCTTACATGAAAACGGCCGTACCCGCCCCAACGCCCCCGCCTACTACGAAAAACGGAATAACGTCTGGGTACCCACCACCTGGCAAGAATACCTGCAACAGGTACGCCAGGCCGCCAAAGCATTGATTGCACTGGGCTTTGAACCAGGCAACAACAGCACTATTTTGGGTTTTAATCGTCCCGAATGGGTCATTTTTGACCTGGCTACCATGCTGGCTGGCGGCGCACCGGCCGGCATCTACACCACCAACTCCCCCGCCGAATGTAAATACATCATCGAAAACGCCGAGACCCCCATCATCCTGGTGGAGAATGAAGGCCAGTGGCAAAAGATTCAAGAAGTACGAGACGACATCGCTTGTCTGAAGCATATTGTGACCATGAAAGGCTGCAAAATAGACGATCCGATGACGCTAGACTGGGATTCATTTATGGCCAAAGGCGCCGACGTGCCCGACGCTGAAGTAGATAAACGGATGGAATCGCTGCGCGAAGACCAGTTAGCTACATTGATTTACACCTCCGGCACCACGGGGCCACCTAAGGGCGTGATGCTCTCCCATAAAAACCTGGCGCGCACGGCCTATAACGCCGTCAAGTTGCTCAATTTAGGGCCGGCGGATTCGGCCGTTTCTTACCTGCCCTTCTCTCATATTGCCGAGCAGATGGTCTCGATTCATGCGGCTGTGACTGCCGGCTACCAGATCTATTTTGCCCAATACCCGCCGCAAGATTTCCTCAACGAGAATTTCAAAGAGGTACAGCCGACGCTGGTATTTGGTGTGCCCCGTATTTGGGAACGCATGCAGGCAGTCGTCGCCGCCAAACTGAGCCCCGCCGCCGGCGTTCGCGCCAAGATCGCGCAGTGGGCCATGGGCGTCGGCAACAAGAGTTCGGCGCTCAAAAATCAGGGCAAAGAGCCATCCGGCATGTTGGGGCTGCAATATAACATCGCCAACAAACTGGTGTTTAGCAAAGTGAAAGCCGCTTTAGGCTTTACCAATATGCGCGTGGGCGTCACCGCCGCCGCCCCCATTGCCCCCGAAATTTTGCAGTTCTTTGCCAACCTGGACATCTTCATTTACGAGCTGTATGGGCAGTCTGAAGGCAGCGGCCCCACCAGCACCAATGTGCCCGGCGCCAACAAAATTGGCACGGTGGGCCGGGCCTGGCCGGAAACGGAGATCAAGTTGGGTGAAGATGGCGAGATCATCCTGCGCGGCCCCAACGTGTTTCTGGGTTATTACCGCGATGAAAAAGCGACCAATGCCGACCTGATAGATGGCTGGTTGCACTCCGGCGATCTGGGGCAGTTTGACGAAGACGGCTACCTGAGCATTGTGGGACGCAAAAAAGAAATCATCATCACCTCTGGCGGCAAGAACATTGCCCCCAAGAACATTGAGGCGGCCTTGAAGCAGTGTGACCTGGTGTCCCAGGCGGTGGTGATTGGGGAACAGCGACGTTATATCACAGCGCTACTGACGCTTAACCCGGAGGCGGCAACGGCTTTTGCCCAGGCTAATGGGATCGAAGGACAAACCTTACATGACAATCCCAAAGTGATTGAACATCTCCAGAAAGAGATTGACGCGAAGGTGAATCCGCTTTTTGCTCGCGTGGAACAGGTGCGCCAGTTCCGGGTGCTGCCGCGTGACTTCTCCATTGAAGATGGCGAATTGACGCCCACCCTGAAAATCAAACGCCGCATTATCAACAAAAATTTTGCAGAAGAAATAGAGTCTATGTACACGGAATAGGCAGTATTGTTTTGCTGGTTAGAAAACGGCCGTACCCTTCCCGGTACGGCCGTTTTTTGTCCTTTTGTCCAGTTTGACAGCCTATTGGCTGTTGTTATAATTGCTCCTGGCTTTTTGGTCTGCATACAGGTGTGGGGCCCAACGAGCATTACCAACAACTACATCTGGCTTAAAAAGCAGCTGCTTCATCCCCAGCATCCGTAGTCACCAAACTTACCATCCATATGGAAAGGCGCAGACTGAATCAAAATCACCCCTGCGTCAGGAGAATCTTGTCATGAGTGAAGAAATGCAAACAATAGAAGAGGATACGCCAACCTCTAAACCCCAAAGCATCAACGATCTGAAGCCCAAAATGAAACTAAACGGGATCGTGACGCGCATTGAATTGTATGGCGCGTTTATTGATCTGGGGATTGGCGTCAACGCCCTCATCCATATTTCACAGTTGGGCCAGGAACATGTGAACCGGGTGGCGGATGTGTTGAGCGTGGGACAGGAAGTGTCCGTGTGGGTTGATAAGGTGGATACGGCCCGCAACCAGATTATGGTCTCCATGATTGAGCCGTTGGCCGTAGATTGGAATGACCTGGAAATCGGCCAGGTGTACACCGGCACAATTACCCGATTGGAGAATTTTGGCGCTTTTGTCAACATCGGCGCAGAACGGGAAGGGTTGGTTCACATCAGCGAACTGAATCACAACTATGTGAAACACCCCAGCGAAGCGGTGCGTGTGGGCGAAGAAGTGCAGGTGCAGGTGTTAGGGTTTAGCCGGCGCAAGCGGCGGATTGACCTGAGCATTAAGGCGACGCTGGAAAAGCCCGAACCTGTGGCGGCTCCGGCCAGAATGGAAGCACAGGTCGAGGAGTACGATGAGCTGGAAGAAGAGGAAGAAGCGTTGTCGGCGATGGAGTTTGCTTTGCGGCAGGCGCTTGGTGATGAGTATGACAGCGGCAAAGGCAATCGCAATCGTAACAAGAAGGCGAGCAAGAATCGCCGCCGCAATGAACGTGACCGCATTCGGGCACAGCAGGATGATATTTTAAGCCGCACGCTGCATGTGCATCAGAATTAAGAGCCGGTAATCGGTAATCGGTAATCGAAATGATAAAGCCCCTGAATAGGGGCTTTTTTTATTCGAGCAGCCAGGCGGAAACATACCAAAACAATTGATTCCCTGATTACCGGATCAGCAGCACTCCCCCTTCATCTGCCTGGAATTGGGCGCCGGGTTGCACAGTGACGCGCATCCCCTCTGCACCCGGCTCTATCTGCACATCGTAGCCGCTGCCGAGGGGCAGGCCAGTGATCAGGTGGGTGGTGGTATTAGCCGGGGCGGTGTAGCTGAGTGCGTGGGGGAACGGCTGCCCGATGGTTTGGGCAAACAACACGGCCGTACCACCCACCACCGCCCCTTCCCACAACCCCTCCTCACTTTGCAGCAGGGTCGCGGGCACGGCCGTTGCCCCGCCATCCGCCCCTTGCAATATATGAAGCATCTGCACAGCCGTTGGCGCGCCCGGCGCTTCCGTCATCAACCGCACCGTCATCGGTTCGTGGTGGGCAATGGTCTCTTCCACGTACTGTTCGGTGTTGTTCACTGCTTGCAGGCTGGCCCCGGCGGGCAGGAGGACGGTGACAAACAACTGCTGTCCGCCCGGTGTGACGGAGATGGCTTGCGGCCCGTTCACGGTGGCCGGGTTTGCCAACTGCAACCACCACCGTTTGGCATACCCTTCGCCCGTGGAGATGGCGCGGTCATACACCACCACCACGTCTGGTTTGAGCCACAATAAACTGCGGCTGGCATGTTGCACGGCCGTAGCCCCCTCATTGGCGCTGTTGTAAAGCGGCGTGGCGTCCCCGGTGACGTAGGTGAAGAGCGAGTTGGTGCTGTAGGCCAGCAGTGTCGGGTCGCCATCGCTGACCAGATTCCACTGAGAGCCGCGCCGCCACAAATCAATCCGCCAATCGCTGTCGTCCCGGTCTATCGGGCGGTCATTGCCAATGGTCAGCGTGTTGTAAAACTCACTGCTGGCGATGCCTTCGGCGATGTTGGCGTAGCCGGTGCGCCCTTTGGTCAACCATTCACCGTTGCGGAGCAGTTCAAAATGGTTGCCGTCCGCCATCTGGTGGTCAATGCTGTTCCAGCCCAGGCGGTAGTTGAACCAGGCGGCACGGCCGTCCCAACCGGTGCGGCTGAATACCCGGTTCAGCCCCGGCGCGTAAAAGTCTAGCGGCCATGCCGGGCGGGGGTCGGTGGGTGTTGTACCCGGCGGCAGCAGCATGAAGTAAAGAATGGCCTCGCGGAAATCATTGGGATTGCGCACCCACTCCGTCAGGTATGTTTCACCGCCCGACGCGGTGTGGATGGCGCTCCAGCGGATGGCGTTTAAGGCCGCCGGGTCGGTGAGCAGGTGTCCCAATGCGCCAAAGGAACTGATAAAGTTGGGCAGGCGGTAATCCTGCGCATCGCCATACCACGCCGGTTGGTATTCCCACAGCAATTCCCCATCCCGGTCAAATTCCGTCGCTCCCGGACTGATAGAATGCAGATACCCGGTCACAAAATCAGACCAGAAGGTGTGGTCAAAGGCCGCCGCCGCGCCGGGCGTCTGGCTGCTTTGTAAGGCCCATAAAAATTGGGTCACATAGCTGGCTGTTTGCGGACTGTATTCAAACCCTTCGGGCAGCAGGCCGCCGCGGGCATCCTGGCTGATGAGGTGGTTGAAGATGTAGAGGTACGATCCGGTGGCAATGTCCAGGTAGTGGCGCAGCTCGCCGTGGGGGTCATCGGCCGCGTCCATAGCCAGAGCCATCAGGCCCAGATTGCGCATGTGGGCGGCGTAATAGTTGTTGCCCGCAAAACGGACCTGCTGCTCATCGGCCAGCAGTTGGGGGTCATTGACCATGCCCACCGGTTCGGGGTGATGGTAGCCGCGGGTGATGATCTCCTCGCTCCAACGGCTGAAGACCTGGTGGATGGTGGTTTTGTCTACGGCCGTGAGCGCCGGATAGATCCAGTCCACCACCAGCGGGAACGCCTCGCCATGATACCGCGCCCGGTCCCGGTCAGAGGTGAAAAAGTCGGGGTGGCGGAAGGGTGGGTACTGCTGGCTTTCGTTGCAGACGACGTTTTCGGCGCTGGCCGGCCCCTGGGCAGCCAGATTCATCATGTACATGAGCAGGGTGCGGGCGCGTTGGGTGTACTCCGCGCGCATGGCCGGGTCAGGGTCAACCAGGGAGAGGAAGGCGAACAGTTCGGCGTACATTTCGGTGGGGTACTCTTCGTAGCCGATATTGCCGCAATCCTGGTCGGGCACACGCCCGGCGTTCATGTCGGCGCGGGCGCGTTCGGCCAGCAGTTGCAGCCCGTCTCGCCACAGGGGGTTGTTTTCATTGGCCCAGGCGCGGTACACCTCCACGTCGGCGGGTGTGAGCCAGAGACGGGGATGGGTGGTGGCGGGAAGTGAGGCGGACTCTGTCAGGGAGGTGGGTGAGGGGGCGAGGGTCACGGCCGTATCTGCCGCAGGGGAAAGGGGGGTGGTCAGGGGAACGGCCGTTGCCGTTACTCCCACTTCCTCAGATCCGCCGCAAGCCGCTAACAAAAAAACCAGTAATACCAGATATAAAATGTGCCGCATGGGAACTCCTTTGAAAATTATGAATTATGAAGGATGAAGGATGAATAAAGAAAAAATCCGCGTCATCGGCGTTTGTCCGCGTCCTATTTTCATTCTTCGTGGTGCGTTACCACTCATGTAAACTGCCTCGAAAATAGGAAAGCGTGATGCGTGAGATTTTGCTGGTCACGCATCACGTTTCACGCATCACGGGCCGGGCAAAGGTTTAGCGCACGACAACGGGCAGATAAAGCCGGAAGGCCACAGCGCCATATTCCACAGCGCCCACATCACAAATACCCACGCGGGCCGCGCTGCGCTGGTCGGTGGCCTGGCAAAAGCCAGCATCACCGGCATCAATCAATGGGCTGCCCGGCAGCGGCAGGATGGTTTGCATGGAAAACGCCCCACCGTTAAAAGCCGGGCTGCCCAGCAGCAGGTCACCCACGTAGTTATCCTGGTCGGTGGCATCGCTGAAGGAGGCGCAGCTACCCTGGCTGATATTGTGCCCCAGCGACAGAAAGAGGCCGCCGTCACAGTTAACGGCGCTGCCAATAATGACGCTGTTGACGGTTTGCACCACACCTGGATTTTGCGGCGTCTGCGGGGAATCTTCGTAAATGGCGTTTCCGGCTATCCCGGCGATATTGTCCCCCAGGGTGACGTTGCTGAGGATGGCGTAACGGCCGTAATGGTAAAACGCACCGCCCAGCCCCGCTGCCGTATTATTGGTCAGGGTAACATTGGTCAGCGTCAGGTTGTCATCAGATGCCTGAAAGATGCCGCCGCCATTGTTCATGGCCACGTTGCCGCTGATGGTGGCATTGGTGATAAAAACTGTCCCGCCCGCATGGTACAGGCCACCGCCATCGGTGGCCCCACCGCCTACCAAATTGGCGACATTATTGAGCAAGTTTACATCGTGCATGGTCAACGACGCGCCGTAAGTGCTGATGCCGCCGCCTTCGTAGGCGAAGTTGTCAATGAAGGAGGTTTGTTGCACAACGGCCGTGCCGCCGATGTTCCACAACCCACCCCCACTGCCGCTGGCGTCATTTGCTGTCAGCAGGCTGTGGGTGATGGTGATAGCACCGCTGTTTTCGATGCCGCCGCCGTAGCCGCCGCTATTTTGGCTAAAGGTGGTGCTGTGGAGCACGGCCGTAGCCCCCGCCGCCACATACAGCCCGCCCCCATCCAGCGCGCTGTTGCCGCTAAACCGGCTGTGCTGCACAGTGAGTGAGCCGAGAGTCGAATTTTCAACAGCGCCGCCCCGCCCTAAACCGCCGGTTGCCTGATTGCTAGCAAACGTGGCCCCCGTGATGGTCACGTCGCAGCCGTCGTTAAAGATAGCCCCGGCAGTATCGGCCGTGTTGTTTTGGAACAGGCTGTTGGCAATGGTCAGCGAGCCATCGTAGCAGTAGATGGCCCCGCCGGCAACGGAACTGGTATTGTCCAAAAATTGCACGTTTTCCAGAATGACCTCGGCCCCGGAGGCTTCCACCGCGCCGCCATTTACCAGGGAGTTGCCCTGGCGCAGGGTGATGTTTTGCAGCCGGAAAGTGATGCCTGGCCCGGCAAAAAAGTGACGGTCATTGTTGTTGGCGTCCAGGATGATACGGCCGTTGCCGTTCACCGTCACATTCCCCAAAGTCAAAAATTTGGTGCTGCTCAAGGTAATGGTGGTCACAGCCGGGCCACAGTTAAACGTAATAATCCCGCCGCCGCTGCTGGCGGTCGTCAGCGCCGTGTCAAAAGCGGCTTCGGTGCAACTGGCCGGGTCGCCATTGCCCACCACCGCATCCGCCGCGCGCGTCAGGCGTGCGCCGGTGATTAAAATCAGCAAGAGAATGGTTAAGCAGGTGATCTGTTGTTTCATCGGTTTTTCCAGAGGTAATTGGGTAATTGAGTAATTGGGTAATTGCATCGCCCATTACCCAATTACCCATTTACTCAATATCTTTACACGTCCATGACATCGAAAAATCAAGGCGGGCGTCCGGATCGGGGTTGCTCACCAGAAGGGAAGCGATTTCCACCAAATTGCTGGCCTGGACGCTGCCTGAACCGTCGGCGGCCAGGGTAACCACGGCCGTAGACCCTTCCCCATTAGAAAACGCCCGTCCATCCACCTCAATCGTCGGGAACACATCGGGCATACCGTTGGTGACGACGGCCGTTAAGTCATAACTGCCTGGCCCCGTATAGGCGCTGATGCGGGTGAGGGCGACGGTCATTTGTTTATCACCGACGGCCGTGATGAAGGGGAGTTCCACAATACGCGCCGCGCCGGGTGCGGCCCAGGCGGTGCAATCGCTCACCTGGTAATGGTTCGTGCCGGTGGTGGCTTCGGCTGGGACTGTGCCGGTGGTCACGGCCGTCACGCAAAAGCGCAGATAATCTTCACAGCCGGGCGTGGCCGGTTTTGCCGGTTCCGCCTCAACTTCCAGCGCCTCCGCGACCAGCGCGATCTCCGCCGGTACATCAGCCGGGGCCACCGCGATGGTGGACGTATCGGTAGAAGGTGTATCGGCCGTGCCGCCGCCGCAGGCCACGCCGGCGGCCAGCAGGGCGCTTAACAAAATGAGTAAAACGAGGGTTGATTTTTTCATCTGACGTTGTTCCTTGTTGTGAATAGGTAATGCTGATCGTGGTTGTTTCGATCATTTCGATGGTGACGATCAGCCGTTTTATTTCCATCGCGGCATGATAGGGATACGGCCGTAACCAAAGGTGACATTTCGTGACAACAGGGATCCGCGAAAGAAGATCAACTTTTAGGAAAAGTTGATCTTCCGGTCTTGAAAGTAATTGCTACAATACGTCCTCTATGCTTACAGCTTCCTCCCTACCACAAACATTTGGCGCGGCGCTGCGTTTTTTGCGTAAACGCGCCCGCCTTACCCAAGACGAACTGGGCCGGGCCGTTGGCTACAGCCGGGAACAAATCGCCCGCCTGGAAAATGGCTCACGCCTGCCTGATCTGGCGGTCATTGCCGCCCTCTTTGTGCCCGCGCTGCTGTTGGAGCGGGAAGGGCATCTGGTGGAACAATTTTTGGCGCTGGCGGGGCAGACCCGCGCCGACCAGCAGGTGACGGTGACACACAACCGTCAGACGCGGGTGCAGTTGATCAGCGAAACGGCCGTGCTGCCCACCACCACTCCCCGCCACACCCCACCGGCCCCCCTGCTGCCGCTGATTGGCCGTGCCGCCGAACTGGCCGATTTGCTCACCCGACTGCCCACGGCCCGGCTGATCACCCTGGTTGGCGCGCCGGGCATTGGCAAGAGCCGTCTGGCGCTGGAAGTGTCCCACCACGCGCTACCCCATTTTGCCGATGGCGTCGTGTTTGTGCCCCTGGCGGATGTGGCCGAGACGGCCGATATGCCTTACGCTATTTTACGCGCCCTTGCTCTTACCCCCTCCGCTCATCAATCCGCCCCCGATGCCATTGCCGCGTATCTGGCCCCTCGCCACCTGCTGTTGGTGCTGGACAATTGCGAACATATCCTGGACAGCGTGACCCTGTTCACCGACTGGCTCACCCAGGCCCCCAACCTGAAATTGCTCTGTACCAGCCGTGCCCCACTTGACCTGTATGGCGAAAACGAATGGCCGCTGGCCCCGCTGGCTGTGCCCGATCTGGCGCAACCGCCGGATGTAGCTACCTGGGGGCAATTACCGGCCATGCAACTGTTGTTGGCGCGGGTGCAGGCGGCCGATCCCACTTTTACGCTGACGACCGAAAACATCTGGTCGCTGGCCACCCTTTGCGTGGCGTTGGATGGGCTGCCGCTGGCGTTGGAACTGGCGGCGGTTCGTTTGCGTGACCTGCCGCCCGATCAGTTGGTGCAGCAGTTATTGATGTTGCGGGGTAACGGCCGTCTCTCTTCCACCTGGCTCCAACAAAACAAACGCAATATCGCCGAACGGCACCGCACCTTGCAGGCGGCGATTGATTGGAGCGCCCGGCTGCTGACGGACAGGCAGCGCCAGGCGTTTATTCATCTGGGGGTGTTTATGGGCGGCTGTTCTGAGGAAGCGGCCAGCGCAGTGGCCGCAGCAGATCAGGCATTGTTGGCGCAGTTGGCGCGGGCGAATCTGGTGCAGGTGGGGCACGGCCGTGTCACCATGCTGGAAACATTGCGTACCTTTGCTTATGAGCAGTTACAGGCGACTGACCAGTTGGTTTCCTGTCAGCAGGGACATGCTCGTTACTACACCACCTTTGCCCAACAGGTATTCACCGGCTTGCTGGGTGATGAGCAGGCGGTTTGGATGCAGCAGGCCCTGACTGAACACGACAACTGCCTGACAGCTTTACGATGGGCTATTGCCAATGGCGATGGGGAACATGCCATTGCCCTGGCGGGTAGTCTGTGGTGGTTTTGGTACCGGCGAGGGCTGTTCCAGTTAGGAACAGAGATGTTATCGGCCGCTTTACGGTTGGATACACCCGATCTATCAGCCCGCGCTACCGCTCTCAACGGGCTGGCTTCTATCCACCTGGCGCTGGATGAATATGCGGCCAGCCTGGCCTGCCACCAGGAAGGGTTGGCGTTGCGCCACCAGTTGCAGGATGCGCCAGGTACGGCCACTGTGCTGCACAACATGGGCCTCACTGCCTATATGCAAGGGGATTTTAGCCAGGCGATTGTCTGGCTTCATGAGAGTATCGCCGCTGATCCGGCCTCAGACCCGATGCAGGCCTGGGCGCATATAGGTATTATTGCCCTGGATATGCAAGATGTGCCCCAGGCGCGGCATTGGTTGGAGCGGGCGTATGAGCGGGTGATGGGGCAGCCGGGGGGATGGGCACAGGCGTTTGTGATGCACAATCTGGCTGATGTTCTGTTTGAAGCCGGGGAACTGGCCGCAGCCAGACAAATGGCCCAGACCAGCCTGCACCTCTTTGAATCATTGGCAGATAGTTACTATTTGCCTGACCCGCAATTGTTATTGGCGCGTATCGCCGGGGAAGAGGGGGATTATGATACGGCCGTAGCCCTTTCTACCCTGGCCTTGCAGCAATGTGAAGCCCGGCAAGATGTTGCCTTCATCGCTTCTGCTCTGTTGACACAAGCGGAATTGGCCTGGAAGAGGGGAGAATGGGAACAGGCCACCTCCCTTTTTAACCGTATTCATGGTCTGTGGGATGCTGGTAAACGGCCGTTGACCCCCCGTGAACAGGTGCGCTATCAGGCGTTGGCGCTGGCCCTGTCAGGCTAATCTGGCCAGGGCGGCGTCATAGTGGGGAGCGATGGCCGGCCAGGCGAAGGGGGTCACGGCCGTACTCAATTCTTTTGCTTTCTCTCTGGCCTGCTCGATGTGGGTCAGCGCCCAGATAAGCCGCTCTACCAGTTCCTCCTGTGTGTGGTAAAGGCAGTCGGCGTGGTAGGCTGCCGGGATGAGTTCCGGGTAGCTGAGGCGGTGCGGCAGCAGGGGGAAGGTGTGGCCGTAGATCGCTTCCAGGATGCTAATGCCAAAAAATTCGTGATGGGCGGTGGAAATGACCACATCGGCCTGCCAGAGCAGCCGCCGGTAGGTGGCAAAATTGGCGTAGCCGACGTGGACGAGGTGATCGGCAAATTGGGTGAGGGCGGTGTCGAAGGCCGACGGCCGTTTGCCATACTGCTGCCCACACAACGCCAACCGAAAGGGGATGCCCGCCGCCGCCACCTCCGCCAACGCCGTAAAAAACGCCTCCGGGTTTTTGTCATACTCCCAGCGTTGGTTCCACAAGATAAGAGGGGATTGGGAGATTGGCAGTGGGGACACCGCGAGATTAGGAGATTGCGCTAATCTCTCACTCTCCCAATCTCCCAATCTCCCAAAATCCACACCAACAGGAAGCACTCGGCTTTTTTTCTGCAAAGTCGCTACCGTCCCCAACTCATTGTATTCGGGAAAATGTTTCAGGAAGTTGGGCACGGCCGTGAACCAGCTCTCCAGGTGAAAGTGCGAATTGAACCACACGGCATCGGCCGCCAGCATGGAAACGTAGTTGATGAAGGCGTAGTGATAGTCCCGCTCCCCCAACTGCCGCCGCATCGGGCCGGTGGCGCCATCTTCTGGCAGCGGATAAGTGAGCTGGTTTTCGTGCATGTACAGAACGAGCGGGATGTGGCATATTTCGTTGCGGGTGAGCGCCAGAAAGGTGGTCACATCCAGCATATCGGCCGCCAGGATAACATCGGGTTTATCCTTGCGTTCCCGAAAGCGGCGGGCCAGCGTCACCGCTCCACCGTGCATCCGCCACTTCCAGAAACGGTCGGGCAGCGTCAGCAGCGATACCTCATGCCGGCTGTGCTGCTGGTAGCCGGCCGCCCACGCCGCATGGCTGCCGCCGTGATAGGGAGAAACGAGAAGGACCTTCATTTTTTAGGGCCGGTTTTTAGGGTTGGTCAAGCATCCAGGCAGTAAGCATGTGGCCGGCTGGCACATGGCGCACGCCTTCGGGGATGATGAGCAGGGCGTTGGCGCGGACGAGGGAGGTGAGCATGTGGGAGTCCTGGCTGCCGGTGGGGGTGGCGATGTAACCATTACTGTGTTTAGTGACGATGGCGCGGATGTAGCTTTCACGGCCGTCCGACTCCATCTCTTCTTGCAATTCGGCCAATACTTGCAACCGTTCTAGTTGGGTGTGCCCGGCCATTTTCAGGATGGCGGCGCGGGCGAAGCGTTCGAAGGAGACCATGGCGGAAACGGGGTTGCCGGGCAGGCCGATGTAGGGCACGCCCTTGTAGGAACCGTAGGCTAATGGTTTGCCAGGACGCATCCGCACCCGCCAGAAGCCGATGTTGCCTTCCGCTTCCAGCACCGCTTTGACCACATCGTAGGCCCCAACGGAGACGCCGGCGGAACTGATGAACAGGTCTACACCGGCATCCAGCCCGGTTTGCAGTTTGGCGCGCACATCGGCTTCGCTGTCGCGGGCGATGCCCAGGGAGAGGGGGATGGCGCCGAGGGCGGCGACCTGGGCAGCCTGGGCGTAGCCGTTGCTGTTGCGAATTTTGCCCGGTTGTAACGGCTCGGTGATGGGGATGAGTTCGTCGCCAGTGGCCAGGATGCCGACCAACGGCCGTCGCACGACCAACAATTCCGCGATGCCCAATGCCGCCAGCAGACCAATTTCCTGGGGGCGGATGATGTGCCCGGCCTGGAGGACGGTTTGCCCGGCCTGGATGTCACCACCGGGGGGGCGAATGTAGTCGCCGGGCTTGACAGGGCGGTTGATTTGAATGGTGGCGGGCAATGGCCGTGCCTTGTCGCGCCAGTTTTCGTTGGTGTCTTCTACGGGGATGACGGCGTCGGCGCCGGGGGGGATGGGGGCGCCGGTCATAATGCGCACGGCCGTGCCGCGTGTGATGTGGATGGTCGGCGCAGACCCGGCGGCAATGTCGCCGATGACTTGCAGGGTGGCCGGATGGTCGTCGGTTGCGCTGACGAGATCGGCAGCGATGAAGGCGTAACCGTCCATTGAGGAGTTGGCAAAGGGGGGCAGATTGTCCTGCGCGATGATGGGCGCAGCCAGGACGCGGCCTAGCGCGTCCGGCAAGGCCACTGGTTCGGGGGGGAGGATGGTGAGGGGAGCAAGGACGGCCGTGAGTGCTTCTTGAACTGTTAAATTTTCAACATTTGTCATATGAATCATCAATTAAGGGGAGATAATGAATGTGACTGGCGCACGGCTTGAATTTCGGCCAGGATGTCAGCGTCGGAAATCTCATCTATGGGTGGCTGGCTGTAAAGTTGGGCAATGAGTTGGGTTAACTCCTGGTCTAATTCGGCGTCGGTTAAGGCTCGGACAATTTTGGCTCTTTCTCTGGGTTCTAGTTGGCGTACGGCCGTGATCAACTGTTCAACGGTCAGTTCCACTTCGATATTCGGTATGGTAATGGTAGCTGTAGTCATTACATCACCTCATCCTATTAACTGATGTTACGCGGGCTGTCGCCGGTTTCCAGACCGAGCGACGCTGGCTCGGTGGGACACCGACCAGAGCAGGTGCGTCATTACATCACCTCATCCTATTAATTTGATGACATTATAACGCCAACCTATGCGTCTGTCATGTTTATGGTTCCATGTTTCCTGCCGGTCTGGCGGCGATGACCTTATGCACGGTGATGGGGGAATGGATGGTGCTGTGGGGATTTTATGCGGGATGATGGGGGTGTGGGGGATGAGAGAGGGTTTTGGAGGGGTACGGCCGTGATGATGGCGGAGAGAAAACGAGGGCAAACAGAGAATAAGATGAAATAATGATGTCTGTGATAGAGAGAAGCGCTAAATTGGGATTTGCTATTAAGTGCTTTCAGAAAATTTCTTTGGTTGAGGTTCGGGGTTTATAAAAGTATATCCGCCTTCCCTCATCGGTTGCCGATAGCATTCGTCTCCCTCATGGTATAACCACAAGTTTTGTTTTTCTTCTGAGGATAATTCGATCTTTATGCTCTGTCCTGTGCTAAGCGCGATTCTGCGCAAGAATTCAATTGCCTCTTCATTTTCTCCTTCAGCTCGTAACTCCAGAATAACACCATTTCCGTATGACAAGACGATGCCCATCACATGATTTTGATCTTGCATGTTCCAGACTGTCGGTTGAATTTCTTCCTTTGTGGAGGGATATTCCCAATCAATGATAGATACCAATAACTGCATATGATTATGATTGTCCAAAATCCCGATTCTTTATATCGGCAAGCGAAACGCATCTTACCTCTATCAGCCGCCTGACAACTTATCAAGTTGCCAAACGGCCGTCCAAATCCAACACCTCCGCCGCCCCCTGCATCGCCGTGAGGATGTTGCCAATGTGCGGCCAGAGTGGGGGACGGCTACACACATCAATCATAATGGTATCGGCAGGCAAGGACACGGATCTTGTCTTCTAAAACCTCGTAAACAAGGCGATGCTCTTGATCAATTCGCCGCGACCACAGCCCTTTCAATTCATGCTTCAACGGCTCTGGCTTCCCCAAACCCTCAAATGGCGTTTGCTGAATGTTATCAATCAACCGCATGATCTTTAGCGGTCATGACCTATCCACCACGTCAAATCTTCAAAAGCGCGTGGCTCAAATTCCAACTTTCTCACGTACAACCTCGATTGGAATTCCCTCGCCGCTGTCGCGGGCTGCCAGCAATCGCTCTTTCATCTTCTCGCTGCTCAACAGATATTCTGTTTCATCCAATTCGTCGTCAATCAACTCTTCAACCAGACGGTAAACCAGATCAAACTGGCGCGGCGGCAATTTGTCAATCCAATGATGAAGTCGTGTAAGTTCTTGTGTAGTCATTACTAATCCTTCTCCTTACTCGCCTATTCTATCATACTCACCATTCGCAGATCACCCTTGCGCCAAACGGCCGTCCAACTCCAACATCTCCGCCGCCCCCTGCATCGCCATCAGGACATTGCCGATGTGCTGCCAAAGCTCCAGGCGACCATCAAAACATTCCCGGCTAAAATCATCCGTCACCGCCACCACATGCTCCCGGTCAACCCCGGCGGCAAAGCGTTTATCCTTCCACTTATTGCGCACCGATTTCAGTTCCAGGTCGCGGATATCGCGCGACGGCCGTACCAACGTCGCCGCAATCACCAGCCCCGTAATCTCATCACAGGCCAACAAGGCAAAATCAATGGGGTGTTCTCGTTCGACGGCCGTAGCCTCCGTGTTATGGCTCAAAATCGTGCGAATGATCGCCTCATCCCAACCCCGCTCCCGCAAAATGGGGGCGCCCGCCAGCGGATGCCGGTGCAAATCCGGGTGAACCTCCCAATCAAAATCATGCAGCAGCCCCACCACTTCCCACAACTCCGCATCCGCCCCCAACAACTCCGCATACCAGCGCATCGCCGCACTCACCGCCAGCATATGCCGCCGCAAGCCCCCATCCTGCACAAACTCACACACCGTTGCCCATGCTTCGTTGCGGTCTTTCACCACTGCCCCAATTACTCACTGAGCTATTTGGATATTGGGACATTGAATGCTCATCAATCTCCCAATATCTCAGTATCCCCATATCTGTTTATTCAACGTCCTCATCAGTCACGGCCGTGCCCCCATTCTGCGCCCCACAATCACAGCCACCGCCCTCATGCTTCGCGCAGCCCGCCTCCGCCTTCTTTTGCAGCGCCTCCAATTCATCCAACGGCTCTAGCTCATGGCGGAAAAACTCATGCCACTCCCCCTCAATATCCACCACCACCGAATCGCGCAGCACCCGCACATCCCGCACCCGCCCCTCACCACGCGGCGTACCAATCCGCTTGCCCAACTTCGGCAGCGTCTTCTTCGCCTCCACATACTGCTCATACTCATACACCAGGCAGCAGCGCAAACGGCCGCACATCCCCGTAATCTCCTGCGGACTCAGCGAAATCCCCTGCTCCTTCGCCATACGAATGGAGACCGGGCTAAACTCCGTCAGGAAAGTGGAACAGCAGCGCGGCCCACCGCACGCCCCATACCCCCCCATAATCTTGGCCACATCCCGCGGCCCAATCAGCCGCATTTCAATTCGGGCATGAAACGCCTTCGACATCGCATTTTGCAGCGGTTTAATCTCCAGCTTCTTATTCTCAGTGGTATAGTGAATGGTCAACCACGAGCCATCAAAGCTGTACTCCGCTTTCACAAACTTCGCATCACTATAATTGAGTTCGGCCGCCTTCTCCCGGCACGTAATCAGCGCATCCAACTCCTTCGACTCCCACAACTGCTTCATCACCAGGTCACGCGGCGTCGCTTTGCGTTCAATGGCCCGCATCCCTTTTTGTTTGTGCGCCTGTTCCGGAGCCACAAAGGTTATAATCTGCCCTAACTGGCGTCCCCGTTTCGTCTCCACCACCACATAGTCGCCCATGGCCACATCATGCTGCGCCCCCACCTTAAAATGATACAACTTACCCAATTTATGAAAACGAATCCCTACAAAGGGTGTTTTCTCTTGAATCACCGTCGTCATACGTTTAGCTCTCAAACTTATTAGTTTAACCTACCATCTGAATCGGGATAAAGTTCGCCTGATTCGCCAGCGACAGCACGCTAATCCGCGCCGCCACCGTGCGGGCAATCTGGCGCAAGGCAAAGGCCGCGGCCGAATCGGGATACGCCACCACCACCGGCTGCCCACTGTCGCCGCCAATGCGGATATTGGCATCCATGGGCACCGAACCGAGAAACTCCACGTCATATTCGGCTGCCAGTTGCTCCCCCGCGCCGGTGCCAAAAATCTCGCCGCTCATATTCTCCACAATGCCGATGGTGGGCACATCCAGCTTCTCAAACATCTTCATGCCCCGCAGCGCATCGGCCGCCGCCACCTGCATTGGTTGGGTGACAATGATCACCCCGGTCGGCGGGAGTATCTGCGCCAGCGTCAATTGGGCGTCACCCGTACCCGGCGGCAAGTCTACAATCAGATAATCCAGTTCCCCCCAGGCCACGTCGGCCAAAAGCTGGCTAATAGCGCTGTGCAGCATCGGGCCGCGCCAGATGAGCGGCTGGTCGGGCCGCACCAAAAAAGCCATGGAAATAAAGCGCACGCCATACTTTTCGGCAGGGATCATTTTACGGTCTTGTACGGGCGGCAATTGATTGACGCCCATCATCATGGGCACATTGGGGCCGAGAATATCGGCATCCAACAGCCCCACCCGCGCCCCTTCTTCAGCCAGAGCAATGGCCAGGTTGACGGCGATAGTGGATTTACCCACACCGCCCTTGCCGCTGGAAACGGCGATGACGTTGCGGAAATTCTGGCCCAATTCCCGATTTTGGCGAGCGCTGGCAGGCACATTGGCATCCCAGTTAATGGTGATTTTGCCGATGTCCGGCAGCTTTGCCAGCGCCGCCCGCGCGTCCGCTTCCATCTTGCCTTTGAGCGGGCAAGCGGGGGTGGTGAGCATGATGGTAAAGGAGATGTCACGGCCGTTGACCTGTAAATTCCGAATCATATTGAGCGAGACTAAGTCCCGATGTAGCTCTGGTTCTATCACGGTAGACAAAGCGGCCTGTACCGCTTCTGGGGTAATCTGGTTGTTTTTGTTTCCAAACATAAATCAACTCTTTAGACCCTAAGGGTTTTCTGAAACCCTTAGGGTCTCTAAAAACAAATTGCGCATGGCCGCAAAGCCATACGCAATTATAACCATTAAAACTAAATTTGGGCGAAGATGAGTTTGCGGCTAATACGTGTCACCACGATACATCAATTGGCGGGCATGTTCATCCGCCAGCGTGGGGTCAGGTTCGCCATCACCCGCTTGTCTGGCCTTCTTCTTGGCTTTGGCTTCTTCCACAAAGTTGCGCGCCGCTTCTTCAGCCGCCGCTTTCTTGGGGGCAATTTCGCGCCAGTAGCTCAACGGTTTGCTCAACCGTTCTTTGTCGTGGATATGCGCGGTGGTGCGGTTATAGCTGGCGAGTTCATAGTCGTGATCCAGCTTGATGGCGTCAAATGGGCAGAACTCCATGCAAAAGCCACAGTTCATGCAAATGTCAATGTCAATGAAGAAGGCGTTGGGTTCGGGTTTGGGACGGCCGTTGGGCTGTTTGCCCCGCTCAATCCATATGCACTGCGGCGGGCACACTTTGGCGCAAATACCACACGACGTACACCAATCTTTGCCCCACTTCTGTCCCGGCGGCGGATCATCTGTCACCAGGAAAGGCACAAAACGGAAACGTTCGGGCACATCCAGCTTTTCTTCCGGGTAAAAGACCGTCTTCACGCCGCGCCCTTTCACCCCCTGGCGCACTTGCAGGGCTTCATCGTTATAGTAACGCCCACCCCGCGCTGCCCAGTAAAAGTCATCCAGGTACGAATCAACAAAATGTTTCATGACCACAGCCATGCCTTTGAGAATGCCAGTTCCGTACATAAAACCTCGAATTATGAGAATTATGAATTAGGAATTATGGAGGGGTTTCATAATTCCTAATTCATAATTTGACTATCTGTCTACTTCACCTAACACAATATCAATACTGCCCAAAATTACCACAATATCCGCCACCTTGTGCCCCTGGCACATTTTGCCCAGGGGGGTCAGGTTGATGAAGGAGGGGGCGCGCACATGGTAGCGGTCGGGGTTGCCCTCACGGCGGCGGGCGGTGATGTAGTAGCCGAGTTCGCCTTTGGGGTTTTCCACACGGCCGTAAGCCTCCCCCGCTCGTGGCGCCCGCAACGCATACTGCGGTTTGTCACTGTTAATTTTTTGTCCGGTCGTTGCTTTGATGTGCGGCAACACCTGCTGCAAAATGCGCAAACTCTGGCGCATCTCCTCCATACGAATATCGTACCGGTCCATCACATCGCCGTTAAAGCGTACCGGGATGTCAAAATCGAGATGTGGGTAGAAGGAGTAGGGATTGGCGCGACGCACGTCATATTGCACCCCACTGGCGCGCAGCACCGGCCCGGCTGTGCTGTAGGCAATGGCATCTTCCCGCGATAGTACACCCACGCCAATACAACGCGAACGCACAATCTCATTACCCGTTATCAACTGGTCACCCTGGTCTAACACACGGGGAAGATTCCCATAAATCAACTCTTCTAAGAATTGCAAGGTGGGTGTACCCCGCACATCGTCCGGCAAATCATAGGCCACCCCACCAAAGCGCATGTAGTTGCACATCATCCGCGAACCGGCAGTGGCTTCAAAAAAGTCCAGGATCAATTCCCGTTCCAGGTAAAAATAGAGCATCGGCGTTTGCAGCGCACCCAGGTCATTGAGCAAGAAACCCAACGCCCACAGGTGGTTACAAATCCGGGTCAGTTCCACCATCAGGATGCGCAGCCACTCAGCTCGCTCCGTCACCTCCATGCCAAACAGCTTTTCCACCGCCAGCACGTAACCGTGATTGTTGCTCATTGAAGAAAGGTAATCGAGACGGTCGGTGTAGGGGATGTTTTGAATAAAGGTATTACGCTCGCCAATTTTCTCGTGGTTGCGGTGGAGGTAACCCATGACCGGCTTCAAATCCACCACCGTTTCACCGTCCAGCACCACCACCATGCGGAACACGCCATGTGTGGACGGGTGCTGCGGGCCAATGTTGACCGTCACCTTATCCGTTTTGATGCCCGTGCCGGGGTCTACCACATGGGTTTCGCCGGGCAGGTACATGTCCGTTTCTACGTCGTACTCATTGCCGGTGGGCTGCCAGCCGGCCGGATACTGCACATTTTTGCCAAAGGGGTTCTTTTCCTCAGCACGGAAGACGCCGCCATCCGGCCAACGGCTGCCAAAGGGCTTCTTTTCTTCTTCAAAAAATGGCTCTTTCCAATCCTTGCGCAGCGGGTGGCCGTTGAAGCCATCCCAGGTGAGAATACGGCGCAAATCGGGATGGCCTGCAAAATGAATGCCGATCAAATCCCACGCTTCCCGCTCTTGAAAGTCCGCGCCGGGCCAGACGGGAACCAGAGAGGGAATGCTGGGATTGTCCCGGTCTACCTGCACGTGCAGCACCAGGGCGTCGCCGCCCTGATCCAGGCTGTAAGTGTGGTAAACGGCTTCCAGCTTATTTTCGCTGAGCAGGTCTACGCCGGTGACGCTGCTGAGGTAGTTGAAGCCAAAGTCATCCCGGAGGGCGGTGGCTACTTCCACCAGTTTGTCCACGTCAACCATCAAGCCGCTGTACCCTTCGCGGGGGTCGTCGCTCACGGCATCGGGGAAACGTTCTTTGAGCAAGGCGGCGGCGCGGGCTACAGGGTCATCGGACACGGCCGTACCCACTGCCATCTCTTCTTCTTGCGGTTCAGGTGCATCTAAAATCAGTTCGCTCATGGGGAATTCTTCTCCACCGAAGGTGTAATTGGGTAATTGAGTAATGGGGTAATTGGCTAAGAACAATATCCCCAATATCTCAATATCTGAATTATTCAGTCGCCGCCTCTGTTTCCGGCCCGGCAGCGGCCGTCGCTTCCACTTTCGCCGCCTGCTGCCGGATAATGTCTAACTGGCGCATGTCCACCAGGTCAGGGCCAAGCACGGGGATGGGCACCACGCCATCGGCCGTGGGGTCGCCTTTGCCATACCAGGGTACAGTAGCGATGGATTGCTGGTCAATTTTCTCTTGCAGGGCAATCAGGCCGTTGATCAGCGCCTGGGGTGTGGGCGGGCAGCCGGGCACATACACATCCACCGGCAAAAATTTATCAATGCCATCCACCACGCTGTACCCTTCTTTGAAGGGGCCGCCGCCAGAGGCGCAGGCGCCCATGGCCAGCACATAGCGCGGTTCCGGCATCTGGTTATAGAGGCGGACGATGGTAGGCACCATCTTCTTTGTCACCGTGCCGGAAATGATCATCAGGTCAGACTGGCGCGGCGTGGCGCGGAACACTTCCATGCCAAACCGGGCCAGGTCATAGCGGCTGGCAGCCGTGCAAATCATCTCAATGGCGCAGCAAGCCAGGCCAAAAACCATCGGCCAGACGGAGTTGCGGCGACCCCAGTTGTAAACGGGGTCTAAAATTTTAGCGATGTTGGTGATCCACACGTTATTTTGCAATTCTTGGGGCACCACCATATCTGGTGAATCTACGCCTATCTGCTTTGTCATGGGTGAGCAGCCTCCTAAAAACTCAAAAACTCAGGTAATTGGGTTATTGGGTAATTATGTAATTGGGCATCCATCATTACGAAATTACCCAATTACTCAGTCACTTTCCTCGTACCATACATTCTGAATATCTAACAAAATGCGCTCGGTGTACATCTCCGGGTCATCGTCAAAACCGGGCAGAGCTAAAACCAGTTCCACCAGTTCGGCCAAACCCACATCTATGGGGCTTTTGTGGGGGTACTGTTCCATCAAGGCCATACAGATGGCATAGGTGGAGTCCCAATACAGCTGAGGGGTACGGCCGTCCACTTCGGGTTGTCTCTTACCAGCGTTCTTTTGCTAAAATTCACTCCGCCCTAGTATATTACATACTGCCCGCAGCGGCGAATGATTGATGATTTTTTTCACAAGCGGGCATCGCACATCATGTATCACACCTTAGATGGGGCGTGATGTGTAATGTGCCATGCGTGAGTCTATGAAACTCCTGGTCATTTCTCCCTATCACGGCGGCAGCCACGCGGCGTGGACAGTCGGCTACCAGCAGCACAGCCGGCATGAGGTATCGCTGCTGACACTGCCAGACCGTTTCTGGAAATGGCGGATGCACGGCGGCGCGGTGACGCTGGCGCGCCGCTTTCGGGAACAGGGGCTAAAGCCGGACGTGCTGCTGGCCACGGATATGCTGGATGTGACCACCTTTCTGGCGCACACCCGCGACCTGACGCATCGTATTCCCCTGGTTCTGTATATGCACGAGAATCAGCTTACCTACCCCCTGCCGGAGGATGGCACAACCGGCCCCATGCGGCGACAGTTAAGGGAGCGGGATTACCATTACGCCTTTATTAACTATGCTTCCATGCTGGCGGCGGATACCGTGTGGTTCAATTCGCAGTTTCACCTGGAGAGCTGGTTCACGGCCGTACCCGCCTTCCTCAAGCATTTTCCCGAATACAATGAACTGGGGACGGTGACTGGTTTGCAAAAGAAGAGCCAGGTGCTGCCGGTGGGGGTGGATTTTGAGAAATTATCAATGGGTGATAAGCAATGGGCACTGGTCAATGAAGAGCCGCCACTTATTCTGTGGAATCAACGTTGGGAGTATGACAAAAATCCCGAAGCGTTTTTTGCGGTGTTGGCGGTGGTAGCAGCGGCGGGCATCCCGTTCCGGTTGGCCTTGTGTGGGCAGCAGTATGGCAAACGGCCGTCCACCTTTGACGCTGCCCTCAACCAATTTGCCAGCCAACTCATCCACGTCGGCCACGCCGATTTTGCCACCTACCGGCGGCTGCTCTGGCAGGCCGATGTGGTCATTTCCACCGCCCATCACGAATTTTTTGGCATCAGTATTCTGGAGGCCATTTACTGCCACACCTTCCCCCTGCTGCCACACCGCCTCAGCTACCCGGAACTCATCCCACCCACTTACTACGCCGACTGCCTGTACCACACGCAAGATGAACTGGTAACACGCCTCATCTGGGCGCTGACCCACAGGGAACAGGCCCAAGAGATGGCGCGGGAGTTGAGTACGGCCGTGACCCTCTTCGCCTGGCCTGCCATCGCTCCCCGGTATGACGCCTCCCTTGCCACACTCATGTGACTGTGGTGGCGGTGAAAAGAAAAGTCTTGCTCTTGTCGGCCACTACGCATATGCCTTTTCACGCCCGGTTGAATTTACGGCGTGCTTGCAGTACAAATAGGGCAAACTTCAGGTTAAAACCATGAACACATTTGCCTCCTACATCCCGGTTGATCGCCGCTTTGCCTTGTTACATGACACCATCCTGCCCGATACCACAACCGGCGCCGCCCTGTTTGCCGACATCTCCGGTTTCACCCCCCTCACCGAACGGCTGGCGCTGCTCTTTGGCCCCCGGCGCGGCGCCGAGGAACTCTCCCGACACCTGAACACAGTGTATGATGCCCTGATCGCCCAGGTGGAATATTATGGCGGCAGCGTCATCAGCTTCGCCGGGGATTCCATCACCTGCTGGTTTGACGAGCAGCAGGGCCAGACCAGCAAACGCGCGGTGGCGGCGGCGCTGGCCTTGCAGACTGTTATGGCCGCTTTCACGGAAATCAAACTGGCAGATGAGCATACGGCGCACCTGGCTATGAAGACAGCCGTCACCACCGGCACGGCCCGCCGTTTTCTGGTTGGCGACCCAGATATCCAACTGCTAGACACACTCGCCGGGCGCACCATCACCCGTCTGGCTGCTGCCGAAAAACTGGCCCAACCCGGTGAACTATTGGCCGACCGCGCCACCGTCAACGTATTAGGCAGTGCAGCCACATGGACCGAATGGCGTACCGATGCCGCCTCTGGCCACAGCTTCGCCGTGATTACCGACCTGCTCACCGCCGTGCCCGCCCACCAGTGGCCCCCCTATGCCGCCGACGCCTTGCCACTGAGCCAGACCCGCCCCTGGCTGCTCACGGCCGTTTACCAACGCGAACAGACCGGGCAAGGACAATTCCTCACGGAGTTACGGCCGTCCGTAGCCCTCTTCCTGCGCTTCACCGGCCTCAACTACGAAGATGACCCTGACGCCGCCCACAAACTGGATGACTTTATCCGCCACGTACAAAACATCCTCACCCAATATGGCGGCGCGCTGCTGCAGCTTACCATCGGCGATAAAGGCAACTATCTCTACGCCTCCTTCGGCGCCCCCATCGCCCACGAAGACGATGCCTTCCGCGCCGCTAACGCTGCCCTGGAACTGGAAAAACTGCCTTTCCTGGCAGCTGCGCCCGTGCAAATTGGCATCAGCCGGGGCGTCATGCGCGCCGGTTCCTACGGCAGCCACACCCGGCGCACCTATGGTGTGCTGGGCGACCACGTCAATCTGGCGGCCCGCCTCATGGAGCGCGCCAAACCCGGCCAGATTCTCGTCAGCGAAACGGTGGAAAAGCTGCTGCGGCGCGGCTATTACCTGGAGCCGGTAGAAGCCGTGCCGCTCAAAGGCAAGAGCGAAACCGTACTCGTCTACTCGCTCACCCGGCGGCGACGGCCACAAACCGGTTTCCTGCAAGCGCCCGATTACAACATTCCCCTGGTTGGCCGCCGCGCCGAACTAGAGCAAATCCGGCAAAAGCTGGCGTTGGCCCGCCAGGGACGCGGCCAGATCATTGGCATTACGGCCGAAGCCGGCATGGGTAAATCTCGCCTGGTCAGCGAAATTACGCGGCTGGCCGAATCTGCCGGCCTGCCCATTTACCTGGGCAACTGCCAATCCTACGGCGCCAACATCCCTTACCTGGTATGGCTACCCATCTGGTTCGCCTTTCTGGGCATCAATTCCGCCGAATCATTGACGCAGCAGATACAGAATTTACAGGCTCAGGTCATGCGGCTGGCCCCGGAACGTCAGGAAGCCGTTCCGCTGTTGGGTGCCGCTTTGGGGCTGCCTATACCCGAAAATGAGTTCACCCTATCGCTGGATACCAAAGCGCGCCGTTCGGCGCTAGAGGCGTTGCTGCTGGCCTGTATACAGAGCCAGGCCAGGCAGTCACAGGACGAAGGTACAGCGTTGGTATTTATTTTTGAGGATTTACATTGGATTGATCCTATTTCCCATGATCTGCTGGAAGAATTAGGGCGCAGCATCGTCCAACTGCCGGTACTCATTATCATGGCTTACCGGCCACCGGGGTATGCCCGCCTACAAAAACCGCGCCTGGAAGCAATGCCCCATTTCACGGCCGTGCCCCTGGCTGAACTCTCCGCGGCCGAAGCCGAAGAACTGACGCAGATCAAACTCAGACAACTATTTGCCGCCAGCGCCACGGCCGTGCCCCCCACCCTGATCCAACAAGTGATTGCCCGCGCACAGGGGAACCCCTTTTATGTGGAAGAGCTGATCAACTACCTGTATGATCGCGGCCTGAATCTGGCAGACGCCGCCGCCCTGGAAAATCTGGAACTGCCCAACAGCCTGCACAGCCTCATTCTGAGCCGCATAGACCAGCTCAATGAAAACCAAAAACTCACCCTGAAAATTGCCAGCATCATCGGCCGCCTGTTCCGTTTTAGCTGGCTAATGGGTTATTACCCGGAACTGGGCACGGCCGAACAGGTGCGTAATTACCTGGTAGAGCTGGAAAATTTAGACCTGACGCCCGTTGATCAGCCTGAACCAGAACTGGTTTACATGTTTAAGCATATCATCACCCAGGAAGTGACCTACACCAGCCTGCCTTTTGCCACCCGCGCTATGCTCCACGAACAGTTAGCGCACTTCATTGAAAAGCTGGACGCCGAACGATTTGTAGATTTGCTGGCATTCCATTACGGCCGTAGCCAAAACCTGCCCAAAAAACAGGAATATCTGATCAAAGCAGGCATTGCCGCCGCCAAACGTTTCGCCAATGAGGAAGCGGTGGATTACTTTAGCCGGGTACTGGAGTTGATACCGGAGGGGGAACACGGCCGTCTCTATGACCTGCACCAGCGCCGCGAACAGCTTTTTGACTTGCAAGGTGACCGCAGCCAGCAACAGAACGAACTGAAGGCGCTGCAACAGCTGGCCCGCCTGCTGCGTGACCACGGCAAAGAAGCCGATGTGGCCCTGCGCCAGGCCCGTTACGCCGAAATGACCGGCGACTATGGCGCTGCCTGTGAAGCCGCCCAACAGGCACTGGCCATGTCTGGCCTGGCCCGCCGCCCGGATCAAGAGGCCGCCGCCTATTTGCAATGGGGCCGCGCTCTTTTCCGCCAGGCTGACTATGAAAAAGCGCGCCGTTGTTTCCGCCACGCCCATCAACTTGCCAGCCGCGCCCATGAAACCGATCTGGCCGCCGACTGCCTGATGAACCTGGGCAACGTCGCCTGGTCTAAGGGAGATTATCCAGAAGCGCAGCGCCAGTACCAGCAGGCGCTCACCTTAAAACAGCAAGCCCACAACCGGCGCGGTGAGAGCAGTTTACTCAACAATTTAGGTGTGGTCGCCCTCTCCCAAAGCGACTATTCTACCGCCCGTACCCACTACGAGGCCGCCTTAGCCATCATGCAAGCCATCGGCGACCGGCGCAACGAGAGTTTTGTGCTGGGCAATCTGGGCCTGGTAGCCGCCCACCTGGGCCAATACCATATCGCCGAAGTTTATCAACGCCAATCACTGCGGCTGCGGCAGGAAATGGCCGATAGCTACGGTGAAAATCTTTCCCTGCTCAATTTAGGTACGGTGGCTTTGTACCAGGGTGATTATGCGCAAGCCCTGGCGCTGTATGCTCCCCTGCTCATCAAATACCGGGAAACGCATAATGCCCAAAGTGAAGTTGAGGTGCTGGTTTATCTCTCGCTGCTGCACCATCAACAGGGGAATCAGGCGCAGGCGCTGGCTTACGGCCGTGAGGCCGCCGACATCACCGAAAAAGTGGGATTGCGCTCGGAAGGCAGCCTGGCCTGGCGCACGATCGGCCATGCGCAGGCGGCGCTGGGGCAGTGGGCAGAAGCGGCGGCGGCGTATGAACGGGCGGCAGCATTGTGCCGGGAAGTGGGCAATCTGAATTGGGAGCAAGAATCACTGGCCGGGCTGGCGCGGCTGGCGCTGGCGCAGGGTAATCTGGCCACGGCCGTGGCCCACGTCAATGCCATCCTCAGCCATCTGCAAACCGGCAACCTGCACGGCACAGACGAACCCCTGCGCGTCTACCTGACCTGCTATCAGGTGCTACAGGCGGCGGGCGACGGCCGTGCCGCCGCCATCCTCACGGAAGCCCACCACCTGCTACAAGAGCGGGCCGCCGGTATTGAGGATGTGGTGATGAGAGAACGATATGTGACGGCCGTGCCCTTCCACCGCGAGATCATGCAATTGTGGCAGCAGCGTAACGAGGCAGTTGGGTAACTATCTGCGCCGTTCACCGCACATCAAATCACTGTTGCCACTTGCCAACCACTTCACCACCATCATCCAGATTCGTGATACAATATCCAGGCAGAATCTGGCAGGCGTACACGAAGACAGCATCGCATGAATGAGTTAACACGCATCACCGTTTGTCATTGACATGAATCTGTCCCCGCTTTGGGTGAAGCGATTCTGAAAACGGGCGCTCTGATTTTCATAGATGAATACAAACTCCGTGCCCCTATTTTACCCATTCGTAGGTGACTTGTTTACTTGAACCTGCTCTCAAGGATTCGAGTTTAGAAAAATAAGGGTGGTCTACGACAAGTAAACCACCCTTTGGTAAACTGTGTTGTTATGAATGACAATACAGTTACCAAACAGCAGCTTAACAAGTTAATCGAATTTAGGCAACGCTTTTATGACTGCCTGACGAAAGCGGGCGATGCGCAATTCCAGTTGGTTGACGCCCTCTTGAGCAACATGAAAATAAGTTCATTTCCTGAATTGAGCTTATCCCCTTTGTTTGAGCGGGAATGGAGCAGCGCC
>JABFFZ010000004.1 GCA_013112725.1 Chloroflexota bacterium
AGTAGGTTGACCGCTTGTTCTTTGAATACCTCTGGGTATTCGCGCTTTTGCTTTGTCATTGGTTACCTCCAAAACAAGTGTACTCAATTTGTCTCCTGTCTGTGTCCACTTTTTTGGGGGAATCCCACCCCGCCGTTGCAGATAGTCTGGGACAACGTCATAAAATAACAAGTAGTGCATCATTTTCCCGTTACGAACTGCGATACGCCTTCACAATTTCGGCCATGACGGAGAGGGCGATTTCTTCGGGGGTGATGGCCGAAATGTCCAGACCAATGGGCGCGTGGATGCGGCCGATCTGCTCGGCGGTGATGCCCATTTCTTGCAGGCGGGCCACCCGTTTGGCGTGGGTTTTGCTGCTGCCTAACGCGCCAATGTAAAAAGCCGGGCTGTGCAGCACCACTTCCAGAGCCGGGTCGTCAATTTTGGGGTCGTGGGTGAGCAGGGCCACGGCCGTTTCCGGCGTCACCTCCACCTCAGCAAACGCCTTCTTGGGCCAGGCCTGGATCAATTTGTCCACGTGCGGAAAGCGGGTTTCGCTGCCAAAAGCGCGGCGCGGGTCTATGACGATGGTCTGGAAGCCTAACACTTTGGCATACTGCGTCAGGGCGATGGCAATATGCACCCCGCCGACCATGATCAGCGTGGGCGACGGCCGTACCGTGTCCACAAACACCTCCACCTCATCCGTCAACTGCACCCGCCCTGGCGACTGCAACTTCTTTTCGGCGGCTAAAGCCAGGGCGTCCAGGTCGGGGCCGAGTGTGCCAATGGTACGGCCGTCACGCGCCACCGTCAGCTTTTGCCCCACTGTGCCCGCTGGCCCGCGAATGACGGTGATGGACGCGCCTGCTTTGTCCTGGGTGATCAATTCGTGCATCAGGGCGTAGGCGTTGGCGTCTAATGCCTCGACAAAAATTTCAATGGTGCCGCCGCAGGCCAGTCCCACATCCCAGGCGGTCTCGTCGGCCACGCCAAAATGGAGCAATTTTGGCGTGCCATTTTCCAGTGCCGCCACTGCTTCCTCAAAGACCGTCCCCTCGACACAGCCACCGGAGACAGAGCCAGCCATACGGCCGTCGGGCGTCACCGCCATCTTGGCCCCCTCTTTGCGCGGCGCAGACCCCCACGTCTGCACCACCGTCGCCAGGGCAATGGGCTGGTTCTCGGCCTGCCACTTGTTAATATCGTTTATAACCTCTTGCATGATCTCAATGCCTTTGATTGTCATTCCGACGAGTCTTCGAGGAGGAATCTTTCTTAATGCTGGTTATGTGGGGATTCCTCATTCCGCAGACTCCATTCGGAATGACAGGTAAATTGTTGCTGTCATCGGTAAGATTTTACCCCTACACGCGGGCACATGTCGAAGAGGGTGCAGGTGATGGAGCGGGGGGATACGGCCGTACCGCCACCGCTACTTTTCCCATCGCCACATCAATAAAGGCGTACCGATTGCATCTACTTTGAGCAATTGCATCAGCTTTTTATAGCTGATGGGAATTTGCAGGTAACTGATAGAGAAGTCAAATAAAGTTCGTACAAACGTTGGCAAAGCAGACCTGACAGGTTTCAGAAAATCTGTCAGGTTTATTGTCCGACTTTTAAGTGGTTTCTCTATGAGGAGCATTGCCGCGCAGGCGGCCAGGCAGTCAGACTGGTGTTTCTGTTGTTGGTGTGAAACGGACAGCAAGTTCATTAGCGCGTTTCCGTATCGCTTCGATTTGTTCAGTGGTCAGGGGTAGTGGCTCTCCGGTATGGGCATTCACATTGAGCGAACCAACAGTGGCAACTTCACCAAAACCACGCAAACGAAGAATTGCCGGAATGTGCCAGACAGAGGGTTCACCCATTACCAAAACCGGTTCTCCGGCGACTATGAATAGGGCTATCTCCTGGGCAAAATAGCCATTGGTGCGGCGACGGGCTGTGTCCGGTGGGATGGTGATGACGCCTTGAAGTCTGGCATCAACTGTTAATGGCCCTTCAATAGGCCATTCTTGGGCGTACTCATAAATGATTCGTACCATAATGACGGCAGTATAACATAGAAATTTAGCGGTGGTTGATAAAAGCTGCTCCTTTCAGAGCGATGGGCTGGCGCGACGGCCGTGAAACGGCCGTCACGGTTTGCAAATGCCGGGCTAAATCTTCCAGGCTGGCCAGATTGTGAACAGGCAGGAAGTCGTCAATGTGGGGCAGGGCGGCCTGCATTCCCCGCGTGAGTGGCTCATACTGCGCCGAGCCGAGCAGTGGGTTGAGCCAGATGAGGCGGTGGCAAGTGCGGTGCAGGCGGGCCATTTCGCCGCGCAGCAGTTCCGGGTCGCCGCGATCCCAGCCGTCGCTGATGAGCAGCACAATCGCGCCGCGCCCCAAGACGCGCCGCCCCCACTCGTAGTTGAACGTTTTCAGGGAATTGCCGATGCGGGTGCCGCCGGCCCAGTCGTGGACGTGCCCGGCCACTTCGGTGAGGGCGTGATCCAGGTCACGGCCGTGTAGCTGCCGAGTAATGCGCGTCAGCCGGGTGCTGAATACAAAGGATTCCACCTTTTGTGTCAGGCTTTTGGCCAGGCCATAGGTGAAGTGCAGCAGCAGGCGGGTGTACTGCTCCATGCTGCCGGAGATGTCGGCGATGATGATGAGGGGACGCGGCTTGAATTTTGGTTCGCGGGACGGCCATTCCAGCAGCTCACCGCCGTAGCGCAAATTTTGGCGCATCAGGCGGCGCAGGTCAGGCTGACGGCCGTGCCCGGATCGCATCCGCCGCGTCTGCCGCAGCCCCAAATCCCACACCATTTGCGCCATCAGCCAGCGCACGGCCGTGAGTTCCTCTTTGGTCAGCGTGGCAAAATCCTTTTGCTGCAGCAGTTCCCGCTGACTGTAGGTGCGGGTGATTTCGATGATCTCCTGCGTTTCTTCGTCCCCATCTTCGGCGGCGCTGTCTCGCTCATTTTCTGCGGCGACCTCTGGCTGGGGCGGTGTGATGAGGGTGGGCGGTGGTTCCTCTGGGCGGAAACTGTTCAAATCTAGCCAGACGCCTTCACCCGCCGGTTTGCGCCAGAAGAGGTCAAACGCCTCATCAAACAAAGGTAGTTCGTTGCGCTCATGCACCAACAGGCTGCGGGCGGTAAAGTAAAAGTCTGCCTTGTGGCCGATGGAGACATGCTCCATCGCCCGTACCAGGTCTACCATACGTCCAGGGTTTACATCTATGCCCAATGCCCGCAGCAAACGGCCGAACAACATGAGGTTATGGAGTAAGTTGCCAGTTGATGTTGTCATGGGTTAACGTTTTGCGCTGCCCAGGCGGGTATGTCCAGCGCCGATTTCATAATGAAGTCGCCGGCGATTTCCTGGATGCGGTGGTTGGTGATGCTGTTGGCAATGGTGTCCATGATGCTGTCCGGTACCAGTTTGGTTGCCCAGGGTTTGGGTAGCTCGGCCGACAGTTCTAAGGAGTATTCCAGCCGGGTGCGGTCGCCGTCGGGGTAAAAGATGGAGGTGCTGGTGTAACGGCCGTAAGCCTCCGTCCGGTTAAACGATGATTTCGCCTTGACCGGAGCGCCTGCTTCCCGCGGCGTCAGCCGAATGGTATAGCTGGCCGGGTCGGCCTCGGCCTGTATATCACAATATATTGCCACGTCATACGCATTCAACTCGCGGGAGAGATAACAAACGCGCAAATGTTGGTCGCCATAGGTCTGCACCAATTGGATGCGTGGCAGATAGGGCAGGATGCGGTGGATGTCCCGGTAAAAGTGGAAGGCGGTAGTCACGGCCGTTGGCAATGTAAATGTTAACTGCGCCCGGCCTGAGATCGTAATCATTTCTTGCTTATCGTCGCCCCGCGGTACCCAAACTCACCCCAGGCTGCTAATAGTCCATCCCATGAAACAGCAATTGGAGCATCTGCCCGGGCCGGATCATTTACCCAAAACTGACGATCCTGTTCAACACCCACAATAATCACGGCGTGGGCAACATCTTCGGGCCAATATTCTAAAAAGCCGGTGCGCACAAAAATAAGTACCGGTTTGTTGCCAGCCAACGCAGTTGTCACTTCGGTGATTGACCACTCTCGGTAGTTAACGGTAAAACCTGGTTTACGCAATTTCTTGATGGCAAAGCTGGGCGCTCCATATGATTTTGCCTCTAACACTTTTGCTACTTCTGATTCTGACAGCAGCACTGCTGAATGAGCCAGCATCATGCGAGCACAGGCAGGTAAACATTGCCCATCAGCACTTTGGGCGAAGTGAGGGATAACAAGGAATGGCTGGCTCACGAGGTTATTGCTTCATGCATGAGCCGCTCGGTGACGGCCGTCATCTCATCAACCAGCTTGTCGTCGTAATGAACTTCACCGTAGGTAGCGTCAATAGCGATTGTCCCTATGCGGCCTACTCGTCCCTTTTTAGGTAAGGTCAAATCAATCGGCACGTGCCAGACGGGTCTGTTGCCAACCTCTTGCAGTTCCGGGGTCGCAGCCAGCAAAAGATTACTGATATTTTCTAATACAAACACGTTGGCCTTTTGCCGGGCTGTAAATGCTGAAATGGGAGTGGCAGATGATAGACGGGCATCCAACCAGGAAACCAAGTCATGGGCAGCTTCTTCTCCCAGTGCTTTTTGTACGGTTGGCGGTAATTCAGTTGGGTTCATTTTTACTAGCCTTTTTGTTATTACCTGGTCATTATACACTTGATCAGGCGTTGGCTCTGATGCGCTCCAGCATCAGGCGGGCGGTTTCGCTGCTGATGCGCTCGATGTCGTCCTGGTATTTGAGGATGACGCCCAGGGTGTTATTAACCACATCCAGGGTCAACGCTTGCTGATCCAATGCCACGAGCGCGGCCGTCCAGTCCAGCGTCTCGGCCACGCCGGGGATTTTGTACAGGTCAGCTTCGCGCAGTTCTTGAATGAAGGCCGTCACCTGCCGCGCCAGCATGTCTGGGGCGTGTGGTACTTTGGCGCGCACAATGTCGTACTCCTTCTCGAAGGTGGGGTAGTCAATCCAGTAGTAGAGGCAGCGCCGTTTGAGGGCGTCATGCACTTCGCGGGTGCGGTTGGAGGTGAGGATGACGACCGGTTTGTGCCGCGCTTTCAGGGTGCCAATTTCGGGGATGGTCACTTGAAAGTCGGAGAGGATTTCCAGCAGGAAGGCTTCAAACTCCTCATCGCTGCGGTCAATTTCGTCAATGAGCAGCACAGGGCGGCGGGTACGGGATTCTTCGATGGCCTGCAGCAACGGCCGTTTCAGCAAATAGTCCGCGCCAAACAACTCCCCTTCCGTGGCCTTCTCGCCGCGTGATTCCAACAGGCGAATGTGCAGCATTTGCCGGGTGTAGTTCCACTCGTACACGGCGTGGTTGATGTCCAACCCTTCGTAACATTGCAGCCGGATCAGGTCAGTTTGCAGTAATTCGGCCAGTGTTTTGGCAATTTCCGTCTTGCCTACGCCGGGTTCACCTTCCAGGAACAACGGCCGTTCCAGTTTCAACGCCAGGTATACGGCCGTGGCCAATCCCCGGTCGGCAATGTAAAAACGCCCTTTCAGCGCGTTTTGCAGTTCATCAATTGAGCCAATTTCCATGATGGGCCTTCCTCTTGCTACATGATCCATGTGATTTTAGCGGAGAACGGCCGTATTGTCTTTACTTTAATAAATCGGCGCATACCGTTTGACGGTATTATCACTATCCGGTAATATCCTTGCGTGATTAAGTCCTTCAAATCCAAAGAGACGGAAAAGGTATTTCAACGTGACTTTTCCCGCAGACTGCCACAGGATATCCAAAAGACTGCCTACCGCAGATTAGCTTTTTTACATTCCACCAGAGAATTGAAGGATTTATTGTTGCCGCCGTCTAATCGCTTAGAAAAGCTGCACGGTGACCGAGAAGGCCAGTACAGCATTCGCATAAATGACCAATGGCGGATTTGCTTTATTTGGCAAGATGGCGATGCTTATGAAGTGGAGATTGTGGATTATCATTAGGAAGGTGCATGATGAAAGAATTACGCATTCCCCCGGTTCACCCAGGCGAAGTTCTGCTTGAAGATTTTCTAAAGCCGCTTGGTATCAGCCAGTATCAACTGGCAAAAGAAATGAATGTGTACCCACGCAAAATCAATGAAATTGTGCATGGAAAGCGGGCTATTACGGCTGATACTGCCTTGCGTTTAAGTCGTTATTTTGGCACGACTGCCGAACTGTGGATGAATTTACAGGCGCTGTACGATTTAGAAAAAGCACGGGATGAAATTGAGGAACAGCTAGAAAGAGAGGTCATCCCCTTAGCGCGGGAGAATCTGGATTTGGCTCTGATATAAGCTTGTCCTTTGTTGTTCATTTCCCACAAGCGCTACTGCCTTGTCTTTATGGTAACACCGGGTGTGTCGTGGGCCTCGTAAATGCCGGATTGGAATTGGGGTAACAAGACAATGATCTTTGTGCCCTGGTTTGGCCGGCTGACGGCAGAAATATGCCCGTGATGGCGGTCGGTAATTTTGCGACAAATGGCTAAACCGACGCCGGTGCCTTCATAACGGTCACGGCCGTGCAGCCGCTGAAACACGCCAAAAATACGCTCGGCATACTGCTCCTCAAAGCCAATCCCATTATCCTCAACCGTGATCCTGACAAACGGCACACCCGGTTTGTGATCAAAAATGCGTTCATCTGCGACTTCAATGACCGGCGGCACCCCCTCACGATGGAACTTCAAGGCATTGCTGATTAGATTTTGGAAGAGATGGAGCATTTGGGGTTTATCGGCTTCGATCCGGTGCAACCGGGCCACGTGAATTTGGGCGTTGGTTTGTTCTATTTGCACTTCTAAATTTGACAGAACATTGTGTAGAACTTCGTTCAAATCAATTTGGCTGAAAGGCATTGCTTTTGTCGTCACTCGTGAAAATGCCAGCAAATCCTCAATCAATGTTTGCATACGCGCGGCGGCATTTTGCATACGCCGCAGGTAATCCAGGCCACGCTCATCCAATACGTCTTGATATTTATCGGCGAGGCGATCACTAAAGGTTTGTATTTTGCGCAGAGGTTCCTGCAAATCATGGGATGAGATATAAGCAAAATCTTGCAATTCCCGGTTGCTCCGTTCCAACTCAGCCATATAGAGGTGTAGTTTATCTTCTGTTTCCCGGCGTTTGGTAATATCGGTAGCGACCATTGTCACCCCCACCACCTCCCCTTCATGCAAAATTGGCACCAGGCGCGTAATGTACCAGCCCATTTTGCCGTTTTCGCCAGGGCCGGTTGATTCATAGGCTGCATGGGCGCCATGGTTGAATACAAACTCTATGTTTTCCTTGACAAGCGCCTGGTCTTCGGGCAAAACAAAATTGTAAATCAGTTCGCCAATGACATCTTCCCGGCGCAGTGTGGGCAGCAGGCGGTTTACAAAGCGCACCCGCATATCTCTGGAAACAATCATAATGGTATCCGGCGCATTATCTACCAACGAGCGCCATTCTGCTTCGCTGGTGCGCAGGCGTTCTTCGGCCAACTTGCGCTCCTCGATTTCTTGTTTGAGGTTTTCATAATAGGTTGCGTTTTGCAGAGAAATAGCGGCCTGGCTTAACAAGATTTGCAGAAGTTCAATGCGGGTTTCAGTAAAAGCGTGCGTGGTCAGATTGTTTTCCAAATAGAGGATGCCCATTATCTCCTGTTGGCGTTGAATCTTCATGCACAACACGGATTTTGTCTGGTGGGCGATGATATTGGGGTCATAGGTGAAGTCACCTTCACGGGCCGCATGATGGAGCAAGACGGTTTCGCCAAACTGGGCCACATGGTGTACGACAGTGGCGGCGATTTTCTTACAAACGTCTATCGGTTTGTCTTGAAAGAGGTTGACATCTTCTGATTCAACGGATACGACGGCCTGGATTTTAAGCTGGTCGTTTTGGGGCATGATCAGGTAGCCGCGTTGCGCGCCGGCATTTTCAATGACGACGCGCATCAGTTTTTCTATCAATTTTTCCAGCACAATTTCCTCAGAGAGGATGCGTGTTGCCTTGAGGACGCTGGCATATTGCAGCACATTTTCAACGGCCGTGTCCATCATCTTCCCGCTCAACCCGCCAGGCGCTGCCGGTTCTGGCATAAACAACTGAGGCATGGCGGTTTTGAGAGACTTTTGTTTGGCCGCTGCTCCCCAACGGCCGTAACACTCCAGGGCCGCCTGCGCATAAAAACGGGCCAATCCTTCCTGTCCCCGCCCCAGATAAAAATATGCTGCTCGTTCATTCGCCAACCCCTCTTCCTGAACATACCCATGCTGCCCGGCTAACCGGATGGCCTCATCATAATACTCACGCGCCTGCCCAAAATCCTGGCTGATTGCCGCCTGTTCTGCGGCTACCAGCAGCCATTTATGCTGAAAATTCATCGGCGCATGGCCGGCCCACTCGTGCAACCTTTTTTGATTGGCAGCCACACGCGCCCCTATTTCTGCCTGTTCCCCGGCGATACGGCCGGCATAAACAGCCAGGTGTGTTAAAGAGTCATAGAAATTGAACAAGGGTAGATAAATGGATGCCGATAAACCAACCACCCGCTCTTCAACCTGGTGGGCCAGCCGCACCGCCTCATCATATGCCCCAAAAAGATAGGCCAGCATCAATTTGTTACACAACACCGTGCTTATGCGGCTGTTATCGTTTCTGGCCTGGTAAATGGACAACATCTCCTCTTCATTAAACGCCGACCCTATTAAACGATATGGCTCGGCCGTTTCCTTCTGCAGATTGAGGCAGATTTGCAAGTCCATGTTCAGCATATGCGCCGCTCTTTCTTGTTTTAGCTGGCGTACTGTGCGAATGAGGGCATGAATATGATGGTTGAGGGCGGTCAGATTATGCCCGGAACAGTAAGCATGTCTGGTGTAGAGATAAGCATTGCTGGCCGCAAAATTGAAATCCCCGGCATCAATCCCAATTTGATGGCCCTCTAAAGCGGGTTGTAATGACTCGTGCAACGGCCGTAGCCAATGAAATGTAAAACTATAAACGGCGCCAATTGTGCGGGCCTCGGCGTTTTTTAGCTGATATTTTTTAACGATTTCTAAAGCCAGTTGGCCGAAACGATGCCCCATCTGCACATCGCCAATCTGGCTGCACAAAATGACACCCAGACCGCCATAGGCCGCCGCAGAGGTGGGGGCATTGCCATGGATGAGTGATAATTCAACGCGCTTAAAAACATCGAGCGCGTACAAAATGGGTGAAGTGGTCCAAACGGCCGTGCTGATAGCCGACAAAATGCGCATGGCCATCAGGCCATCGGGCGTTTGCATGGGGGGTAAGTCAATGAGGGTGGCAATTTCACGGCCGTGCAACAACTGCTGTATACGTTCATAACCCGCTTCAAAATCTGCCTGTACCGGCTCCTCCGGCAGCATGATGCCCAGTTCCGCCAGCACTTCCCGGCCCAGAGCCACCGCTTCAGCCAATTGGTTTTGCGACAGCCGGAGTTGAATTTGCGTTTGAAATGTTTTTTGTTTCTCGTGTATTGTCCTGGCCTGGCTCAATAAAACAGAGGCAAGTGTTTCTACCGCGTCCAGATGGCCGCTCAGATAGGCCGTTTTTATCGCTTCGTTGTACAAATCCAGCCAGATGTCATGATGTGCTTCCCATCCCTCTGGAATAGATGGCGTCAGCGCCAGCGCTGTGTGTACATATTCATACGCTGATTGGTAAGCCGCCGTCATTTCCGCTTTCTGTCCGGCGGCCAGGTTCAACGTTAACAATTGCAAACACTCTGCCTCGGTTTCAATGCAAGCCTGCCCTAGATTTAGCTGATTAACAACATCGAAGACCCTATCTTCCTGGGTTTCCGTCTGATGCTGTGCCAGCCAGTAATGCCCAATTTGCCAATGAATTTGCTGCTTTTGGGCCGGCGCCAATGCAGCATAAATGGCCTGTTGGACACGGCCGTGCGCAAAACGAAACGATTTTTCATCCGACTGAAATATGATAGCGGCCGTAATTGCCGGTTCCAGGTCTAAATACACCCCCTCTTGGGTATGTTCGGCCACAGCCGCTATCGTATCCAGCGAAAATTCAGCGCCCACACAGGCCGCCAGATTAAGCAAGCGCCGGGCCGGTAAAGGCAAAAGGCTAATGCGCTGTAACATTAAATTGACCACATTTGCCGTTGCTTCTAGCTGCTGGACCCTGGGCAGATCCCACTGCCAACCCGCTTCTCCATCAAAGGTCAAGATGTTTTCTTCATAGAGCGTTTGCAGAAACAATTTGATAAAAAAAGGATTTCCCCCGGTTTTATAATGCACCATTTCTGAGAAAACAGTGGTCGCCTCCGGTTCTAATGAAAAGGTATCGGTCATCCATTGATTCACAGTTGCCAACGCCAGTGATGACAGGTGCATAACCTGTAATGATACGTCCGCCTTTTGCGCCTCGTTGATGGTCGCCAATAAGGGATGGGCCGGTTGCACTTCATCCTCCCGGTAAGCGGCGATCACCAGTGTATGATTGATGCCAGCCGCCAACATGAGGTGCTGAATCAAGTCCAGGCTGGCAAAATCTACCCATTGTAGATTGTCAAAAAAGAAGACCAGCGAGCGCCCTTTGCGGCGAATACGCCAATAAATTGTTCAAACAATAGATTGAGCCGGTTGGGGTTTACGGAAACAGACGGCTCTGATTTTGCCGGGGCTGGCAGAAGCTGGCCTATTTCCGGCGCCAGGTCAATGAGAACAGAAGCATTTCTGCCTAAAGCCAGGTCAAATCTCCTTTTCCAATCCGCCACCTGCTCTTCACCTTCGCTTAAAATTTGTTGCACAAGATGGCGAACGGCTTGTAAGATGCCGCTATAGGCTTTATTCCGCGTCAGTTGTTCATAATTGCCGGCTGCAAAATACCCCTGCTGCCGTATCACTTGCGAATTTATTTCGTTGACCAAAGCCGATTTGCCCACACCGGCTTCTCCGGTTACCAAAATGATTTCTTTCGCGCATGTATTTAACGACTTGACGGCCCGGTGCAGGCGTTTGATTTCCTGGTCACGGCCGTACAATCTTTGCGAGATCAAAAACTTATCTGCCTGGTCATACTGACCCAGCTTAAAAGGCAGGATGGCTTCGTCGCGGCAAAATTGATGTTGGCAGTTTGCCAGGTCCGACCACACCCCGCGCCCACTCTGATAACGGCTTGCCGGCTCTTTGGCCAATAACTTCAAAACAATGTCAGACACCAACTGCGGCACATTTGCCGAGATGGCCGACAAAGGTTTGGGGTTTCGCGCCAGATGGCTGTGGATAATTTCCAAAGGGTCTGATGATTCAAAGGGCGGTTTCCCCGCCAACATTTCATAAAATGTAATGCCCAAAGAGTACAAATCCGTTCGGTAATCTGCCGTTCGGTGCAAACGACCAGATTGTTCCGGCGACATGTAGGGTAAAGATGCGGTCAAAAAATGCGGATCAAAAAAATTGATGGAAGGGTGGATTAAAGAGAAGATGCCAAAATCCCAAAGCTTTGGTTGGTAAGTGTCCGGGTGAATGAGGATATTGGCCGGTTTGATGCTGCCATGAACGATGTGGTGTTGGTGCAGTTCCTGTAAAGTGGCTGCCAATGGGATGCTAATTTGAAAGAACAGGTGCAGAGAAATTGGCCCCGCGGCCGCCAACAATGACTGCAAGGTGAACAACGGTATGTCTTCAAACACCAACACCAACCCTTCCGGCTGCTCCAACACTTCATAAATTTCCAAAACGCCTGGGGAAGATAGCTTTTGCAGATTTTTATAGATTTGTTTAGTTCTGGCGATATTGCTGACGGAGGGATTTGTTAAGTGAAATTGTTTGATGAGGCAGGGACGTTTAACGCGCTCCCCTGAAAACCCCTTGTAAACGCTCGCATTCGGCCCCTCCCCCATATGCTGCGTAATGACATAATTGGGAAGGTGTAGCATGGCTCTCATCCATTCTGCTATTGGTCAGCCAGATATTATTTTTTCATAATGTTTGCATGGTGAAGTTTTTTCATCTCTCTTCCAAAAGATATTATCCACAACCTGATGATAAGAGCAATAAGCAATTTGGGTTACTGGGCGGTAAAGCCACCATCTACCGTCAGCGCCAGGCCGTTGGTGAAGGAAGCCGCGTCGGAACAGAGCCAGAGGACGGCGCGGGCCACTTCCTCGGCCTGCCCCAGGCGGCGCATGGGGTTGATGCGCACGGTGGCTTCCAGGAATTGGGGGAACGTTTCAAAGCCACGCGAGACCATGGGCGTTTCGATGATAGCGGGACAAACGGCGTTGATGCGGATGTTTTTACGGCCGTACTCTACCGCCGCCGTTCGTGTTAGCCCCACCACCCCGTGTTTGCTGGCGGCATAAGCGGGCATCGAATGAGCGCCCGTCAGCCCGGCAACTGAGGCCGTGTTGACAATTGCGCCGCCACCCTGGGCCACCATTTGCTCCAGTTCATACTTCAGGCAGAGCCACACTCCTTTCAAATTGACGGCGATAATGCGGTCAAAATCGTTCTCGGTTACATCCATCGTGCGCGTGGGCAGCCCTTCAATGCCGGCATTGTTGAAGGCGCAGTCGAGACGGCCGTACCGCGCCACCACCTCGCCCACCATTGCCTGCACATCATCCGCCCGCGACACATCCGCCTGAAAGGCAAACGCCTGCCCGCCGTTTTCGGTAATCAACTGCACCGTTTCCTCGGCCGTAGCCAGGTTCACGTCGGCCACCGCCACTTGCGCCCCTTCCTGGGCAAACAGCACGGCCGTCGCCCGCCCAATGCCCGACCCACCGCCGGTTATCAGAGCCACTTTGTTTTGCAGTTGGTTCATGTTTGCTCCTCATTAGTGAGCAGCGGGCAGTAAACAAACAGATTGCTCACTGCTTACCGCTCACTAAAAGTCTTCCATATGCCGGTTCCATCCGCGCCGTGAAATGGCGCAGCACGGGTGGGGCGTCGGCGATGCGCACACCGCGAATGTGCTCCCGGATGTTGTTGACGTACAAAATTACCTCGGCCAGATAATCCACATGGCTTTGCGTATAGACACGGCGGGGAAAGGCCAGGCGCACCAGTTCCATCGCTGCCGGATGCTCCGAGCCATCTGGCTGATGCCCAAACATCACCGAGCCAATCTCCACCGAGCGAATACCACCCTCCAGATACAGCACCAACGATAGCGCCCAGGCCGGATATTCACTTTGCGGAATGTGGGGCAGCATGGCCAGGGCGTCAATGTAAATGGCATGGCCGCCCGACGGCTGCACAATGGGCACGCCGTTGGCCGTCAGAATATCGCCCAGATAGGCCACCGAGCGAATACGATATTGCAGGTAGTCCTCATGCAGCACTTCTTCCAACCCCACAGCAATCGCTTCCAAATCATAACCCGCCAGGCCGCCATAGGTGGGGAAACCTTCGGTGAGGATAAGCAGATTTTTGCACTTTTGCGCCAGTTCGTCGTCATTCAAAGCCAGGAAGCCGCCAATGTTGGCCATGCCATCCTTCTTGGCGCTCATGGTGCAACCATCCGCATAGCTGAACATCTCCTGGGCAATGGCTAACGGTGTTTTGTCGGCGTAGCCGGGTTCGCGGGTTTTGATGAACCAGGCATTTTCGGCAAAACGGCAGGCATCCAGGAAAAACAGCACCCCATGACGGCGACAAATTTCGCTGGCGGCGCGGATATTGGCCATGCTCACCGGTTGCCCGCCGCCGGAGTTATTGGTGACGGTGATCATCGCCAGGGGCACGTTGCCGGGATAGTCGGCGATGGTCTGTTCCAACGCTGCCAGGTCTATATTGCCTTTGAAAGGGAGAATGTGCGCCGGATCGTGGGCGGCGGCGACGGGGATGTCCAGCGCAGTGGCTTTGCGATATTCGACGTTGGCGCGGGTGGTGTCGAAGTGGGTGTTGTTGGGTACGACGTGATCGGGTTTGAGCAGGGCACCGAAGAGGATACGTTCGGCGGCGCGCCCCTGATGGGTGGGAATGACGTGCTTGAAGCCGGTGATGTGGCGCACGGCCGTTTCAAACTTGTAAAACGACTTGGCCCCGGCATAACTTTCGTCGCCCAACATCATACCCGCCCATTGGCCGGAGGACATCGCCCCCGTGCCCGAATCGGTGAGCAGGTCAATCAGCACATCTTCGGCTTTGAGCAGAAAAAGATTATACCCCGCCTCGGCTAACAACCGTTCCCGCTCATCCCGCGTCGTCTGCCGGATCGGTTCCACCGTCTTAATGCGAAAGGGTTCGATGATGGTTTTGAATTGCATAGAGGTCTCCAGAGTAATTGGGTAATCAGGTAATCAGGTAATTAGGTAATTGGGTAATTGGTTAATTACCCAATTACCCAATTACTCAATTACCTTATTTCGCGGCAACGGCCGTTCCGCCACATCTTCCAACAGCCCCCCATGCCCCAGGCTGACAATGTCTAATTGCGTCAGCCGGTCGCCGACCAGTAGGCGAGGCAGCACCAGGTCTACAATGTTCGGTTTGGGGCTGCGCACACAGCCAGGCGCGCCTAACACCGGGATTTTACCCAGATAAGCGAGCATGAGCAGGTTGCCAGGATCAACCGGCGCGCCAAAACAGATGACAACGCCACCCGCCCGCTCCACCGCGCGGGGTGCGATGTCATAGCGATCCATAATCGCCGTCTCCCCGGCCAAAATGACCAGCCCCGCGCCATCCGCCACCTGTTTCGCCAGCTTTTGTGCCAGCGCCCTTTCGCCGGATTCATCTTCCAGCGGGATGAAATCCACTATTGCCAGGGTGCTGCCCAACGCTTCCAGCCGGTGGCGAATGGGCGGGATGAAACTCTCCACAATGCGTGTTTGCGCTGCCGGGGAACCGGAGAGGATGAGGGCGGCGCGGTGCGTGGGCAGGGGGGTGATGTTGATCAGCGGTCCGGCTTCGGCGGCAATGGCTTCCACGGCCGTGACCGCTGTTTCTGGCACGGCATAAGGAATGATCTTGACGGTAGCCACAATTTTACGGGGGTGTACGGCCGTGTTCGCCAGCAACGTTGCCAGGGTAATGCCTACCTGCGAATTGAGCCGCGCCAGCCGCGCCGCATCCACGCGCAGAATGCCCAGCACGGCCGCTTTCACATTCACCCGCCCCGTCGCCGGTCTGGTGAGCGCCAGTCCCGCGCCGGTAACGGCCGTGGCCACCCGCCGCGCCGCCTCATTTTCACCCACATCCCCCGCTTCCAGTTCGGCCACATACACCACCGACCGACCCATTTCCTGCAGGGTGGTAATGTCATTGGGCGTGAGGGGGTGGCCTTTACGGAAGAGGCGACGGCCGTCCGCCCCGGCCACATTGTGGCCGAGAATTTTGCCAATCGCCTGCTCTGTGGGGATGGGGCCAAACTTCATGGTAGTAGATGCTTCCAACCAGGGCGCGAATTGCTTCTTGCCCAGATACACGGCGTAGCTTAGGCATACACCGGCACCTTAAAAGTAGTCAACAGAGAGCGCGGAACATTTTCTAGAGGAAATTCTTCCAGATAAGGTTCCGTCGCTTCTTTTAGATTTTCAATCGCTTCCTCAATGGTGTACCCTGACTGGCAGTACCTACCTCTGGACATTCCGCTACGTATAAATCATCTTCTCTGTGAATAACGGCCGTCAGAGTAATCTTGCTCATCTTTATCACCTCCGTGGCTATTCTAGCACAATCAAGTCGCCTCTGTCCGGTACTCATCCAGCTGCTCCACCAACTGGTCCATGCGGCGGAACTGCCACGACCAGCGGGCATTGTAGAGGAACTGGCGCAGGTCAAAGCGATTGTCGTCGGGCGAGTAGGATTCGGCGTGGTAGGCAGGCGTCAGCACGGTGGCTTTGTGCCGGTTGAGGGCGTAGTAGGTGAAAAAGCGTTTCACCTTGTCCGCCACTTCGCGCGGCGGCAAATGGTTCCATTCCGCCGTCAGCTTTTCAAACATGCTCAATGGCCCGCAGCGGTCAATTTTGCGCAGTCTCCCAAAACGGCTCAACTCCTCATACGTCATGCCCATATCCACCTCGTCCAGTTGGGCATAGTTTTCGGTGATGGGTTCCAATTCGGCCGTGGGCGCGGCGCTGACCACCTCCAGCAGCGCAGTGTACCCCTTGTTGGCGGCCGCCCAGCGCAAAAAGCGGCGTAAATCCACCTTGCTGATGCCGCCGATGGGGTTGATGTCTGCGCTGGAGCAGTCATACTTGGTCAGGTAGCCGCGCAGGGCTTCGTCCACATTGCCTGTGCCCAGAACGAGCAGAGAACCGCGACGGCCGTGTACCCAGGGCAACAACTGCGCCAGCATATACGCCAGCACCATGCGCAGCCGCGCCTGAATGTTTTGCAGGGCCAGGTTCTCCGCATCCGACCCGCCATGCGCTTTGAATTGGGGCGCGCGCCCGGTAAATTTGGTGAAGAGGGTGGTGAGGGCGGTCACGGCCGTGTCCATATCCATATCCACATGCCGCGCCCCAATCTGTTTGGCCAGCGCCTTTGCCCGTTGGCGCGTCTCCTTTGAACTATTTTTCGTGCCCATGTAGGCGGTGAAAAGCAGACGGCCCGCCAGTTCGGTCGCGTTCGTTGGCATGTACCCCTCATCCCCCACCAGCCGCCGCACATCGGCAATGACCTGTCCGTTGCCCGCCTGCACCTCGGCCACCACCATCTGGCACATAATTCCCACCTGAGTAGCTACGGCCGCACTGTCTGCCCCGCCGGAGAGGGGGATAAAAAACCCGGCCATGCCTGACCGCCGCAAATAATCCCACAGCCAGCAGGCCGGGCCATAAGCGATCTCTTCCTCCGGCATGTGATAGCGCAGTTCAATGGGGCGGGTGGGGGCGCGATCCGGCGCATGGGTGAGATCAAAATCTACCAGGATGCGCGGCACGGCCGTAGCGTGGCTGGCCTGCACCTGGCGGCTGCCAATGCTGCCCCGGTAGGAGCGCACATCTTCCAGGTCAACGGTGGCTGTCACCACTTCCACGTCCAGCGGCGAAAATTGTGACCCCTGGGCCACCACCTGCCCGTTGACGGCAATCAGGGCGCAGCCGTCAAAATAGAGCCGCCCGCCGTCACATCCCTGCTGGTTGGCGTAGAGGTAGATGCCACCCCCTTTGGCGGTAGCGTTTTTAATCAGGTCAATGCGGCGGTGCAGTTTGCGCAGTTCGTGGTGGGAGCCGGAGCCGTTTGCCAGAATTTCCACGCCGTCCAGCCCCAAATAGGTGTGCGGGCTGGCCACGGCAAACAGTTCTTCGCACGTTTCCGAGGCCAGCACTGTGTCGCGGGTGGTGATAGCCGCATCGCCAAAGGGCACACTTTCTTGCCCGGTGATGGCCCGAATCAGGCGCGGCAGGGCGTGGTCTTCCACCGCGCGCAGGTGCTGCCAGGCGGCAAACCAGCGCGGTTCGCGGTAGTTGCCGTCGTCGGCCAGGATCAGCTTGGGGCGGATGAGGAGGATGCGGCGGTTGAGGGCCAGGACACGGCCGTTGTACCGTACCCCCTGGTGCATCACCGGCATCCCGATGTCACACAAAATGCCGTCGGTCAGGTCGCCGGAGAGGATTTCGGCCAGCACTTCCCAGGAGTGGTGGATGGTGTCCCCTTCCAGGAAGGCGTCTTCGCAGCCGTAGCCGGAGATTTCCAGTTCCGGCCCCAGCCGGTACTTCGCGCCGGCGGCTTTGGCAAGCTGGATGGATTGGGCAATGCGCTGCAAATTGCCCTCAAAATCCAGCGCCCATTGGTTGAGGTTGCAGGTGGCAAGGGTAGTGAGGTTCATAGGAATGATAATTGGTTATCGGGCTTCGGGTTTAGGCTTTCCAGGTAGCCCGTAACACGCGCACCCAGTTTTGATGGGTGAGTTTTTTCAATTCGGCGTCGTTGAAGCCGTGTTGGCGGAGGGCGGTGAGGAGGTGCGGCAGGCCGGCGGCGTCGCCCAGGTCGGCGGGCATCGTCGCACCATCAAAGTCGCTGCCAAATCCGACGTGATCTATGCCCATTCGCTCCACCAGGTAGACCATGTGGCGCACGATTTCCTGGTAGGAGACTTTTTGGGGATTGCGACGGCCGTTTGCATCCAAAAAGCCCACATTAAAATTCACCCCCACCATGCCGCCGCTCTCCTTAATCGCGTCTAACTGTTTATCTGTCAGGTTGCGCGGCGAGGGGCAGAGGGCGTGGGCGTTGGAATGGGTGGCTACGAGTGGTGCGGTGGTCAGCGCGGCCACATCCCAAAACCCTTTTTCGTTCAGATGGGACAGGTCAATCATCACCCCCAGGCCGTTACATTCGCGCACCAATGCTTTGCCCGCGTCCGTGAGGCCGGGGCCAATATCGGGCGAGTTAGGGAAGGCAAAGGGGACACCTGTGCCGTATTTCGTGGGGCGGCTCCATACCGGCCCCAACGAGCGCAGCCCGGCGGCGTAAAAAATATGCAGCGAGTCGAAGTTGGTGTCAATCGCTTCGGCCCCTTCAAAGTGCAGGATGGCGGTCATGACGCCGTTTTTCAGGCAGGTGGCTAACTGTTTGGCCGTGCGCACAATTTGTAATTTACCTTCCGATTCCTGTTCCAGATGGAAGAGGATGGCGGCCATGGCGGTGGCTTCACGCAGGGCGTATTTATGTTTGAGCGGCGGCGGCAGTTTGGCCGGATTGAACTTCTTTTTCTTTTCGCCCGGTTTTCGCTCGTTGGGGATGAAGATAGCAAAAAAGCCACCCCCCAAGCCACCCTCGACAGCACGGGGATAATCTATATGGCCGGTATCGCTGCGTGTCCAGAATGTACGGCCGTTGGCCGCCTTCTCATACAAATCCAACAGCGTATCATTGTGTCCGTCAAAAATAGGAAAGTCTGTCATGTTCGTCTTTTAGACCTGACAGGTTTTGCAAACCTGTCAGGTATCCTCTAATTTTCTAGTAAATAGTAACAAGCCTCAGGTGTATATAGTAAGTCTGTAGTTTTGTAGCCCTGAGCGAACAGGGAGATAAACAGGTCGCGGGTGTGCAGTCGCCAGGCGAGCGCCAGTTCTGGGTCTTCTTGTTTCAGGGTGCGGATGCTGGCGGGGACTTGCATCAGCAGGTGGCCGTGACCGGGCGGGATGATGGCTCCAGCGGGATGTGGATGGGGGACGCCTTGCGCCGGGTTGATGATGGGGACGCCTGCGTCGCGTAAATCGTCCAGCGTGTTGGGGAATGCGCCCTGCAAACGGCCGCTCACTTGCGGGCTGTCCAGCCACCAATCTACCTGAAAGCGGTCGGTGGGCAGCCCGGCGTTGATGCCGGCGGCCGTGCCGTACAAGTTGATGTAGTAGGTGTTGCATACCGCGCCCAATTTGTGCAGGTTCAGGTTGCCGTTTTTGGTTTCCAGCGGGTCATACGTCCAGGTGGCGTGGTTGATGCCCCGCGCCAGCAGGTGTTCGCGTTGGGCCAGTTTCAGCCGGTAGCCGATGTTGTAGCTCTGGTATGCGGGCAAGACGCCCAGTTGTTCCGAGCAGAATTTGACACGGCCGTTCGTCGCCGTCCCATCTCCTGTCAGCCCAATGAAGCCGATGGAAAACCCCACCAGCTTGCCATCCAGCCACGCGCCCAGCAGCAGGCCGCCATTTTGCTGGAAGGTGATCATTAAATGCGCCGGGATGACCTCGCGGTAATCGTCCAGTCCCCAGGCGGCTTTGGAAATTTCTTCAACGGCCCAGTAGTCGGCCGGTTCTTCTACGAGGTGGATGTCTAGTTTCATCACGTTTCAGGTTCGTAGTGGGCGATTTATCGCCTTTAACGGCACTGAAGTGCCTACTACAAACGATTCAATCAAGTCCTGTCCAATTCTTAAGCCACGCCTCCAAATCTTCCGGTTTATTGGCGACAACGGCCGTGAAGCGCGCTCCTGGATAGTGCTGTTGAAACCAGGAAGCGGTCAGCACTTCCGGCCAATGGTGCGGGTTAACGGCCAGGACGTGGCGGGTTTCCAGGTCGCCAATGCCGGCGTCGTCGGCGGAAAAACCAATGGTGAAACGGCCGTCATACCCTCCCTTTGCCGCCGCCAGCAGCCATTTCATATCGGCGGTGGGCGGCAATAGCACATAGACGCGACGGTAGTTGTAGCGCGAGCTGTCGCTAGGTACCAACTGCACATCGAGGGCCACTTGCAGCAGCCGCAGGGAGAGCAGCCGTGCCCCCTTGTCGCTGACAAAACGCAGTTCGTACAGGCCGTCGTGGTCACTTTTGAATTCGTAGCGCCAGAGGTGGCGGTCGCCGTCCAGTGTTTTGCCACGCGGGATGACGGTGGTCAGCTTGTTGTCCGGGCGCGTCACCAGCAGGTCAACGGTGGGATGGTCGCGGGTGGAAGAGATCACGGCCGTGACCGTTTCCCCCGGTTTTGGCCGTTCCGGTTCTACGGCAATGTGCGTGTCGCCCATGCCCACAATGTTGACGCTGCGTTTGTGCCGCCCGATGGGGCGCAGTTCCGCCTGCCGCCAGAAAACGGTTTGCTGCCGTTTGGGTAAGGAAGGGGCTGATTTGAGATAAACGGTGATGATGTTGGCTTCGGCGACGGCCGTCAGGTGCAATGTTTCCCAGTGACTCAACGGATTAGCTTTGCCGCTCCACACCACCAGCGGGCTGTGGGGGTCCAGGCCGCCGGTAGGGTCAATGCCAATTTGCATATTGACATCGCTGGCTTCCAGGCGGCTGGCGGGGGTGGTATCTTCGCTCGACCATGCCTGCCCTTCCACCGAAAATTCGTAGCTATTGCCCGGCGCAGAGGGGACTTGCTGCCACAGCCCGCCGATGTGTGTGCCAAAGGGAGTGGCAACTTGCTGCGTCAGCGCCTCGTCCAGGGTAATGGGGCTGTAAACGGGCTGGCGATTTTTCCAGCCGGGATCACCCGCCGCCGGTTCCACCCACCAGGGCGCCCAGCCGATGGCCGTGATCAACTGGTTATTGTCTCGATAAGGATAAAACGGCTTGCCCACTGCGCCGTTGAGGAGGATGCGTGTTTGAGCCATTTTTCGTAATCCGTAAACCGTAATCCGTGAACCGTGAACCGTAACGGATTACGGAACACGGATTACGGTTTACGGTTCAAAACCAAGTCCTCTTTCTTTCAAAGATACATATCGCTGGTGGCCGATGATGACGTGATCCAGCACCTCGATGTCTAGCAGTTTACCGGCCTGGGCTAATTGGCGCGTGACGCGGATGTCTTCGGGTGAGGGCGACGGGTCTCCGGAAGGGTGGTTGTGGGCGACGATGAAGGCGGCGGCGTTTTCGCGGATGGCGGCGCGGAATAGTTCGGCCACACGAATGACGGAGGTGTTCAGGCTGCCCACGTAGATGGTGGGTGTGCCCAGCACGTTGTTGCGGGTGTCTAGCAGCACCAGCTTGAGATGCTCTTTTTCCAGGAACATCATTTCGGACATGAGCAGGTTGGCGGCGTCGGCGGGGGTGGTGACACGCGGTTTTTCTTGCGGGGCGGAGGCCAGCAAGCGGCGGCCAATTTCCAGGGCCGCCTTGATTTCGACGGCCTTCGCTTCACCCACGCCGTGAACAGTCATCAGTTCGGGGATGGAGGCGCGGGCCAGGCCGGGCAAATCTTTGAACTGGATGAGCAGCCGCTCGGCCAGCCGTACCACGTTTTCGCCGGGCACGCCGGTGCGCAGGAGGATGGCCAGGAGTTCGGCGGTGGACACGGCCGTTGGCCCCACCTGCACCAGCCGTTCGCGCGGCCGTTCCCCGGCGGCCATATCCCGGATCATCGGCGCGTAGGCGACTTTTGGGGGGGCTGTTTCCCCATCTGAGCGGGTATCCATCATTTATAATTTAATATCGGAGGGGAGGCTTTAGCCGACAACGGGTCGGCTAAAGCCTCCCCTCCGATGGTGTTATTTACTCTGAAGTGCCGCTGAGCAGCAAGATGAGTTCTTCATATTCATCGGCAGCCAGGTGCAGGGTGATGCTGCCCAGTTCGATGTGATACAAAAAGCCGTCTTCATCCGGGCTGCGCCAGACGGCGAAGTTTTCCGTTTCGGAGAGGATGTCCATTCCCATGTCGTCGTTTTCTTTTTTGCTCATTTTTTCTCCAATTCAACTGAATTTTTTTCGTTTTCTGCCCGTTCCAGCCGTTTTTCCAGGGGAAGGGGGAGTTTGGGCAGCACGGCCGTGTCTACCGGCTCTAGCACCTCATGTCCCTGGGCAAACGGCGGTTGGTCGAGCAGTTTGCTATAGATGTAACGCAAAATAATGCGGGCGCTGGCCAATACCGGCGCCGCCAGTAAAATGCCCAACACGCCGGCAATGGCCGCGCCGCCAATTACCCCCACCAGCACCACCAGCGGGTGCAGCTTCAAATGATACCCAATAATGCGCGGCACGAGTACATAATTTTCAAACTGGTAGATCAAGGCATAGATGCCGGCTACCAACACGGCAAACCAGAAAGGGGACATGATGTTGCCCAGCCAGCTACTTTCTGTTTGAAAAATTGCCAGGAAGATGGCCGGTATGGCTGCCAGCACCGGGCCAAAGGTGGGAATGAGTTCCATAAACCCGGCAAATATGGCTAATGTGCCCGCATTGGGCAGCCCCAGGATGGATGCGGCTATGTATACGATGATGCCGACCACAAAACATAAGACTAACTGACCGCGCAAAAAGGCGTTCCACGTCAGGCTGATTTGTTCACCAAGCTGGCGTATATCTGCCCGGTAATCGGCCGGCGTTAGATTTATCACTGTTGCAAACAGGTGATCATGGTCTTTGACCATATAGAAGGAGATGATCATGATCAAAATCAACCAGCCTACGGTGGAGATGGTGACGGTGGCCACACTGCTGAAAATGGCCAGCGTTTGGCCGCCTAATGTTTGCACAATCCCCACCAGATTTTCGCTTAAGGAGCGAATGATCTGGTCAAATGGTAAATCATCAACCGGAATTTCATACCCTTCGACCAATACGATGGGGTCGTCAAAGAAATTACCGACGCCGGCCAGATAGCGGGGCACGTTACTGACAAGAATGTTAATCTGGTTAACCAACGGGGGGATGGCGATGACGGGTATGGAGATGATAAAAATCACCAGCGCCAGATAAATGGTGGCGATTACCAGCAGGCGCGGCAGGCGGAGGGTGCGGGTTATCAGGTTGACTAGAGGGGTGATGAGGTAGGCCAGGATGGTGGCCAGGCTCAGCGGCAGCAGCACAATGTTCACCCGGTAAAAGAGCAGCAGCGCCAACACCAGCACAATAATTACAATGGTGCGTTTGCTGCTGACACTCCAGATCGGGGAACCGGGCGACTTTGGATCGTTCATAGGAGAATTATAGCTGACAAGAGGCCGAGAATAAACGGAATTTATTCTCCGCCGATTTCAGATAGTTCCAGCCAGCGGGTCACGGCCGTGTCCAATTCCACTTTCACCCTTTCCAACTCCGCAACCAACGTTTGCAGCCGGGCATAATCGCCGCCGGCCTGGTTGATGGCGGTTTCCAGTTCGGCAATGCGCGCTTCCAGGGTGGGTACGGCCGTGTCCAGCGTTTCCAGTTCTCGTTTTTCCTGCCAGGTCAATTTGCGCGGCCGTTCGGTTGTTTTGGCCGGTAGCGGAGTTGGTTTGGGTGTGGGGGCGGGTTGGGTGGTTTTGGTTTCGACTGCGCGTAATTGTTGGTAGCTTTCAAAGGGGGTGGGGTAGCGTGTGCCCAAGACGCCATCTTCAAAACTGGCCAGAAAATCCACATTGCGGTCTAAAAAGAAACGATCATGGCTGACGACCACCAGGCAACCGGCAAAGTTATCCAGGAATTGTTCCAGCACCGTCAATGTTTGCACGTCCAGGTCATTCGTTGGTTCATCCAGAAAAAGGACGTTGGGCTGGTGGATGAGGGTCGCCAGCAGATAGAGGCGGCGGCGTTCGCCGCCGCTGAGGCTGCTGATGGTTGACTGCTGCTCCGGGCGGCTAAAGAGGAACCATTCCAGCATTTGCGCCGCTTCCACCTTTTCGCCGTCGGCGGTGCGGATGTTGGGGGCGATGCTGTTGATGTATTCGATGACGCGCTTGTTTTCCGGCAGGCCGCTGGCGTGTTGGTCATAGTAACCCAACTGCACCGTTTGTCCCCACTCTACCATGCCGCTATCAGCGGCCGTTTTGCCTGCCAGCACGTCCAGAAAGGTGCTTTTGCCCGCGCCGTTGGGACCAATGACGCCGATGCGGTCGCCGGGATCGAGGTGGAAATCGAGGTTCTGGAAGAGGGTCAGGTCGCTATAGCTTTTGCTCAGGCCGGTGGCTTCCAGCACCCGTTTTCCCAGGCGGCGCGAGGCCAGTGCCAGCGCCACCCGCTCATCCCCCCGGTCATACTGTATTTCGCGCAGCTCTTCGATGCGTTGTTTGCGCGCTTTTTGTTTGGTGCTGCGGGCTTGTGCGCCACGCCGCAGCCATTCTAATTCACGGCGCAGAATGCCCTGGCGTTTGGTTTCGGCGGTGCTGAGTTGTTCATCGCGGCGGGTGCGTTGTTCCAGGTAACGGCCGTAATTGCCCGGATACAGTACCAACTGCCGCCGGTCTAATTCCACAATCTTGTTCACCACTCGCTCCAAAAAATAGCGGTCATGCGTGACCATTAGCAATGCGCCGGGACGTTTGAGCAAATAATCCTCCAGCCAGGCAATGGTGTCGGCGTCAATGTGGTTGGTTGGTTCGTCCAGGACGAGCAGGTCGGCGGGGTACAGGAGGGCGTGGGCCAGCGCCACCCGCTTGTACTGCCCGCCGCTGAGGGTGCTTACCGGCGCATCAAATTGGGTGATGCCCAGCCGCGTCAGAATTGTTTTGGCGTCGGCCTCCGCCGCCCAACCGCCCGTGTGATCCATCTGGTGGCTGAGTTCGGCAAAGGCGGCCTGTAAAGCTGGATTGTGCGGGTCGTGGTGCAGCCGGTCGCTGGCGCGGTTAAAGTCGCGCAGCAGGCGCATCTGCGGCGCGTCGCTCTGGAAAATGGCGTCGAGGACGGTTAGGTTGTCGTCCAGGTGTGGCTCCTGCGGCAGATAGTGGACGCGAACATGGCCGGTGCGGCTGATACGGCCGTTGCGCGGCATTTCTAACCCGGCGATCAGACGCAGCAATGTGGTCTTGCCGCTGCCGTTGCGCCCAATCAGGCCGATGCGGTCGCCCTCGTTGATGAGCAGGTTTACCTTGTCCAGCAGCAGCCGTTCGCTGTAGTAGTGGGAGAGGTTTTCGAGGGTGAGGAGGTTCATGGGGGAGAATTATGAATTATGAATTATGAATTATGAAGGATGAATTATGAAAGGGTGGCGCCTTGTCACCCCTTCACCTGCTCACCCAACTCCAGGCTGTTGCCCGGCGGCAGTACCTGCACCAGCACAGCGGGGGCCAGTTCGGCGGTGCGGTCGGCAAAGGTGATGGGGGGCAGGGTGAGGAAGACGGGGTTGAGCCAGCTGAAGCCGATGGGGTGGAAGGCGCCCCAATGGATGGGAATAGCGATTTTGGGCTGGATGAGGGCGCAGGCTTTGGCGGCCGTTTCCGGGTCCATGTGGCCGTCACCCAACGTTGGCCCCCAACCCCAAATGGGCAGCAGGGCGATGTCTGGGTGCAGCGCGGCCATTTCCGGGTAGAGGTCGGTATCGCCGGCGAAGTAGATGGAAGTGGCACGGCCGTACACCATAAAGCCCACACATGCTGTTCTGGCCCCCATGGGGGTGCGCTGGCTGATGTGGTCGGCAAACACCGCTTTGATGGTCAGGGGGCCAACGGCCGTTTGTTGGCCGACGCTGATCTCTTCGATTTGAGTAAAGCCGTACCTTTTGAGCATGTCGGCCGTGCCGATTGGCCCAATGATGCGTGTGTCTCGCCCCAACCTTTTGAGTGAGGGGATGTCCAGGTGGTCGCGGTGGTGGTGGGAGAGCAGGATGGCGTCCAGGGGGGACAGGTGGTTGAAGGGGGGGTACGGCCGTCGGCGGCGCAAATGGGCAATGCGATGGCGCAGCAGCGGGTCGGTCAGCAGCCGAACCCCATCCAGTTCAATCAACACCGTGGCATGGCCGAGGTAGGTAAGGCAGTCTATCATATCGGGATTATACTGATGAACAGGTCAATGTCACCTGTTCACCCTTTCACCTGTTCACCCGATCACTTTTTCACGGCCGTTACCCCCGTCCCCCACCATACGCTATAATCCCCGCCCATTCCTAATTCATAATTCCTAATTCATAATTTCTTCTATGACCACCAAAACCATCCTTCCTAACGGCCTCACTATTCTCCTTAAAGAAATGCACCATGCGCCCGTAATTTGTTTCATGGTCTGGTACCGCGTGGGCAGCCGCCACGAACGGCCGGGGCTGACCGGCGTTTCTCATTGGGTGGAGCATATGATGTTCAAGGGCACACCCACTTTTCCTGACGGTACGCTAGACAGGCTGGTCTCCCGCGAGGGTGGGCAGTGGAACGCTTTCACCTGGCTGGACTTCACCGCCTATTACGAAACGATGCCCGCCAATCGCATTGACCTGGCGCTGCGCCTGGAAGCGGACCGCATGGTGAACACCATCATGGACGCCGATGAGGTAGAATCGGAGCGGGCGGTGATTATTGCCGAGCGGCAGATGTATGAGAATGACCCGGACTTTCTGCTGAATGAGGAACTCACGGCCGTCGCCTTCCGCGTCCACCCCTACCATCATGAAGTCATCGGCGACCTGGCCGATTTACAGACGATGACGCGGGATGATTTGCTGGCCCATTACCGCCATTACTACGCGCCGCCCCAGGCGACACTGGTAGTGGTGGGGGATTTTGACACGGCCGTGATGCTCACCCGGCTGCAAGAACTGTATGGCGGCATCCCGGCGGGCGAAAACGGCGTACCTGTTGTCCGGCCAGAGCCGCCGCAAAATGGCGAACGGCGCGTGGTGGTGCATGGCCCTGGCGACACCGCCTATCTGACGGTGGCTTACCGCGCTCCGGCGGCCAGCCATCCCGACTTTTTCCCACTGGCGCTGCTGAATGCAGCCTGGGCCGGGGGCAGCAGCCTGGGCATGTTTGGCGGCAGCGGCAGCAATAAAAGCTCCCGGCTGTATAAGGCGTTGGTCAATACCGAACTGGCCGCTTCCGTTTCCGGCGGCCTGACACCGACCATTGACCCGTTTTTGTATACGATTCAGGCGGTGGTGCGGCACGGCCGTAGCCTGGACGAAGTGGAAGCGGCGCTGGACGCCGAACTGGCCCGCCTGCACACCGAACCCATCACCCAGGCGGAACTGGACAAGGCACTTAAACGGGCCAAAGCGGACTTTGTGCTGGCCGGGGAGAGCATCACCGGGCAGGCGCAGTTGTTGGGCATGGCCGAAGCCGTCGTCGGCGACTACCGCTGGTATGAGACGGTGTTGGATCAACTTCACGCTGTCACTCTGGCCGACATTGAGCGGGTGCGCGCCACGTATTTACGTAAAAGATACCGCGTTGTTGGCCGTTATGAACCGGATAGTGAGATGACCGGCGCTATGGCCGTGGATGAGGAGCAAACAAACGGATAAGCGCCAGGCGAATAAATTCGCGGCTACACAAGGCGAAGACCGCCTGCGCGGTCTGGCAACAGTCAGCGAAGGGCGATTTTGCCCTCTGTAGCCGTGGTTCCAACAGTCGGGATCATATCCGATAAAAATTCGTCGGGGCGAAGGCTGTGCTACAATACCCCCATTGATCAAAAATGAGAGTAATGGTTGGTAACTGGCGTAGACAATCAGCCACCAACCACCAGCCACCATCAACTTTTCAGGAAAACACTATGAGTACACCAACGGCCGTAGCCACCCCCACCAAACATCCACCTAAACTGTCGCCCAAACTCATTACCGGCGAAGAACTATACGCCATGGGCGACATTGGCCCATCTGAATTAGTCAAAGGGGAGATTAAATACCTCATGCCCACCGGACACCCACACGGATATTTTGAAAGTCTCATTGCGTTTTTCTTGACCATGTTTGTGCGTGAACACAAACTGGGCCGGGTGCTTACCGGGGAGGTTGGCATCTATACCGGCCGTAAACCGGACACGGTACGCGCTGCTGACGTCATCTTCATTTCCGATGAACGTTTCCGCCAGGTACGTTCCGCTGGTTATCTGGATGTGGCCCCAGAGTTGGTAGTAGAGGTGATGTCGCCAGATAATACCTGGAGCGAAGTGCAGAAGAAACTGGCAGAGTATTTTGCTGTAAATGTATTGATGGTGTGGGTGGTTGACCCGCAGTTAGAGCAGGTGCATGTGTATCGTTCGCCGGAGCAAATGAAACTGCTGCGTAAAGAAGATAGGCTTACCGGTGACGATGTACTGCCCGGTTTCCAGGTCGCTTTGGCCGAGATTTTTACGGCCGAGTAGCCACTTTCATAACATTGAAGCGATTGCCAGCCACCATCCTCCACGCCGTTCGCCGGTTGCCGGGCACATTTGATGATGAAGAACGCCGCCTGGTGGTGCAGTCGGTCATCATTGGTGTGGTTGTTTGGGCTATTGTTTATCCCCTGAAAATTGGCGTCCATTGGCTCTTTGACCTGACCTTGCATAGCCTGGAACAATTGGGGCACGGGCCGCAGCAGTTGTTGGTGTTGGCTCCGCTGCTGGTGGGGGCGCTTGTTGTGGCTGTCATTGCCCGCACCCATGCGGTGATGGTGCATTATCGAGACGATGACGGCGTCATCCACGAGCTAAATGATGTGGAAGGGGATGGGTTGGAGCGAGCTATTGCCCTGTATTACAGCTCCGAACCGGCGTTTGAGCGGGTTTTGCAAGGGCAGGAAGGGCTGGATGTGCGTTGGCAGTTGCCTACCTTCTCGCTAGCCTTCCGCAAGTTTGCAGCCACGCTGGTGACATTGGGCAGCGGCGGCAGCGGTGGCCTGGAAGCCAGCGTCACCCTCATTGGCGAAAGCAGTGCGGCCGGCCTGTTTAAGCCACGCCAACCTATTGCCAGGGTGAATGAAAAGATTGGCGTGGTTGGCCGTTTCTGGCGCTGGTGGCAGGCGGATGACCCCGACGATTTGCAGACGGCGCAGCTGAGTGGCATTGCGGCGGCGGTGGCGGTGTTGTTAGGCGCGCCGCTGACGGCTGCCTTTTTTGCCATTGAAGTGATGTATCGCCAGCGTCCACTCATCGAAAAGCTGGCATATACGCTGATTTCGGCGTTGGTAGCTTACTCGCTGACCGATCTGGTAACGGTGGGTCACCCGGTCATTTTTTCGGTAGAGCAGCACTTCGTGCCGCCGACGTCGCCGCGTTATTATGCGGTAGTGGTGTTGATGGCAACGGCCGTGTCCCTGGTCAGCATCTTCTTCAAACAATTCCGTGCATACACCGATCATCTTTTGCACCACCGTTTTACCGATTCGCGGCAGCGGCTATTGGTGGGGGCGACCATTACCGGCCTGATTGCCTTTACGGCAGCCATCATCACCTTTGAATTGGATTGGTGGGAAAATGGATTGGAACTGGTGTTAGGGCCAGGTGATAGCGTGATCAATGCAGCCCTGGCCGGAGAATTCACTCTGGCAGTAGCGCTAGTGGCATTGGCGGCTAAAATGCCTGCTACCCTGGCGACCATTGGTTCGGGTGGCTCGGCCGGATTGCTGGTGCCCTCTCTCTTTTTTGGGACGATGGTGGCCTCAGCGTTTGCTGTTCTTTTTGACTATGAACCAATGTTGTTGATTGTGCCCGGCATGACAGCCGCTCTGGTTTCCATCGTCAACGTGCCCCTGGCGGCCATCTTGTTCACCGTTGAATTGTTTGGTTCGGTATACATGCTACCGGCGCTGCTCACGCTGGTGATCACCTCCATTCTGGCTCACGACCGTACTATTTATCGCCCGCAGCGGGAAAAAGCAGCCAAACGCCAGATCATGCCCGGTGTGGGGTCGCGTCGCATTTTGCCGCCGCCCTCCTGGTGGGGCAAGACGCTGGTGGAACTGGATTTACGCCGCCGTTATAACGTGAATGTAGTCGGGCTGATGGAGTTTCAGGATGAGCATGGCAACCCTCGTGTGCGGCTGGATACTTCTTCAACCGTACCGCTATCTGATGGTGATGTGCTGGTGGTCATCGGACGGGAAGAAAAGCTAGAAGCTCTGGAAACGGCCGTGCGCGCCGAACGTGCTACTGGCTGGCAAAATGCGGTGGATGATGCGCTGAAAACCGAGGAAACATGACCGATTTTAAAGAAATTTATGCCACTCAGGCGGAGCGGTATGAACGGCTGGTAATGCGGGAGGATGTGGATAGCAATCTCCTGAAGGCGTTGCAAACCATTCACCCGTTAGCGCAGGCAGATGTGGTGGAGTTTGGCGCGGGCACGGGGCGGCTGACCTGTCTGCTGGCCTCATTGGTCAAAAGCATCCATGCTTACGATGAATCGGCGGCGATGCTGGCGGTGGCGGAGCGTAAATTACAAGTAGGTGGCTGGCAAAATTGGCGCACGGCCGTCGCCGACCACCGCTCTATTCCCTTATCAGATCAATCTGCCGATATCGCTATTGAGGGATGGGCGTTTGGGCATTTTGTGGGCTGGCATCCGGCCAACTGGCGCGAAGAAGCGGGCCGGGCGCTGGCGGAAATGAAGCGGCTGCTCCGCCCCGGTGGGCTGATGATTTTGATAGAAACCTTGGGCACCGGTTTTGAAACGCCCACACCGCCGGAACAGCTACGGCCGTTTTACCACTGGCTGGAAACAGAACACCACTTCCATCACACCTGGATACGCACTGACTACCACTTTGCCAGCCAGGAAGAAGCCACCGAACTCCTCGGTTTCTTCTTCGGCCCAGAAATGGCTACCGGCGCCCAAATCCGCTTCCCCGAATGTACCGGCCTCTGGTACAAAATCGTGTAGACTTGTACAATATATTGCACATAATCGGCTACCTGGCTATACTTTTGTCAGGCAGACCTGACAGATTTGAGAAAACCTATCAGGTCTATTAATCAGAATGAGGTTACCATGCAAGTAGTCACCTTTACAGAAGCGAGAAATAATCTAAAAAGCATTTTGGACAGGGTGGTAACGGACGCCGATTACACGGTGATTACCCGACGTGATGCCGAGGACACGGTGGTTATGTCTCTGGAGTCGTTTAATAGTCTGCTGGAAACGGTCTACCTGCTCCGGTCACCGGCCAATGCCGCCCACCTGGCGCGTTCTATCGAACAGTTCCAAAATGGGCAGGTAACAGAAAGGGAATTGCTGGATGAGTAGAAAGCTGGCCTGGACAGAGGCAGCCTGGTCAGATTATCTCTATTGGCAGTCTCAAGACAAAAAAAACTTAAAGCGTATCAACCGCTTAATTGAGGAGACCCGGCGCGACCCTTTTGCCGGTATTGGCAAACCAGAACCTTTGCGCGAAAATTTGTCCGGCTTTTGGTCCCGCCGCATTGACGAGGCCAATCGCCTGGTCTACACGGTAGATGACGACTATCTCACCATTATCGCCTGCCGATACCACTACTAAGCCACCATGACACATAAGCACCTGACGCCTGAACACCTGACACCTGAACACCTGACCCAATGACCAACGGCCGTTACCCCAACTCCCAAACGATTACCCGCCATACCTTAGCCAATGGGTTGACTATCTTGGCCTATGAGAATTTTGCCTCGCCTTCGGTGGTAATGGAGGGATTGGTGCGGGTGGGGGCATTGGCCGAGAATCGGGAAACGGCGGGGCTGGCAAACTTCACGGCCGTGTCCCTCATGCGTGGCACCCAAAACCGAACGTTTGACCAGATTTATGAGGCGCTGGAATCGGCCGGGGCCGACCTTAGTTTTAGCGGCGCGTTTCATACCAGCGGCTTTTCGGCGCAAGGGCTGGTGGAGGATTTTGGCCTGCTGCTGGATATGGCCGCGGACGTCTGGCGCACCCCCACTTTCCCGCCCGAAGAGATTGTAAAAGTACAGGGGCAGTTGCTCACCGGCCTGCACATGCGCACCAACGATACCGGGCGCATGGCCAACCTGGCTTTTCACGAACTGGTTTATGAGGGGCATCCCTACGGCCATTCTGCCAGCGGCTACCCGGAAACCGTCAGCCGGTTAACCCCGGCCGATCTGGCCGCTTTCCATGCCCAACATTATGGGCCGCAGGGGGCCATCATCGTCGTCGTGGGGGCAGTGAAGGCTGAAGAAGCGATTGCGCGCGTTACGGCCGTGTTGGGTGACTGGCGCAACGAACGGCAACAGGTAATCACGGGGATACCCGACATGCCTCGCCCAGACTTCCATCTGCGCATCCACGTCAACATGCCAGACAAACACCAGGCCGACATTCGCCTGGGACTGCCCGGTCCCCGCCGCGCCGCCCCCGACTACCTGGAAGCCAGCCTGATGAACACCATCCTGGGCGTATTTGGTATGATGGGGCGCATTGGCCTGCGCGTGCGCGAGGAAGAAGGGCTGGCCTATTACGCCTACAGCCAGTTGCAGGGCGGCCTGGGGCCATCCCCCTGGATTGCCGCCGCCGGTGTGGCCCCGGAAGCAGTGGAACAGGCCATCGTCAGCATCCTGGAAGAAGTGGCCCGCATTCAAAACGAACCGGTCAGCGCCGAAGAACTGGCCGACAGCCAGGCATACCGCATTGGCTCTATGCCCATGGCTTTAGAGACAAACAGCGGTCTGGCGGATATTATTGGCGACCTGGAATTGTATGAACTGGGGCTGGACTATCTGGCCGAATACCCGGCGCGCATTCAGGCCATTACCCTGGCTGACATTCAAGCCGCCGCCCAGAAATACCTGAGTACCGAGCAGTTGGGCACGGCTGTGGCCGGCCCGTAGAAGACGTAATCCGCGATACGTAATCCGTGAACCGTCGTCGGATTACGGGTCACGGGTCACGGATTACGAAGATGTTAGCAGCAGGCGTAGATATGATCGAAATTGCCCGGATTGAACAGGGCATTGCCCGATATGGCGAGCGGTTTTTGCAGCGTTTTTTTACAGAGCAAGAGCAGGCGTTTTGTAACGGCCGTGTCGCCAGCCTAGCCGCCCGTTTTGCTGCCAAAGAGGCGGTGGGTAAGGCGCTCGGTACCGGCATTGGTGATATTCGCTGGGTAGATGTGGAAGTGGTCTGTGATGCTGGTGGTAAACCGGAATTAGTGCTGCATGATGTCGCCCAAGAACTGGCCCAGGCGCGGGGCCTGACCCAATGGGCCATCAGCCTGTCGCACACAGAAACCCATGCCATCGCCTTTGTGGTGGCGATGGGGTAATTGGGTCATTGCGTAATTACCCAATTACCCAATTACTATTAACAGGAGGCGCACAATGGCAGAATGGAAAACAGATGATGGCAGTTTGATTCATTATGAAGTGCATGGCAATAACGGCAAACCGGCGCTGCTGCTGCTGCCTGGGCTGCTGGGCACAATTGGCGTGCAGTGGCGGCCGTTCATCAAGCCACTGACGGCCGATTATCAGGTGGTGTTGATGGATTTAAGGGGACACGGCCGTTCCACCAACACCGCCAAAGAGCTGAACCCGGAAAAGATGATGTTTGACGTCAGCGGCTTGCTCGATATTCTGAATGTGCCGGTAGTGCATGTGGCCGGCTACAGCCTGGGCGGTTACCTGGGGCTGATGTTGGCCCTGAAAGAGCCGCGCCGGGTAGCTACCCTGCTTATGCACGCCACCAAATTTTTCTGGACGCAAGAAGCCGCCGCCAAAATGCACCAGCAGCTAGACCCGGACATCATGGCTAAAAAAGTCTCCACCTACGCCGAACAATTGGCGCATGAACATGGCGCCCGTCAGTGGCGTGTGCTGGTGCGGCAGGCCGCCGATATGACCACTTATCTGGTGGATAATGGCATCACCGAGCGCATGGCCTCCCATACCCAATGCCCTGTTTTAGTCAGCGTGGGCGACCGGGACGAACTGGTACCGGTCAATGAAGCGCTGCGCCTGGCCCGTTTGTTTAACCAGGGTGAACTCATTGTGCTGCCTGGTGTGCGCCATCCTTTCCAAACCGTGCGCGCCATTCCCTTACTGCCGATGATGCAGCATTTTCACCGGATGTGAAACCAGGTAATTGGGTAATTGAGTAATTAGGTAATTACCCAGTTACTCAGTTACTCAATTACGCAATTACATTCCCAAGATGACAAAACGTTTATTAGCCATTCTGGCCCACCCTGATGATGAATCCTTTGGCCCTGGCGGTACCTTTGCCCGCTATGCGGCTGAGGGGGTAGATGTGCATATTGCCATTGCCACCGATGGCGCGGCCGGTTCGGTGGTGGAAGAGTATAAGGACGCTCATGACCGGCTGGCGGCCGTGCGTGCCGAAGAATTGAAGCGGGCAATAGCCATTCTGGGTGCTACCCTACATACATTCGGGTATCGTGACTCCGGCTATATTGGCGACCCAGCCAATGAACATCCCGATGCTTTTGTCAACGCCGATTTACAGGAGGCAACAGGCAAAGTGGTAAAGCTCATCCGGGAAATTCGGCCGCAAGTCATCATTACCCACGACGAGATGGGGGGCTACCTGCATCCCGATCACATTATGTGTTGGAAAATCACCACACCGGCTTTTACGGCCGCAGCTGACCCGGCGCAATACCCAGAATTTGGTCTGGAACCGTACCGGCCGCAGCGTTTGTATTACACCGCTTTTTCCAACCGGTGGGTGAAGTTTGGCATTTTTATCTTGAAGTTGCGTCGTCAGGACCCAACCAAATTTGGGCGCAACGGGGATATTGATCTGACAAAAATTGGCGCGGACCCCAAACAAATCAACACGGTGATTGATTACCGGCCGTATTGGGATGTGAAAATGGCGGCCAGTGCGGCCCATGCCAGCCAGGGTGGGGGCACGGGCGGCATCCGCCGGGCGCCGGTGTGGCTCATGCGTCACTTCCTGGCCAAAGATACCTATATTCGCGCTTATCCGCCAGGGATAAACGGCCGTCGAGATACCGACCTGTTCGCTGACCTTTAAGGAGAAAACAATGAATTTGTTTCGTCGTACACTGCGTTTATTGTTTGTGTTGGCCGGTTTGTTGGTTGGCCTGGTGGCGGCGCTGGCGGCCTTTTTTGCCCGCCAGATCATCAATCCGCCCCGGTTGAGGCTTTGGGTGACGCCAGGTGAGTTGGGTATGCCCTATGATCATGTGCAGTTCCCGGCGCTGGATGGTATCCGCCTGAGCGGCTGGTTCATCCCCGCCCTGGCCGATTCACGCCGCAAAGGGGCCACGATTATCCTGGTTCATGGCTGGCCCTGGAACCGGTTGGGGACAACGGCCGTAACTCTATTAGATAAACTTACCAACAGCCAACCATTGGAATTGATGCGTCTGGCTCATGCTCTGCATCAAGATGGTTTTAATGTCTTGATGTTTGACCTGCGCAATCATGGTGAAAGCGCTGCCGCGCCACCCGTTACTTTTGGTATTGAAGAGTCAAAGGATTTATTGGGCGCGGTGGCGTTTGTGAAAACCAGATCGGAGGTAGATCCAGGGCGTATCGGTGTGATTGGTTTTTCGATGGGGGGAAATACAGTGCTGTACACGCTGGCGCAAACGCGGGAGATTCAGGCGGCGGTGGCTGTGCAGCCAACCTCAGTGGGTATTTTTGCAGAGCGTTACGGCCGTGACAATCTTGGCCCCCTTGCCATTCTTGTCCTGCCGCTGGCTGAAAGGCTGTATCGTATGCGGGGGGGGCGGCCGTTTGCCGATATTCGCCCGGTTGCCGCTGCCGCTCACGCCGGTAAAACGCCGGTGTTATACATTCAGGGTAGTGGCGATGCCTGGGGCAGCGCCGCCGATGTGGCCCAAATGGCCTCAGCCACCCCCAACCCCAGCGGCCCCCTCTACGTTGAATCCACTCACCGTTTTGACGGCTACCAATACCTGCTCAACAACCCCAAAATTGCCACAGCCTTCTTTGAGCAGCACTTACCGGAATAAAGAAGTAGTTGAGTCATTCGGTTTAAGCGTCAGATGAATTGCGTGGGTGTGTGTTTGTAGGCAACGGTCGTGCCTGTTATAGTTCCCTACTATGACAAAACGTACACTTGGCGTACTGGTTGTGTGTCTGTTATTGCTGGCGGGAGCCACCACCCAGACCACCAAAGCGCAATCGGCGGATGCCATTTTGCAGCAGGTGAACCAGTTTCGCCTGAATAACGGCCTGCCTGCCTTTACCTACAACGCGGCGTTAGCTTCAGCCGCGCAAAACCAGGCCAACTACATGGCCGAATTTGGCGTTTTCAGCAGCCATATGGGGTATGGCGGCTCCTGGCCACAAGACCGGGCCAATGCCGCTGGCTACAGCGGGCAGGTGACGGAAAATATCGTCGGCGGTACCAACCTGACCGCGCCGCGGGGCCTTACCTGGTGGGTGAACAGCCCCACCCACTACAACACCCTCATCACCACCCGCTATACCGAAGCTGGCACGGGTTATGCCAGAGCCGGTGATATTAACTACTTTGTGCTGGTGGTAGGGCAGCCGGGTAATGCCCCCATTCAACCGGCGGCCATTGCCAACAACAATTACCCTGGCGCCCTGTTTATCACCCCCATTACCCTGGCCGAACCGGGTGAAGACGGCTCCATTGTCCATGTGGTGCAGGAAGGGCAGGCGCTTTGGTCGCTGGCGGCCCATTATGATGTGCCCCTGTCCGATTTGCTGCTGTACAATGGCTTGCAAGCCGATTCCTTTGTGCATACCGGCGACAAGATCATCATCCGGCTGGCGGAGGGCGCGCCCATTCCGCCCACGCCCACGCCGCCCACCACCCACAAGGTGCGCGACGGGGAATCACTGTGGACGATTGCCGCTTTGTATCAGGTGCGTATGGGGGATGTGATGTGGTACAACAATTTGTCGGAAGAGTCGGTGTTGCAACCGGGGCAAGAGGTGAAGATACGGCTGGCGGCGGGAGAATTGCCACCGCCCACGCCCACGCCCATTATCAACCACATTGTGCGCGCCGGGCAGACGCCTTGGGAAATTGCCTTGACCTACGGGCTGACGCTGGAACAACTGCTGGAATTTAACGATATGGAACCTAATGCCATCATCAAACCGGGTGATGAACTGCGCATTCGCCCGCTAGACACACCCACACCGACGCCGCTGCCCACGTCCACGGCCACCCCGCCCACACCAACGGCGACAATAACCCCTACGCCCACTTCTATCTCCTTTCCATTAACAGAAGGCACGGCCGTTGCCGCCAATATCCGCGCCGCCAACAGTATCACGGCCGCGCCCACCCCCCGCGCCGTGCAGGAACAATCCACTACCACACTGGCCCGACCCTGGTTATGGGGCACGGCCGTGTTTGTGATCGGTCTGTTGGCCCTCGGCGGCGCGTTCCTGGTGGCGTTACGCAAAGAGAAGATTTCGTAAGCAGAGGTTGGGCAACCGATTACCGAATTACCGACTTTGCGTTGGCAATAAACGCCCGCACCAGCGCCGGGTCTTTGCGGCCCGGAGAAATTTCCACCCCACTGGCAACGTCAACGGCATACGGCCGTACCACCCGCACCGCTTCGGCTACATTCTCCGGCGTCAGGCCGCCGGCCAGCATCAAGCCGGGAATTTGCCGAGCCAGGTGGGCGCAGACTGACCAGTCGGCCGTCTGGCCGGTGCCGCCGCGCAGGGTGGGGTGGTAGGCGTCAATGAGGAGATTGGGAGATTGAGGTGAAACGTACCATTCGGCGTCGGTTTCGGCTTCAACAAGGGAGGTGGGACGCAGGGCTTTGAAGGCACGGCCGTAGAGCGGCGACCGTGTATCCCCCACCAACCAGGGTGGTTCATCCCCGTGCAACTGCGCCAGGTCTAGCTGACATTCAGCCATAATTTCGGCCATCCGTTCCGGCGTTTCATTCACAAACACCCCCACCAGCACCGGGCAGTTATCTAATTGCCGCAGCCGGATGGTAATGGCTTGGGCCACATCGAGGGTAATGCTCCGTTTGCCCGGTGGGTAAAAAATAAAACCAAGAAAATCCGCACCCGCCTCGGCCGCCAGCAGCGCATCTTCCAGATTAGTTGTGCCACAAATTTTGACTTTTACCATAAAAATGATCTGTGACGCGATTTGGAAAATCGCGCTACGTGTAATACTTTTTTGCCTGCCCCGTATAATGCTTTGATGATGGCTAAATCACTTTCCATTCCCTGGTTCAGGGCCGCCGCCACTGAAGCGGATTTTGCCGAACTATACCACGCCGAACTGCCGCGTGTGTATAACTTCTTCCGCTACCGGGTGGGCGACGGGCCGCTGGCCGAAGACCTGACAGCCGAAACGTTCGAGAAGGCGTGGCGCAATCGTGACCGTTACCGGCGTGACCTGGCCGCCTTTTCCACCTGGCTGTTTACCATTGCCCGGCGCGTGGCCACAGACCACTACCGCAAAACGCGGCCAGAAATCCCGCTGCATGAAGTGAGCCATCTCACACATGATGAAAATATGGAGGAGTGGGCGCAACAACAGGCCGACTTTACCCGTTTGTCCCTCCTCCTTTCCCGGCTTGCAGACCGTGACCGAGAGTTGGTGGCTCTCAAGTACGGCGCTGGTCTCACCAACCGCACCATCGCGGGCCTCACCGGGCTATCGGAATCCAATGTCGGCGTTATTCTCCATCGGACGCTGCAATCGTTACGCAGCGAATGGGAGGCTTAACCATGAACGATGATTTTTTAACCCGCTTTCGTAAGACGCCACGAGCGGAATTCGAGGCGGCCCTTTACCGGAGGATTTCTAAACCGATGACTGCTTCAACAACTCTGTATCCCCGCCGCCGGCTGGCGCTGGCTTTTGCCGCCGTGCTGCTGGTGTTGGCCCTGGCCCTGGCTGCTTCGCCGGGGGCGCGGGCCATGGCGGCGGGTTTTTTGCGCCAGATTGGCATCCTCACGCTCAGTGAGCGCCCGGCTGGCGAACCGGTGCTGATTGCCCCCGCATCGCCGGAACAGTTGGCGCTGGCCGAAGCGACGGCCACGCCCATTGTCCCCGCTTCCCTGTCCGGCGCGCCACTGGAAGTGGCTGTGGCCCAGGCCGGTTTCCCGCCCTATCTGCCGGGTTATCTGCCCGCCGGTTTTACCCAGGTGGAACTGGTAGCCGCCGAATATGTGGACGACAGTGGCATTGGGCACGGCATGGGCATTTTTGCCACCTACCTTTCGCCAACGGATGGGTATCTGGCAATTCAGACCACCGGTTTTGATGAACGCGCTCAGGATGTGCCCATGGGCGGCCGGACTATAACCGACGTGGTTGTGAATGGGCAGCCGGGTGTGTGGATCGAGGCGCTGCCGTTTGCATCGTCGCTGGTTTCCAGCCAGGCCATCAATATGCTGCTCTGGTCGGAGAATGGCTATGTGCTGGCGGTTCAGGCAGACCAGCTATCGCTGGCTGAAGTGCTAAAAATCGCCGAATCGCTCAGCCAATAATACGTTTGTAGTAACCGCTTTAGCGGGAAAACCGCTGAAGCGGTTACTACGAACAAGGGGGGTAAGCGATGCGGTCGGGGGGCCAAACGGCCGTATGCCAGTCTAGATATTCCACGATATGCGCTGCCCAATAATCCTCATTATGGCCGCCGGGGTTGATGGTGGTCTGGTGGGTGATGCCCGCCTCGGTGAGCAGCCGGTCTAGCTCCTCTTGCCCCCGCCACAAAAAATCCTCTTCACCCCAATCCAGCCAGATGCGCAGCTGGCTCAGGTCAGCGTCGTTGTAGTTTGCCAACGGGTTGTAGGGGGCCGGGTCGGTTTTGAGGCGCAGGGAACTGCTGTGCCCGGCCACGGCCGTGAACAATGCGCTATGCCGGAACGCCACCATCAACGCCCAATAGCCCCCCCGCGAAATCCCGCCAATGCTGCGCCCGGTCGCATCGCCCCAGGCGCAGTAGTTGGCTTCGACAAAGGGGAGCAGTTCTTCCACAATGACCGCTTCCAGACTGTATGGCCCGCCAGACAGGTTGTTGCCCAGCGGGTTGGCGGCGGGCATGATAGCAATGAACGGGGGGTAACGGCCGTCCCCAATCCCCCCATCGGCATGCCAGGCCAGCCCCAGGTTGAGCCACTGGTCGTCCCCCTGAATGGAGCCGGGCAGCAGGTAGAGGACGGGGTAGGTACGGCCGTCGTGCCCATAACAGGGCGGTAGGTAGGCATGATAACTGCGCCAGGGGCCGGCGACCCGGCTGGGTAACTGGCTGCGGAAAAACAGCCCCTCGCCGTCACAAGGCACGGCAGCAGGCGGCGCGTCCAGATAAGGGGCCGTTACCGTCAGCGGGAAAGTGGGCTGAATACGCGGTGTGGGCGAGGGGGTGGGGGTGAAGGTGGGAGTAGCGGTGGGGATAATGGATGTCTGTGTACTGGTGGGGCGGGGCGTCAAGGTGGCCGGGGGCACGGCCGTGAACCGGGGTTTGTAGCTGGCAAAGGGCGTCATGGTTGGCAGGGAAATAGGGGCGGCGTCAACAGGTACGGCCGTGCCGCCGCCACACCCCACCAGCCACCAAAGCAGGCTTGCCCACACCACCATCCACTTAAGCAGAGAACCAGCATTAAGGGATGTAATAAACATTTACGGCCACCCAGTCTAGCGAAAAGTCCCGCATCGTTGAACTGGCAACGTTTACGATCCGGACGCGAAAATTCGCAGAAGAAAAGCTGCCGGGAATCCAGATGGTACCCCACTTATCGGTAGGCCCGCCCAAAATGTAGCTCTGTTCTGTGGTGACCAAAAAAATCGTTTCTTTAGGCGCTGTCCAGGTTGAGCCGCCATCCCGTGACAACAGGACGCACATATAAGGCGTGCCAGAAGTATTATCTACTTTCGCGTCCAGCCTGACCTCAATACCAGTGATGGTGGCCCCGCTTGGAATAGAGAAGCCGCTAAAATTGTAATACCGGTGGCGATCTTTTGTCGTATCTACACAGGAAGCGACTGTGGAGGTACCACTGTCATTATCAATGGCATATCCACCTATACCACCTCCATCGGCATAGGCCCCCGTAGGATTGACATCAAAGCCATTACCATCGCCGGTATTCTCAGCAAAATTGGCCGAGGGGCTTTTGAATCCGGTATTGGTCGGCGTGGTATACCAGATTTGCAGTTTGGCGGCCTTAACGATCCCTTCCCGCTCAATTGCAAACACCCGGCGATGGTTATTTGGTGGAATCCCTGGCTGCGGCTGAACAATAATTGTCAGCGCATTACCACTCTGCCAGGCCGACTGATTCACAATTTCCTGGATAATGTTTTTCAGATTAGGACTGTATCTTTTTTGATGCACAACCCAATTATCTGTGGCCGGGACATTCCATAGCACGGTCGCTTGAGTCAAAGGGCGATTGTCTGGTCGGATGTTGTTATCAAAGGTACTGGTGTTAGCCGACAACTCCCCTCGAAACTGAATATTAACAGTTTGAGAATAGGGGCCATCTACGGTGAATTCAATTTGTGCTTTAGTGATGACTGCTCCAGGTGGAATTGCTACGTTTGTAAATCTGAAACCACTAACAACATTTGCTCCATCAGGGCAGTGACCCAGATACACTTCGTTCCATGCAGTGCCATAGCGGCTCTCTGTGGTGGAACAGGGAGTAGGATTAACACCAGGGTGAAGAGCAGCGTTATAGCCAGCATCATCGCTGTTTTGAGTGACGGGGATGGTCATTTGGGGCGTTGGGCTTGGCGTGACAGTGGCCGTGGAAGTTGGGGTAGGAGTGACGGCTGGGCCGCCAACACGCGCAAACTGGACGGCGTCGGCCGCAATCAAATGAGAGGAATCATCGGCAATGGTTATATTACGCATCAGGATATATTCACTACCGGATCCACCCATATTAAAGAAATGCCGCCCAATATAGACCCAATGATCGGGATGATCACTGTTAGGATAAGCGGCCTGCACCACAATAGCGGTGTGGGTTTGTCCGTTGTGGTAAATTTGGTATTCTGCGCTCAGTGTACTCGGATAAAGAGTGCCCGGAATATGAACGTAAACATCATAATAACCGGGAGTTGTATAGCCATTTGGCGTAATTTGCCATTTTGCATAACACGCGCTGCCAAAACCACCACCAATAGTATCTGTCGTGATGGTGTAATCGAAACTGCCATTGATACCGCCGTCATTACTTTCCGCCATGCAGCCGCTGGGGAGGGTGCTGTATTCACTGTCGCTGTCATCAATGAGGCGTATAGCTACCGGTGCGGCCGGTTCAATGATGGTAGGGCCATCGGGATATTGGGCCGGGTTAGCCACCCTGGCGGGATACTGAAGCCAGAGATCGTAACTGGTTGCCCCCGCAGGCGTGGGTGTTCCAGGTGTTGGAGTAGGTGTACCAGGCATGGTAGTTACAGTCGGTTGCATGTAAACAGCCCATGGATCTGGAAAAGTGCCAATCCAGCCGTAAGGATTGACCGGTTTGCCGTTAATACGAACCTCAATATGCAAATGAGCGCCGCATAAAGGGTTTTCGTAAACCGGGGGACAATCTCCAAGAACACTGCCCGTATTGCCGCTTATGCCGATGATACCCTTACGTCTTGCCGGGTCTACGTCAACCGCATCGCCCGTTTTAACTGTTAAAACGCTCAGATGGCCATACCATACACGGTAATTGGAATTAGCATCATGAATGATCTGGGCATGTAGGCCATATAATTTGCGGTGGTCGCTTGGTACGGACCAACCTGCTAGAGCAGCTGTACCATTAGCAGCAGCTAATACGGGTTCGTATTTTAGGTTATAATCAACTCCCAAGTGTTGGTCATAGCCATAATATCCAGAATCATCATTGCTTTCAGAGCCATCGTAGTGTATGGTTGAGTCGAAAAAATCTTCGCCAAATAACGGATATCTGTGATCAAATACTTTCAATATTATTTTTTCACCATAATAAATCGGTCCTAGAAATGGCGCTGGTGGTTGGTATGCCTGGACACTGTTTTTATTTGTCACCAAAATTACGCTAACCATCACAATAATGCAGGCTAGACAGTTTGAGATGGTAATAATCATTTGATTCTTGCTCATATATCACCTCCATATAATATAGATTAGGTAAGGCTGAAACTGTTATACCTTCCAGAAGGCTGACTATTCAGATAACCAGGTAAAATATTCGAGCGACCCTGGTTTTTCACTTGTGTCTACAACTAGGTGAGGTAGGCCATCATTTCTGTTGATAATATAAAGCCCGGACTGATCAGTTTGCCCGGCATGAAAGAGAAGCCATTGCCCATCTGGCGACCAATGAACTTTAGCGGGTATCATTCCAAAAACTAATTCTTGACGGTTTCCAGTGACGGGATCAAGAATGAAGATTCCTTGCCTATCTTCTTCCACAAAGCCAGCAGCAATGTTAGCCCCATCTGGAGACCAGGCAGGCTCGCCCACATAATAAGCACTGGTTAATTCCTGAGTTGTTTCTGTTTCACTATCCCATAAGGATAGCCTGGAGCTTTGAGTAAAGGCGAGCCAACGGCCGTCTGGCGACCAGGATGGATAATAAATCGAAGTGGGTTCGGTGGATAACTTAGAAACTTCAAGGTCGTTAACATTGACCGCAAAAAGACCGTGGCCAAAATCATGGGTAAAGGCTAACCATTCGCTATTGGGAGACCATTTGAGAGTTAGGAAGCTATCCCCAGGCACTTCAGTCACAGTGATTGTTTTGCCCTGAGTTATATCAAAGAAAGCGAGGTGTTTTTGCCCTGGCATCCACCTTGAATCGCCTAATCCCATCCCTGACGTTATTATCATCGCCAGTAACTGCCCGTTCGGCGATCCAATAGGTTGGCTAATCGTATTAAATGGAACGTTTTCTACAGGCTCAGTAGGATTACTTGTTAAGAAACCAACCTGTAAATCTGTCAGATTAGTTAAGGCTATGTTTGTGAATTGTGAATAGGTAAATGATTCACTATCAGGCAACCAACTTAGGCCATAAGGGTTTTCCTGATTTTCTACTCTCTTCAAAGAACCATCAGCGAATGAATAAACGTGAAGCCGATATACGCCATTGACATGTTTTTCTGAATCTTCCAGAAGAAGAAGAACTATTTGAGTCTCGTCTGGAGAAGGATAAGCTGGTGGATAGGCTCGCAACTCTGTTAAGATCGGCATTATTTGCCATTCTTCGGGTGTGGAACCAGGTTGTGCTAACAGCAGGCTAACGGTTGGTTCTAATGTATAGGGGCCAGGAGCCTCCTCCGGTGGGGGCGGTGGGTTCTCATTCCAGAGAAAAAGAATGTTTCCCTGGGTAAATGGTTCAAAAGCAGTTTCTGGTATTTGCGTGGACGGTGGTTCAACATCAGGAACATCCGTAGTTAAAATTGGCGTCTGGCTGGGTTCCAGAGTAGCAGAAGCAGCGGTGAAGGTGGTTGGCAAAGGCATTTCCGTGGCTGGGGTTGGTGAGGGCGCAGGCGTTTCTGCCGGAGAGGTAGTTACGGCGCGAGTGGTCGTTACCGGCACGGCCGTTTGCGATGGTACGCAACCCAACAAGGTTATCATCAGCCCTATAATGAAAAAAAGAGGAATATATTTCATGGTTTATCTCCTATTTTCGGGCCTACGGCATTGGATAGCCAGGTAATATATTTAGGGATGTGCAATTTACCGCTCGTGTCCAGAATCAAATAAGGCATACCCTCCTCAATACTCATCACATATAAACCCGATTTATCACTTTGAACCAATGGAAATAAGAGCCATTGCCCATCAGGAGACCAGATGACCGAATTGGTGAATATCTCCAGGGGGAAATCTTGTCTTTGCCCGCTACCAGGATCAATGACCATGATCCCATTTTGTTCGCCTTGAATAAAACCGGCTGCAATGCGAGAGCCATCAGGCGACCAGGACGGTTCGCTCATATAGTCACTGTTAGTCAGTTCATTCGCTAGATGAGTTTCGCTATCCCAGAGAAAAAGGGTATTTTGCTGACTAAAAGCTAAATGTTTACTATCTGGCGCCCAGGCAGGAAAATAATAGTGTGGTGTTGATTCTGTGGCTAAATCCGTGATTTGAAGTGTATGGGCATTTACCACGAAAAGCCCCTGGTTAAAGTCCGGCGTAAACGCCAGCCATTGGCTGTTGGGTGACCATTTGAGAGTCAGGTGGTCTCTGCCCAATCCATCTGTAACCTGAAAGGTTTCTCCACTGTCCATTTTAAAAATCGCCAGTCCGTCAGGGTAAACGTTTAATGCCTGGAAACGGCCGTCTGGTGAACTTACCAGTTGCCCAATCTGCCCCTCAAACCAATCAGACGAGGAGTCGGAGTTATTTGTTATTAGCTGTGGAGATGTTTCATCCAGTCTGGCAACAAAAATGTCTTTTTCTTGAGGAAACACGATAGATTGGCTGTCTGGCAACCAGCTTAAAGTGTCCAGGTATTCGGCATTATCAACCTGTAAAAGTGATTTATCCAAAAGATTATAAACTTGAATTTTATAAAAATCGCATAAGCACCCGCGAGATGCTCCTGGTTCATAATTCAGGAAAGCCAGTTTTGTTTGATCAGGGGAAAGATAAGCCGGAGCAAGCGCCCGGAGATTTGTTAATAGAGGTTGTACTTCCCAATCCTCCGGCATAGACCCGGGTTGGGCCAGATAGAGGTTGACAGTAGGCTCAAATTCCATAGATCCACCCTCAGGCGCTTCATCCGGTGAAGGCGTCGGGGCTTCATTCCAAAGAATGAGAATACTTCCCGGAGTAAATGGTTCAAGAGTAGGGTCTGGTAATGGCGTAGAGGTTGGGTCAGCGGCAGATGTGGCCGTAGGGGACACTGGCGTTTGACTGGGTTTCAGGGTAACCGAAACAGCGGTGAAAGTAGGCGGTAGGGGTGTTTCCGTGGCCGGAGCAGGTGAGGGCGTGGATGTCTCTGCCGGAGAGGTAACAACGGCGCGAGTTGTCGTCACTTGAACAGCCGTTTGCTCTGGTGTGCAGCCCAACAAAGCCAAAATAAACCCCACAGCGAGACAGAGTAACATCGTCTTCATTTGGGTTTCTCCTGAATTAAGGGTTAGATTCGGGTAAGGTTATCCAGGCTGGATGGCGGGCGATGCCGGTTTCGGTCAGGCGAATGGGTGATTGTCCTGGCTCCACCAGCCAAATGGCGTCGCCGGCCGTAAAGGCCAGTTGGCTGCCGTCTGGCTGCCAGACTGGATCATAAACAAGGGTCTCAGTAAAAGTGGTGAGCGCGGCTATTTCATGGCTGGCGGCGTCAACCTGATAAAGATTGCTGTGCAGGGCGTTTGTCAGATAATCTGCCTGTAAAGAAAGTGGATTTTCCCGCTGCACATAGCCTATGCTTTTGCCATCCGGCGACCAGACAGGTGGATACCCACGTCCAGCATCCACTTCAGCCAGCAAAACATCTTTCTCGTCACTCCCGGCGTCTAGCCATAATTCGCCAATGGTGTAGGGAATATTGTTGTCGGCCAGCAGTACATAAGCCAGTTGATCCCCATTTGGAGACCAACTCGGAAAGGCCACAACCTGGTCAGTGAATTGCTTTTGTACCATCAGGCTGTTCTCGGCCAGGTCTAAACTGCCCATTTCGCTGCCGAAGCCCAATCCTTGACTAGCAGCATAGATAATCTGTTTGCCATCCAGCGTAAAGGTAGCGTTGTAAGTGCCAAAAGGCAGCTTTTCCAGCACAACCTGGGTGGCGCCATCGGCGGTAATGAGGATGATCTGGTTGGTATCAATGTGGCGGAAGAGGAACCAGTTTCCATCCGGCGACCAGTTCAAAAAGTAGCCCCTATCCAGAGCCAGGATGGGCGCAGTCAGATTTCTGAGATCCCAAAGCAAGATGAAGGCGTTGGCGTGGCAGTTAAATTCCAGAATGAGGTGGATGCTGTTGGGCGAGGGAAAGAGGTGGTCAATGTCACAATCGGACGAAACGGGGTAACTGAACAAGATAAAGCACATGAATAATTTTTTGGATAGGCAATGGCGTTTACTTCAAGAAAACCTGGCAAGATTATGGGTCAAACTTTCAAGAGTGTCAACCTGGGTTTTATGGGGAAAGCAGTGTGTCTTTTGCCGATCATTTCCCTCTCAGCCGGGCCAGCCGGTGTTCCAATTCCGGGCGTACCAGGGCGGCCTGGGTCGGCGACCAGCTTTGCGCCAGCCGGATGGCCTGCTCTGTCCAGTAGATGGCCTGGGTGGGGTCTTTCTCATGCCATTCGTAATACTTCGCCAGTTCAATGTGCGCGGACACGTCGTCAAAGCTGGTGGCGGCGATTTGCTGCCAGAGGGGGACAGCTTCAGCCTGACGGCCGTGCCGCTTCAACAACCACCCCAACTCAAACAGATTTTGGTGATACAGGTCGAGCGGCAACTCCCCCTGCGCCGCCCACCGCAGGCATTGTTCGGCCACGTCCGTTTGCCCCAGGCTGGCCTGCCAGCGCCCCAGGCTGAAGAGGTCTACGGCGTCATCATTGGCCTGCGGCTGGCTGAACTGCTGCGCCACCCGCGCCGCCAGCGTGACCATGGAGAGCAGGTCAATCTGGTTGTGGTAAAAGACGCGCACCAGTTCACGGCCGTCGCCGGTGCGCAAATAGTCGTGGTACAGGCCGGGGATGAGCCAGCCGGGTACATCGTCCTGAGTGCGGCGCACCCCCAGGAGGGGTGGCTCCAGCGCGCTCAACGCCACGGAGCCAAGCCGGGCGCGCCAGAGGCGGCGAGCCGGCGGCAGCAAATCCAGGTGGGGCATTTGTGGCAGGGGGCTGAGCTGCCGGTTCATCAGGTGGCGGGTGTCCAGCAGGGGGATATCAAAGGTACGGCCGTTGAAGGTGATCAGCCCCGCTTTGCCCACCAGCAGGTCATCGAGCAGGGTGAGCATGGCTGCTTCGTCGCCCAAGTCGGGCACGAAGTATTGGCGCGTCACCAGGGCGTCCCTTTCAAAGTAGGCCACGCCGACCATGAAGGCGATGGTAGAGGCCCCGGCCAATCCGGTGGTTTCGGTGTCCAGAAAGAGGAAGTCGCGGAAATCTAATTCCTGGAAACGGCCGTCGCGCGTGAGCGGCGTCAGGCTGGCGGGCTGATGGTGCAGCAGGTCGGCCAGGGCGTGACGGCCGTGCCGGTACGGCAGCGGGTACACTTTGTCTACGATGAGGGTCTGGCCTACGGCCGTGTCCACCATTTCCGCGCCGGGCAGCAGGGTGATGAGGGGTTGGGCGGCGGTGTGGGGGGACGGCCGTAGCGATTCCCGCAGCGTCGGGTCAACGGGCGGCGCCGGTTTTAGCTGCCGCGCCCCTTTGACCACGCCCAACTGCCGCAGCCTGTTCTGGAACTCTTGTTCGTCTGCCATACGCCGATTTTCCCAAAGAAATGGACTTTGGCAAAAACAGATGAGTCCGATTACGGTTCACGGTCAGCCTGAGTCAATTCTTGTGGCGTGTTGATGTTGGCGAAGGAACGGCCGTGCCAGTCAAACCGTTCTATCTCCTCGCGCTCCACAAAACGGACGGCGACACGGCCGTAGAAGCTGGTGATTTTCAACTGCTGTGCTTGCAGCTTTTCGGCGATGGGGTCGAGGCAATTTTTGCTGTAAATGGCGTGCAGAGGTTCGGGGTATTTTTGCCAGCGGGGCACAATCACATCGGCCGTATGGCGCAGGGTGAGCATGTAGGCCAGCAAATCCCGGTTCAGCCAGGGCATATCACAGGCAACGATGAGGGTGTGGGGATGTTGGGCGTGATGGACGGCCGTGTAAATCCCCCCCAGCGGCCCATGGTCCGGGTACACGTCGCCAAACATCGGCAGCCCTAAATGGGCGTAGGCCTCCGGTTTGTTGGTAATCAATATCAGTTCCTCCCCCAGACCGGCAACGGCATCACGCACGATTTCAATCAAGGGACGGCCGTTAAACAGCACAAATGACTTATCTACCCCCATCCGGCTGCTCTTCCCCCCGGCTTGAATGGCTACGGTTATCTTGCTCATAATACTTAGGGGCTGGGGGGAGGCTTTAGCCGAAACCGTTTCGGCTAAAGCCTCCCCCCCGGCTTATTACAAAAACCGGTAAAAGACCTGGTTGCTCAGGAACCAGCCTTTAGGCGTCAGGCGCAAACGGCCGTCGGCCAACGATAACAATTCCCACTCAACGAGTTGGTCAATGGGTTGGCCGTACACGTCCAGCAGCGATTGTCCAAATTTCTGGGCAAAGGCGGCCATATCTACTCCCTCGTCTAGCAGGCGCAGTTGGGTGATGAGGGTGTCGGTCATTTGTTCCTGACGGGTAAGGGTGTGGTGGGCGGCGACGGCCGTAGACAATGGATACCCCGGTGGCTCTGCCTGTTGCAGTCGCCGGATGTAGACACGCGGCTGCTTCACCACCTCATACCGGATACTTGCCGTGTGCCCGTGCGCTCCGGCGCCCAATCCCAGGTATTCGCCATTGCGCCAATACGTCAGATTGTGTGCGCAGGCGTAACCGGGTAAGGCCCAGTTGGATATTTCGTAATGGTCGTAGCCATGCGCTGCCAGTTGTTCACAGGCCAGGGCGTATTGGTCGGCGGCCAAATCGGGGTCGGGTGGGGAGATACGGCCGTTTTCCAGCCATCGTTTCATGGGTGTGCCCGGTTCAATGGTCAGGCAGTACAGGCTCAGATGGGCGGGCTGTAAAGCCAATACCGCCTGGACGCTTTCCGCCCATGAGGCCAGCGTTTGGCCGGGCACACCATAAATCAAGTCCACATTCAAGTTGGTGATGCCTGTCTGCCGCGCCAGTTGCACGGCCGTGACCACCGCCGCAAAATCATGTTCCCGTTCCAGCAGCGCCAGTTCACCAGGGTTGGCGCTCTGCGCGCCAAAGCTCATGCGGTTGACGCCCAGGTTGTGTATGGCCGTCAGGTAGGCTAAATCTACCGTGCCCGGATTGGCCTCCATCGTGATTTCGGCGGTTTCGGAGATGGTGAAATGGGTGTGGACGGCCGTTAAAATCACTTCTAACTCCCCCGGCGTCATCAGCGATGGCGTACCCCCGCCAAAAAACAGCGTGTGTGCCGGACGACGTTCTGCCCCCGCCACCTGCTGCACTTCCGCTGCCAATGCCGCTGCATAGTCTGGCTGTAAATCGGCCAGGCTGGTGTACGTATTGAAATCGCAATACGCACAGCGATGGCGGCAAAAAGGGATGTGGAGGTAGAGGCTGAGGGAATTCATAAGTAGCAAGTGGCAGGTGGCAAGTAGCAGGTGGTGTATCACCTGCAATCTGTTACCTGCAACCAAAATCAGGTTGTCTTCGCTGTCTGCATACCGTATCATACCAATACCAAAGTATTGTATCCACTCTGCCCACTAGCAGTATCAGAGGCAAAACCCATGACAACAGGTTTCCTTCCCCAACTTGACAACCGGCGACTGGTGCGTATGGTCGAGATCAGCCGCATCCTCAATTCCGAAACCCATCTGGATCAATTACTCTCCACTATTATCAAAGAGGCGGCCGAATTAACCGCAGCCGAAGCCGCTTCTATCTTCCTGCTTGATCCCCGCACCCGCCAATTGTTATTTACAGCCTCATCCAACCCCATCCCGGCCAATATGGCCAACATCCCGGTCTCTCTGGATAACAGCATTGCCGGGGCCATTGTGAAGGCCAACCGGCCCATGTACATTCAGGACGTGTCTAACGATCCTCGTTGGAATAAAAACATTGATCAGGCCATTGATTTCCAGACCAAGTCCATTTTGGGTGTGCCCATGCGGAATGGCAACAAGGAGCCGGTAGGGGTGTTGGAAGCGATCAATAAACAGGATGCCCCCCATTTTTCCCGCGAGGATTTTGAAACGTTGACGGTGCTGGCCGATATTGCCGGGGTGGCCGTGGAAAAGGCGCGTCTGATTGAAGAGTTGGAAAAAGCCAACAACGAACTGGCCGAATTGGATGAACTCAAAACAAATTTTATCGCCATTGCTTCCCACGAACTGCGCACGCCGCTGTCGGTTATTTTAGGCTATGTCTCGTTTTTGCGCGATGAGGCAGGGCCGGAAATGGCGGCGCAGATGGACAGTGTGTTGGGCGCAGCCGTGCATCTGCGCACCCTCATCCAGGATATGCTCAATTTGCGTTACGTGGATGCGGGGGAAGCGGCCGTGAACCGCGAACGAGTGGATTTTGTGGAAATCGTGCGGGAGATGAAGGCGCAGGTAGACGAAACGGCCGTAGCCAAGCAGCAAACTATCAACGTCAAATTGCCCAATACTCCTGTCCCTGTGATGATAGATCGGGGCATGATTGAGGTGGTGCTGGGCAACCTGCTGGACAATGCCGTCAAATTTACGCCCCAGGGTGGCAGTATCCTCATCGCCGTACAGCCGCAAAGCTCAGAAGTGTGGTTCCGCATTCAGGATACGGGTGTAGGCATCCCCGAAAATCAGATCAACCGCATTTTCCGCCGCTTCTACCAGGTGGAATCGGCGCTGCGCCGTAGTTATGAAGGCATGGGGTTGGGACTGGCTATTGCCAAAGAATTGGTCGAGTTGAATGACGGCCGTATCTGGGCTGAAAGTGTAGAAGGGTTGGGTAGTGAATTTTTTGTGGCCCTACCCCGTGTAAATGTTTGAGTTGTGATGTCATGCGATTTGCCCAATCGCGTTACCCATGTGCCTATGAATTATCCTCCCCTATCTATAGAAAAATCAATCAAGCCTTTAGAACAAGGCCCGCTGCGGCAACTGGAGCCGCTAGAGCAGGAGATCTTTCAGTTGCGGCTGGAACAAGGATGGGAGGATGTGTTACGGCCGTTGCGCCTGCTCTATGGCGCGCGCCCCGATTTTGAGACCTGGCTCGGTCACTTTCTGGAAATCACGGCCAAAGCGTATGCGGCACGGCCGTCTGACCTGCGCCACCTCGATCTCCAGCGCGTCCATCAACCCGATTGGTTCCAACGCCCCGACATGATCGGCTATGTGGCCTACACCGAACGTTTCGCCCAAAACTTGCCCGGCGTCCAAGATAAAATCCCCTATCTCAAAGAGTTAGGCGTCACCTACCTTCACCTCATGCCGCTGCTTAAACCCCGCCCCGGCGCCAACGATGGCGGCTACGCCGTCATGGATTATCGCCAGGTGCGGCATGATCTGGGCACAATGAGCGATCTGGCCGAACTGGCGGCTCATTTGCGCCAAAACAGCATCAGTTTGTGCATAGACCTGGTGTGTAACCACACCGCCAAAGAACATGCCTGGGCGCAAGCCGCCTTACAGGGCGACCCCGATTACCAGGCCTATTACCTCATGTTCCCCGACCGTACCCTGCCCGACGCCTACGAAAAAACTGTGCGCGAAATCTTCCCCGAATTCAAATCTGGCAGCTTTACCTATTACGAACAGATCAACCAATGGGTCTGGACGACTTTCAACGAATTCCAGTGGGATTTGAACTATGCTAACCCCGTCGTTTTTGCTGAAATGCTGGACATCATGCTCTTTCTGGCAAACCAGGGGGTGGAATTGTTGCGGCTGGATGCGGTGGCTTTTATGTGGAAGCGGTTGGGTACCGATTGTGAAAACCAGCCAGAAGCCCATGCCATTTTGCAGGCGTTCCGCGCTCTCAGCCGCATAGCTGCGCCTGGTCTGCTGCTGAAAGCGGAAGCCATTGTGCCGCCGCCGCAGCTGGTGCCCTACCTGGGTGTGGGTGAAGCCACCGACAAAGAGTGTGAAATTGCCTATCACAGCGTCCTCATGGTCACATTGTGGAGCGCCCTGGCCGAACGGAAGGTGGTGTTGGCTACCCATGTACTGCAAAAAATGCCACGCATCCCGGCGCGCACCGCTTGGGTCACGTATGTCCGCTGCCATGACGATATTGGCTGGGCCATCACCGAAGAAGATGCGGCCGGTGTGGGGCTGGACGGTTTTGCTCACCGCTCATTCTTGAGTGATTTTTACACCGGCCGATTTGCCGGTACCTTTGCGCGTGGCGCTACGTTCCAATTTAATCCGCAAACAAATGATCGGCGTGTCAACGGCTCCTGCGCTTCACTCGCCGGGTTGGAAATCGCCATCGAAAAAGAAAATTGGGGCGCGGCCGAACTGGCCATCCGCCGCATTTTGCTGCTGTACAGTGTCATTTTTGCCTTTGGCGGTATACCGCTGATTTATATGGGAGATGAGATTGGTTTATTAAATGACCGGAGCTATGTGGATGACCCCGATCTGGCAGCGGACAGCCGCTGGATTCACCGGCCTTATATGGATTGGCAAAAAGCGGCCGAACGGCATAACTGGCAAACGATTACGGGGCGGCTGTTTCAGGGCATATGCCATCTGGTGGCGGCGCGTAAACGAACATTGGCCTTACATGCGCGCACGGCCGTGACCCCCGTCTGGACGCATAATGATCAGGTGTTGGGGCTGTTGCGCGAGAGTGCTTACGGCCGTCTCCTCATCCTGGCTAACTTTACCGAACAACACCAGGCCGTCAGCCGCAGCCGGCTGCAAGAATTAGGGTTTGGCGGTCTGCTCATCAATCGCCTGGATGAACAGTTCATTCCTCCCTGGCAAGACCTTCACCTGGAACCCTACCAGAGCCATTGGCTGTCGCCGGTTGTTTGATACTGGCGCATAAATCAAGTTGTTGTTACAATGCCGTTCCTGTGATAACAACGCATCATAGCAGGCAGGTACTATTTTCCCACTTTAACATCCGCCAAGGATCGGTATCATTTCCTCAATCATGGGCCCTTGATCTCAGTCAAACTGCCCCAACCCCCACCAATGGAGGTGAAATTTATTGGTGTAATTCCCTTTTGTCATCCCACTTGTCTACAAAGTCTGTTTACCCGATTCAACAATAAATAGCATGGAGAACAATATGAATACAATGAAAAAAAGCGGGTTATTGCTGGCAGCCATGCTGGTGGCTGTCCTGGCCATTACCGGTATAGTCATGGCGCGCGAAAGCGATAACGCCGCGCAACGGCCGTCCGGCAATACCGATGCCCTGGCGATTGCATTGACCTACCTGGATCAAAACAAAGCCGAACTGGGCTTAACCGCGGCCGACCTGGCCGAAGCCAGAGTTACCGACACAACTGTTAGCCGTCTTACCGGTGTCACCACCATTTATCTGCTGCAACAGTTGGGTGGCATTGAAGTTTTTAACGGTCTCATCAATATCAGCATTATGCCCAACGGTGACGTCCTGACGGTGGGCAACCGGTTCGTCTCTGACCTGGCCGGTTCCGTCTCTGAAAGAAACGCCAGCGTCAGCGCCGAGCAGGCAGTTCAGGCAGCCGCCGCTCATCTGGATCTGTCCATACAAGGGTCACTGCAAATCATTGAGCAGGCCAGTAGCGCCTCTCAGGAAACGCTGTTTTCTGATGGCGGCATTTCCCAAAACCCCATCCCGGCTAAACTGGTTTACGACACGTCTGGCAAAACGCCCCGCCTGGCCTGGAACGTCATTATTTACCAGCTAGACAGCCAGCATTGGTGGAATGTACGTGTAGACGCCAACACCCGTGAAGTTCTCTCCCAAAATGATTGGGTAGTAAACGAAAATTTTGATGCTCATGCAGGCGGCCACAGTGGGGTAGCAGCCGCGCCCTTGGCGCATACGGCCAATAGCGCCAGCGAGCAGTCCCAACAGGTACCTTATGGCCCGACGCCGGTGGCCGATGGCAGCAGCTATCGGGTGTATCACCTGCCGATAGAAAGCCCCAACCACTCATCACCGCCTTCTCCGGCGGACGGCCGTACCCTGGTAAATACACCGGCCGATGCGGGTGGTGGTTCCCCCTTTGGCTGGCATGACACCAACGGAGCAGCCGGTGCTGAGTTCACCACTACGCAGGGCAACAACGTCCACGCTTATACCGATCTTAACAACGACAATTCGCCCGATCCCGGTTCCAGCCCTGATGGCGGCGCCGGACTGGACTTTGACTTCCCCTTAGACCTTTCGCAGCCGCCCAGTGCATACCGCCCGGCAGCCGTGACTAACCTGTTTCACTGGAATAACCTGATGCATGATGTCAATTACCGCTACGGTTTTGACGAAGTAAATGGTAATTTCCAGGAGAACAACTATGGCAATGGCGGTTTGGGTAGCGACTATGTCAATGCTGAGGCACAAGATGGTGGTGGCACCAATAATGCTAATTTTGCCACACCTGCCGATGGCAGCAACCCCCGGATGCAAATGTACATCTGGACCGCCCCCACTCCGGACCGTGATGGTGATTTGGACAACGGCATCATCGCCCACGAATACGGGCATGGCATTTCCAACCGCATGGTTGGCGGCCCCAGCAACGTGGGCTGCCTGGGCAATAGCGAACAAATGGGTGAAGGTTGGAGTGACTGGCAGTCTGTCATCATGACGATGCGCACAGGAGATACAGCTACGACCAATCGCGGCGTTGGCACCTATGCGTTGAACCAACCGATTAACGGTGTGGGTATCCGCCCGGCTCCATATAACACCGACATGTCGATCAACAACTACACCTATGCCAATCTGCCCAGTATGGCCGTTCCCCATGGCGTTGGTTTTGTGTGGAATACAATGTTGTGGGAGATGAACTGGGGCTTGATTGCTGAGCATGGATTTAACGAAGATCTATATCTGCCCAATACACCACCCACCACATGGTCTGGTAACCAACTGGCGCACGCCCTGGTGACACAGGCTTTTACTCTGACACCCTGTAATCCTGGTTTTGTTGACGGCCGTAATGCCATTCTGGCTGCCGACGTGGCCCTGACCGGTGGGCAAAATGCCTGCACCATTTGGGCGGCGTTTGCCAAACGGGGTTTGGGTTTCAGCGCCAGCCAGGGCAGCAGCAGCAGCATCAGCGATGGTACCCCGGCGTTTGATATGCCGCAGTCCTGCCTTACATTGGGGGTCACGCCCACTTCACAGGATATTTGTCAGGGTGCTAATGCTGTCTACGTTGTAGACATAGGCACCGCCTTCACCCCGCCTGTGAACATGAGCGCCACCGGCAACCCTGCCCCCTCCACGGCTACCTTCAGCCCCAATCCGGTGCCGACTGTACCGAATACGACAGATCTAACCATCGGTAATACCGGCAGTGTCCCTGCCGGCAGCTACACCATCAATATCGTTGCCACCGATGGCACTGTCACTGATAATGCCGATGTAGACCTTAATGTCTTTGCCGGCGCTCCTGGTGCTACCACGCTTGTCTCCCCGATCAACGGGGCAATTGGTGTGGCTACCTCGCCTACTTTTGAGTGGACGGCCGTTGCCAATGCCACCGATTACTTACTAGAAGTGGCCTCAGATGCCGGGTTTAGCAACATTGTATACAGCGCCAACACAGCAAGCACCACCCACACGGCTGGTTCAAACCTGAACCCGGATACCCTCTATTTCTGGCGTGTGACCAGCAATAACCCTTGTGGCACGGGTGCGGTTTCAACCACATTCACCTTCCGTACCGCGTCTATCCTTACCGTATGCCGCACGCCGGGTCTGGCCATCCCGGATAACAACCCGGCCGGTGTCAGCGACGTCATGAACATTGCCACCAGCGGCGCCATTTCGGATGTAGACATCTACGTCAATGCCACCCACACCTGGGTAGGCGACGTGCGTTTCGTTATCACCCACAATGCTACGGACGCTACCATCATTGATCGGCCTGGCGTACCAACCAGCACCTTTGGCTGTTCCGGCAATGACTATGATGTCACCGTCAACGATGAAGGCCCGGATGGCAACATTGAGACCCAGTGCGCCAACGCTCCGGCCATTTTCGGCGACCGCGTCGGCGGCGACCCGCCCAGCGCCAGCCTGCTGGCTGCTTACGATGGCATGGATGTTAGCGGCGATTGGACCATCACCGTTTCTGACCATGCCGGTGGTGATACCGGTACATTGGTTGAATGGTGTGTCATTGCCAGCCTGCCGCCATCCGGTGGCCCGGCCATTGACCTGGAAAAGACCGTCAGCACCGATGGCTCCTGCGGTAATGTAGACGCGCTCACCGTTGATTACGGCACAGACGTGACCTACTGTTACACCGTGACCAACACCGGTACCGTCACCCTGACCAGCCACACGCTGGTAGATGACCAGTTAGGCGACATCTTGACCGACTTCCCCTATTCCCTGGCGCCAGGTGCATCTGTCTTTATCACCGAAACGGCCGTCTTGACCCAAACTACCACCAACACCGCTATCTGGACAGCCACCGACGGCGTCGACTCAGCCAGTGACGTGGACAGCGCCACGGTGACAGTGGTTAGTACGCCGGTTATTGATGTGGCACCGGAATCACTCACGTCGGTTCAAGGCCCCGACACCACCACTACGGAACTGCTGACCATCAGCAACGTTGGTACGGGCATTCTGGACTGGACGATTGCCGAAGAGCCGCCGGCTGTGGTGATGACGGTGAGACCGGCTGCGCCGGCCAACCCCAGCCACACAGACCGGAGCGAGGACACGGCCGTGGCGGTCCCGGCCGGCAGCGCTGTTCGTAGTGTGCTGCCCGCTGCCCAACCCGGCTTGATTCAGGGTGATTTCTCCGAAGGGTTCGAGGATATTACCACCTTGCCGGGCGCTGGTTGGGCGCAAATCAACAACAGTGCGCCGTTGGGTTCCACCAGTTGGTTCCAGGGGAACAGCGCGGTATTCCCCGCCCAGGCAGGTTCGCCCACCTCATACATTGGGGCTAACTTCAACAACACCAGTGGCGTTGGCACTATCAGCAACTGGCTGTTGACGCCAGAGATTAACCTGTCCGATGGCTCTACGTTGACGTTCTTCACGCGGACGCCTACGGGCAGCATTTGGCCGGATCGTCTGGAAGTGCGGATGAGCACAGCCGGCAGCAGTACCGACGTGGGCACAACAGCAACCAGTGTGGGTGATTTCACCAATTTGTTGTTGGAGATTAATCCTAACCTGACCCAGGGTGGTTACCCGGAAGATTGGACACAGTTTACCGTGAATCTCTCCGGTGTAGGCGCGCCTACTACCGGGCGGCTGGCCTTCCGTTACTTTGTGACAGATGGCGGCCCCAGCGGCAACAATTCCAATTACATTGGCATTGATACCGTGGCATACACCTTTGCTGCGCCGCAAGGACAGTGCAGCGCCCCCAGTGATGTGCCCTGGCTGAGCGTCTCCCCGGCAGCTGGTTCCACCGGCGGTGGGCAGTCCAGTGATGTGGTTGTCAGTTTTGACTCTACCGGTCTGACGGCCGGCAACACCTACACGGCGACGCTTTGTGTAGAAAGTAATGACTCCGTTACGCCGTTGGTAACGGTGCCGGTGACATTGACTGTTGTGGCGCCGGTGTACGGTGTGGCGCTTTCTGATGACCAGGCAGCGAGTGGCGAAGCTGGCACGATGGTCACTTACACATTGACGGTAACAAACCTGGGTAATGTGAATGACACCATCGCCCTGACTGCTGCCAGCGCCTCAGGCTGGACGGTTGAACTGTCTGATGCTACTGTTTCGCTGAATGCCGGCGCCAGCGCCGATGTGACGGTGACAGTTCACATTCCAGCCAACGCCAACGATGGCGATATGGACGATGTGACCGTGACTGCTGCCTCGCAAGGGGAGCCGGCGGAGATGGATACGGCCGTGCTGACCACAACGGCCGTCGTGGAAACACCGCCACCGTCTGGTAACTTCATTTACCTGCCCATCATCTTGAAGCCGTAAGCAATACGCGTCGTCAGAAAGCGTAGAAACGGGTATAAAAATGGGGTGGTCTACAACAGACCACCCCATTTTTTCTTTTTGGAGGTCTTGGATGATGGATACGGGGATTTTGTTTGGTGGCATTGAAGCGGGTGGCACCAAGTTTGTGTGTGCGGTGGGCACGGGACCGGGTGATATCCGCGCGGAAATACGGTTTCCCACCACGACGCCGGCAGAAAATTTGAGCCAGTGCCTTGCTTTTTTTCGGGAGCAGGGGGATCGATATGGGGAATTAACGGCCGTAGGCATTGCCTCGTTTGGCCCGGTAGACCCTGATCCCCGGTCCTCGACCTTTGGCTACATCACCACCACACCCAAGCCGGGTTGGGCCAATACTGATTTTGCCGGTGTTATTGGCCGGGCGCTAGGTGTGCCCGTTGGTTTTGATACCGATGTAAACGGGGCGGCCCTGGGTGAATGGCGATGGGGAGCGGCACAGGGGCTGGATACCTTCATCTACCTGACGATTGGCACAGGCATTGGTGGCGGCGTGATGGTGAACGGCCGTCTGCTGCACGGCCTCATTCACCCGGAAATGGGGCATATCCCTCTACCACACGATTGGGCCGCTGATCCCTTTCCAGGGCGCTGCCCATATCATGGCGACTGCCTGGAAGGTATGGCTTCCGGCCCGGCCATTGCCGACCGCTGGGGGCAGCCGGGTAGTGATCTACCCTCCGACCATCCCGCCTGGGAGCTAGAGGCGCATTATCTGGCGCTGGCGTTGCACAGTTTTATCTGTACCCTGTCGCCACAGCGCATTATTATGGGTGGGGGGGTGATGGCTCAGCCCCAGATTTTCCCGCTGCTGCGGCAAAAGGTACAGGCCAGTTTGCGCGGTTATGTGCAGCATACGGCCGTGTTGGAAAATATAGACCGTTACATCGTTCCCCCCGCATTAGGGGGGCAGGCCGGTGTGGCTGGGGCTATCGCCCTGGCGGAACTGGCCAGTAAGCAGTAACCATATACTGCTTACTGCTCACTGCTTACTGCTCACTACTTTTCTAATCCCGCCTTCCCCCCGTCAAGAGCAGGACGTAGTACAGTAATTGGCCGATGGCGGCCACGGCGGCAGCTACATAGGTGAGGGCAGCCGCATCCAAGACCTTGTTGACGCCTTCGATCTCATCTTGAAAGAGAATACCCTGGCTAACCAGCAGCGATTTGGCCCGTTTGCTAGCGTCAAACTCCACCGGCAATGTTACCAGGGTAAAGAAGACGGCAATGGTAAATAAAGCCACGCCCACCCAGGCAATGGTCAGGCCTAACGAGGAGCCGCTAAAAACGTTCAGTAGGAAGCCGCCCATAAACAGCATCGGCGCTAACTGGCTGCCAAATTGGGTAGCGGGCACCAGGGCACTGCGCAAGCCCAATGGCGCGTAGTTGTTGGCGTGTTGCAGGGCGTGGCCCATCTCATGGGCAGCCACACCGGCAGCGGCGACGCTGGGCGTATCGTACACATCGGGGCTGAGGCGCAAAACGCGGCTGCGAGGGTCATAGTGGTCGCTGAGACGGCCGTCTACCCGTTCAATCTGCACATCATATAACCCTTGGGCATTGAGCAGTTCCCGCGCAACCTGTGCTCCGGTCATGCGCCGGGTAGTGGGTATTTTTGAATACTTATTGAACGCCCCTTTTACTTTGGCCTGGGCATATAAACCCAACAATAGGCCAGGGATGGCTAACATAATCCATAAGCCATAAGATGCAAAAAACATTAGTTTTCTCCTTTTTACCGGTTTCTACCAGTTGTATTAATAATAGACCGGAAGGGCAGCAGCTTTGTCCGGTCTACGGATTTTTTAAGTTTTGACGTTAGCTGTATACGATCTTAACATTAGCAGGACGTAGGAATCTGGCAACATTTAACCTGTTTTAATGGATGGTGGGCAAGTTAACAACCTTGCCTGCCATAATGAGGAGTTGCAATGAATGATAGCAGCTTTGGCTTGCCCCAAAATTTGGGTGATGGATTGGTGTTGCGTTGGGCCGAGCCGTCCGACGCTGAGGAATTGGCTCAGTTCAACCTGCGTATTCACTCGGAAGATCCTGATGATCCGGAGATGTTTCTGGTTCATTGGACAAAAGAGTTGATGGCCGGCAATCACCCCACCACAAAGGCCAACGATTTTACGGTGGTGGTGGATGAAAATGCCGGGGGCAAGATTGTCTCCAGTTTGAATCTGATTTCGCAAACATGGGCGTATGAGGGCATCCCTTTTGGCGTTGGCCGGCCGGAATTGGTGGGCACGGATGAGAAATACCGGCGGCGGGGCCTGGTGCGGGCGCAGTTTGAGGCTGTGCATGCCAAAAGCGCGGCGCGGGGTGAACTGGTGCAGGTGATCACCGGCATCCCCTGGTATTACCGCATGTATGAGTACGAGATGTGCGTAGACCTGGGCGGCAGCCGGGCGTATTACCTGCTGCCCTCGCGCCTGCACAAAACAATGGAAAAGCAGGAGGCCGAGAAATACCAGCTTCGCCCGGCCACAGCGGAGGATATACCGGCGCTGCGGGAACTGTATGCCCGGCATTGTGCGGGCAGTCTGCTTAGCCGGGTGCGCGATGAAGCCATCTGGCAGCACGAGCTTTTCCACGCCCACCGGGAGACGCACAATGCCCGGTTTATGTATCTGATCACGGCCGTAGCCGATAACACTCTCGCCGGTTATGTGGAAATTTCGCCCTGGCACGCCAACGGTATCTATTTTGTGCGAGAAATGGCAGCACAGCCTGGCCATTCCTTGCGGGCGCTGGCCCTTTTTGTCATTAACCATTTGGAAAAGAAAGCGGTGGAGTTTAACCAGACTGCCACAAAACCGATGGAGCGCATTTCTTTTGAATTGGGTACAGGGCATCCAGTTTACCAGGCATTGCCCCGGGAATTGGAAAAGCAGATACCACCATACAGTTATTATGTGCGTGTGCCTGATCTGGCGGCTTTTTTAACCCATATCACGCCTGTTTTAGAGCGGCGGCTGGCGGAAAGTGTGGTGGCCGGGCATACGGGCCAGCTGCGGTTGAATTTTTACCACAGCCAGTTAGCATTGGATTGGGAAAACGGCCGTCTCGCCAGCATCGCCCCCTACCAGCCCAAAGATTTCCACGATGGCCACGCCTTTTTCCCTGACCGGACGTTCCTGCAACTGCTTTTTGGGCATCGCAGTCTGGAGGAACTACGCTACAGCCGGGTGGATTGCAGCGCCCGGCACGGGGACGCGGCTGTGTTGCTGGATGTGCTCTTCCCGCGACGGCCGTCGTGGGTCAGCCCGTTAGGGTAATTGAGTAAATAAGTAATTGGGCAATTCCCCACTTACCCACTTACCCAATTACAAAGCATGGACATGATAAAACCATTCCTTGATCTTCAGGGATTGCTGGTGGTGGACGGTGGGTTGGCGACGGAGTTGGAATGGCGCGGGTATGACTTGCATGATCCGCTCTGGTCGGCGCGGTTGCTGCTGGAAGAGCCGGCGGCCATCCAACAGGTACACACCGATTACCTGTGGGCAGGGGCAGACTGCATCATCGCCGCCAGCTACCAGGCAACGCTGCCGGGCTTGATGGCGCGGGGCCTGACGGAAGATGAAGCGGCTGATTTGCTACGGCTGGCGGTTAAACTGGCGTGTACGGCACGGGATATGTTTTGGGATGCGCATGAGCATCAGGACAGGCTACGGCCGTTGCAGAAACGGCTATGGCCGTTGGTGGCTGCCAGCATTGGCCCCTATGGCGCGTATCTGGCGAATGGGGCGGAATATACCGGCGATTATGACCTGGACACGTTCGGATTAGTGGCCTGGCACCGCTCACGTTGGCATATTTTGGCAAACAGCGGCGCGGACTTGCTGGCTTGCGAAACGTGCCCTTCGCATAGCGAGTTGGAGGCGTATTGTGAATTGTTGTCGGAAACGCCGCAGATGCCGGCCTGGGTGAGCTTTACGGCGCGGGACGGCCGTCACATCAGCGACGGTACGCCCATTGCCGATTGCGTCGCCCGGCTGCACGATATTCCCAACGTGGTGGCGGTGGGGGTGAACTGCACGCCGCCCCGTCTGATGCCGGAATTGATTGCCGCCATTCAATCGGCGACCGATAAGTACATCATCGTGTATCCCAATTCGGGTGAACGGTATGATCCGGTGCAAAAGGTGTGGCGCGGTGAGTCTGACCCTTCCACCTACGGGGCAATGTGCCGTGAATGGCGCAAATTGGGGGCGGTGTTGATTGGCGGCTGCTGCCGGACACGGCCGTCGCACATTCGCCAGATTCGGGATCGGGTGCGGGTAAACTAAGAAGAAATCAAGATATAGTTGAAATAAGTGCCGGATGAGAAATACCTACATCGGAATCTCTACCAGATTTGCCAGACCATTGAGAGTGACAACAAAATGGTTGAGTAAATCTCGCCCCAGAATCATCTGGCGATTGTGTCTATCGGCAACAACTTCTACCCGCCCCATATGCTGACCGGCTATCTGCACAGCTACCTCAAAAACATCTACTTGCTGCCGGGCGCCATTAATGGCTACTATGTAAGTACGACCTATTTTTCGGGCGTGGATTTGCTTCAAGATAGATAACGGCGTCATTGTTCCATCTGAACCCGAATCTATCAGGGCATTTAGCAATATCCCATCTTGGGTGTCACCAAAACGAGTAACCTTCACCTCCATGACCGGAAAGGCGGTAGGTAACTACGATCATATTCGAAGGTGTACAGCAACTGGCTCATCTATTTTTCCAGGCGAAAAGAAGGTATATTGAGTGTACGGAAAGGTTGTTCTTCTACCTTAGACATCCAGACGAATGTGTCAGGATACTTTTCATTGATACGATGGCTGAGGGCAATGTCAACCGGGTCGTGATCTATTAACTCGCCCTCATAAATTGCTACATAATGTCCTGGGTATTTTTCCCATAGAGTCGGGTGCAGGGCCAGATAAGCCGACATCTCACGATCTACCACATCATTACCTGTCCCCTGGTTACCGTCTTCAGGCAAAGGTTTGTCTAAAACAGGTGACTCCTCTAACGCTTCCACCAGTAAAGTAGGGACATCTTGATGATTTATCTGGGCAATTCGGATAGCCCGACGATACAGTTCTTCTGGCAAGTTGAGGATGATTTGTGTACCCATTTTCATCTCCTTCAATCGTATTGTACCATCAATCCTCCTTTTAAGCAGAGGGCCTGCATAGTGACATCCTGTCGCTGTTTTTGGATTAAGAATTGCCGATTACCAGACACGGCCGTTCGTTTTTTTACGCCCACCTTTGTACAATCGCCCCATGATGACCCGATGGAGATAATGCGGAGGGAGAGTGTTTGATGCGCCGAATTGTTGTGTTGTTTCTTTTATTTTGTGTTTTGCTGGCGGTGGTGAGTTATTCCATGGTGGATGCCCAGGAACCGGTGACGACGCCATCACCCACTGAACTTTCACCAACGCCAGCACCTGGCCCTTTGCCCCAATCTATTTTCCTGGAACCGATTGATCCAGAAACAATTGATACACCGTTGATTCCGGTAGGGGGAAACGCGGGCAGCGATTTATGCCAGTCGGCGACCGATGTCACCTTTCTCAATACGGCCGTTGGTGGGGTGACGCCCAACGTGCAGGCGTTTACCCACGATACTAATGACCCGGTTTTGAGCTGTATGTGGCCGGGGGCGACCCGACCCAATGGGTACCGGACGGTGTGGTATAAGTTCACGCCGGTGACCAATGCGGTTGTTACCATCAATAGTGATACCTCCAACTATGACACGGTGGTGGGTGTTTTCACTTCGACAGACGAGGCTAACCCCTGTCTGGCCTTGCAGCCGGTGGCCTGTAATGATGATTTCACCGGGTTTACGTCACAGGTGACGTTCACGGCCGTGCAGTACCAGACCTATTATGTGGTCATTGCCGATTGGTCGGCCGCCAGTTCCGGCCAGTTGACGCTCAACATCTTCATGCAGCCGCAGCCGGGTGAGGAAAAGTGGGAACTGGTGGATAACAACCCCAACGGACAGGTGACGCACCACGATACGGTGGCTGCCGGTGAGCATATCTACGTGGTGGGTGGACAGGACAATGTTTCCAGCGCGCCCACGCGCAGCAACCGGCTGATGCGTTATTACCCGCCGACCAATAGTTGGGAAACGATGGCCCAAATACCAGGGTTGGGGCTGTCGGATTTAACGGCCGTACACGTCAACGGCGCCATTTATGTGCCCGGTGGTGATAACGGTGCGCCCGATGTTTTTAACGGCACGCATTACATGTATCATATCAATGGCAATTTTTGGTCTCTGCTGCCTTCACCGCCGGCAGCAGTGGGGTGGGCGCAGGCCGTGGCCGCAGCCGATAGCTCCGGTTATTATCTTATCGGAGGCATCAGCCAAAAACCCGCTTTAGACCCCGGTGTTTACGGCCGTGCTGAAACCTACTTTTTTGACATTGCCAGCAATTCCTGGTTGCCACGGCCGGCTATGAACACTGGCCGGTACGGGCATATGGCCGCGCGTATCGGCAACCACATTTGTGTGGTGGGCGGCGTCAGTGGCAATGTGCTGCTGCGTGGGGGGGAGTGCCTGGCCCCCTTTGGCAACTGGCAGCCTACTGGCGATCTCAACATTCCCCGCTTCGGTGCGGGCAGCGCCATCGGCCCGGATGGGAACTGGTATGTTTTTGGTGGCATGACCGTGAATGCCAATGGGCAATATGTAGCCGTCTCTTCAACAGAAGTTTTTAACTCCTCTACCCGCAGTTGGTCAGTGTTGAATGTGCCCTATGACCTGCGTGATCCCAATACAGTTTTTGCCCGTGCTTATCCAGCTGGGGAATTTTGGGGCAACCATCTATATGCGTTTGGCGGCAATCATTATGTACCCAGTCTAAATGAATATCAGGTAGTCCCCCTGGTGCAGCGCCTCTACGTGCCCAGCGAAAGATTGTTTTTACCATTTATCAGACGCAGCGGCGCTTCTGATTTTGATGACAACATGGCGGCAGCTAAAGGATTGCCGCCCAACTTCTGGTACGGCGGAAATTTCAACAGCACTTATGACTTTTATGACTTCTATTATTTTGACCTGAATGCGTTTAGCGGCGTTTCAGTACAGCTAACGGGCATCCCGGCCGGCAGCAACTATGACCTGTATGTGTTTAGCAACACCAAGCTGCTGTGGGGTTCCAGCGTAAATCCGGGCAATTTGAACGAGACGGTAAACCTGAGCCTGGGAACGGGGCGGTATTATGTGCTGGTGCAGCGGCTCTATGGCCCCTCGGAAGCTTCAGGCTATCAGATAGCGGTGCTACGCTAACGGACTATTTTATTCCCAAACTTCACCAAGAGTTAAACGGAACAACTCATTATGGAGGAGAGGCTTTAGCCGATGCGCGGTTCGCCTGAAGGCTCTCCTCCGACTGCCTACATGTCAGATTGGGGGCGCTATAGGCGGTCACATTCTATGTCTTTACCAGCCACCAGGCAGCATGAGGCGGAAGATTGAACGTATTGTCTGCTACAGGTTCGCTGTCTGGATGGAGAAGGTCGTGATACGGACCCTCTCCCTTTAACTCCACTCGCTGTGCCGCATCCGACAAATTGAACACACACAGCACCGACCGATCACCGTTTACCGATAACCGATCACCATTCCGGCGAAAAGCTAATACCCCCACATTCCCCGTCTCCACAAATTCAAAATCTCCCCGCTGCAAAGCGGGCTGGCTCTGCCGCGTTTGCAGCAGAAAACGCAGCCGGTTCAGGTAAGAACCGGGATCATCTTCCTGCGCGGCCACATTCCGTTGGCGATAATCATCATTCACCGGCAGATATGTCTCGTTGGCATCGGAGAAGCCCGCGTTTTTGGAATCATCCCACTGCATCGGCGTGCGGCAGCCATGCCGGTCTGGCAGCCAGATATTATCTCCCATCCCAATCTCATCCCCATAATATACAATCGGCGTCCCCGGCAATGACAAAAACAGCGCATGGAGCAAAAACCACCTCTCTTTATCAAAATCCAACAGCGGCGCCAGCCGCCGCCGGATGCCCAGATTCAGGCGCATACGCGGCTCCGGTGCATACTGTTCCCACATCCATTGCCGCACAGCCGGCGTTACCATCTCCAGCGTCAGTTCGTCGTGATTGCGCAAAAAAGTCATCCACTGCGTGCCTGGTGGAATCGGCGGCGTCCGCGCCCAGATGTCCACAATCGGCGTCTTGTCCTGCGCCTTCAACGCCTGGTACAGCCGGGGCATGATAGGAAAGTGAAAACAAACCTGGAATTCAGGATTTTCCGGCGTACCAAAATAAGGCAGCAAATCTTCCGGCCATTGGTTCGCCTCCGCGATCAGCAGCGTACCGGGGTATTCGCTGTCCACCATCCGCCGCACCTTTTGTAAAAACTGATGCGTTTCCGGTAGATTTTCACAGTTCGTCCCCTCCCGTTCATACAGATAGGGAATGGCGTCCACGCGGAAACCATCAATGCCCATATCCAGCCAGAAGCGCATGATGTCAAACATCTCCTCATGCACTTTGGGGTTGTCGTAGTTCAAATCGGGCTGGCTGCTGTAAAAACGGTGCCAGAAATACTGCCCGGCGACTTCATCATACGTCCAGTTAGACTTTTCCACGTCCAGAAAGATGATGCGTGTCTCGGCATACTCGGCGCCCGTGTCGCTCCACACGTAATAATTGCGGTAGGGAGAGTTTTTGTCTTGCCGCGCTGCCTGGAACCAGGGATGCTGGTCGGAAGTATGGTTCATCACCATGTCCGTAATCACCCGCAGCCCGCGCTCGTGGGCCGCATCCAGAAACGCCTTAAAATCAGCCAGTGTGCCAAAGTCAGGATGCACGTCCCGGTAATCAGAAATATCGTATCCCCCATCCAGCAGCGGCGAGGCGTAATGGGGCATAATCCAGATGCAATTAACGCCTAACGACTTGATGTGATCCAGCCGGGCAATCGCCCCCCGGAAATCTCCCTGCCCATCCCCATTACTATCCTGATACGCCCGAATATAAAGCTCGTAAAAAACGGCGTCGTGGTACCAATCTTCCATTATGTGTAATTGGGTAATTGAGTAATTGAGTAATTGCCATAATTACTCAATTACTCCCTCCTATCCTTTGACCGAACCGGCCATCATGCCGCGCACAAAGTAGCGCTGCAAGCCAAAAAATACGGCCAACGGCAGCACCATGGAGACAAAAGCCCCGGCCGTCAGCAGATGCCATTCACTGCCGCGTGAGCCGACAATGGCCGCCATACGCTGCGTTACCAGTTCAAATTCCGGGTTGCCGCCCAGGAAAATCAAGGCCACCAGGTAATCATTCCACACCCACAGGAATTGGAAGATGGCAAAGGAGGCCAGCGCCGGTACCGACAGGGGCAAAACCAGCCGGGTAAACACTGTGAAGTGCGAAGCGCCATCAATAAAGGCCGACTCCAACGTTTCGCGGGGTAGGGTGCTGATGTAGTTGAAGAGCAGATACGTGGCTAAGGCCAACCCAAAGCCGGTGTGCGCCAGCCAGATTGCCAGGAAGGTGCCGTTGATCTGCAAGGCCCGGTAGTCACGCAAAAGTGGCACCAGGGCGATTTGCAGCGGCACCACCAGCATAGCCACCACCAGAATAAACATCCATTTTCGGCCGGGAAAGCTCATCCAGGCAAAGGCATAGGCCGCAAAAGCGGCGATCAGAATAGGGATCACCGTCGAGGGGATAGTTACCGCCAGACTATTGAGGAAGGCCCTGGTCATGTTATCGCCAGGTACTACTTCCACGGTGCCATCGGGCCGTGTGAACTCAAAACTCTGGCCACCTAAAACCTGCCGGTAATTGTCCAGGGTGAAGTTCCAACTGACTGTCCACACCTGTTCCTGAACTTCCACCATGCCAATGCGGCGGTTGCCAATCCAGGTGATGCGCTTTCCATCAGGCGAAGTAACGCCGTTGCGAAACTCTTCAAACGTGCCCGTAACCCCAGCAATGACCATCACTTCCGTAGGGTCAAGCCCTTCAGCGCGGGGGTCAATCGTTTCGGTGGCCTGCCATTCCCGATGCGGTAAGATGCTCCACCAGCCGGATGTGGTAATGTCATTGCGGACTCGGAAGGAGGAGATAAAAATACCCAGTGTGGGAATGGTCCAGATCAGGATGATGATCAGGAGGGCGCCATTGACAAACAGGCTACCCAGCCGTTTTCTTCTTTTTGCGCTGCTCATCTTAAAATGCCTCCTGTTCTCTGAACTGCTTCAGGTTGTAGATCATCACCGGAATGACGGCGATGAGGAGTACAATGGCGATGGCCGAACCAAAACCGGAATTGCGATTGGTAAAGGACTGCCTGTAAAACTGAGTGGCAATCACGTGTGTGCCAAATTGACCACCGGTCATCACCCAAACCACGTCAAAAATCTTGAGGGTAAAGATAACGATGGTTGTCCAAACAGTGATCAGCGTGCCGCGAATATAGGGGAGCATGATGCCAAAAAAGATGCGAAACTCGCTGGCGCCGTCCATACGGCCGGCCTCAAGTAGTTCTTCAGGGATACCTTTGAGTGCGGCCGAGAAGAGTACCATTGAAAAACCGGTTTGCAGCCAGATGACGATCACAATGAGAAAGAGGTTGTTCCAGGGAGCAATATCTACCCACTGCGTCCAGGCTCTGGGCACGCCGCCAGCACTAACAAGGATGGCGTTCAGCAGGCCAATTTGGGGCTGGCCCGGCGGCCGAAATTCATAAATAAATTTCCAGATGATGCTGGCGCCAACAAAGGAGATGGCCATGGGCAGGAAAATAAGCGATTTGGCCAGTTTTTCGTAGGCGCTGCGGTCAGCCAGGACGGCAATGATCAGGCCAAATGCGACCGAGAAGGTGCTGCCAAAGACGATCCACATGATGTTGTTGCGAAACGCTTCTACCATTACTCTTTCGGTAAAAACAGCTGCATAATTACTCAGTCCCACAAACGAATCACTGGCCAACAGTTCTGGTATCGTTAGTCCGGCAGGAGGGCCATCCCGATTGAACAGACTGATCCAAAAGGTGCGTAAGGTGGGGATGGCCAGGTACCAGGCCAGGATGGCCATAGCCGGCCCGACAAAAACGAATGGTTGCAGACGGGTCGTCCACTGGTCTGGCATGCGTTCGACGATGCCGTTGAATATCCAATACAAAAGGGCGACGCCGCCCACACCCCAGACGATGGCGACCAGGGTAATGACTATCCGGGGCGCATCGCTGTCACGCAGAAAGAGAAACCCCAGGTAAAGTATGTAAAAGGCGATGGCTGGAATGGCGATGGCCAATGCCACACGACCAATGAGAGCCAGTATACGCACCCCCAACGATGGTTGTTTAACTTCTTTTCCGCTCACGTAGTTCATGTGCCTTCTCCTCCGGAAATTATGAATTATGAAGGATGAATTATGAAGGTTGTAGCAGGCGTTTTAACGCGGGGCGATAAATTGCCTGCTACAAACTTAGAAGTTCAACTTCTTGGAGAAGTTGAACTTCTACTCCTAAGATCACAAATGGCTATCTGGGCCAGGAAGCATCAATGGCTTTCATGGCCGTATCCAGGTCAATGGAACCGGCCACGTAGCTAGAGATTTGTTCCCAGAAGGAGCCAGCGCCCACTTCGCCGGGCATCAGGTCAGAGCCGTCGAAACGGAAACTGGTAGCCTGATTGACCAGTTCGGAGACGCCCCAATCCAGGTCAGAACCGTACATCTCGCGGGTGGCCGTCTTGTGAGCAGCGATAGCGCCACCACCTTCCATCCAACCGCTGACGGATTGTGGGGTGGTGAAGTATTCCATGAGCGCCCGGACTTCGGGACGGTCATTGAACATAGCCATCAGGTCACCGGCGACGAGGAAGGGACGGCCGTAAGCGGCATCCACTGGCGGCAGATAGAAGAAGTCATAATCCACGCCGTATTCCGTGCCCTGCGGGAAGAAGCTGGTGATGAAGTTGGCCTGTTTGTGCAGCCAGCACTGGGGCGGGTCGGCAAACATGGGGCCGGGGGCATCGCCAAAGAAGGTGGAAACGATAGAGGAACGGCCGCCGAGGACGTAATCGTCATTGAACCACAATTCGCTCCAGGTCTCGATGGCATTCTTGACTTCAGGGGAATCGAAGGGTAGTTCACCGGCCACCCAGGCATCGTAGTTCTCCAGGGAGGTGGTGCGTAGCATCATCTCTTCTGTCCAGTCGGTGGCTACCCAGCCGGTAGCTGCGCCAGACTCAATGCCGATGCACCAGGCGGTATCGCCATCGGCAGCAATCTCTTCGGTGAGAGCCATCAATTCTTCCCAGGTTTCGGGGATTTCATAACCGGCAGCGTCCCAGGCGGCTTTGGGGTACCAGACCAGGCTCTTGCCGGAGAAGCGGTGCATGACGCCCATTTCCTGGCCATCTACGGTGTTAAACTCACGCCAGCCATCATTGTACTGCTGCGAGAGCCATTCATCGGAGATGAATGTAGTCACCGGGATCACATCGCCGCTGCGGACGAAGTTGGCAAAGAGGCCGGGTTGGGGGAAGTCTACGATGTCGGGAGCATCACCCGCGCCGACGCGGATGGCGATGGAGCCTTCAAACTCTTTGTTGCCGATGTAGTTGACAGTGATGCCGGTGGCTTCTTCAAACGCTTTCACGGATTCGGAGAATTTCACGCCGTCTACGTCATTGCCTTCAAAAGCGCCATCAACGGTCACGGTTGTGCCCGCAAATTCACCTTTGATAGCCCGTTCCAGATAACCCCCGGCGGGGTAGTCAAAAGGAACTTCAGGCATTTCCTCAGCTTGTTCTTCGGCTGTTTCTTGGCCTGTTTGTGGCGCCGTTGTCGCTGCTGCTGGCGGAGCTGTTGCCGGGACGGGGGTGGCTTCTTGTTGCCCACCACAGGCTACGATAATAAGGGTGAGTATCAGCAAAACGCTCAATACTCTCATGATATGTTGTATTTTCATTTTTTTCTTTTCCTCCTACGGAAAGTTGATAAGAATTTTGAATGTGGTTTGTGTTTGTCAATTTTTTTTCTTGTCTAATGGGTACCTCCTTTTGCGGTTCAGTATCTGGATGGAAATGTTACCTTATGTCATCTCAACATAACAGTGGTGGAGCGGTTGTGTCTCGTTCTACCAACGTTGTGGGAAGCACGATTTCTTGTGGCCGCGATAGGGGATTGGAAATTTCGCCAAGTAGTAACTCTGCTCCCCGCACGCCGGATTCGTATAAGTGTTGGCGAATGGTGGTCAGGTGCAAAAATTCAGCAATCTCAATATCGTCATAACCGATGACCGATAGTTGCTCCGGCACTTTTAGCCCCAGGTCTTGGGCGGCGCGCAGTACGCCAAAGGCCTGTGTGTCGCTGTAGGCGAATATGGCAGTGGGTGGGTCTGGCAGCGTCAGCAACTCATGAGCCAGGCGGCGCGCTTCGCGGCGACTGAGTTCCCCCTGGCGATGGTATTCCGGGTAGAATTCAATGCCGGCGTGGGCTAACGCCTGAAGATAGCCTTCATACCGGTTGGCTACAGGGCGGAAACCAAATGGGCTTTCTTGCAATAAATCGCTAATGTAACCGATTTTGCGATGTCCCAAGTCAATGAGATGTTGGGTTGCCTGGTAGCCGCCGGCCACATCATCAATCATGACGTGGCTCAGGTGACGGTGGCTGCTGTCAATGAGTACGGTGGGCATACCAGATTGCACGAAGTAGTCCGCTTCTTCATCTGTGGGGGTCAGCGTCATGATGAGCAGTCCATCCACCCGTTCCTGGCGGGGGACATCGTGGAAACAGTCGTTGCGCCGGGCTACAGTTTCGACATTATAGATGATGAAATCGTACTCGCTGTTTGAAAGTGCAGCTTCTACACCACGCAGTCGTTCGACGTAAGATGGCCGTATAAAAAACGGCGCAATCACACCAATGGTCATGGTACGGCCGAGCGACAGGCGGCGGGCGATGGGGCTGGGGGAGTAGTTCAGTTCGGCGATGGCGGTCTGGACTTTTTGGCGGGTGGCTGAGGACACGGCCGTGCTGTCATTCAGCACGCGCGAGACGGTTCCTACACCGACGCCAGCGCGTTTAGCGACGTCTCGAATGGTTGCGTTGGCCATGCCGTCTCCTCTTTCTGCAAGCAGCCAAACTGCCCAGGCGGACAACCAGGAAAGGTAAAACAACGATGATGGGGTTCGACGTTTAGGAGATTAGAACCGAATGGAACCGGTTCCAATTAGAGCATACTATACAATAGCTCAAAAATGTTGTCAAGAAATTGGTGGGCAACCTGATGCCGAAACCCGCAGAATTTGATACTCTTGGGCTATGACCACCATTGACCCCACACTCCATCCGTTTTTTCAGCCGCAAGGTATTGTGTTGGTGGGCGCTTCGGCCGACCCAACCAAGTTGGGTTTTGGCGTCGCCCGCAACCTGCTGCAAAGCGATTACAAAGGGGCCATCCACTTTGTCAATCCGAAAGGTGGGATGCTGCTGTCACGGCCGTTGTACCCCCACATTGCCGACGTGCCTTCACCGGTTGACCTGGCCTTTTTGCTCATCCCAGCCCCTTTTGTGCCCCAGGCTTTGCAGGAGTGTGGGCAAAAAGGGATCCGGGCGGCCATCATCGCGGCCGGCGGTTTCCGCGAAACGGGCGAAACCGGCCAATCCCTGGAAGATGACTGTTTGCGCATTGCCCACCAATACAACATGCGGCTGATGGGGCCAAATTGCATTGGCCTGCTGGATACCCATTGGCCGTTTGACGCCACCTTTTTGCCGCCGCCCGGCCCCACGCCGGGTGCGGTCGCCTTTATCTCTCACTCTGGCGCGATTTGTGCGGCGGTGGTGGATTGGGCGCGCGGGCAGGGCTTTGGTCTGTCCCGGCTGGTCAGCCTGGGCAATCAACTTGATGTTTGCGAGACGGACGTGCTGCCGGCCATTGCCGCCGACCCGTATACGCGGGTGGTGACAATGTATCTGGAGGGGGTGACGGACGGCCGTCGCTTTATGCAAGTAGCTCAGGCCGTAACCCGTCACAAACCGGTATTGGCCTTAAAAGTGGGGCGCTTTGTCAGCGGGCGGCAGGCGGTGGCTTCCCACACCGGCGCATTGGCCGGGGCGGATGCCGCCTTTGACGCCGCGTTTCGCCGCGCCGGGATCATTCGCGCTCACACCAATGAAGAGCTATTTGATTGGGCGCGGGCGTTGGCCTGGTCACCGCTGCCGCGTGGCCCACGTGTGGCGGTGTTGACCAATGCGGGTGGGCCAGGGGTCACGGCCGTAGACGCCATCGAATCGTCCGGCTTACAACTGGCGGTTTTGCAGCCAGAGACAGAAACGCAACTGCGGGCCGTGCTGCCGCCCGCTGCCAGTATTCACAACCCGGTGGACATGTTGGCGGGGGCGTCGCCGGAGCAGTATGCCGACAGCTTGCGCTTGCTGTTGGCCGATGAAGGGGTGGACAGCGTGTTGCTCATCTTGCCGCCGCCGCCCATGTATTCGGCTGGAGGTGTGGCCAAAGCCATTATCCCCACCATTTACGCGGCGCAAAAGCCGGTGCTGGTGACGCTGATGGGCGAGCGGCTGATTCAGGAGGCGATGGAGCATTTCCGGGCGGCGCGGGTGCCGGAATATCGTTTCCCGGAGCGGACGGTGGCGGCGCTGGCCGTGTTGACCCGGTATGCCGCTTATGTGCAGCAGCCGGCCGTGCCTGTGGCGCTGCCGGATGTACAGCCGGAATTGGCGCAGCATACCCTGGCACAGGTGGATGAGGCGGGGTTTTTATTGCCAACGGCCGTGAGCCAACTTCTCACCGCCTATGGAATCCCCTGCCCCGCCAGCCATCTGGCGCAACATGTAGATGAGGCGGTGGCGCTGGCCCGGCAAATTGGCTTCCCAGTAGCTCTGAAGCTGGTAGCCGAAGGGATTACCCATAAATCGGATGTGGGTGGGGTGCGCCTGGGGTTGGCGGAGGAGACGGCCGTGCAAACCGCCTATGCTGATATGCTGGCAAAAGTGCAGCAGGTAGAGCCAGATGCCGTTATCAAGGGTGTTCTGGTGCAGCAAATGATCCCGGTGGGGCAGGAAGTAATTGTGGGCGTCACCCGCGATCCCCAATTTGGGCCGCTGCTGATGTTCGGTTCGGGTGGGGTGGAAGTGGAGGGGTTGGGTGATGTGGCCTTTGCTCTGGCTCCACTGACGGAGGCGGATGTGGAGCATCTGCTAACGCACACCTGGGCGGGGCGGAAACTGGCCGGTTTTCGCCATTTGCCGCCGGCTGACCGTACGGCCGTGCGCCAGACCTTGCTGCGTCTGGGCCAACTGGCGGCTGATTTCCCACAGTTGGCGGAGATTGAGATCAATCCGCTGCTGGTTTTGCCAGAGGGTCTGGGGGTGTGGGCGGTGGATGCACGAGCGCGAAGGGGGTGATCCGCGAAGGGCGCAAAGGGGCGCGAAGATTTTTAGGACGGGGAGGCGGCGATGAGGGCAACCCAGTCAGTGATTTGCAGGGTTTTGTGGATGTGGCCGCCGGATGTGGTCACGGCCGTGACTACATCCTCCATTTGCTCTTCAATAATGCCGCTCAAGATGAGATGGCCGCCCGGTTTGACATAGCTGAGCAAGTTGTCATTTTCCAGCAAACCGACAATGACGGGCGCCAGAATGTTGACGACCACGATGTCCCACCCCTTTTCGGTGATGGTATCTAACGTGCCTTTTTGGAAGGTGAGATTGTCCAGGTGATTGAGGGCAGTGTTGCTCACGGCCGTTTGTACTGCCACTTCGTCTACATCCACTCCCAGCACCCGCGCTGCACCCAGTTTGGCAGCAGCAATCGCCAGAATGCCGGAGCCTGTGCCTAAATCAAAAATAGCATCTCCGGGCTGTACCAGTTCTTCCAGGGCTTGCAGGCACATTTGCGTGGTAGGGTGCAGGCCTGTGCCAAAGGCCATACCGGGGTCGAGCGTCAGCACCACATCATCCGCTTTTATCTGCGCCGCAGCATCCGGCGATTCTGCTTCAATCCAACTGGGCTGAACCCAGATGCGCTGCCCAATGCGGAAAGGGTGGTAGTGCGCTTTCCAGGCGTTGGCCCAATCTTCTTCGGCCAGCAGGCGAAAGGTAGGGGGGGGAATGGGGTAGAGGCGACCCAAAAAGTAGATGATTTCTTCAATGCGGCGGCGCAAACGGGGGGTATCTTGGTATTCGGGGATGTAAATTTTCACGGTCACGGCCGTTTCCAGCGCATCCGGGTCCGGCGAAGACATATCCCCCAATTGTTCCAGCACCACGCCGTCCTGGTAGGCGAACGGCCGTAGCTTTTCCGCCACTGCCTCGGCGCCTTCCCCATCGGTTATCACACTGACTTCGAGCCAATTCATGCGGTTACCAGACATCCGAATTTCTTTGAGAAATGGGATGTCTTTTCTGGCGTTATACGCCAAAAATATCCCCAAAGGCCTCTTTGAGATTATCCAGGAACCCCTTTTCCGTTTTAGGGATGACCTCTTTACCCAGCGATTTGGATAGCTCTTTGAACAGCCGTTGCTGTTCTTTGTTCAACTTCTTGGGGATAACCACCTGCACAATCACGTGCATGTCGCCGCGACCCATGGCCCGGTTACGGCCGCTGCGATCCAGCCGGGGTACACCCTTGCCGCGCAGCTTAAATACCTTGCCTGGCTGTGTGCCCGCCGGAATTTCCAGCATATCTTCCCCGTCCAGCGTGGGTACCATAACTTCATCGCCTAAGGCTGCCTGTGCCACATTGATGTGCAAATCCATGAAAACATCATCGCCACGCCGCTGGAAATACTCATGCGGTTCCACATGGATAACCACATACAGATTGCCTGGCGGCCCACCGGCTACACCCGGCCCGCCTTCATTGCTCAGCCTGATTTGGGTATCGTTGTCTACCCCGGCGGGCACCTTGACCTTGAGGGTGCGGGTTTGTATCACCTGTTTCTGCCCACGACACATGCTGCACGGGGTGGGAATCAGTTCGCCCGTACCCTGGCAGGTGGGACAGGTCGTGACATTGACAAACTGCCCCAAGATAGATTGCTGTACCCGCCGCACTTCACCGCTGCCGTTACAGGTGGTGCAGGCAATGGGGCTGGTGCCTGGCTCTGCACCGCCGCCATGACACTGGGGGCAAATTTCTGGGCGGCGTACTTCAATATCTTTTTCCGCGCCAAATACAGCCTCTTCAAACGAGATGCGCAGGTCATAGCGTAAATCCGCGCCCCGCCCTGGCCCCCGGCGTCGCCGTCGTCCACCGCCCACATTCGTGCCAAACAACTCCTCAAAAATATCGGCAAAACCGGTGAAGCCCTCAAAACCGGAGAAACCTGGCCCGGCACCGTTATCTACACCGGCATGACCATACCGATCATAAGCTGCCCGCATCTGCTCATCCGACAGCACTTCATAGGCCCGCTGCACTTCTTTGAACCGTTCTTCGGCGTCCGGCTCTTTATTGACATCGGGATGATATTGGCGGGCTTTGCTGCGGTACGCCTTTTTGATCTCGTCTTTATTGGCGGCGCGTTCTACGCCCAAAACGTCGTAAAAGTCTCGTTGAGTGGCCATGCTGTCTTAATGGAGAGTGGGAGATTGGAGATTGCCCAGCCTCTAATTTCCCACTCTCATGCCTCTTAAGAATCGCTAAATTCACCTTCAATCACGTCTTCATCCCGGCCAGCAGCGCCGTCCGGGCCTGGCTCCGGGCCGCTGTTGGCCGGGCCGCCGGCCTGCTGGTACATGGCGGCGCCGGCTTCATTCATGACGGCCAGGAGTTGGTCGGCCGTTTCATTCATGGCGGCGGCATCATTACCTGCCAGCGCTGAACGGACGGCATTAATACGATCTTGAATGGCGGCTTTGTTAGCTTCCGGTATCTTGTCGCCGTTTTCGCTCAGGAATTTTTCGGCGCTGTAAGCGGTGGAATCGGCCTTGTTGTGTGCTTCCACCATTTCTTTACGGCGGGCATCTTCGGAGGCGTGTTGCTCGGCGTCTTTCACCATGCGTTCAATTTCGGCGTCATTCAGGCCGCTAGAGGGGATGATTTGCATGGCCTGTTTGCGCCCGGTGGCCTTGTCGGCGGCGCTGACGTTGAGGATGCCATCGGCATTGATGTCAAATGTGACCTCAATTTGGGGCACACCACGCGGTGCGGGTGGCAGCCCATCCAGAATGAAGCGGCCCAGGCTCTTGTTGTCGGCGGACATCGGCCGTTCGCCCTGGGTGACGTGAATTTCTACCTGTGTCTGCCCGTCGGCGGCGGTGGAGAAAATCTGGCTTTTCTTAGTGGGGATGGTGGTATTCCGCTCGATCAACGGCGTCGCAACGCCGCCTAAAGTTTCGATGCTCAGGGTGAGCGGCGTCACATCTAGCAGCAGCACGTCCTTGACCTCGCCGCCCAAAACGCCAGCTTGAATGGCGGCGCCAATACCCACGACTTCATCCGGGTTGACCCCTTTGTGCGGCTCACGGCCGAAATAATTTTTCACCGCTTCTTGAATGGCGGGCATACGGGTCATGCCGCCTACCAATACCACTTGCGTAATCTCGTTGAGAGAAAGGCCGGCGTCTTTGAGGGCCTGGCGGCACGGTTCAATGGAGCGTTTGATCAAGTCTTCGGAAAGCTGCTCAAATTTGGCGCGGGTGAGGGTGAGGTTGAGGTGTTTGGGGCCATTGGCGTCGGCGGTGATGTAGGGCAGGTTGAGTTCTGTCTGCATGGTGGTGGACAGTTCGATTTTGGCTTTTTCGGCCGCTTCGCGCAGTCGTTGTAAGGATTGCCGGTCATTGCGCAGGTCAATACCCTCTTCCATTTTGAATTGCTCGGCGGCCCAGTCTATGATTTTCTGGTCAAAGTCGTCGCCACCGAGGAAGGTGTCGCCGTTGGTAGATTTGACCTCAAAGACGCCGTTGTCCATTTCCAGAATGGAGATGTCGAAGGTACCGCCGCCCAGGTCGTAGACGGCGATGATCTCTTCTTTGTCGCTGCCCAGGCCGTAGGCCAATGAGGAGGCGGTGGGTTCGTTGACAATGCGCAGCACTTCCAGCCCGGCGATTTTGCCGGCGTCTTTGGTGGCCTGGCGCTGGCTGTCGTTGAAGTAGGCGGGCACGGTGATGACGGCCTGAGTGACGGGCTGGCCCAGGTAGGCTTCGGCGTCGGTTTTGATCTTTTGCAGGATCATGGCAGAGATTTCAGGGGGGGAGTATTCGCGTTCGCTCATGACCACGCGGACATCGCCGTTGGGGGCTTTGCGGACTTCGTAAGGCACATATTTGCGCGCTTTTTCCACGGCGGGGTCGTCATATTTGCGGCCCATGAAGCGTTTGACGGAGAAGATGGTGTTGTGGGGGTTGATGACGGCCTGCCGTTTAGCTACCTGGCCGACGAGCCGTTCGCCGGTTTTGGGGTTGATGGCGACGATGGAGGGGAAGAGCCGCCCGCCTTCGGCGCTGGGGATGACGGTGGCTTCACCGCCTTCCATGACGGCGGCGACGGAGTTTGTGGTACCAAGATCAATTCCTATTATTTTTGCCATGATTTCCTCACTATATTGAGATATTGGGGTATTGGGATATTATGTCTAATATCTCAATATCCGGGTATCTTGAATTTTATTCAGCAACGGCTACCAGCGACGGCCGTATCACCCGGTCGCCTATTTTGTAACCCTTTTGCAGTTCACGGCAGATGTCGCCGCTTTTGTATTCGTCTGCCGGTTCCTGGGTAATGGCCTCATGCCAATTGGGGTCAAATGGTTGGCCGACGGCCTCAATGGGGGTGACATTGAAGTTTTCCAGGATGGTAAACAGTTTGCGCTGCACCAGGTCTATGCCTTCTAGCCAGGCGTTGTCGCGGATGCTGTCTGGCACGGTATTGAGGGCGCGTTCAAAATCGTCCAGCACCGGCAGTAATTTTTTGATCACATCGGCCGTAGCCATGCTGTATAGTTCGATGCGCTCTTTTTCCATGCGCTTGCGGGCATTGGCAAATTCGGCCTGGCTACGCAGCCAGCGATCTTTGTAATCGGCGGCTTCGGCCTGGGCGGTGGCCAGTTGCTCTTCGAGGGTGGGGGCGGCTTCGGCCGTTCCCTCCTCATCGGTTAATTCCTGATTTTCGGCAACGGCCGTGCCGTTCAAGACGGCTTCAGGTGCTTCGTCGGCGATGATCTCATTCCCTGCCTGCATAAAATCTGTTACCTCGTTCTCTGATATGTGTGGGGGATTAGAGATGGGCGCTTTTTAATCTCCAATCTCCAATCTCTAATCTCTAATCTCTAATCTCTGATCTCTGCCAAATTTTCTGCCGTTTCTGAGGTGATAGGTTCTGGGCTGTCTTCTATATAGTATTCGTAAACAAACCCGCTCATCAAATTGGCTATATAACGGACGGCGGCGACGTTACGGCCGTAAGGCATTCGTGTGGGGCCAATGACCGCCACCGTGCCGCTGAAAGCATCGGCGACGCCGTAGCGGGAGAGGATGATGGAGCAGTCTTTCAACTCTTCCCAACGCCCCTCGCCGCCTATGACTACCTGCACGCCCGGCTCTTCCGTTTGTGTTTCGGAGAGCATCGAAGCCAGTAAGGTGCGTTCTTCTAAAAAGCGAACCGCTTGCCGGGTGCGGGCATCTTCAACAATGTTAATCAGTCCATCCCGGTAAATATCGCTAATGGGGCGGCTGTCGGTACGCTCTAGAATTTCCAGGATCAGAACGGTGATGTCGTGTTCTAGTGAGTCCAGATGGCTCATTCGGCTGCGCACGTCTTCATAGGTGGCATTTGTCAGAAGCGTGTTCAGGCGGTCAGCCGTGGCGCTCAACTGTGCCTGCGTGAGCGGTTCGGCTAACGTCAGCATTTGCTGTTTCACTTCGCCGCCATATAAAACCACGATCATGAGTACCAACCGGCCTTGGGTGGAAATGAGCTGGATGTGTTTGAAGCGGTTGATAGACGGCCGTGGCGCGGTGACAAAGCTGGCGCCCAATGATGTCCGTGCCAGAATGGCTGCTGCCAGCCGCATCCACTGGTCCAGGTCTAGCCGCGCTTGATGAAACTGGTGGCGGATCATTTGTTGTTCATCTACCGGCAGATGAAAATCCCCTAACAGCTTTTGCACAAAGTAGCGGAAACCTTGCTCGGTGGGTACACGCCCGGCGGAGGTGTGCCACTGCATGAGGTAGCCCAATTCTGTCAGGGCCGCAAAATCATTGCGCACGGTGGCAGAACTGACGTTTAGATCAAATTGCTCAACCAAAGTTTTAGAACCGGTGGGTAAGCCGGTTTCGATGTAGTGGCGAACTACCAGTTCTAATAACTTTTCCTGTCGTTCTGTCAGGTCGTATACCATGGGTTTTTCAAAAGTTCAGCTTTTCTGAAAAGTTGAACTTTTGTCATGAAATTAGCACTCGTGATATGCGAGTGCTAATGCGGCCTATCCGTTATCATAACATGGCAAAAATTGAGCGTCAAATAAGAACAGTGTAAGATGGAAGAATGATGCGTGAGCGTCAACCCCTGACGCCTCGCGCCTATTTGGGTTTGGTGATCGGAGCGGGCACGGCCGTTGCCGGTTCTTTTTCGCCATTGGGGGAAAGGAGGGTTTCCGACGGCCGTACCGGGGTAGCATACTGATGGGTGTTTTTTCTCTCCAAAATTTGCCATACGGTGCGTAGCAGGATTTTGATGTCTAGCAAAATTGACCAGTTGGCCGAATACCACAGATCATATTTGGTGCGTTCTTCAATGGACGTATCGCCGCGTAACCCATTGACCTGCGCCCAACCGGTCATACCCCCCTTTTCTTGATGACGTTCCATATAGCGCGGCACGGTGCGCCGGAAATGTTCCACATAGTGTGCCTGCTCCGGGCGCGGCCCTACCAGGCTCATTTCTCCCATAAATACATTGATCAATTGCGGTAGTTCATCCACATCCACCTGGCGCAAAAAGCGACCCAGACGGGTTTGCCGGGGATCATTGTTCAGCGTCCAGCCAGGCCCATGTTTTTCCGCGTCGGAGCGCATGGAGCGGAACTTCAACATGCGAAACGGTTTGCCATCCAACCCCATGCGCTCCTGTACAAAGAAGACAGGCCCAGGTGATTCCAGTTTTATGGCGATGGCGATCAGCAGCATGAGCGGGGAAAAAAAGATAAGTCCGACGGTGGCGCCTATCAAATCCATCATGCGTTTGAAAATGAGCATGTAGCCGCGCAGGGCATAGTCACGCACGGACAGCAGTGGCAACCCTCCCAGGGCGTCAATGCTGGCCTCTGAGGTCATAAACTGGAAGACATCGGGGAAAATTTTGACCGAAATACGCCCCCGTTCACAATAAGAGAGGACGTGAACGGTTTCCCGGTGCCCCTTTTCCGGCATGGCAATGATCACCTCATTGATGTCGTACTGATCAATCAATGCAGGTAAATCTTCAGGGCGACCTAACACGGGGATGCCCTGGATTTTGGTGAGCGGTTCGGAACCGTTGACTACCCCGACCAGTTCATACCCCAGGTAGGGCGACCATTGGATACGCTGAATAATGATTTGGGCCATTTCGCCAGAGCCGACAATGAGCAGCCGGTCTCGTCCCAGGCCATGCTCGCGTAGTTTGTTGCGCACCATCTGGTGCGCCAGACGGCCGATTAGGAGCAGAACGATGGCCAGGAACCAGGTATACACGATCATCGCGCGGGGATAATCGCTGATGATTACGTTGCCCTTGAAAATGAAGGTGGAGATGGCTACGGCAATAAGGGTGCCAATGGTCACGGCCGTGACCGTTGAATACACCTGATCTATCCTGGAAATGGCGCGGGGAATGTAGTATTGCTTGTACAGGAATAAGGCAATGACAACGGCGCTTACTTCGAGCAGCAGCAGCCCGGCATAACTGGGAAGAGGATAGACATGCGTCAGCGTATCTGGCCAGGCATAAGAAACGCGCAGCTGATAAGCTAACACAAAAGCGGCTGTGACCATCAATATGTCCAGCAAAAAAAGTGATATGGAGTAGATGTTTCTGAGTTTTTGTGTGGTCATTGCCTTCTTTTACATGCCAGTTTCCATTGACGATTTTAACAAACCCCTCATCAGGTTCAAAAAAAGATGTTCGCTGCTTTCACGCCTTTTAGCCACTTCTTACCCTACGTCAACCACAAACTCATTAACTGGCATATAATCAGGCCCGTGAATCATCCTATTTATTCCTATTTATTTATTAGGAAAATCAAGAATAAAAGGCAGTACATGAACGAATCACGCAGGCGCATTTTTTTTACAGTTTTTATTTTTACCTGTTTGGGTTTTATGGCGGGGTACGTGTTGGCGCAATCACCCATAGCGCCTTATCGTATGGCCGGGCCGCCACTTTCTGGTGAAGCGCAGGTTGTTTTTGAGCCGTTCTGGGAAGTGTGGGAACTGGTGCAAACCCGCTATTATGAACAGCCGGTAGACAACCAGGCCCTGGTGGAAGGAGCTATTGTGGGTATGCTGGCGGCTTTGGAAGATGATCACACTCGTTATTTGTCGCCGGCCGATCAGGAGGCGGCGGAACGCACTTTTTCCGGCGAGTATCAGGGTATTGGGGCAGAGGTAGAGGCGCGTGACGGCCGTATCACCATTGTCTCGCCCATTGATGGTTCTCCAGCCCAGGCGGCCGGTTTGCGGCCCGGCGATATTATTGTAGCGGCTGATGGCGTCATTTTGGATGGGATGGATGTGAGTGAGGCCGCGTCATTGGTGCGGGGGCCGGCGGGCACGGCCGTATTGCTGCAAATTGAGCGTGATGGCGAAACATTTGACATTGAAATCGTCCGCGACACAGTAAAACTGGTCAGCGCCACCGGGCGCATGTTGCCGGAAAACATCGCCTATGTGCGCCTGAGCCGTTTTGGTGATACGACCGGCGACGAATTGAATGCGCTTTTACCTGGTCTGATAACCCAAAACCCCGCCGGCCTGATTCTGGATTTGCGGCGCAATCCAGGTGGGGCGCTGGATACCACCGTTAAAATTGCCGACGAATTTTTGGCTGAGGGTACGGTATTGGTGGAGCGGTTTGGCGACGGCCGTGAACGTGTCTTTTCCGCAAAAGATGGCAATCTGGCGGAAACAATTCCCCTGGTAGTGTTGATTGATGAAGGCAGCGCCAGCGCCTCAGAAGTATTGGCCGGGGCTATTCAGGATACCGGGCGTGGTATCCTCATTGGCCAGACCTCCTTTGGTAAAGGCACGGTGCAAACCTGGCACACCCTGTCTAACAAGGGCGGCGTGCGCATCACCATTGCCCAATGGCTCACCCCTGGCGAAACATCCATTCACAAACTGGGCTTAACCCCTGACTACTTTATTCCGATGCCGGAAGATGCCATCCTGACTGATGATGGCGACACGCAGTTGCAAGCGGCCATTGATTTCCTCACCGGCCAAACGATTATCAGCATTCCCCCGGACAATGGGGGGTAGGGGCCGGTAATCGGTAAACGGAAAAGGGTTGGCCCGGATGAGATTGCGCTCATCCGGGCTTTTTTTATCCAGTAATTCTCATTTTGCCCGGCGGCGGCAGATAAATATGCATCTACGGAGAGCAGAGCCTGCCCTGAACCTGTTGAAGGGTGGGCTCTGCTCTCCGTAGGTGCGGTTTTAATCGCTGGCTCTTGGTAAATTGAGAATTGCTGTTTTTATCATGGCGAATTCGTCCCCTGATGACAATTCGGATATAGTTCCAGATTGTGGCTTGGAACTTATGGAACCGACTGAATACCAAACCATGTATCAGGTGGAAGACCACCACTGGTGGTACGTGGGAATGCAGCGAATCACTACCACCCAGATTACCGTTCTTTTTCCGGGCCGGAGTGATTTGTCTATTCTGGACGCCGGTTGTGGCACGGGGGCGGTGATGAAGTACCTGGCGCCGTTTGGTAATGTAACCGGTTTTGATTTGATGCCCCACGCTCTGAACTTTTGCCAGGAACGGGGGCTGGCACGGCTGGTGCAGGCCAGCGTCACCCGTGTGCCCTTTGCCCCTGACCATTTTGATTTGGCGACATCCTTTGACGTGTTATGCCATCGTTCCATTGGTGATTACCGGGAGGCGTTGCGCGAGTTTAACCGGGTGCTAAAACCGGGTGGCTATCTGTTTTTGCGCCTGCCCGCTTACAACTGGCTACGGGGGCATCATGACCAGGTAGTACACACGGTGCATCGTTTTAGCCGGGCAGAAATTAAGGCAGCACTGGTTGAGACAGGGTTCACGGCCGTGAAACTCTCCTATGCCAATATGCTGCTCTTCCCCCTGGCGCTGGGCAAACGCATGGCCGAACGGTTCGTCCCCGAAAATGACGGCGCCTCCGACGTGCGCCCCAATCCCCCCTGGCAAGACAATCTCTTTGCCCGCTTTCTATATGCGGAAGCCGGTTGGCTGCGACATAGCGCGCTCCCCTTTGGCTTAACCCTCATGGCAATTGGAAGAAAAGTATGAGTAACACCAGACCGGGCATTACCGCCTTTTTTCCGGCTTACAACGATGCCGGCACCATTCCCAGTATGGTTATCACGGTGCTGCTAACCCTGCGGGAACTGACCGATGATTACGAAGTAGTGGTCATCAACGATGGCAGTAAAGACCACACGGCGCAAGTGTTGGATGAACTGGCCCGCATTTACCCGGATGAGGTGCGCATTGTGCATCATGTGAAAAACCGGGGGTATGGCGGGGCGCTGCGTTCCGGTTTTGCCAATGCTACCAAAGAGTGGATTTTTTACACGGACGGCGATGCCCAATATGATCCTCGTGAACTGAAATTGCTGGCAAACCTGGTCAGCGATGAGGTGGATTTGATCAACGGCTGGAAGATTGAGCGAAATGATCCGCTGCACCGCATTATCATTGGTCGTATTTACCAGCATATGGTGAAGGCGGCCTTTGGGCTAAAGCTGAAAGATGTGGACTGTGATTTCCGGCTCATGCGCCGGGCTATTTTTGATAAGGTAGAACTGACTCAAGACAGCGGCGTGATTTGCGTGGAGATGATGAAAAAGATTCAAGACGCCGGGTTCCGGCTGACGGAAACGCCGGTACATCATTTTCACCGGGCGTATGGCAAGAGCCAGTTCTTTAACTATCGCCGTTTGGCGCGGGTAGCCCGCGACCTGGCAAAACTGTGGCTGTGGCTGGTCTGGCGCAAGGAGCATTTGCAGAACACGGCCGTGCCCGTCAGTGAGCAGTTGCCAGCAAGCAGTAAGCAGTAAACCGCTCACCGCTCACCGTTCACTGCTTACCGCTCACCGCTCACTGAAATGCCCACCATCACCCCCCCCCTCGAACAATTTGCCGGGAAACACGTGCTGATCACCGGTGGATTGGGCTTTATCGGCTCTAACCTGGCGCGGCGGTTGGTGGAATTGGGCGCAGATGTGCTGCTGCTCGATTCACTCGTCCCTGAATATGGCGGCAACCTGTTCAACATCGCCACCATTCAAGACCGGGTGCGGGTCAATATCGCCGACATGCGCGACGAATACGGGCTGCGCTATTTGGTGCAGGGGCAGGATTACATCTTCAATTTGGCCGGGCAGGTGAGCCATACAGATAGTATGGATAACCCGTATACCGACCTGGAAATCAATGCCCGCAGCCAGCTTTCGCTACTGGAAGCGTGCCGGCATGGCAACCCCCACGTACAGGTTATTTTTGCCAGCACGCGCCAGTTTTACGGCCGTGCCCAATACCTGCCCGTAGACGAGCGCCACCCCATCCAGCCCGTAGACGTTAACGGCATCAACAAACTGGCCGGTGAGTGGTACCACATCGTCTATCACCAGGCGTATGGTCTGAAAACCACCTCCCTCCGCCTGACCAACACCTATGGCCCCCACATGCGCATCAAGGACGCCCGCCAGACCTTCCTCGGCTGGTGGTTGCGCCTGCTGGTAGAGGGCAAACCACTGACGATTTACGGCGATGGTTTACAGGTGCGTGACTTCAATTTCGTGGAAGACGTCACAGACGCTTTGCTCCTGGTTGCCCTCAGCGAGGCCGCTATTGGGCAAATTTACAACCTGGGCAGCGACGACCCCATCAACCTGCTCAACCTGGCGCGGCTGATGATTGAGATTAACGGGGCGGGCAACTACGAACTGCTGCCCTTCCCCCAAGAGCGGAAGCGTATTGACATTGGTGACTTTTACGGTGATTACCGCAAAATTCGGAGCAAACTTGGCTGGCGTCCTAAAACCAGCCTGCGCGACGGACTCACCCGCACCATCACCTTTTACCGGGAGCATTTGCACCACTATTTGTAATTTTGTAAGTGGGCATTGGCCCAGTTGCCCCATTACCCAATTACCATCCTGCAAGCTATCAGCCGCGCTATGACCCCACTGAACGAGACGCTCAATGAGCAGACGCGGCTGGCCGGCGTCCGGCTGCTGGTCAACGGCGCGCCGGTAACGGCGGAATGGCTGCCCCTTCATCCCGGTGATGAGCTGATTGTCACCCTGCAATGGGAGGCTTTGGTGGGAATCCCCCGCGACTATACCATGTTTGTCCATTTGCTAGCGGGCGATGGCGCGCTGCTGGCGCAGCACGACAGCGCGCCGCTGTGGGGAACCCGCCCCACTACCACCTGGCAGCCGGGGGAAATGCTGCTCGACCGGCATGTGCTTACCCTGCCAACGGATGCGCCGCCGATGGCCGTGCGCCTGCTGGCGGGGCTGTATGATTCCCAGACCATTGAACGGCAGCTTTTTGCCAATGGGCAGGATGCGGTTTTGCTGGCGGTGGGGGCGTTGGACGGCCGTTGACGTAGTGCCAGACCAGAAATGACGTGATATAGTAAGCACATCGAATCGCAATCCACATCTGGGCTGACATGATGAAACGATTACCCCAACCTATTCCCTATCAGGGCAGCAAACGTGGTATAGCCCGGCAAATTTTGGCCCTCTTCCCTGAGCCGGTTGATACGCTGGTTGAACCCTTTGCCGGTTCGGCAGCCTTGTCTGTGGCCGCCGCCTATCACAAAAAGGCGACCCGATTTTTCCTCAATGATTTAAACAAACCGTTAACCGACCTGTTGGCGCGCATCATCAACCAGCCACAGCAAATTGCCGATGAGTATGAACGTTTATGGCGGGCACAATTGGGTCAGGAACGGGCGTATTATGATTATGTCCGGGATGAATTCAACAGAACGCATCGGCCTGATTATTTACTTTACTTACTGGCGCGCTGTGTCAAAGCCTCTGTTCGTTACAATGCTGATGGCGCCTTTAATCAAAGCCCCGATAACCGGCGCAAAGGGCGTTTGCCGGAGAGTATGCGCCAGGAAATTTTTAATTTTTCCAGATTGTTGGCCGGACGAACCATCGTTAAAGACGGGGATTATCGAGAAGTCTTAGAAGCTGTTTCCCCAACTGATCTGATTTATCTGGACCCACCGTATCAGGGTACGTCTCAGAATAAAGATCCCCGCTATTATAGTGGCCTTGATGCTGACAAGTTAATTAGCTTCCTGACAGAGTTAAACAAACAGCAGGTACGGTTCATCTTGAGCTACGACGGCCGTACCGGGGGCAAAACGTATGGCGCTACCTTGCCGGCTGCGCTTAATCTCTACCATTTAGAAGTTCATGCCGGTCGTTCTAGCCAATCTACACTTTTAGGTAGTGTGGCCGACACGTATGAATCATTGTATTTGTCCCCCGCTCTCACCAGACAGTTGCAATCAACATACCGTGAGGGATTAGGCGTGTTAGTCCATGCGATTAAGCCCAGACGGGAGACCTATCCAAAACAACTTGAACTGGGCCTTTTATGACCAATCAAGAAGAATTACCTGAACTGTTTATCCAAAGGCTGCAATCAGTAACCAACAAACGCGCCCGGATTGTTATCGATCACATTTTAGAACAGGGTTTTATTACCACAGAAGAATTAGAAAAACAGTATGGTTACAGCCATCCACCTAGAGCCGCCCGCGATGTACGGGAGCAAGGTATTCCCCCGGAAACGTTCAGAGTAAAGTCAACCGATGGCCGATCCATTGCCGCTTACCGGTTTGGACAATGGGAAGATATTTTGGATGGGCAAGCCGGTGGCCGAAAGAGTTTTAGCCGGAAGCTAAAAAATGAACTTTTCCAGGCGCAGCAAGGCCGATGCGCCGTCTGTTCCGGCAAGTTTGAAGCGCGTTATTTGCAAATAGACCATCGAGTGCCCTTTGAAATAGCGAGAGATGTTGATCATTTCCACAGAAACGTACATGACTACATGTTGGTATGTGGCCCATGTAATCGAGCAAAATCCTGGTCATGCGAACACTGCCCAAACTGGACTAAAAAATCCTCAAAAATCTGTTCCCAGTGTTATTGGGCATATCCCCAAGATTATGCGCATGTGGCGCTGCGCGAGATCAGACGAGCCGATATTTTGTGGGACGAAGCTGAAGTACAGATCTATAAAGAGCTAAAAACGGCTGCGGAAAAGGCTAATTTCCCCATTCCTGATTACGTGAAGGAGATTGTCAAGCAACAGTTAGGAGGGGAACTATGACGCCCGTTCCCTTTGTGGATTTGAAAGCGGAGTATGAGGCGTACCGGGCGGAGATAGACACGGCCGTGACCCGCACCCTCTCCTCTGGCTGGTATATTCTGGGGCCGGAGGTGGCTGCTTTTGAGGCGGCGTTTGCCGCTTACAACGGGGTGGCGCACGCGGTGGGGGTGGCCTCCGGTACGGATGCGGTGCTACTTGGTTTGAAGGCGTTGGGCGTGGGGCCGGGGGATGAGGTGATTACAGTGGCGCACACGGCCGTAGCCACCATCGCCGCCATTGAACTCGCCGGGGCCATGCCTGTACTGGTGGACATTGATTCCCAAACCTACACCATGGATCCGGAGCAGGTGGCAACGGCCGTCACCCCCCGCACCAAAGCCATCATCCCCGTCCATCTCTATGGCCACCCCGCCGACATGGAAGCGATTTTGGAAATTGCCATCCAACATCGGTTGCAGGTGTTGGAAGATTGCGCCCAGGCGCACGGCGCGCTGGTGGCGGAGCGGCGGGTGGGCAGCTTGGGTGACGCCGCCGCTTTCAGTTTTTACCCCACCAAAAACCTGGGCGCTTTGGGGGATGGCGGCGCGGTGGTGACTAATCGGGATGACATTGCCAAGCGGCTGCGGCTGCTGCGGCAGTATGGCTGGCGGGAGCGGTACATCAGCGATCTGGCCGGGTATAACAGCCGCCTGGATGAGTTGCAGGCGGCCATTTTGCAGGTGCGGCTGGCGCATCTGGACGCGGACAACGGCCGTCGCCAACAATTAGCCGCCCGTTACAGTGAGCAACTGGAAAATTTGCCCGTGCAACTGCCGCGTATACGGCCGTTGGCCAGCCATGTCTTTCATCTCTATGTCATACAAACGGGGCGGCGGGCGGCATTGGCGACGTTTTTACACGAGAAGGGGGTGGGTACGGCCGTGCATTACCCCGTGCCCGTCCACCTGCAACCCGCTTATCGCCATTTGGGTTATGATCCTGGCAGTTTGCCCGTCACCGAACGCGCCGCCCGGCGTATTCTCTCCCTGCCCCTTTATGCCCACATGCCTGAGGAACATGTAGAGGTGGTATGCCAGACGTTGGCCGAGTTTTTTTGAAATTATTGGTAAAGAAACTGCACGGCGCTTAACAGTAGTTCTATAGGAGATTGGGAGATTCAATCTCCTCATATCTATGATGAAAACGAATATCTATGATGAAAACGATCTTTTCATCGGTGCATGTGTAGCACGATTTGACAAATCGTGTTACATCACATCTCAATCCCCCACGCCTAATCTCCGTTTCATAAACACCGCCACTTCGCGGTCGGGGTTCAGGTCATCATTGCTGTAATAAGAAATGTCTATGCCTTCTACGCGGAAGCCCATGCGCCGGTAAAAACGAATGGCGGGTATATTGGTATTTTGGGTTTCGCAGGTGATGGTGCGCAACCTGGCGGTTTGGGCCTGGGCAATGAGTCTGGTCATCAGCAGCCGTCCCCAACCTTCGCCGCGATAGCCACTGGCGATGTGAAATTCCCACACCCACAGGCTGCCGTTCCAATGCATCGGTTCGGCCAGCGCGACCCCTACCAGCGTTCCCTGGTTGAACAGTCCAAAAGAGAAGCCCTGCGCCGGGATTGGGCGGTATCGTTCCAGATCATCTGGTTCCAGTGGTGGAAAACGTTTGCTGATGGCTTTTGGCAGGGTGATAAGGTGAAGGGTTAATGCTGTCTCTTTTTGCTCATCCGCATATCCAACTTGATAGATTTCACCGGTTTGATAGCCGGAAATAACGGTGGGGATATGGGGGATGTGGTTGGCCGTTAGCTGTCTGATTTCCATAACTTTTACCTCCTGCGGCTATTGTATGGTGGTGCTTCTTTGCTGTCGAAAGAACCGTTGTGCTGGAAGCCCGATGTCCAAAGCCTGAGGCCTGACTTCGGGCCTCAGGCTTCGGATCACTGCTCGCCGATTCGCGCTGCCTCTCCTGGCCGTTCCAGGGTGGGCAGGTAATAAAAGCCGGTTTGGATTGTTAGCCCTTCTCTATTCAGGTCTGGTGGCAGAGGAATGACAAAGGTGTCCATGACCCATTCACCGGGCCGCCAACTGCTGGTAGGATGGCCGCCGGGTTGGCGATCTTGTTGGGCAACCAGACGGCCGTCTGGCCCGATGAGGTGAACAAAGGCGGTGTAATCTTGTGGAATGCCGGTCACTGCTTCCCAGATGAGGGTCACGGCCGTTTTTTCCTCCCTTTTTTCCACCGTCCAACCCACCAGCCGAATCTGGTCGCCAAAGCGGTGATCGCTGGTATGTTCTGCCAACTGGCGCGTCTTGTTGGCAGGCACGGTAAAGGGGATGTAGCCCTCACTCGGTTCGCCTGGAATACCATCGGGGAAGGCGTTTTGCAGGTTTTTCAGGCTGGTGACGGCCAACGGCCGTACCAGATAGAGTGTCTCCTGCCCTGGTATGCCCAGTGGGATGGCACCCTCTTCTCCAGCGTAATTTTGCAGCCGTTCCGGGCTGCCCAGGGCAAAATAAAGGGTAGCTAATTCCTCTTGCGTGGGCGTGAGGTAAATGACCGTATTTTCACCAAATGAAGCGGCAAATTGCCCCATCTCCCATTCCGGCTGGTAAAAATCGGCCGCCAGTTGCGGGTGACGGCCGTAACGCCCGAAGTAGTCGTAGGTTGTCCAGAGTGCGCTGGCAAATAAGAGGGTAATCAGTAATCCATAAACGATAATCGGCGACCAATAACCGCTAACCGCTAACCGATAACCAATCCAATCAACCCCCAGCCCCACAAAAATGGCAATAACGGGGGCGGCGCCGGACATGCGGCCAAAGTGGGGGGCGTCACCGCTGAGGACGGTGGGCAGCAGCATGACCAGCAGCCACAGGTAGAGGAACATAAGGCGGGGGTGGAAAAGGTGCTTGAGGGCAGTGATCATGCCGGTTAAAAAGAAGATGGCTTGCAAGGGATCAAGGTACGGCCGTCCCGGAAGATTATGCCGTAAATGGGTTTCGCCCTGCCAGAACAGCCCGGCGATGACCCGCCAGACGTTTTGTAGCCAGGTCAGCCAGGGTTTGCCTTCAACGGCGCCAACACCCCGGTTGCTCACGTAGGCCATGCGGAAGACAAAAAAGTATGGGTAGCGCCAGAAGTAAAGCAGGAGGGGTAGGGCGGTAAGTACGGCCGTACCCGCCATTAGCCCCACATTAAGCCACTGCTGCCGCACTGCCTCCCGTTCCCGCCAAAACCATAACGGCACAAACAAGACAAACAGCAGCGGCAGCAGCCGTCCCACCGCATAGGTGTAAATACCCAACCCCAGCAAGAAACCGGCCGCGATGAACCAGAGGGTTGCCGGGGTGAGCAGGGGAGAAGGTGAGGGGCTGATGGGGTGAGCAGGTGGTTGGGTGATGGGGTGATGGGGCAATCTGGCATCTAGCACCTGCCCACTTGACGCCTGATCACCTGGCACCTTAGCACTTCCATTTACCCCTTTCCAGAAGCAGTAAATCGCCAGCGTTTCCACGAAGACATAAACCATCATGCGCAGGCCGAAGCGGCTGAAGTGAATGGCCGGAAAGAGAACGGCGAGAGTGAAGGCGGCGACGAGTGGGGTGATGGTGGTAATCGGTAATCGGTGATCGGTAATCGGTGAGGCGCAAGGCGTGATGCGTAATGCGTGATCGCCACTCTCTGATCGCCACTCTCTAACATCAAACAATGCTTTGGCTGCCAGAAAGGTAGTCAAAACGGATAGGACGCCAAAGAAGGCGGGCACGGCACGGATGGCAAAGGGGGTGGCGCCAAACAGTTTGATGCTGAGGGCCATGAGGTAGATGTGCAGGGGTTCACGGCCGTAATTCCCCTCAAAAAAAACCGGCCATCGCGTCTCTTGTGCTGGCCGTTCTGCGTGGGCGTCGTTTTGGTAAAGTTCCCAGCCCTCGTAAAATTGGGGGAATGTTTTGCCTTGCAGCAGCGACAGCGCATCCAGGCCGTTGTACGCTTCGTCATGGTAAAGGCCAGGTGGCATCTGCGCCAGTCGCCAGAAACGCAGCCCGGCCGCCAACGCCAGGATGATCAGCAGCACGGTGAGCAGGCGAGCGGGTGATAGGATGATGGGGTGATGAGGTGATGAGGTCTTGGGGCGTTGGTCAGACATGATAGTCTCTCAATTTCTCTTATGAAAACCATCTTTTCACTGGTGCATGTGTAGTACGATTTGCCAAATCGTGTTACATCGCTACTCAATCTCCAATCTCTACTCTCCAATCTCCACATCTCCCAAAACCACATAATCCGCTCCCGTTTCCAACAGCCAGCGTTGGCCAGTTTGGGGATGGTAAAGGCCGATGCGAACCTCATATGCACCTGGCGACAGGGTATCTGGCAAGGGAATGGTGTGGCTGTGCAGCAGGGCATCGCCGGGTCGCCAGCCTTTCCAGGCTGCACCCAGGCCATCCCATTGACCGACGATGTCGCCATTTTCATTTAACACATGGATAAAAATTTTGAGGGGTTGGGGGTGGCTCTTTTGCTGCCAGGCGGTGTTGATGAGCAGGGGTTGGTTGGGCACGGCCGTGCCCACAAACGCGCTCACCAGTTCAATTTCGCCGCCATCCTGGCTGAACCGTGCCAGCGGCTCTGCCGCCGGTACGGCCAGCGGCGGTATCTGGTAGAAGGTATAGGCATCCCGTTCCAGGCGCAGCGGCCATGAGGTGATCAGGGCGGCGATGGCAGGGGCAACGGCCGTGTTCTGGGCCAACACCAGCCAGCCGCGTGGCGAATGGGGCACGATCACGGCCGTAGCCGGGTCAACCCATCGCGGCGTCACATCATTACTGTTAAACTGCGCATAATCAGCGGATGCAATTTCGTCCAATTGCATACCGGCCAAGACCACATCCACCGGGCCGCCGGTGGCCGGCACTTCGTAGAGGAAGATGCTATATCCCAATCTGGCAATCGGTTCTCGCTGGCGGAACCAGGCAAACTGGTCATGGTTGGCAAAGTGGACCCCCTGCAAGTTGGTGACGCTGATGGCGTAAATGCCGGGGGCGGGGTTGGCGGGGTAGTACGGCCGTGCCTGTGGATTCATCAACCGGGGCGGCCAGCTATCTAGCCCCTGGTAGGGAATGCCGTAATAATCGGGCCGTGCTTCACCAAAATAGCTCAGCCACACCTGCGCCACACCGTTTTCATCCATCCAGGGCTTTAATTTGTTTAAGTCCTGCCCCCAATCTGTGTTGCTGTCTACCAGATAGCGCCAGCCGTTCGCCGGGCCGCCTGCTAACAGGTTAAAATAACTCAGGTAATGGGGGTGAATCCAGAGAGCGATGAGGGCGAGCAGGGCGAATGTGAGGCGTGAGGCGTGAGGTGTGAGGCGTGATGCGTGATGCGTGATGCGTGAGGCGTGATCGGTAATCGGGTTTTGGGCTTCGGGCTTCTTGTTTGGGAAATTGGCGAGGGCGTGGGCGATGAATACGGCCGTGAACGGCAGCACCGGCAGCAAATGGCGGTAGCCCAGGTTGATCTCGCTGGTCAGGGCGATGGCAAAGTAGCCGAGGGCGGGGATGAGCAGGGCGGCGTCGTTGAAGAGGGGAGAATCTGTGAGCTGTGAGCCGTGAGCCGTAATCGGTAATCGGTAATCGGTAATCGGCTTTCGGGCTTCGGGCTTCGGCTTTCGGGCTTCGGAAACGTAGTACAGTACGCGCAGGATAACGGCCGTGATCAGCAAAACCAACGTCGGCAGCGGCGTTTTGAGCAAAAAGGCCACCGGGAAGTAATACCACCAGCCGGTGCTGCTGTATTGCCCCATCAGGAAAGAGGGGGTCTCCACTTGCAGCCGCCCGCCAATATCCAATAGCTGCTCGATGTGGTGGGACAATGGCACGGTCAGCCCGGCTAATGGGGAGAGGGTGGGTAAATTGGCGGGTAATGTGCCCACCTGAAAACCATACGCCGCCCACAGCGTTAGAAAGGCCGCCAGGGGATAGAGCAAGATGAAGTGGAAAACGATACGCCAGGGAAAGGGACGGCCGTGCCGGTGATGATGCCGCCATTGGGCCACTATCCCACTCAAGATGACCAGGGCAAAGAGGGGCACAAACAGTCCGGCCGTAAACTTGGTGTTTTGCAGCAAACCAAAACCAATCCCGGCCAGGAGTGCGTTTAGGATGGAAGGTTGCACCCAATATCGCCACAACGTAAACCCGGCCACTGCTGCGCCTGCTGCCAGTCCCAAATCGGTGGTGGCTAAGCCGGCATTTGCCAGGATGTTGGGGTCAAGGGCAATGAGCGTCAGTGCCAGCAGACCCGCCCGGCGATCCCCGGCCATCTGCCAGGCCCATCGTCCCACCAGCGCTGCCAACAGCATGGCTAACCAAATGGTGGGCAGCCGCGCCAGAAAAAGGATGTGGGCAACATCATTGCCAATTTCCCACAGAAACAGTTCGGCCGGGCGATGAAAGCCGGTTTCTTGCCAGGCGGGATCGTCTGTGGGTAGGCTAACGGTTTCATCATCTGTCAGCAGTACGGCGTTAAGCGCATTCAGTCCTAAGGGATGCCCCACGCGCATCTGCCGGTTTTCACCGCGCACATAGGCCAAACCGCGTACAATGAAACCTTGTTCGTCAAAGGTAGGGGCCAGAGTCTTCATGCTGGTGAAAGCCAGGGTAAACAGAAGCAGCAGTACGGCCGTGCCCCACCAGAGCGGCTTTCCCCAGAAATACGACCCTTTCATGGCGAGAGAGGGGAAGTGGATAATTGAGTAATCAGGTAATGACATCATTACCTGATTACTCAATTACTTAATTACTTAATTGTCCAACGGTGTCACTTTAATATACTCAAAGCGTCCGGTGGAATTGCTGTACTCGTCGGTTGAGGCAAAAACGCCAAAATAAGGGCTGTTGATCCAGGCCAGGGCGTTGGGGTGATTGTCCGTATCATAGGTGAAACGCAGGTTATTATTGACATAAAACTTTATGTCTGTCTGCCGCACTTCAACACGGTAATCATTCCAACTGTTGGCATTGATGGATAACTCCACGATATTGTTACCATCAATATCACCCAGACGCTTCAGTGGGCTGCCGTCGCAGTTTGGGCACCAGACCAGTTGGTCAACGCGCTCCCACAGCAGGCGCATGTTGGTATCGCTGTACCAGATCAGGTTGGTGGTGTAAAAATGGTTGAAGCAGTTGGTATGGGCATAAACGCCCAGGTAGGTGGACCAATCGGGACACGGCTCGCCGCTCCAGTCGCCGCCAAAAACGACGCCATGGGATACCAGATTACCCAGGTTGGCGGGCATCGAACGGAATTCTATGGAATAAGGTAGTATTGGCGCGGGTTTCAAGGGGCTGGCAATGGCCCAATCCCAGGAATCTTCCACCCGCAGGATCAGCCAACTAACCTGGTCTGTCTGTTCATACCAGGCATCAATTTTTTCCAGGAAGGTGAGGCGGCGCAGACTTTCCTTGAGAGTGGGGCCAGACCAGCCGGTTTGGTTGTTGGTAAACTCATCGTAATAGGCGCCGACTACCTTGACGACATTGGACCAGGGGCCATACTGCCCACCACCATAGGCGCGAATGCGATAGTAAAACACATTGTCTGGTGATGGCTGGTGGGTATCAATGAGCTTTGTGTTGACGGTACCCAGGTCTGTGGTGGTAACGCCGGAGTCAAAGCTGGCGTCTTGTGATTCTTGTAGCTGGTAGCCGCTCAGGTAGGGGTAGCCTTCTAGCGTCCAGTTCATTTGCCAGTGGTTAGAACTATTGGGCCGGGTGGCGGACAGGGTAGGTGCGCCGGTTGGTGGTGGCACCGGTTTGGTGATGAGGGGTAAATAAATAATGCTGTCCTGCACCAATGTGGTTAAGGTAATGGTAGCTGTAGTAGTGATCTGGCCTTGTGAGGTGGCGGTGACTACGGCCGTATCGCTGTCCCCATTATTGGCTGAACCAGGGATACTGACGTTTACCTCAATCTCCGCCCCATCGCCGGCGAGCAACGTCACAGTAGTGGTAGATGGCGTGGTATTCCAGGTGGCCGTGTAGGTGATGTCAAATGTGTCGGTGATGCTGCCGGTATTGCTGAGGACAAGCATGTAGCTCACAGTCTCGCCAGGGTAGCTGATGTGCATTGTCTCGCCTGACCAGGCGGCGCCATAGGTTGGTTCGCCAACCGGGGACTGGATGGTGTGCCCGGCAATGTAAGCTGCCATCGCCTCGTCAAATGTGACGGTGGGGGTTATTACCTGGGCAGCCGGTTGGGTCTGGGGAGTGGTAGGGGCGCTGCCGGCGGCAACGGCCGTGACGAACGCCTGCACTAACAGCAGCAACAGCAACAGCCCCAGCGCCGTGACGGCCGTAATCCCCGCAACCAGTCGTCGTTCTTTGTAAGTAATATCGTGCATATCCTTGTTTTCTACCTCCAAGATTTCCTCTTGCGGCAATGGCAATAAAAGGAACTGAATCGCCAGTTACCTAAACGCAGGGATCATATCTGTACTGCTATTTCTCGTCAAAATGCAGGTTGGTGGCGAGGATGACAACGTCGGTCGGGCTGCCGGCGTGGGTTAATCGCTGCCCATTAGGGGGCGTGTATAGACCAATCTGTAAGGTGAACGGCCCATTTCCTGGGGGAATGAGCAGCGGATGAAGTTGAACCAGCCGATCCCCGGTGCGCAAGGTGGTGGAAGCGGCATCAAGGCCGTCATATTGGGCCACAATCTCGCCCTGAGCATTGAGCAAATGGACAAATGCCGTGAGATGTGGCAGCAGCGATTGGTCTACGTGCCAGCGGGTGACCAGGTAGATTGTTGGCCCGCCATCCGGTGGTATTATCTCATATCCCTCTAATGTCATCTGTTCGCCAAAGTTGATCGGTTCAGGCAGCAATGGCAGGTCGGCTAGAGGGGGGGCGTCGTAAACGGCGAACCGGGGCGTTTGTTGGCTTTGGTAGATGGGTGCATCTGGCAGGCGCAGCAGTTGGCGCAGTTTGGGGGACAGGGGAGCATATTCGGGCACGTAGAGACGGCCGTTCCCATTCTCCGTGAACACCATTGCTCCGGCTGCCCCCGGCCCGGCCTGAATCCAGCGGGCATTGGTGGGCGGCACGGCCGTGCGCGGCAGCACATTCGTGCGCTGCCAGGATTCGGCGTCAATCTGCTCAAAAAACGGGTCGGCAATGATAATGTCGCCCGGCGGCTGTGATTTTTCATAACGGACGATGTCCAGTAAAACCGCCTGGTAATGGTTTAGCCGCGTCTCCACTGTCTGCGGCCAACGGATGAAGCCATACTGGATGGTACGGCCTATGTTGAACAACAGTAGGGCGAGGAGTAAGACGTAAACCGTAGCGCGTAATCGGTAATCGGTAATCGGTGATTGGTGATTGGTGACTGATGACTGTTTACCAATGGCCGATAACCGATCATCAATAATCGCCATCGCCACACCCATCATCACAAACACCGCCGGCAGCGCGCCGACCAGACGAATGGTGCTGGGGGACTGCGGGGTGAGGGCGCTGGGCAGCAAACCCACCGCCAGCCAGGTGAACAGCAGGGCAAAAGGGAACAGGCGGATGCGCCAGATGGTGATGAGCAGCCCGGCGTAAAACAACAGGGCCGTCAGCCAATCAAAAAGCGGCACACCTGGCAGCCCATACGTGCCGCGAGGGTCGCCGTGGAAACTGAATACGCCCAGGGTTGCCTGCGTGGCCGCCAGGATGGGCTGCGTGTTTCCCTGGCGTAGCGCATCCAGCGGCCCACCTAATTGATCTACCCGCTGCAAAAGGGAAGGATCGGCCCACCAGGTGAGATAAAGGGGTAGGGTGACCAGCACGGCCGTCCCCGCTACCTGTGCGCCGCTTTTTAAGGCGTGTTGCCATTGCTGCCGCTGTGTAAGGAGTAGGACGGCCGTTAACAGCACTGGCCAGGCCAGCATCACCTGGGCGGCGGTGTAGGTGTACAAACTCAGCCCCAGCAGCAGTCCTGCCAGCCAGGGGCGCTTCGGCCAGAACCAGGCTGCCCCCACCACAAAGAGCGGCTCCATGATGGGGCGGATGCCGATGCGGCTGAAAATAACCGGCCACCAGGAGACCGCCAGACCCAATCCGGCGGTCATGGCCGTGACCAGCCCAAACTCCCGCCTGGCCCAACGCATCGTTGCCGCCACTAACAACATGCCTAAAAAGACAGAGGCCAGCCGCGCCTGCAAATAATTTTCACCCAATCCCAGGTAAAAAGGGATGCCCCAATAGTGATACAGCGGCTCATGCCCATACCCCTCGCGGAAAAAGAGGGCGTGGTTGCCCGCCAGGATAAAAGCGGGCATCCCGGCGTCCAGCACCTCGTCCTGCGACAGGCCCGGCGGTACATCGCGCAGCGCTACCAGCCGGAAGGTCGCTGCCAGCAGCAAGATGCCCACAAAAAGCCACTTTTCTCGTGTCATATGACATAGAAGAGAGATTGGAGATTAGAGATTGTGCAATCGCCAATCTCTAATCTTCAATCTCATAAATCCATATCGAATACCCCACCCGGTCATCCGGTTCACGGGCGCGGAACCAGGGGTAGACGGTCTTGTTTGCCCAATGGGATTCCCACAGGCTGCTGGCGCTAATGGCGTAGAGGCCCGGTTCGGGCTGCGCCGGATCAAACGGCGGCGCAGTCCACAGCGCATAAAATTCGGGGCGAGGGAAACCGGGCAATGGTTCATAATGCAGCCCATAGTAGGCGGGTACGGCCGTGCCAAACCAACCCAGCTTCAGCGAATCCACTTCATGTTCGGCCATCCAGATTTGCAGCCGCCGTAAATCTTGCCCCCAATCCACATTACTATCTGAAAGCAAGCGTGGCCCATTGGTCGGCCCTCCGGCAGCCATATTAAAAAAGCTAAGATAGTGCGGGTGAATCGTGAGCGTTTCCATCAGGAGGAGCAGGGGAAAGGTGAAGAGGGTAATCCGTAATCCGTAATTCGTAAGCCGTGAGCCGTAATCGCTAATCGGTTTTCTCTGCCACCTGGCGCCTGACACCTGATCACCTGACAGTTGAATACCGGCCACTAATCCACTAATCAACACCAATAGCAAAGGCAGCATGGGTAGCAGGTGGCGGTAGCCGATGTTGACGCCGCTCCACATGCTGAGGGCGAAGTAGTAAATGGCGGGAATGAGCAAATAGAGCGCCTGCCGCCGGGTGTGCCGCTGCCAGAGCCGCACGATGGCCGCAATGGGCAGGGTGATGAGGATAGCCAGCGGGGTTTTGACCAGGAAGGCGATGGGAAAATAGAGCAGGAACCCTTGATCCGAAAATTCGCCTAAGAGGAAAGCGGCCCGCCCACCCCGGCTGACGTTGAGTATCTGGTCTAGTCCGGCCCAGAAAGTGGGCATGGGGCCGCTGGCGCTGTTTAAAAATTGCAGCGTTTCGGATGGGAAACGGAACAGCCCCCATTCAAAACCAAAGATGACCCAGGTGATGAGCAGAGAGAGCAGCACGGCCGTGGCCAACTGCACCACTCTTCGCCCGGCTATTTGCCAATAGGGGCCGGGTCGGGGCGGGTATAGGGGCAAAACGGCCAATACACCCCAAATGGGCAAAAAGCCCAACGTGGAAAGTTTACTGCCAAAGGCCAGTCCGATGGCTATCCCTGCCCACAGCCAGCGTCGCCAGTTCCATCCCGCCGCTTGCCACAGCCGCCACAACAGGTAAAAAGCCAGAAAGCTAAAAAGTGCGCCGCCCAGATCGGTGGTAATGAGACGGCCGTGCGCCAGGATATTTGGCTCAAACAGCAGCAAAAACAGCGCCAGCAGTCCCGCCCATTGTCCCCATAATTCGCGCGCAAAATGAAAACCTACCAGCGCCAGTCCCATCGTCAGGAAAACCACCGGCAGCCGCCCCAAGAAGATCATGCGGGTGACGTCCTGGTTAGCGTGCCACAGAAACTCTTCGGCAAAAACGTACCAGTAAATGTCTGGCGGGGACATATCAGCCCAACTGGGGTGTGCAAAGGGCACAACAACTGTGGGCAGGGTGAGCAGCGGCAGGGCGCTAAGACTATTGATCAGCGGTGGGTGTTCCAGGCTAAGGCGGGGGTCGCCGCCGGAGCGTAAAAAAGCGATGCCGCGCGCCAGGTGGTTTTGTTCGTCCATGGTGGGGCTATCCAGCACCAGGCTGTTGAGCGCCAGCCAGAAAAAGAGGAGGAAGAGGGGGACGGCCAAAAGTTGCCGGGGGACGGCCGTGCAGATAGCCGCTATTCTAAGCCATGTTGCCATATCGAGCGGATTATATGACAGGGTGATGGGGTGACAAGGTAAGGAGGTGAAAAGGTGACAATGTGAGGGGGTAACGGTAGAATGGCTGGCTTGTTCGTCACCGATTACCGATTACCGATTACCGATTACCGATTTATGCGTAAACACGCAGGCACACTCATCAAACTGGGCGTCACGGCCGTCGCCCTGCTTCTCGTTTTTCGAGAGGTGGATGCGCGTTATATTGTGGCCCGGATAGGGCAGGCGCAGTGGGGCTGGGTCTTGTTTGCCTTTATCCTGGTGAATGCCAGTGTGGTGCTGCGGGCCTATCGCTGGCGTATTTTGCTGGTGGCGCTGGGGGCGGCCGTGCGATTTGGCCGGTTAGTGGAACTGTATTTTGCTGCCGGTTTCTTTAATTCTGTGCTGCCGTCCGGCCTGGCAGGGGATGTGGTGCGGGCGGTGGAAGCAGCCCAGGATGTACCGGCCGATGTGTCCGCAGGCACAGTCATTGTAGACCGGCTGACGGGGCTGCTGGCGCTGTTCATGTTGGCGCTGTTGGCGCTGCCTTTGCGCCCTGTTTATTTCCCTACCGCCCTTCTGACGCAAATTGTGGCCATCTGTGTGGTGGGTTTGTTGGGTGGGGTGGTGCTGTTGCAAGGTAGTCTGGTGCGGCAGGTGGCGCGCTGGGTTCCAAAAAGGCTACGGCCGTATTGGCGCAAGATTGAGCATGTGTTAACGGCCGTGTCTGCTTGCGGCTGGCGGGCGATTGGCGGGGCGTTGGCCGTGTCGGTGCTGTTTAACCTGATGCAGATAGCCTGGTGGTGGAGCGCGGGCAAAGCACTCGGCTACGACGTTTCTGTGTCTGTCTACTTTTACACCACGCCGCTGATGGCGTTGGCAACCCTGATGCCGTCCATTGGCGGCCTGGGTGTACGCGAAAAACTGGCGATCTTGTTGTTTGCGCCGGCCGGGTTGTCACCGGAGGCGGCTGTTTCTCTCTCTTTACTGGTTTTTGCTCTGGAACGCGGCTCCGGGCTGTTGGGCGCGCCCATTTACATGGCCTCCCTTGTACGCCAAAAGCGTGATGGATGAGGAGTGGTTTCAATCTCGTTCGGTGGCACGGTGAGGACATCGGCCGCAGCACTGCCGAATGGGACACATCCCCCATGTTCCTGAAATGGTAAACGGGATATGATAAGAGGCGTTTGGTACTTCTTCACACACGCAACGGATGTTTCATGGCAAAATGGCGACGATCCTTTCCCAAGAGACAGCACGGGTAGCAGCCCCCCGTTCGGCTGAGACTCACGTCGAAGCTACCATGAATAAAAATTCATAATTCATCCTTCATAATTCATAATTTTCAAAGGAGGCGTAGATATTAAGTTATGTGGCAAAGAATACTGTTGTTCATACTGGTTGTACTGGTATTGGCGGCTTGTGGGTCGGAAGCGACTTCTACACCGGAGGCGGCCACGGCCGTGCCCACCGGACGCACACTCGTTTTGGGCGATATTTCGGATGAAGCCGCGGAAACGATCCGGGGAACGCAGCCACTGGCCGATTACCTGGCGGGGCAGTTGGCCGATATGGGTTATTCCGGCGGCACGGTCAAAATTGCCCCTGACCTGGATACGATGATCCGGTGGATAAATGATGGTGAGGTGGACCTGTACTTTGACAGCCCTTATCCGGTGTTGGTGATCAGCGATGAAACCGGCGCTACCCCCATTTTGCGGCGGTTTCGTTTTGGCGTACCGGAATATCATTCCGTCTTTTTTGTGCCCAAAGGCAGCGAAATAGACAGCCTGGATGATTTGATGGGGCAAATGGTGGCATTTGAGGAGAATTTTTCAACCTCCGGTTACATGCTGCCATTAGCCCATCTGGTTGAACTGGGCATGAACCCGGTGTTGAAATCTGCCCCGGATAGTGACGTGGCGGCTGATGAAATTGGCTATGTTTTCAGCACGGCCGATGACACGACGGTGCAGTGGGTTGTCAGCGGTCGGGTCCCCGCCGGTGTAACGGACAATGTGTTCTTCTCCCGTTTGCCGGAGGACACCCAGGCGCAGTTGAAAATCATCGCGGCTACAGAGGATGTGCCGCGGCAGATGGTGTTGGTACGCGCCGGTATGAATGCTGCCCTGGTGGCGGCCATTCGCACGGCGTTGTTGGAAATGGAACAATCGGAAGAGGGGCGCGCGGCCTTAGAAAAATTCCAGACGACAGAGTTTGAAGAGTTTGCAGAAGGGGCGGAAGTGGAATTAGCGCGTATGCGTGAGTTATATGAGTTGGTGCAGGCGGAGCAATAGCGGAGATTGGCAGATTGGGAGATTAGGAGATTCAATCTCCTAATCTCCCAATCTCCTGATCTCTTAATCTCTACTAAAGCCGCCCCATTTCTGCTAGAGTATTGGTATGCGTCAACGATTCAGGTGGCAACGGCCGTTAGCCCTCAAACTGACCCTCATTATTACCCTGATCATTGTGATGGTTGTCACAGTTATTACCATCCTCACCGTAAACCGGGAACGCCAGAATTTCCAACGTGAATTAGAGCAACAGGCAGACTTGCTGTTGAACACACTGGCTGCCAGCGGCGCCGATTCTTTATATTTTCTGGAGGCGGATTATCTGTCTGACGTAATGCGCGATTTGGGGGAGTTTCAGGTGGTGACACACGGCCGTTATTATGACCCCGACGGCCGTATTATTGCCGACGCTATTGACCTTGATACACGCTTCAACCGGGAGCCGGACATCTTTGGCAAAGTGCTGCTGTCTGGCACGGAAACCATTTATGTGTGGCAAGATGACCAGTTGATTGCCGGTGAGCCGGTGATTGTGGGGGCGGAGAAGATTGGCGCAGTCAGCATTGGGCTGCCCACAGCGCCGCTGGCAGAAAAGCTCACGGCCGTGCGCCAGCAGGGCATTGTGGTGGCTTTGGGCGTGGCGTTGTTTGGATTGGTGCTGACGCTGCTGGTTAGCCGATCCATTACCGAACCCCTGCAAAAAATGATTATAGCCACCGAGCATGTGCGCCAGGGAGATTTGAGCCAGCGCGTCTATATTTATACCGGCGATGAGCTGCAAACATTGGGTGATCATTTTAATGATATGACTGCCCAGCTTGAACAAACACTGCGCCAGATGGAGGAGGAAATTGAAGAGCGTAAACGCGCCCAGGTAGAGCTGCAAGCAGCTAAAGAAGCTGCCGAAGCCGCCAACCACGCCAAAAGCGTCTTCCTGGCGAGCATGAGCCATGAATTGCGCACCCCCCTAAACGCCATTTTGGGTTTTGCGCAATTGATAGTGCGTCGTAACCTGGTGGGGCCGAAGGACCGCAATAACCTGGAGATTATTTTGCACAGCGGTGAGCATTTGTTGACGTTGATCAACCAGGTGCTTGATATGTCCAAAATTGAAGCCGGGCGCATGACCTTGCATGAAAAACCCTTCCATCTCTATGCGATGATGGAAGAGTTGGAGAGCATGTTTCGGTTGCGGGCTAAAGAGAAAAAAGTGCAATTGGTCATGGACGTTGACCCGGATATGCCGCCAGTGATTATTGCCGACGAGACGAAGCTGCGGCAGGTTTTGATCAATTTACTGAATAACGCCCTGAAATTTACCGTACAAGGGCACGTCCGTTTGCAGGTGCAGTATGAGCCGGGCACGGCCGTGTCTGAAATGCCCTTCCATCTGCTGCGCTTTACCGTTGAAGATTCCGGGCCAGGCATTGAGCCGGATGAACTGGACAAGGTGTTTGAGGCCTTTGTCCGGGCCAAGGCCGGTATCCAATCCAACGAAGGCACTGGCCTGGGTCTCACACTGAGCCGCCAGTTTGCCCGGCTGATGGGTGGTGATATGACCGTCCGTAATGTTAATGATGAACCGGGGTATGGCGCGATTTTTGAATTTACCATTCACGTAAGGCCAGATGCGATGGTGGACGAACAGGCTAAGGCTGCGCCTTTGCAAATTATTGGCCTGGCGCCAGACCAGCCTGAGATACACGTGTTGGTGGTGGATGATAATTGGGAGAACCGGCGGGTATTGGTGGAATTGTTACGGCCGTTGGGTTTTGTGGTGCAGGAGGCAGCCGATGGTAAAGCGGCGGTTGAGGCGTGGTATCGTTGGCGGCCCCACCTCATTTTGATGGACATGCACATGCCCAAAATGGATGGTTATGAAGCAACCCGCACCATTTTGGGTCAGGCTGAGAACCACAAGCCGATCATTATTGCTATTACTGCCAGCGCCTTTAGCCACGAGCGTGAGGCGATTTTAGGGGCCGGTTGCAGCGACTTTATCCGCAAACCGGTGCAGACGAGTTATATTTTGGAGACCATTCAGAAGCATCTGGCTGTGCAATATCTCTATGCCGAAGCAACAAAGATGGATATGGTTGTACCCGCCATTGTAAGCACGAATGGCGATGAGACCGATGGGCAAGCCCTGCCGCCAACGTTGTTGTCCCAACTCCGGCAGGCAACGTCGCAGGCGAATATGGAGCAAATTGAGGTGTTGGTCACGGCCGTTGCCACTTATAACCCCACCCTGGCTGACGAACTTCACCGGCTGGCTGATGATTTTGAATACGGTAAAATTTTAGACCGATTGGGAATGGAAGAAGTAATTGAGTAATTCGGTAAGCGTTCAGACTTGACAAGTTTATTACCAGAGGCAGTTGCCGCTATTCAGGCACAAAAACTTGTCAAGTCTCTAGAGGAACTGAACGGTTACGTAATTCGGTAATTACCCAATTACTCAATTACCCATTACCCCTTATCTATGAACGAGCATTCTGTCTCCCACCTTCCCGCCACAGTTTTGATTGTGGATGATACACCGGCCAATCTACGGTTGTTAGCCAGCCTGTTGGGTAATGCTGGCTACCAGGTGCGCCCGGCGCGTGACGGCCGTATGGCCCTCTCTGTGGCCCAATCCCACCCCCCAGACCTCATCTTGCTGGACATTATGATGCCGGAAATGGACGGCTATGAAGTGTGCCGCCACCTGAAAGCGGACGAACGCACCCGCGAAATCCCCGTCATCTTCATCAGCGCCCTGGATGACGTGCATGACAAATTGAAATCCTTTCAATTGGGCGCGGTTGATTATGTAGCCAAACCATTTCAGGCCGAAGAAGTGCTGGCGCGGGTGCGCAGCCACATCACCCTCTACAAATTGCAGCGTGATTTGCGCGAGCAGATAGCCGAGTTGGATGCTTTTGCCCATACCGTCGCCCACGATCTCAAGAACCCATTGGCGTTGATCATTGGCTTGATTGATTTTGTGATGCTGCAATTTGCCGACGAAGTGCCGGAAGAAGTGCTGGGGTTTCTGAAAAAAATACAAAATACCGCCTATCGTGGGGTGAACATTATTGATGAACTGCTGCTGCTGGCCAGCGTGCGCAAACAGGATGTGCAATTACAACCGTTGGACATGGCAGAGATTGTTGCCAAAGCACAAGATCGCCTGGTGTTGATGACCGACAATTACCGAGGGGAAATAGTGCTACCGGAAGTGTGGCCGACGGCCGTTGGCTACGCCCCCTGGGTAGAGGAAGTATGGGTCAACTACATGAGTAACGCCCTGAAATATGGCGGGCAGCCACCCCGGTTGGAATTGGGCACGGCCGTGCAGCCAGACGGTATGGTGCGCTGCTGGGTGCGGGACAATGGGCCTGGCCTCTCGCCGGAAAAACAGGCCGTCCTCTTTACCGAATTCGTGCGCCTGAACGAAATCCGCGCCGAAGGCTTTGGCCTGGGGCTTTCCATCGTCCGCCGCATTATGGACAAACTGGGCGGTCGCGTCGGCGTTCACAGCGTGGAAGAGGAAGGGAGCGAGTTCTACTTTGAACTCCCCTCTGAGTGAGCAGGTGAGGGGGTGAGCAGACGGAGGGGGAAGGGTGATGTCTCCCCCTTCATAATTCCTAATTCCTAATTCATAATTCCTCAAAAGATGCGCACGTGAACCCATTCCCCGGCTTGCAAGCCGTTTTTGTTCAGCGGTACTTTAATCAGCCCATCGGCATTCACCAGCGTATAAATCAGGTTGCTTTTGCCAAAGACCGGGGTCGCTACCAGACCTTCCGGCCCATCTTCCAGGCGGGCGGGCACATAATCTTCACGGCCGCTTTCGCTGGCAATGTTCTGGCTGAGTCTGGCCCATACCACCCCCTGGCGCGGCAGTTCTTTTACCCCTTGCAGCCGGTAAATGGCCGGAACGCCAAACATATCAAACTGAATCATGGCCGATACCGGGTTGCCGGGCAGTCCCAACACCGGTTTGCCTGCCACCGCGCCCACAATCGTTGGTTTACCGGGGCGGGTAGCCACGCCGTGCAACAGCACTCCCGGCTGCCCTAGCTTCTCGATCACCTGCACCGTCATATCGCGTATACTCACCGATGACCCGGCGGAGAGGACGAGCATGTCGCCGGTGGCTAACAGGTTGGCAGCGGCCGTGTACAATGCGTCAAAATCATCGGCGATAATGCCACCCAGGACGGGAATGCCACCGGCCTGCCGCACCATGCCCGCCACCGTGTAGCTGTTGATGTCCCGAATTTGTCCCGGCCCTGCTGCCTGCTCCGGGGGAATGATCTCATCGCCGGTTGCTAGAATGCCCACACACGGCCGTCGCGCCACCGCCACCTGCATGATGCCCAACGCCAGCAGTCCGCCCACGTCTTGCGGCCGTAACCAATGCCCGGCCGGTAAAATTTCTGCATCCTGGGTCACATCCTCCCCCACCTGCAACACATTTTGCCCAACAGCCACAGCCTTGAACACCTCGATTTCAAAAGGGAGCGTGGGTAATTGGGTAATTGGGTAATTGGGTAATTGAGGACTACCTGTGGTTGACTGTTTACTACTCACCGCTGGCTGTTCACCCCTCACTGCCAACGCATTACCGATAACCGATGACCGGTAGCCGACCATTTGCGTATGCTCCACCTGCACCACCGCGTTGGCCGTATCCGGGATCATACCACCGGTGTGGACGAGGGCGGCCTGGCCGGTTTGCAGGCTAATGTTGGCGGGCTGGCCCATGGGGATTTCGCCGATGACGTGCAGGAAGGCGGGCAGGCTTTCAGACGCGCCGTAGGTGTCGGCGGCGCGCACGGCGTAGCCATCCATGGTGCTGCGGCGGAATGGGGGCAGGGGGTGGGGGGCGGTGATGGTCACGGCCGTGACCCGCCCTAATGCGTCTTCTGTGGCCACGGTTTCGGGGGGGAGGACGGCCGTTATCTGCGCTAACAACAGCACCCGCGCCTCATCCGGGGGTAGAACATTAAAAAATTCTGGCATAGAGGATTAACCGACGTGTTAGCTCCCGATACTTCATACAACCAATACTTCAATAACAACATCAACAGGGGAATGCAGTTCTTTACTGGTAATCGGAGGTTTTACACCTGTGTAAATACGTTTAGATTTTTCCCCTGTATAAGTCTGCGATGGGGAAGCAAAGATCATAATCATTCCAAAACAAATCCCCATGCTCCACCGTGAATTGTTTGAAGATTTCAATATCCAGATATTTTCTAATCATGGGGTTTAGAGAGTTGCTCAAAAAAGGCTCAAAATCAACCACATTCTCTGACTTGTCACTGAACAAGAGCCGCAATTTATACCCCTCTATGTACTCGACTGCTTCTATATCAACTATCCATACCTGTTCAGACGTTAGCGTATTCTGCGCGTAATTTTCTGGGGCTGTATCGCCCGGTGTAACACGAAGTAATCGATCCATCTTTGTACAATCTCCTCGGCGAAATGTTCAATCACGACTTGAAAGTGCCTTATTTGGTTTGGTGGTAGAGGACTTCTTCCCAATACAGAACTATAGCGGATTTCCTCAATTTGCCCTTCTCTGATGATGAACTCTGCCCTACTTTCTGTGTTTTCAAATTTGCCATGTACATGAATCGGCTCATGCTCGTTGGAGTAAAACAGGACAGTGAGACCGAAATATTCATAGAGTTTAGGCATTGTTACTTCATACCTTTTGCTACGTCATGTTGGGGCATTATAACACGGCGCAGATATAATAACCGCACGTACCAATGTCCAAAGGAGAGTTTTATGATCCCCATTGAATCTTTGTTGTCTGCTCGATTGTTTTTACGGCCGCAGGTGGTAGGTGACATGATCTACTTCATCAGTAATTTGAACGGCCGTAACTCCCTCTACCGCATGAAAACCGGCGGCAGTGTGCCCGAACCACTGCTGCCGCCAGACATCGCCCTGCAAAACCCACATCTGATAGAGGGGATTTCCTACGTCGTCTTCCCGCAATTAGGCCAGATTTTAGTGATGATTGACCAGGATGGCGACGAAAATTACCAGCCCATGCTCATTCCGGTGACGGGCGGTTATCCGCAGCCCTTTCGCGGCGAGATTTTCCAGGGCAACAGCGTCTTTGCCGGCGGTGAGGATATAGAGCGCAACGTTATCCTTTTCATCGCCCAGTCGCGCAGTGAATCTATCTTGCGCTCTTATATGGCCGATTTGGGTACCGGTGAATGTATCAAACTGAATGAGAGCGTCTACGGTGGGATGCCCGCCGGTAACAACCAGGACTTTACCCGTTTTGTTCTGGCGGAGGGATATGGCGCGGGTGATGTGGTACTGTTCCGGTATAACCTGGGGGATGAAACACCGGCAGTGTTGTTTGGCACGCCCATAGGTCAGCGGCAGCCGGGGCAGGAATTTCCGCCCAATAATATCAATGAAGTCCATTTCATCCGCGACGATTCGGCCCTTTTCTTTTCCACCAGCCTTTTTTCGGATACGTATGGCCCGGGTTTTCTGTCGTTGGCGGAGCCGGATGTGCCGCGCCCGGTGACGGTGGAAGGGGTGGTGCATACGGGTCAGGGGGAGATGACGGGGTTGAAGCATCTAACGGGCAACCGGTATCTGGTGGAGTACAACATTGATGGCTGTTCGTGGGCGTATGAGGCGGCGCTGGATGCGGATAAGCTGGAGCTGCATCTGGAGCGGGTGCTGGTGGGGCAGGGTGAATTGGCGAATGGGGTGCTGGACGCCATTCGTTATGACAAGGAGGGCGACCGGTATGCGTTGGCGTTTAGCACGGCCGTCTCCCCTACCCAGCTCTACACCCTCTCCGGCCCTAAACGGGAGTGCCTGGAACGGCACACCAATGAGCGCATCCTGGGGCTGACCGAAAGCATGTTGTCCCCCGGCGAAGAGTATGCCTTCGATTCCTACGACGGGCTGCGCATCTCTGCCCGGCTTTATTTACCGGCGGCGGAATTGGGGTTTGAGGGCGCACGGCCGCTCATCTACTACATTCACGGTGGCCCGCAGGGGCAGGAACGGCCCGATTTTGCCTGGTTCTCCATGCCTTTTATTCAATTTCTGACGCTGAACGGCTTTGCCGTGTTTGTGCCCAATGTGCGCGGCAGCACCGGCTATGGCTTCAACTACATGAAACATGCGGTGCGTGATTGGGGCGGCGCCGACCGGCTGGATCATGTCCATGCCATGACGCACGTTTTGCCCCAAGATGAACGGTTGGATGTGTCGCGCGCCGGGGTGGTCGGCCGTTCCTATGGCGGTTTTATGACACTGACGCTGGCTTCGCGCCACCCGGAATTGTGGGCCGCGGCCGTAGATATGTTTGGCCCGTACAATCTGCTCACCTTTGCCGACCGGGTGCCGCCGACGTGGAAGCCGTTTATGAAGATGCTGGTCGGCGACCCGGAGACGGAGCAAGATTTCCTGAAAGAACGTTCGCCCATTACCTACATTCAATATGTGCAGTGCCCCATGCTGGTCATCCAGGGCAAAAACGATCCCCGTGTGCTGGAAATTGAATCCCGCGAACTGGTGGAAGATTTACGCGCCAAAGGTAATCAGGTGGAGTACCTGATGTTTGCAGACGAGGGGCACGACGTGTTGAAGTTTGAGAACCGGGTGCGGGTGTATAACACAATGACGGACTTTTTCAGGAAGTGGTTACGGCCGTAATCTGTGACGAGTGACGAGTGACGAGTGACGAGTGACGAGTGACGAGTGACGAGTGACGAGTGACGAGTGACGAGTGATTTCACTCGTCACGCATCACTCGTCATGCGTCATGCCGACGGCCGTGCCCACAAACTCCCCACGATCACGATGCCGCCGACGGGAACCAACAGGAACAATTGCCACCAACCGCTCATGCCCGCGTCGTTCAGGCGGCGCGTGCCCGCCGCCAGCCAGGGCAGCAGCATCACAACCAGGAAGGCGCCCGCCACGGCTTCACTCAGATAGCTCAACGCAGTGACCAGCAGGAAGAGGAACAGGGTGAACCACCAGAACTCTGAACGGGAGGCACGGCCGTGAAAGGTGCCAGATTTGAGGAGACAGGTGAGTATCGCCTGAAAGAACGTCATGCTGCGATCTTCGTCTTGGACGTCTGATTTGAAAGTGTCTGTCATTTTTGTTTCCAACTCCTTGCCGAATAATGAGACGGCTTCTTGTAATGATGTAGCCCAATTTCGTGAATCAGGCCCGTCTTCATTTTCAGCCACTTCCCCTTTGTCCACAACTGTGGAATTCCCTAGTTTTAGCACCAGTTCCACTCTGGAACGCACGTCAAACTTGTCGTAAATGTTTTTCAGGTGGAATTCAACGGTGCGTTCAGAAATATGCAGGGCAGCCGCCATAGCCTTATTGCTATTGCCTTCCAACAGAAGGTCAACCACTTCCCGTTCCCGGTCGCTCAGTACATCCAGTTGAGACATTGTTATCTTCCTTTCCCTTATGGTTGTTTGCTGCCCGTATTCTAAACATTTCGGAGAACAAACGAGCCAGGAATTCGTGCATTCTGCCAATTGGTTGGCAAGACGGTCAATAATGCGCCAGGGTGCCTTCGGCGCGGGCGCGTTCCACCGCCCAGTGGAAGAGCAGCAGCGACAGGGGGGCCAGCGCCACACAAAAAGCCAGCAGTGCCCCTATGTCGGGCGCCAGTTCCGCCCAGCTCGCGCCGTTGAGCATGGCCAGGCGCAGACCGTGCAGGGCATAGGTCAGCGGCAGCAGATACGAGAATAGTTGCAGCCAGGCGGGTAAAATTGCCACCGGGTAAAAGACGCCGCCCAACAAATTGGCCGCATTGGATAACACCCCAGACATCGGGTCACCCCGTTTGATGACCATGATAACGCTGGCGGCCATAATGCCCATGCTGGCAAAAGCGATAATGCTCAAGACCAGAATCAGCAAGGTCGCCGGGATATTGGCCCGGCTCAAATCCAGCGTCAGGAAAAGTGTGCCAAAGAGTAGGTAAATGAACACGCGGAAGGTAGTGTAAGTGTAGCTCCACAGCGCCGAACCGACGATGACCAGGGGGACGGGGGTGGGTGTCATCATCGTCGCTTCCAGTGTGCCCGTCACCTGCGCCTGGCGCAGCGCCGACGAAAAGCCGGTCAGCCCCACGCCAAAATAGCCCCCCAACGCAATGCCGATGATGACAAAACTAAAATAATCCCCCTCATACTCCCCCAAAAAAGGATCGGCAATCACGCCAATAAATTCCGATAGGAAGAAAAAGAGCAGCGACCGGAACACCACGCCGCCAATAGTCAGCAGAAAAGCAAAGCGGTAACTGGCTTCGTTCTGAAAATCACGGATGAGGAAGGCGAGGAGGCGGGAGAGGGTCATTTTTGTTGGTAAGCCGTGAGCAGTAACCGGCAAGCAGTACCCACTGTTCACTGTTCACTTTCCTGTGTAATGAGCAAACACCTCTTCCAGAGACGGCGGCGCGCTGGTGATGGTGTGGATGGGGATGTTGCGAGTGTGCAGAGTGTGGAGCACGGCCGTCAACAAGCCATCTTCCTCTGCTGATTGAAAGGTGAGGGTACGGCCGTTTACCGTGACGTTTTGTTGCCTCAGGGTATGGACAACGGTCACTTCGGCGGTGTTCAGTGCCGGCGAGTCCATTTCTCCCACCTGAATCACATACTGCCGCTGCGGGCGCAGTTCCCGGCGCAGCGCCGCCGGCTGCCCAATGGCTTGAATCCGTCCCTGATGCAGCAGCGCCACCCGGTCACATAACTTCTCCGCCTCCGCCAGATCATGGGTGATCAGAAAAATGGTCATGCCCTGTTCCTGACGCAGACGCAAGATCAGGTCGTGCAGTTTTTGTGTCGCCGTCGGGTCCAGGCTGCGGCTTGGTTCATCCAGGAAGAGCAGGCGGGGCTGGTGCAGCAGGGCGCGGGCAATGGCTAAGCGCTGCCGCATGCCGCTGGAAAAGCTGCTAAAGCGGCGTTCAGCAACCTCCTCTAGCTGCACTTCGGCCAGCACCATTTGCACCCGCTGCCGCGCCGCTGCGCCGTGCAGTCCGTACAGCGCGGCGAAAAAGTCCAGGTTTTGCCGCGCTGTTAGCCGCCAGTAAAAACTGCGCTCATCCGAGACGACCAACCCCACCGCTGCCCGGATGCCGCCCGCTTCATTCAGGTCGTGCCCGGCCACAACGGCCGTGCCGCCCGTGGGCCGTAGCAGCGTACAGAGCATCTTCACCAGCGTCGTTTTGCCCGCCCCATTGGGGCCAAGCAGCCCAAACAGCTCGCCGGTGGGCACGGTAAGCGTGATGTCTTGTACGGCCGTGACCGGGGCCATACGCACCGCCCGCCGCCAGCCTTGCGGCTGCTGGTACGTTTTGCTCAGGTGGTAGGTGGTGAGGGCTGATGGGGGCATGAGAGAGATCAGGTCTCTTCTTAAGGGCAGATCGGCCGGGTCAGAAACAACTCTTTTGCGGCCGATAGATTGCCGGAGGTGACGCGGCCGGTACCGATGACGGGGCCGCCGCCACTGCGCACGTCAAAGGTGTAGCTGCCGGTGGCATTGACTACCAACAAGGCATCGTTCCAGTAATAGTTATAAATCCCATTCCCGCCTTGCCCCTCCATAAAGACTTTGATTGTCCAGGCTTCACCGTTGCAGGTTTGGGTACCTTCAAGCTGGTACAGGTTGAAGACGAGGTTGGCAGTGGAGGGCACGGCCGTGACCGAGGGCGCAGCCACCACGATCACCGGCTGCTGCACCCGCAGCGTCTCAATATCACCAGGCCAGGTCAACCGCTCCAGGCTGGCAAAACCGCGATCGCCATTGTCATTGCTCACGTACAGCCAGTTACCCGTCTCCGAACGGGCCAGCACCCAGACCACTTCCCCGGCTTCAATAATGGCCAATTCGGTGGATGCCGCGTCGGGCGCGGCAAAGAGAGAAACGTTTTCCTGGGCAATGGCCCGGTCTAGCGATTGGGGCGTGGCCGTGGGGACAGGCGTATGGGTCATTGTGGGGCTGGCGGTGGCAGTGGCAGTGGCCGTACCGGTGGGCGTGGGTGTGGTGGTGGGGGTGGTGGACGGCGTATGAGTGACGGCGACGCCGGTTACGGTGGCTGTACTTGTGGCCGGTAGGGCAGCCAGTTGCCTGGTGGCGGTGGCGGCGACGGCCGTTGTTCCCCCGGCCATGCCCCGCCATATAACGCCCGCAGCGATCAGCAGCAGCAGCGCCAGCATAATGCCACCTACCCCCAGCAGGGCGCGGCGTGACTGAACCACCGGTGGCCCGGCAAGCATCGCTTCCGCCTGCGCCTGCACCCCTGCCGAATCTGGGAAACGGGGATCAATTTTGGCAATATGCGCCAGTTTGGCCAACGCCAATTGTGGCTGGTGCTGCGATAAAGCTGCGAGAGCGGCCGTATACAGCATGGCGCAAGCTCCCTCGGTGGCCCGTTTTTCCACCAACATCGGGTCAGCTACCGCCAACGTTTCTTTTTGCAGTTGAATAGAATGCCACTTGTTCAGCGCCCCTTCGTAATCGCGTACCTCCAGCAGGCCAACGGCTTCTTGATAGGCGTGATCAATCTGCTGGCGCAAATCGGCCTGCTGCATCCCCATGCGCACCTTAAATTCCAGTTCATTCACCGGGTAATCGGGATCATATTGGCGGATGGCGGCGATGGCAGCCAGACTATCTACAAACTGCCCGCTGCTGAAGTCACGTTCGGCCTGTTTGCTCAATTGCCCCAGTATATCCCGGCGTAAACTGCTTACTTTGTGGTGTTGATAATCGGGGTCGGTGTGGCGCAATTCGTCCAGTTTGGCAATACACTCCTGCCAGGCGCGCTCATCATACGCATCCCGCGCCTGCTGCCATAAGATGCCCAACCGGTCTAAATGGCGCGAAGCCAGGGTGTCGGATGGGCCTTGTAGTTGCAGACCTACCGTACTCAGAGCATTGGCCATTTCACCGGCGGTTTGGAAACGGGCATCAGGCTCCTTTGCCAGCGCCCGTTCCACAATGGCCACCAGCGAATGGGGTGTGTTCATCTCCACCGCCTGAATGTCCGGCGCCGGTTCACTCACCTGTTTAATCATTACCTGGTAAGTAGATTGATCGTGGAAAGGTGGGTCGCCGCTGAGCATCTCATACAAAATAATACCCAAGGAGTAAATGTCGGAGCGATGATCGGCTTCTTCGCCACGCACCTGTTCCGGGGCCATGTAGGCGGCCGTGCCCAACGGCATGGCCGAGGCTATCTTTGGTTGCTGCTCGCCGATCATTTTGGCGATACCAAAATCGGTCAGCGTTGGCTCCCCCAGCAGATCGAGCAGCACGTTAGCCGGTTTCAGGTCACGGTGTATCATGCGCCGTTGGTGGGCGTAATCTACGGCGCTGCAAATTTTGGTCATAATCCGCACGGTGTCGGCCAGGGGTAGGCGCAGCCCGGCATTTTTCAGCGCCTCCAGGCGGTGTGACAATGTTTCACCGGGAATGTATTCCATCACCATGTAGTAAGTGCTGCCTTCGTGGTTGAAGTCATGCACCTGGATGATGTTGGGGTGGCGCAGTTGGGCGATGAGCGATGCCTCCTGCTCGAAGCGTTTGATAAATTCGGGGTTGTCCGTCAGGTTTTGGTGGATGATCTTGATGGCCACGCGCCGGTTTAGATTGGGATCATGGGCGCGGTAAACGGCCGACATACCGCCGCGACCCAGGATAGCTTCGATTTTGTAGCGACCGCCCAGGGTTTGCCCAACCCATGTTGGCCCAAAATTGGTCATACAAACAACTCCATGTTGGCGGATGTTTTCGACATGATACTATTATGCCCTACAGGTAGCAGGAATCCAACCAGGGGAAATAGGTAATTGTAGAGAGAGTTGTCAAATTTTATATGGAAAAATTTGGCAACTCTAGAATCACATGGCAACCAGAGAGTTCTTCTTCCACCACCGATTAGGATACAGCAAGAATCCCTTTGGGGCGCTAACGGCGGAGGAGTGGACGGCCGTGGCCTTCATCCCCCCCACCGTGCAACAAATCCTGGACAAGGGGTTTACCCACCTGCAACTGCTTGGCCGCAAAGGGTGTGGCAAGACGACTACCTTGCTCAAACTGGCGGCGATGGCACAGGCGCAAGGGCAGGCGGTGCTGTATGAGTACATACCGGAGGGGCAGAGCCATTTTGTGTCGCAGCCGGCGGCTGGCGGTGTCTTTGTTTTGGACGAGGCGCAGCGGCTGCGTTGGCGGGAACGGCGGCGCTGGTTGGGTTGGGGCACGGCCGTGACCTTTCTCTTTAGCAGCCACACCGACCTGACGCTCCATTTCCGCCGCGCCCACCTGCCGCTGGCAACGGTCTGGCTGGATGCCGAAATTTCCCTGGCGCATTATCACATCTGGCTGGAACGGCGGCTGGCCTATTTTGGCCTGCCAGATGCGCCCAGGGTAACGTTAGATGACACGGCCATTGCGTATCTCTACCAGACCTTCGGCGCGGACATGCGTGAGGCTGAGTGTTTTTTATATGAGCTGTTTCAGCACAGCTGGCAACCGGGTGAAATTGGCGTGGAGGGGATGCAGTGGGTACGGCCGTGAGCATACTGACCGTGCCATTGTGCGCCCTTACCTGTCGGAACCTGTCTCATCACCTGCTTCTTCTTACGTCAGTATCACGGCCGTCCCACCCAATACTTTTGCACTCTAAATATCCTTTTTCACAAAGTAGATTTTACGCCTTGTTGCTGCCTGCTACCAATCGTGCAATCCTGCTGGGATAAATGTTACGCAGCAGGCAAAGAATTCTGGACAGGTATGGAATGTTGATATAGATTGGGTTGGTTATGAATGTACGATTAGGCGTAGATACCGGCGGTACATTTACGGATTTTGTCTGGGTGGGCGCTGATGGCCGGGTGCAAATCCACAAACAACTCAGCACCCCCCATGACCCATCCGCGGCTATATTGCAGGGGATTGATGTGCTGCATGTGCCAGAGGGCACGGCCGTTGTGCATGGCAGCACCGTCGCCACCAACGCCCTGCTGGAACGGCGCGGTGCGCGCACGGCGCTTATCACCACCAAAGGGTTCGCCGACGTGCTGGAAATCGGCCGCCAAAACCGGCCTGACATTTACGCTCTGGTACCTCAGAAGCCGCCTCCACTCGTTCCCCGCTACTGGCGCTTTGAACTGGACGAACGCATCACCGCCCAGGGCGATGTATTGCGCCCCCTCAACCCGGACGGTTTGCGCCCCATCCTGGCAAAACTGGCCGAGGAGCAAATAGAATCGGTGGCCGTTTGCCTGGTCTTTTCATTTCTATATCCAGGTCACGAACGGCAAATTCAACACACAATATCCCAATATCTCCCTATCCCAATATCCCTCTCCGCCGATATCCTGCCTGAATACCGCGAATACGAACGTACCTCTACCACCGTCATCAACGCCTACGTGGCCCCGTTGATGAGCCGGTATCTGGGGCGATTGGCGGATGGGTTGGGGGCACGGCCGTTAACCATCATGCAGAGCAACGGCGGTGTCATCAGCGCGGCTACCGCCGGGCAGCAGGCGGCGCGCACGGCGCTCTCTGGCCCGGCGGGTGGCGTGGTAGGCGCGCACTATGTGGCTGCCCAGGCCGGTTTTAGCGACCTGATTACCTTTGATATGGGCGGGACGAGTACAGATGTGGCTTTGTGTCACGGCCGTATCCCCACCACCACCAGCGGCCACATTGCCGGGATGCCCCTGTGCCTGCCCCTCCTTGACATTCACACCGTCGGTGCGGGTGGCGGCAGCCTGGCCTACGTGGATGCGGGCGGGGCGCTGCATGTCGGCCCGCAAAGTGCCGGCGCTGATCCCGGCCCGGCGTGTTATGGGAAAGAGATTGGCGATTGGCGATTGGCGATTAAAGACGGCTTGCAATCTCCAATCTCTAACCTCCAGTCTCGGGCTACCGTCACCGATGCCAATCTAGTATTGGGGCGGCTGGATGCGGATCATTTTCTGGGGGGGGCGATGCGGCTGGATGTGGCGGCGGCGCGGGCGGCGTTGAGCGAACTGGCAAGCATGATGGGGACAGATTCGGTGGAAGCGGCGGCCTGGGGCGTGATCCAGGTGGCGAATGCCAACATGGAACGCGCCATTCGCCATATTTCGGTGGAGCGGGGGTATGATCCGCGTCTGTTTACGCTGCTGCCGTTTGGCGGCGCGGGGCCGCTGCACGCCGCCGAACTGGCCGCCAATCTGCACATTCCTCGCGTTTTCATCCCGCCGTCGCCCGGTGTGCTGTCGGCATTAGGTATGTTGGTAGCTGCGCCAACAAAGGATTATTCGCGGACGGTGATGGCCGCCGTAGCGGGGGGTATTGGGATATTAGGAGATAAGGGATTGGAGATTGGAGATTGGTTGGGGGCGCAATTTGCCGGTTTGGAGGAACGCGCCCGCAGCGAAATGGCGGCCGAAGGGCATCACGACGTAACCCTGCATTATGCTCTGGATATGCGCTATAAAGGCCAATCCCACGAACTGACTATTCCCATTGACCGACCATCAATTACTGATCACCGATTACCGATTACCGCCCTCTTCCACACTGCCCACCAGACACGCTATGGGTACCACCAGCCGGAGGTGGCGGTGGAGATTGTGACGATACGGCTCACGGCCGTTGCCTCCGTTACCCCACCCCCTTTGCCCCAATATCCGCTGGGTGAACCAGACGCCACCGCCGCATGGGTTGGCGAAAAAGAAGTATGGTTTAACCAGCAGCTCGTCGTCACCCGATTGTATGATCGGGCCGGCCTGCGCCCCGGCCATCAATTCCCCGGCCCGGCCATCCTCTTCCAGTATGACACCACCATTGTTGTACCGCCAGAATGGGGCACGGCCGTAGATAGGTATGGCAATCTGTTGTTAACCAAGACGTAAGGTGGCAGGTGGCAAGTCGCAAGTGGCGGGTAATCCTCTCTTACTTGCCACCTGTTACTTGCCACCCAAACCGTGAGCGTAGGCATAACAAACCAGTTCCGTAGCCTGATACCGTTTGCCCACCCCCTGCCTATCCTCTACAATGCCCACCTCATGATTGAATCTACCGATTCGCCCGATGTGAATACGCAGCCGGTGTTCACGGCCGTAGAAATGCCTCTCCCCACCTCGCCTAAAAACTTGGGCGCGGATCGTGGTGTGGTCAGAGCAGCAGCTGTGCTGGCGGTGGGCAACATTGCCAGCCGCGTGTTGGGGCTGGTGCGCGAAATTGTCAAGTCTAACCTCTACGGCACGTCCCCCCTGCTGGCCGCGTTCACAGTGGCAACGCTGGCCCCCATGACCCTCTTCAACCTGATCAGCGGCGGCGAAATGGTCAGTTCCAGCCTGGTGCCGGTTTTTAGCGACTATGCCAGCCGCGAAAAGCGGGCGGAGCTATGGCGGCTGGGCAGCGCGGTGTTGTCGCTGGCCACGTTTGTGCTGTGCCTGATTATGGTGTTGGTGGAGCTTTTTGCCGAGCAGGTAGCCTGGCTGGCCGGAGCGCGCAATTTTAGCGACCCGGCGCTGTTCCAGGTGACGGTGGATTTGATGCGGTTGGCAACCCCGGCCGTTTTGCTTTTGAGTATTGCCAGCGTGCTGTCTGGCCTGCTGTTTGCCCTGAAGCGGTTTACCTATCCGGCGTTTACCAGCGCCGTGTTTAATGGGGCTATTGTGGTGGTGGCGCTGCTGCGGCCCGACCAGATTACCAGCCTGGTATGGGGCATGTTATTGGGATCGGCGTTGCAAATTGCCATCCAGCTACCGGGGTTGCACGACGGCCGTTTTCATTGGCGGCTCGATTGGCGGCATCCGGCCGTGCGGCGCATTGTCATCTTGTATACCCCCATCCTGGCCGGGCTGGTGGTCAACCAGATCGCCATCTGGATCAGTTACCGGCTGGCAATTTTGACGGGTGACAACAGCGTTACTTACATGACCTATGCCACCACGCTATATCAATTTCCACTGGGGCTGGTGGTGACGGCGCTGTCTTTGGCTACGCTGCCCACGCTGTCGCAAATTGCCTCTTCCATCCAGGCGGCCAAACTGGTTGACCCTCAGGCAGCGGCGGCGTGGGTAGAAGAGTTTAAGGCGACGCTGGCGGGTGGCATTCGCCTGGTGGTGGCGCTGCTCTTACCGGCGGGGACGGGGCTGTTTGCCTTGGCGCCGTTTATCGTGGCGCTGCTGCTGGAACACGGCCGTTTCACTGCCGCCGATTCCGAAATTACCACCCATGTCCTCCGGTTTTATCTGGTCGGGCTGGCGTTTGCCGGTATTGACCAGATGTTGGTCTTTGCTTCCTATGCCCGGCAAGATACCTGGCGGCCGGCGTTGGCGGGGGTGTTGGCGATTGGGGTGTATACGGCAACGGCCGTGCTGCTGCTGCCTTCCATGGGTCTCTTTAGCCTGATGATTGCCGATGCGGTGAAACACATTGTTCATACCCTGATCATGCTCTGGTTTTTGCAGCGACAGTTGGGCGGGCTGCATGGTTACGGCATTATCCGGCTGGCGGTTAAAACTATCTTTGCCGCCGTTGTTACCGGTGTGCTGGCGCTGTTGGTGGCTGATGTGGCCGCCGGATTCTTACCGATGGCACGATTTGGCGGGCGGTTGCTGGTGGTACTCCTCGGCAGCGCCGCCGGGTTAGGCGTGTATGCAGGACTGGTGCTGCTGCTGGACATCCCTGAAGTGCGGGCGCTGTATAACATGGCCATCAGCAAAATCCGCCGCCGCTAAAATTTTGCAACCATATCGCTTTCCGGTATAACTTGCGCGCAACGATTATCAAATAGCGAATCGTAGAGATTGAATCATCAATCTCTAATCTCCAACCTCTAGTGTAGAAGACTAGGTTGTGTTGACATTTCACCGTAACCAAATGAGAGCGCCAGCGAAGCTCAAAAAGGCCAAATAACGGCTGGCATATTTCTCAAATCGAGAAAAGATGCGGCGATAATGTTTGATTTTGTTAATAAAACACTCCACCAAGTGACGCTCCT